>NZ_OZ040189.1:1824000-2432000 GCF_964048965.1 Tenacibaculum sp. 190130A14a | reverse complement strand
AAAATGTAATGATAAATTTTGGTTCAGGAAGCTTGACCTATAATGGTTCTGCTCAAGGACCTGCTATTTCAAGTTTTACAGATAGCAATGATCAAGTAGTTACACCTACATATACAGTTTCTTATCAAGGAACTGATACGGATGATATCGATTATGGACCTTCGAATACACCCCCAACAAATGCCGGAGATTATACGATGTCAGTTACTGTGAGTGCATCAGATCCGCAATATAAAGGATCAGATAACTATGGTTTTACGATTAACAGAGCGAATCAAGTAATTACATTTAACAGTTTAACTTCAGTAGCGCCTTCGAGCCCAGACTTTAACCTTACAGCAAGTACTACTTCAGGATTAACAATAACATACACTAGTTCAAATACGGCAGTGGCAACTGTTTCAGGAAATGTAGTAAGTGTAGTAGGGATGGGAAGTACCATTATTACAGCAAGGCAAGTTGGAAACACCAATTATACAGCTGCTGCTTCGGTTATGCAAACACTAACAGTGGCGAATCCTGATATTACGTTGAGTCCCAAGATTTATTTACAAGGAGCGGCAATCAATCCAAATGTTGGAGAAGAAAGTTTAATGAGAGATGACCTTAGAGCAGGAAGTATACTGCCTACAACAAGTCCTTATAGTGATGCTCTTATTACAAGTGCTTCAGTATTTACAAATACCGGTGGAAATGCAATTGTAGATTGGATTTGGGTAGAATTAAGAGATGGTACTGATAATTCTATTGTTGTAGAAGGAAAGTCAGCTTTGTTACAGAGAGATGGAGATATTGTATCTGTTGATGGAAGCTCACCGGTTACGTTTACACAATCTTCTGGAAGTTATCATATCGTAATTAAGCACAGAAATCATTTGAGTGTGCTTTCTGCAAACGCTTATAGTTTAACAAACAGTAATACAGTTATTGATTTATCATCAAACAATACATCACTTCAAGGAGGAGCCAATGCGGTAGTGGATTTAGGAAATGGAGTATTTGCTATTCCTGTAGGAGATCAAGATGAAAATGGACAAATTCAAAATGCAGATATCAATGCTATCATCCAACTTCTAGGTGGATCAGGATATAATAAATCAGATATGGATATGAATGGTCAGATTCAGAATACAGATGTAAATACATTAGTAAATCCAAATATTGGTAAAGGAAAACAATTCTAATTTTTATGAAACCTAATCTTGTAAAGGGTTAGGTTTTAAATTAAGAATTGTTTGAAGAATAGTTTCTGAATTGAGTTGTATAAATATTAATAGCAATATAATAAAGCCCTTTTATCAAAAAGGTTAGAAAAGTAGAACAAAATTTAAGCCCTCTTATGAAAAAAAATATACTCTTGTATGCAATACTTATGTGTTTAACAATAACACAAATGATTGCTCAAACGTTTAATGAGGTAGAGAATAATAATTCTGTTGCCAATGCAATATCCTCTGCTCAAACCCGAATTCATATGTCTGCCAATTATCAAGGAACAGTTACAAGTACTGATTCTGATTTTTGGATTATTTCTCGAAAAGTAACGCAGGCTACTGATATGTTCCTTTATTTAGATAGGCTTTGGGTAAATAGTAATCCAAATTTTGATTTCAGAATTTGGGAGTATCGCGGTGGAAATTGGGGAGTAACTCCAGTAAATATTGGTACAATGCGAACTTTGATGCAATCTTCGGGGATTTATGATTATAGTGTTCGTTTACCATATAGTAATAATGTAAGTGGAGGTAATAGTAATAACTATTATGCTATTGAAGTAATTACTAGTGCTACTAGTTTTAATTATAATTTTAATTTAAAAGCGAATTCTTTAAATTCATTATACTATTGTTATGAGTTTGGAATTGCAACACCATCACCTAAACAAGTTAATGATACCGATGTTACTTTAAATACTTTAGGAACTAACAGCTTTGATGATGTTTATTATATAGTCAAGTTTTCAAGAACAAATTCATTCACAGATTTTACCGATCATTACATCCAAAATCAGTCATTACCTAATGTTGCAGTAAATAATTCTTACAGTGGTTCTGGAGAACATGTAGTATATGTAGGAACCGACAATGGAGCATTAGAATCGGTTTTGACAATGACTAATTTACAAAGAAATACTACTTATTATTATAAAGTGTATACCTATAGTGATTGTCAGGGATATATCAATTATAATAACACTAGTACACCTGTATCTATTACAACTTGCCCAGGAACATTACCAGGTGTAGGGAGTATTAATTCAGTAACTGCAACTTCACCAACTACCGCAACTATTAATACTCTAGGTAGACCAGTTGGAGCGGATACTTCTATCGGATATTTAGTGAAATTTAGTGATACAAACAGCTTTTCGGCACCAGTAAGCGGAACTTCAATACCAGCAGCTTCATTAGACTATTCTGGCAAAACAGGAGAGCAAGTTGTGTATACAGGACAAGTAGGAAGTGCCGCTGGAACTACTGATAATATCAATCAAGTAATTACTGGACTACAGATTAATAAAGCGTATTATGTAAAAGTTTATACTTATGATTTATGTGGAGGAAAATATAATTTTGAAACTACAGGTTCTACAGTTGTTACTACTAATTATGTTTGTGAAGCTCCATCAGCAGTAACAAATGTAACTGCAAGTGCTACAGGTGCAAATACATTAAGTATTACTTCTTTTACAGCTCCGTCAATTGTAAATGGAGCTTTAGGTTATATTGTTAAAGTAAGTGATGTAAATTCTTTTACAGCACCAAATGCTGTTCCTGGAGCTGCCAGTACAGTCTATAATTCAGCGACAGGAGGAGAACAAGTTATGTATATAGGTAGCTCAGCAAATCCAAATCTTAATATTACTGGATTAACAGCCAATGGAACCTATTATGTAAAGGTGTATACTTACAATACCTGTGCTGGAGGAGACTATTTTGAAACAACAGGAAGTACTCCAGTAACTATTAAAACATGTGGAATTCCATCAGGTAATGCACAATTGTTAAGTTTTAGAGAAGATTTGACATATGAAAATAGATTATCACCAATTTTATCAAATGTTCCTGCTGATGCAGAAGGGCAAGTAGTTAAAATAAACGTAGAAAATTCATTTACAGATATTACAGGAGTACAAAGTAGTTTACCTACTGCGAATGTAAATTATTCTGGCTCTGGTGAACAGGTAATTTTGGTAGGAACGTTCCCAAATGGTCAAGCCTTTACTGGGCATAATTTATTACCCAACACAGAATATTTTTTCAAAACATACTCCTATAGAGTGTGTAATGGTCAGTATTATTTTTCTAATACAGGTCATAGTACATCAAAGTTTACAGCTGGAGTAACAGATAAGTTGGCTTCAAATGCCGTCATTAATAATTTTACAGGAACGGGATTTACTTTAGCTTCATTTACAGGAGCACCTATTGCTGATAATGGAAGAGGAGCGGCTAAAGGGTATATTGTAAAGATGAATACGGTAAATAGTTTTACTCCTTACGGATTTAGAGGACCGCTTCCAACTTCAGATGCTGATTATAAGGGAGGAGAACAAGTAATGTATATAGGAGCATCAACAACACCAAATTTGGTAATAACTGGATTGACTTCAGGTACAACTTATTACTTTACAATTTATGCATATACAGATTCTGGTGCACCGTACTTTTTTAAGAGTTATCAACAAACAGGGTACGAGTTTTCTAAAGTTAACAATGGAGCATTGATTAATCCAACAATCACTTTTAATGATATGGCTGTAAATGCAGGGGGAACAAATTTTAATTTGAATGCTACATCAAATTCTACTGGTGCAATTACTTATAGAATTCTTAATGATGGTGGAACGGGAACAACCTTAAGCGGTACAAACAATGAAACTGTGAATATAGGGAATGCAGGAACGGTTATTATTGAAGCATCTCAAGCAGCTACGGCAACATATCAAAGTACTACCGAAACCATGACTTTGACTATAAATGCACCTTTAGCAACTTTAGGAGGTGGAATTTATTATTTGGTCAACTCGGGGGTAACTACTGTAGATATGACAACAACGTTGAACTCAAACTCTACTGGAGCTTACACTTTTGAAATTATAGGGGAAACATTAGGACATTCAATTAGCGGTAATTTGTTGAATACAAGTGATGTGGCAGGATCTATTATAATAAAAGTAACCCAAGCAGCTGATGCAAATTATAGTGAAACAGTTGCCTATTACTCAACATTGTTCTTTAATACAGGATTTTCACCTAAAACAGATTTAGCTCATAATTTATTTGACTTTTCATTAAATCCTGGAGAAACTAAAACGATAGAAACGGCATTGAATTTTTCAGGGCAACCTACTACATATACTATTATTGATAATGGAGGAACAGGATCTTCTATGGATGGAAATGTGTTCACTGCAGGTTCAAGTGCAGGAACTGTTACTTTACGTGCATTTACCTCTGACAATAGTTTATACAATGCAACAACTAAAGATGTTACAGTAACAGTAATTGGTGCTCCACAAACAATAACTTTTAACGCATTAAGTGATGTAATATATGGAGATGCAGCATTTAATTTAACAGCAACGGCTTCTTCTGGGTTAACAGTTACATATACAAGTTCAGACCCTACAATTGTTTCAATTACTGGAAATACGGTAACAATACTTAAGGAAGGAACTATCAATATTACAGCCTCTCAAGCAGGAGGAGGTTCCTACAGTGCTGCACCAAATGTAGTGCAATCGTTAACTGTGAACGCCATTGTAATAGCTAATCAAAATGTAACTTTAGATACAACAGGTTCAGTAATGTGTAATACCCATGCAACTATTTCATTAGATAATTCACAAGCAAGTGTACATTATTATTTAAGAAATAATCAAGATGATAGTATCATTGAAGGACCAATTGCAGGAACTGGAAGTGGAATTACATTTACTAAAGAAATTTTAACAGCTAACCGTACATATAATATAATAGGAGTTCAAGATAATCAGACGTTGCCTTCAGCGACCAATACATTGCAAATGTTACAAACACCAACTGCAAGCATTCAACTATTGGAGGAGAAAACAATTAATATTTCGCAACCCAATGGGCAATTAGCAATTGTATCAGTTGCCAACTCTCAAACAGGAGTAAGTTATTATTTACAAGATAATGTATCCAATGAAGTATTACAAGGACCAGTAGTGGGTACGGGAACTGATTTTTCTTTTACAACAGAAGCAATTTCAGCAGATAGAATTTATAAAGTCGTAGCAACGGATGCAAATAGTAATAATGGAGTAAGACATAGTTTGAGTTTAGATAATGTAGATGATTACGTTAGTATTTCTGCAATCAACTCTCATTTAACAAGTTCAAGTCAAGCCACTATAGAAACGTGGGTTAAAATTCCAGCTTCAGATGCTACTGATGTAAACGCTTCCATTATTTCTTTTGAATCATATGCAGGAACAGGTATAGCTTCAGTCGTTGTTCCATTATATATTAATATCTCTGGAGGAACTATTTTTGCTGGTCATCATGATAATGACGTAGATGATGGGGGAACCTTTAATACACCAAGTTATACATACCCAGTAAATACGTGGTTCCATGTAGCTGCTACTATAAATGGTTCAAGTGTTAATTTTTATGTGAATGGAAATTTAATTGGTACAACCAGTACTTATTATGGATTTGAAACTTTTGATTTAACATCCAACATTCGAATAGGAAGAAACTATGAAAATACTTCTACATCTGACAAGTTGTTTGGTGGAGAAATAGCACAAACAAGAGTCTGGAATGGAATCCGTACACAAACGGAAATTACATCAAGCATGAATACTGTTTATACAACATCAGAAACAAACTTGGTATTAAATTATAACTATAATCAAGCTTCTGGAACCAATATAACAGATGATTCTAGTAATTCAAATACAGGGACACTGCAAAATGCTTCTGGAGATGATACTAATTGGAAAAAGAGTTTACTTACAGACAGCGTTTGTGGATTCGTAGCAATGAGTAATAGTGTAACTGCGGTTTATACGATGAATACAATTACTATGTCAATTAAGGCTTTTTTACAAGGAGCAGCATCAAACCCAAATACAGGAGAAGAGAGTTTCATGAGAGATGATCTTAGAGTAGGAGGATTATTGCCAACTACAAGTCCTTATAGTGATGCGTTAACGACAGATATATCTGTATTTAATACTACGGGATCAAATGCAATTGTTGATTGGATATGGATAGAATTAAGAGATGCTATTGATGGTAGTGTTGTTGTAGATGGAAAATCGGGACTTCTTCAAAGGGATGGAGATATTGTTGGTATAGATGGTGTTTCCCCAATAAACTTTACACAAACGGCTGGCAACTATTTTATAGTAATTAAACACCGTAATCATTTAAGTGTTCAATCCATAAACACACATAATTTATCAGCAAGTAATACTTCAATTGATTATTCATCAGATAACACTTCCTTAAAAGGTACAGCAAATGCTGTGATTAATATGGGGAATGGAATTTTTGCAATTCCAGTAGGAGATCAAGATGATAATGGTCAAATTCAAAATGCAGATGTTAGTGCAGTAATCCAATTATTAGGGGGATCTGGATATAATAAAGCAGACATGGATATGAATGGTCAAATACAAAATACTGATATAAATACCTTGTTAAATCCGAACATAGGGAAAGGAAAACAATTTTAAACAATAACCTATAAAATCAAGATGAAAAGGCTATTGAAAAGTAATAGCTTTTTCAATCTTGAATAAAAGAACACTTCTTTTTAAAAAATTAAATAAAAAAATAGGGTGATTAAGAATTAGAATGTACAACCTATGTATACGTTGTATAAAACCCTACGAACCATATTTAAAATGAAACATAAACTTAATCATGAATAGAAAATTACTACTAATTGTATTAACCTTATTTAGTACAATAACATTTGCACAGAACATTAGTTTTACTTTCGTAAATGCTCGAAATACGAATGATGGAACGGACGATTTTTATGAAGCCGATATTTATATAGCTTCAGATACAGATTTTAAATTAGGTTCAGGTCAAGTTTATTTTACCTACAATACAGCAGCTTTTGGAAGTAATATTCATACAAGTGGTAACTTTCAATATTTACAACCATCAGGAAGTATTTTAGGAGAAGTTTATGGTTTTCCTGCTTACAAAGATTTTATTGTAAACGATAATACAACTTCCAGAGTATCTACTTCTTTCCAGCAAGGAGTAAGCAGTGGAACCATTACGGCGAATAATGTAACCACAACACCTAAACATTTATTTAGTATAAAAATCAAGTATACTGATATAAATGAAACACCAAATGTAGCATTTGAAACAGGAGCAGTGTATTTAGATCAGTTTTTTACAGCTTGTGGACCAACTACATTTGGATTTCCAGACTGTACGAATCATCCTGGAGTACAATTAACAGGCGATTCTTTTGATTCAACAGGAGCAGTTGTTGTAGCTGGAGTATCTTGGTTAGGAACAGTAGATTCTAATTGGACAGTTACAGGCAATTGGGGTGGAGGAGCGCTACCAACAACCACAGATAATGTAGTAATACCAAATGTAGCAACGACTCCAGTAATAGGAAGTTCAGTTCAAATCAACGATTTAACAGTAGCATCACTTTCTTCTTTTGAAATCAATGAAAATGGAGGAGTACAAGTAGATGGTAATTTAGACAACAACGGAACTTTTACCATGACATCAACAGCAGCAAATAGTGCTAGTTTGATTGTAAAAGGAACTGCTACAGGACAAGTAAGCTATGAGCGTGGAGGTTTAGTAGCCAACAAATGGAGCATTGTAACCGCTCCAGTCTCTGGTCAAAGTGTAAAAGACTTTGTTGAAAACGCATCGAATAATATTCGAGTAAACACTACAGTAACTCCTAATAGGTATGCGGTAGGATACTATGATGATAGTAGAACAGCAGGAAATAAATGGGTGTATTATACGGTTGATGATTTGGCCTCTAACAGTATTACTTTTGAACAAGGAAGAAGTTATGCTATTTCAAGAGCAAGCAATGGAGCTGTTACATTTACAGGAACTGTAGCAACGATTGATGTAAACCATACAGTAACAGCCTCTCAATGGAATGCAGTAGGAAACCCATACACAGCTTTCTTACCAATTAATGAAAACTCAGGAACGAACTTTATCAATGATAATCTAGCTAGTTTTGATCCGACTTATGTAGGTGCCTATGTTTGGGACAATACTCAAAACAAGTATGTAGCTAAAACATTGGCAAGTGGAGAAAGTTCATTAGCACCCGGACAAGGATTCTTTGTAAAAACTACTAGTGGAATCAGTGCTTTATCATTTAAACAAGCTCAAAGAAAGGTACAACCTGCTATAGGAGGTGCTTTTAGTAGAACAGCAAGTGTACCTTCTATAGAACTATCAATAGCTTCTAAAAGTATAAAAGTAAACACTAGCATTAGTTATAGAAGCAATGCAACTAAAGGATTAGATGCAGGATATGATGTAGGAAACTTTGATGGAGCAAGTTTAGATATTTACACTAGACTATTAGATGGTTCATCAGAAAAGAACTTTACATATCAATCTTTACCAACAGAAACCAATGAAACGGTTATTATTCCCGTAGGAGTTAAAGCAGCAGCAGGAACATCTATCATCATTAGTACAACAGGAACTTCTTTACCAGAAGGAGCTGAGGTGTATTTAGAAGACAGATTATTAGAAAAGCATATTGACTTAACCAAAGAATCTTATCAAGTAACGCTATCACAATCAGAAAATGGAATAGGAAGATTTTACTTGCATAGCAAAGTAGAAGTAATTATTCCAGAAGTAACCTCAGAAGATATCAAGCTTTATACAGCCAACCAAACATTATTTGTAGAAGGTATTCAAGGAGAGCGCTTTGAAGTAACATTATACAACACTTTAGGATCGTTGGTATATCAAGGAGAATTTACAGGAAGCGGAAAGAATAGTATTGTTTTGCCAAAAGTAGAAACAGGAGTTTATGTAGTGAATGTAAAGAGCACTATTGGAGTAGCAAATAAGAAGGTAATTCTAAAAAAATAAGCATCGATGAAAACACAAAATATGACAAGTCAAGAAAATAAAATCACAAGAAAAGAAGCCTTAGAAAAGTTAGGGAAGTATGGTAAGTATACAGCATTAACCGCCTTAGGGACTTATATGATTTTAAATCCACAAAGGGCCCAAGCTCAGAGCCCAGAACCAGAACCTCCAGGGGGTAATTTTTAAACAACAAAATGAGCATTATAGCACAAATCATTATTGATTTGTGCTTTTTTTATATAAAAGAATAGGGGCTTTTAATAATCAACTGTACAGTTGATGGGTATAGTAATTAGTTATATCATAAATCTTTGAACACAATAGTTTAATATTTCAAATTGATGAGAGATAATAGTTCTACAAATTGCGAAAAAATAATTACAAGAAAGGAAGTCTTAGAAAAGTTAGATAAATATGATAAGTATACTGCATTAACAGCTTTAGGGAATTATATGATACTGAACGCACGAAGAGCATAAGCGCAAAGTTCAGAGCTACCAGGAGGTAATTTTTAAACTAGATTATAAAGCTAATGGCACAAATTAAAAAAGATTTGTGTTTTTTATATAAAAAAAATAGGGTGTTTTAAAAAGTAACTGTACAGTAAATGAAGGGGTTAGTTAAAAATTGATTCCTCGAGGGCCCAAAAGAGCCCAGAGGATTCAAGGAGTAATTTTTAACCTATGGGGAAAACAGGGGTGTTTTTACAGTACAAGCCAAATTTTTAGGGGAAATGAGGCTTGTACTTTTTTGTTAAAAATTACTTTATTTTAAATTGAAATATTTCTGATGTAGATGTATTACCTTTTTCATCTTCGGTAATCACTCTCCAATAGTAAGTATTGTTTGTACTTACATTTACTTCTAAAGAATTAGAAGATGTAGTATTGAGAGCAGTTGTAGGAGGACTTGTGGTATTCATTAAAATGCTATATTGTTTTAAATCATTATCTATATCACTTCCAGTCCATTCTAGTACTACAGAAGTCGTAGTGCTATTAAAGCTACTTCCCATTGTTGGTTTTACCAAATCAGCAGGAAAAGGAGCATGTGAAGATTCCGCATCTCCAGCATTGTAAAATTTCCAAGTGTTACTTGTAGCGGTTTCACTTCCGTCATTTTTAGAAACTACAAACCACGAATACGGAGTTGCACGATTTATGGTAATAGCTTTATTCGAGGTGCTACTGGTATGTTTAACAGAAGTTCCAGTGGTTAAGTTTTTAATTGTAATTTCATAATTAGTTGCATTGGTAGCATCTGACCAATCAAAATTAACCGTAGTCTGTGTAGCAGAAACCTGAGTTCCTTCATTACATTCCGAATTTTCTTCAGGAAAAATTAAAGTAGCTTTACTTGGTGGAGTAGGAGCTACATCATCGGAACCACCACCTCCTCCACAAGAAATAAATAATACACTAACGAATACAAGATTATATAAAATTCTAAAGTTCATTATTTCTTAACTATTTTAATTGTTTTACTTTCTTTATTGTTTACGACTTGTAAAATATATACGCCGTTAGATATTTTTGAAATATCAATTTGTTCTGTAAGTTTATTTGAAGAGTTTTTATAAACTAATTTTCCATTTAAAGCATATAATAGAATGGTAGAATTAAGTTTATGATTTCCTAAATAAACATTGAAAAAATTGTTGGCTGGATTTGGATAAGCACTTATTTCATCACCAAAATAGAATTCCTTTTCAAAGGTTCCTTGACATAACTTATCACCCACAATTTTAATTGTATTTGAACCATCAATAATCGGTAGTTCTATTTCATTGTTATGGGTAGTATATATTATTCCGTTTAAATTAATTGTATAGTTTTTACTACCATACATATTTAAAATGATAGACTTACTATTATTTTCAATTCTCGATAAAACGCTTAAATCTTCTGGTTCGGTAACAGTACCATTAAAGCAAATTTCATATCCTGATTTTCCATCAACAGTAATGCACACTTCATATGCTCCAGCAGGAAGATTGTCAAAACTATGGTTTGTGTTGAAATTCGCAGTTAAAGACATTGAATTCCCAGTAAGTTTAGCTACATAGTTTAAGTTTTCTTGAGCTGTAATAGAGATACTACCATTGTTACTGTTTCTGCAGGTTTCACTTAGAACGTTTAAGGTGAAATTGGTATTCGGTAAAGTAAATACTTCACATCCGTTAACATCTACTACGGTACCTTCAGGTGTATCTGGACATAAATCATCTTCATTCAATACTCCGTCGTTATCATTATCTGTTATAGGAAATAAACTGGTTGGATTGTTTGCATATAATTTAAACTCCCCGGGAGCTAATGTTATTTGTTCATTTACATTAGTAACGGTTATTTTTTTATTACCATTTAGAAGCTCGTACCAATTTCCAGTTTCTTGAAATTTTGGATCTATAGCTTGCTCAGTAACACCGAAATTACCAATAATAGTTACATACTTAATTTCATCTCCAGTAGCTGAATTTAAGGTGATTTGAATACTTTTTAACTCTGAATTACCTGTATTTAGGGTTACATTGGTAGAGTTAAAAATATTCTCTCCTTTTTTAAGGGTAATTAACTTACTCCAGCTATCGTAAATGCTTTTTCGTTGAGGAACATCGAAATATTCCCATTTAACAGGTTTACGTCCAGTTCTGCCATTTTCATCAATACTAATATCATAGCCTAATTCACCAAATTGCCAAATCATTTTTGGTCCAGGAATAGTAAAATAGAAGGCTCCTGCTGCTTTCATTCTTTCTAAAGCAGTATTTAAATCTTTTACGTTATAGCTACCATTTGAGTTTCCATATTGAAGATTTTTATGCATTAAACGTTCTTCATCATGACTTTCCATATAGGCCACTAAATGAGGAGAATTAAAGTCTCTGTTTTTGTAATATCCCCATGAGATATCAGAGTTACTGCTATATCCCATTGTGTTTTGGTTATATGGTTCAGTCATTTTTCCCCAAAGCATCATTCCTGCATTAGCCAATTCCTTTTCTTCATCGTTACTGGTTAGGTGTTCTAGAATCATATAAAAACCATTATCGTGATTATTCCAAACATGATTTGCATAATCGGTCAAACGATCAATACGTTCTTTATTATAATTATTTCCCCATTGATCTCCAGAAGTAGGGTAGTAGGTGTTGGTAAATCCTTTTGTAAAATCCAAACGAAATCCATCTATTTGATATTCCTCTATCCAGTAAGACATTACATCTTTGAAGTATTGTTGGGTATAGTTAGATTCGTGGTTAAAATCAAAACCGAAACGTAAAGCTCCATTTTGAAAATTGTGATCATCATTAAAAAATGGATTGTTTGAAGTAGTTCCATTAGAAATATTGAAGTCATACATTTGAATTAATGGATTCTGACTGTATGCATGATTAAAAACTACATCTAAAATTACAGCAATGCCTTTTTCATGACACTTATCAATAAGTTCTTTGAATTTGTTTTGTGTCCCATAAGCTTTATCTAATGCAAAGAAGTGAGATACATTATATCCCCAACTATCATTTCCTTCAAACTCATTTACAGGCATTAGTTGTAATGCATTAATTCCTAAGGTTTCTAAATAATCTAATTTATCAATAACGGCTTGATAACTGTCTTCAGTAGAAAAATCTCTAACAAGTAATTCATAAATAACCAACTCTTCTTTGGCTGGTTTTGTAAAAGAAGTGGTTTGCCAAGTATAAGAAGGTTCGTTTATTTTAAAGGTAGCAACAATTCCTGAAGCTTTTTCAGGGAAGCTTTTTAAATCGGGATAGTTGCTAGCGGATATATATTGATCGTTAGATTGGTCTAATATTTTCTTAGCATATGGATCGACAATTTTTTTACTATAATCGATAAAGAACTGATATGCGTATTCAGTATTTGGATCTAAACCGTTTAAGGTAATCCAGAAATAATCACCATCTTTCTTAAGTTGGTAATCTTGGTGTAAAGACCAATTGTTAAAATCTCCTATTAAAAAAACATCGTTTTTCTGAGGAGCGAGTAAAATGAAAGTAACAGAACCATCATTGTTTACAGTTACACCATTTTTAACCCCAGTAGGTCTAGTTTCAGAAACTGTAGGAGTTTTTATATATAGCTTAATTTCTTGTTCTTTAGTAGTAGATCCATCAGTAGCAACAGCTTTGATGGTTTGTTGTCCGGTTGTAGTAAAGGTATAATCTTTACTAATGGTTTTTGTATTGGTAAGTGTTTCAATAGATGTACTATTAACGAGTAATTCTAAATCAGCATCTTTGGTAGCTTCAGCAGTTATGGTTACCATGGCGCCACTATCAAATACATCATCGTTATTCGGTGTAGTAAATTGAATATTTAAATCTGCCGAAAAAATTTGGATATGAATATCTGGCCTAGTTTGTTTAGAACCATCGTCAGAACGGGCTACTAAATTTATCTCGCTGATAGTTTTTGAATTATCAACACTATAAAATGAGTATACGTTTGTAGTAATGGTTAGCGTGTAGGTATTATCGGCAGTTTTAGTAAACTTTGGTTGCGTGGCATTGTTTCCCCAGCTTCCAATGGTGTTTTCCCATTGTGTACCATCAACAGTTACACCAGTATGCGCATAAATATCGCCGGTATGATTTTCTAATTCAGTTCCTGTTGTGTTTAAGGTAATAGTAATTTCATCGTTAATGGTAGGTGTACCAGGAGAAGTTGTTACTTGAGAAAATATGGTTAAACTAATAAAATATAGAAGTAAGGAGCATATTTTTTTCATAATTCTGTAGTGGGTAGTTAAATAAAATTAAGGTCTGCATTACACAGACCTTAATTAAAACAAATTATTTACAAAGATGTAATGGTATAAGTAGGGTTCGATGAATCTGAAAGATCCATAACAATTCTATAGTTACCAGCAGTAGAAACAATATTATCTCCTCCGGCATCTAAAGTTCCGTCTGCTCCTGTATCTCCAAAGTTAGTACCCCAATCTTCGTTTATTCTAAACTTAATTTCTCCATCTAATAAGGTTACATTGTTTGCTACAAAAATTCCAGGATTAACTTCTGTAAAACTGAAATCAGGACCTGCATTACCCCAGTCATTATAACCAGAACCTACAATTCCCCATACATCACCTGCTTCAATTGTATATGTGTTGTTATTAAAATCGATAGTTACATTATAGAAACCTGCAGTAGATACAATATTATCTCCACCAGCATCTAAAGTTCCATCAGCTCCGGTATCTCCGAAGTTAGTACCCCAGTCATTGTTTAGACGGAATTTTATTTCTCCATCTAATAATTTAACTCCTACTTTAAATGTATCAGTTGTGTAATCATAGTGGAATGCAGCATCTGGACCAGCATTCCCCCAATCATTGTAACCAGAACCTACAATTCCCCAAGAGAATTCCTCGATTGTGTAAGTATTATCATTAAGATTTAAGGTTACCTTATAAGTACCGGCAGTAGAAACGATATTATCTCCACCAGCATCTAAAGTACCATCTGCTCCCGTATCACCAAAGTTGTTTGCCCAATCGTTGTTTTCTCTAAATTTGATTTCACCATCTACTAAAGAAACATAAGAAACAAATACGTTTGCTTCACTAGTAGTATAGAAAGGTGCATCAGGACCTGCATTTCCCCAGTCATTATAACCAGAACCAACTATTCCCCAAGAAGCTACTTGAACTCCAGAACTACTTCCAGTAGATTCAGGAATAGTAATTGTTAATTCTTTAATAGAAGAAATACTTTCAGGACCTCCATTAGTTCCCACAGAAGCAATTACTCTAAAGTAAATATTTCCAGTGTTCGGCTTGTCATCAGTACTAGGGTCATTGTCTAAACCTGCATCAGCTGCTAGGCTTAAAAATTTACCAACAGTAACAGGAAGGTTCGTTTGATTTGTGGTTCCTAAAGATTCTAAACTTGCGAAATCACTTGTTAAAGAAACTTGTAATTCATAAGTTACTGGTGTAGCTACACCTTCAAATTCAACTTCATTCCAAACAAAACGCTCAGCAATGTTTCCTGAAGTTTGTTGTGTGATAACATATTCGTTTAAAAAAGCATTCGTAAACTCAACATTTTGTTGAGGAGGTTGTACTATGAATTCTAAATTATCATTTTCTTGGCAGCCGATAAAGCTAAAAATTAAAATGAAAGATAATAATGATACTATTTTTTTCATTGTATTATGTTGTTATAAATTAATATCCTGTGTTTTGTTTTAAATTTGGGTTAGCAGCTAAGCTATTTGAAGGTATTGGGAATACCTTTAAATTTTTAGAAATAGGAATTCCTCCGCTAACATTTCCTTTCCAAGCCCAATTAAAGTTTCCATCTGTGTATTTTCCAAATCGAATTAGGTCTTGTCTTCTTTTAGCTTCCCAGTGTAATTCTCTGGCTCTTTCATCTAAAATGAAGTCTAAAGTTAAATCACCGCTTGTAAGTGTTTGTGGGTTGTTGGCTCTTGTTCTAAGTAAGTTAACATAGTTAACAGCATTATCAATAGTACCGCCGCCACCTCTTAGGTGTGCTTCAGCATACATTAAATACACATCAGCTAATCTGAATAAAGGAAAATCAGTATCTACAAAAGTTTGATCTTGTCCGTTTTGTCCAGTAGAAGTTTTGTTTGAGTATTTTGTTATGATATACCCAGAATCTCTATCAGAAATATCGCCAATTTCAATATCTCTATCTGCAGAAATAATAGTGTTTCTTGTATCATTTGTAAAACTACTGTCTTCAAATAAGCGTGCGAATTGTTCTCTAATTCTTAATGCACCGCCCCAGCCGCCGTCTCCAACGCCTAAAGAAGCTCCGTTTTTCTCCATACTTCCAACTTCACCATTCACCATTACAGTAGTAGGACCAAAGTTTTGAGTTACTACACCATCTGAAATTACAGGAAATATAATTTCATTTCTAGCGCTGTTCATATCATTATCAGCCATAAAATTATGTAGATAGTCGGTAGCTAATGAATATCCTTCTCCAATAATTTTATCACAGTACATTAAGCAGTCTGCATACTTATCTTCATTGATGTATACTTCTGCATTTAAGTAAATTTTAGCTAAAAGCATCCATAAAGCACCTTTATCAACTCTACCATATTCATTAGTTTGAGGATCTAATAAATCTGCTTCAATTGCTTTTAGTTCTGACTCAATGTAGCTAAATAATCTAGCTCTATCCGCAGCTTCAGGTTGACTATTTAGAGGCGTATCTTCAGTAATAAAGTTTGCTTGCCCAAATAGGTCCATCATATGATAATATGATAAGGCTCTTAAAAAACGAGCTTCAGCTCTGTAGTTGGTAATTTTAGCTCTTAACTCTGCAGAAACATTACGTTCATCTAATTTAGAATTTGTTGTTTCTCTTAAGAAATTATTTGCCAAAGCAATAGAAACGTGTGCTCTACCAAACATACCTGCCAATAAAGGATTTTGAGCGGTCCAAATGTTACGTTGAATTTCTCTTACTCCAGGGTCATTTTCATACGACCATACCATTTGATCTGTAGATAATGTTTGTAAGTAAAGTAAGACACGTCCATATTGACTTGTTCCTGCATCTAATCCTTGAACAATTGATGAACCAGCACCATCAGTTCCTGTTAGCGCTAAGTTACCATATACTCCTGCTAGTGCTTGTTTATAAGAGTTTTCGTTTGTAAATAATTGACTAGCTAAGATATTGTCATCATCTTGCGGATTTACATTAAGATCTTTCGTACACGATGTAAAAGCCATGGCTAAAAACAAAGTTGCACAAGCTGCTGTTTTAATGTTTTTTATATATTTTTTCATTTCTTAACTAATTTTAAAACTTAATATTTGCTCCGAACAAAATATTACGAGGTCTAGGGTATATTGTGTTATCTATACCATTAAATACTTCAGGATCAAGTCCGCTATAATCAGTAATTACAAATACATTCTGCATACCAGCCCATAAACGTAAACTAGTGTTAGAGAATTTTTTAATCGGATTAAAGGTATATCCTAAAGTAATATTATCCATTTTTAAGAATGAAGCTTCTTCTAAATAAATATCAGAAGTAATTACGTTTGCTGTTCTTAAAAAGTTAGTGTTATTTACTGAAGTAGGGATATTTCCTAGTACAGCATTGTCTTGTAATAATTCTAATTGTGCCCTTGCTGAGTTAACATTATTATATACATAGTTTCCAATATTAGCTCTTAAGTTAAAAGAGAAGTCGAAGTTTTTGTAGTTAAAGTTCGATTGGAATCCTAAGATAACATCAGCATCTGGTTTCCCTTTTAAATATCTGTCATTATCGTTTATTACATTGTCTCCATTTAAATCTGCATATGCACCTTCTATTGGAGTACCATCAGCATTGTAAAGTTGCTTTAATACATAGAATGAGTTTGGAGCAAATCCTTCTCTTAGTAACTGAATATTGTTACCTGTACCTCCTGCAATTCCTCCAGTTCTAACGTCTTGTCCTAAAGCTAACTCTTTAATTTCACGGTCAAAAACAGTACCATTGAAGTTGAAGTTCCAGTCAAAATCGTCTGTTTTTAAAATATCTCCATTAATTGAGAATTCTAAACCTCTTATTTGTAACTCACCAATGTTTCTTGTAATTGTATTTGAGAAGTTACTACCATCGGCAACAGATACATCATTAAATAAAAGATCTGTAGAATTCTTTTGGAAAGCACTTATAGATCCTGTAAATCTGTTATCAAGTATACCATAATCAACACCAATTTCAATAGTTCTTGTAGTTTCCCATTTGATATCTGGGTTGATAGCTGAAGGTATTGCAATGGTTAATGGGTTTCCTCCAAATATATATTGAGAATTATTGTTTCCTAAACGATATTTTTCTAAGAATAAACCTCTTGCATCAATTTCTTGTTGTCCTGTAGTACCATAACTAGCTCTTAACTTTAAGTCTGAAATGATTTTTGAATCTTTTAAGAAATCTTCTTCACTCATTTTCCAAGCGAAAGCAGCACCTCCAAAGTTCCCCCAACGATTTGCAGCAGAGAAACGAGAAGTTCCATCTCTTCTGTAGTTAAGAGTAACTAAATATTTATCCCAAAAAGTTAAGTTAGCTCTACCAAAGAAACCAATTAACACTATTGGATCGTCTGTATAAGGATCTGACTCACTATTAGGATCTCTTCTGTTTCCAGAGTTAAAACCTTCATTGGTGAATTTCTGATATGAATAACCAGCTGTAAAGTCACCAATAATATTTTCTGTTAAGTTATTCTTATAGTTTAAATAACCGTCTAATAATCTGTTTGTTCTAGTTTGATTACTAAAAGAATCATTACCAATAAAGTTTGGATTAGTAGTTGTAACAGGAACTTCAAGAGAAGTCATATCTGTACCTGTACCTTTCGTTTCATCATAACCTAAATTAACAACTGCCTTTAATTCAGGTAAGAAATGAAGTTTATAATCGAACTGAATGTTTCCATAAGTTCTACTTGCTTGACCAAAGTTAAACCTTTGCATTAATGATGCAACTGGGTTTGTTGTTCCGTTTTGAACAATAGTGGTATTATTACTAGGAGTAGTGTGTTGATAGTATCCACCGAACCTAGAACTAGGATCATAAACTGGATGTGTAGGGTCATAACGGAGAGCAGCTCCAATTTGTCCTACATCGGCAAACCTACTAAACTCATGAACTCTATTAATGTTAAAGTTAATTTTTAAATGATCATTAAAAAAGCTTGGAGTTAAAGATAACGAGGCATTATTTCTTTCAAAGTCAGAAGTTAGAATGTTACCTTCTTGATTCGTAAATCCAGCAGAGATTCTAAAAGGAATGGTATTGTAAATAGTACCTCTTAACGATAAATTATGTAAAGTAGATACAGATTGTTGCATTACTTCGTTTTGCCAATTAGTATTTGCTGTTCCAAGTAAGTTTACATCAGCTGGTCTGTTTTGTTGAATTAACTGTCTAAACTCATCTGCACCAAAAACATTGATACGATCTCTAATTTCACCAAAGGTAAATTGCATATCGTAGTTGAAACTAAATGTAGATTTTCCTTTTTTGGTTGTAATAATGATTACACCATTAGAAGCTCTAGACCCATAGATAGCAGTTGCAGAAGCATCCTTTAATACAGAAAAAGATTCGATATCACTTGGATTTATATTTGCTAATACACCTCTAGAACCTGTAGTTCCGTTGTTATCAATAGGTAATCCATCAATAATAATTAATGGAGAGTTAGAAGCAGATAAAGAAGAACCTCCACGAATTCTGATTTCAGAACCAGAACCAGGAGCACCACTAGTTTTAATACTTACCCCTGAAACTCTACCACTTAATAAGTTTTCTGGAGTAACAATGTTACCTTTAGTAAAACCCTTTGATGTGATAGATTCAACAGAACCTGTGGCATCTTTTTTAGTAGTTGTTCCATAACCAACTACAACAACTTCATCTAATTGTTGCGAATCTTCTTCTAAATTTACTGTAATGTTAAAGTTATTACCAATGGTAATTTCTTTATCAGTAAAACCAATAAAAGAGAAAACAAGAACATCCCCAGTTTTAACATTACTTAATTCAAAGTTTCCGTTAAAATCTGAAGATGTTCCTTTTGTTGTTCCTTTTACAATTACACTAACACCAGGTAATCCATCACCTGTTGTTTTTTCTACAACGGTTCCTTTTAGTACTTGCTGGGCAAATATTTGAGAGGAGCACAGTAATAGAATACTACATAATATTATTTTAAAATCCTTCATTTTTATAAATTAAAATAGGTATAAAATTGATATAAAGATTACCAATAATTTTACTTTCCACGACGTGAAGATAGAAATAAAAGTTGCTCTGTAGCTATTGAAAACACTACGAAAACGTTTTCGTGTTAATAACTTTCTAACTTTAGCTTAACATATTATTAAAATAAGCTAAAAAAAATTATGAGTTTTGTAAAATATGAAACCTAAAATTACCATTAAGATAATAGCCAAGGAATTGGGAGTGTCAATTTCCACAGTTTCAAAGGCTTTAAGAGATAGTCATGAAATTAGTCAAGAGACTAAAGATAGGATTCGAGCTTATGCAGATTATTATAATTACAGGCCTAATAATTTAGCACTTCAATTACGCAATCAAAAAACGAAAGTTATCGGTATTATTTTACCAAAGATTGTACATCATTTTTTCTCTACAGTAATTAAAGGAGTAGAGAGTGAAGCATCTAATAGAGGATACAATATTATGGTATGTTTCTCTAATAATGATGAGCAAAAAGAAGCAGAGACCATTGATGTATTAACTAATGGAAGTGTAGATGGATTGTTAGTATCTATAGCAAAAGAAACTTTAGAAAATGGAGAATTTTCTCATTTTAAAAAGTTAATTGATAATGAAGTTCCATTAGTATTGTTTGATAGAACTCATAAATCAATTAAATGTGATAAAGTAATTGTAGATGATATTGGAGCTGGATATAAAGCAACGAAGTATTTATTAGATATCGGTTGTAAAAGTATTGGTATTGTTACTACTCCAGAGCATGTTACCGTAGGATTGCATAGAGAGCAAGGTTATGAAAAGGCCTTGAAGGAAGAAGGAATTAATATTGATAGAAAGTTAATTGTAGAAGTTGACGAAGAAAACAATATTAAGGAACAAATAGAAAGTTTATTTGAAAATAAAATAGATGCTATATTTACGGTAAATGAAATTTATGCTGCCATTGCAATAAGAATTGCAAAAGAGAGAGGGTTAGGGATACCTGAAGATATTTCTATCATAGGATTTACAGATGGATTAATTTCTGAATACTCATCACCATCTATAACAACAGTTGTACAGCATGGATATACTATGGGAAAACAAGCTGCTGAAATGTTAATTGATCGAATTGAAAATGAAGATTCAGAAAGATTACCACAAACAAAAGTGATATCGAGTAATATAAAATCTAGAGAATCTACGAAATCGTGATAGTAGATTTTTCGTAAAGTTAATTTTTAAAATTATATCTTTACAACAATAAAACGGACTTATCAGTAATTTACTTTCCACAAAAAGAATAAGATAAGTCGTAGCGCTTATCGTATGTATTAACTAATAATTACGATAATGAATAAGCGTAAATTAAGTTTTTGGGAAATCTGGAACATGAGTTTCGGATTCTTAGGAATTCAGTTTGGTTTTGCCTTACAAGGAGGCTTTATGTCTCGTATTTTTCAAACTCTTGGTGCTGCAAAAGATGATATTCCATTGTTATGGATTGCTGCTCCGTTAACAGGGCTATTGGTTCAACCTATAATAGGATATTTAAGTGATCGAACTTGGAGTCCAAAATGGGGACGAAGAAGACCATACTTTCTAATTGGAGCTGTGTTAAGCTCGTTAGCTTTATTTTTTGTACCGCATTCACCAGCATTATGGGTGGCTGCAGGATTTTTATGGATTTTAGATGCTTCTATTAATATTTCAATGGAACCATTTAGAGCTTTAGTAGCCGATAAACTTCCAGAATCTCAGCGTTCATATGGTTTTGTAGTACAAACTTTAATTATAGGTATTGGTACTTGGGTAGCAAGTAATTTACCATGGATGGTTTCTCAATTTGGAGTAAGTGATGCAGCTCCAGTAGGAGTTGTTCCAATGTCGGTTAAAGTGGCTTTTGCAATTGGTGCTTTTGTATTCTTATTAAGTATACTTTATACAGTTTTTACAACTACTGAGTATCCACCAGAAGACATGGAAGAGTTTGAAAGAGAAAAAGCTAAGAAAAATCAGTTTATTCCAGATATACTAAACAATATTGGTAGCATGCCAATGACCATGAAAAAATTAGGAGTTATTCAGTTTTTTAGTTGGTTCGCATTTTTTACTATGTGGAGTATGGCAAATCCAGCGCTTACGGAACATGTTTTCCAAACCCCAGCACCTATTGAAGCAAATTACGATATGGCTGTAGCGGCACAAGCGGAGGCTTTTAATACTGCCAATACCGCCTTTCAGAAATCATCAAACTTGGTGGGATCATATATGGGAACTTATGGTTTATCTTCAATGGCATTTGCATTGCTTTTAGTATTGTATACTTCAAAAAGAAGAATCAACAGAAAATATGTACACATGGGATCCTTAATTTTAGGAGGAATCGGATTTCTAATGATGAAATTTATTCCATCTCATGAGTACTTAACAATTTCTTTCGTATTAATCGGATTCTCTTGGGGAAGTATTTTATCAATGCCTTATGCAATGCTATCAAGTTCAGTAGACCCTAAGAAAATGGGAGTTATTATGGGAATCTTTAACATGTTTATTGTAATTCCTCAAATTGTAGCTGCCTTAGGAGGAGTGAACTTTGTGTCAAATTTAATAGGAAGCGAAGCTATTAACGCAATGACCGTAGCAGGTATCAGCTTAATTATTGCAGGTATCGCTAATTTGTTAATTACCAATCCAAACGCAATTACTTACCAAACAGTAGAAGAGTAAAATGAAGAAGGGATTTATTTTCGATCTAGACGGTGTTATTGTAGACACTGCTAAATACCATTTCCTAGCTTGGAAAAAGCTAGCAAACGGTTTAGGAATTGATTTTACATCAGAACAAAACGAACAGTTAAAAGGAGTGAGTCGTGTAAGATCGTTAGAAAAAATATTAAGCTGGGGAAACAAAACTTTATCTCCAGAAGAATTTTCAGAATTAATGGCTAAAAAAAATGATGACTATTTAAGTTATATAGCCCAAATGGATGACTCTGAAATACTGCCTGATGTACCTAAAATATTACACTATTTAATAGATAATAAACAAGGTATTGCATTAGGATCTGCAAGCAAAAATGCAAGAGCAATTTTGGAAAAGGTACACTTGATTGAGAAGTTTCAGGCAATTGTAGATGGAACCAATGTATCTAAAGCAAAACCAGATCCGGAGGTATTTTTAAATGCAGCAACAGCATTAAAAATACAGCCAGAAGATTGTGTTGTATTTGAAGATTCAGTTGCAGGAGTGCAAGCAGCGAATGCAGCAAATATGATTTCAATCGGAATTGGAAGTAAAGAAGTGTTACATGAAGCAGATTATGTATTCAATGACTTTACAGAGATCTCCATAGAGTTCATAGAAGACATTATTAAAAAATAAGAAGAAAATATCATTTCAGATTATTGAAATGTATTAACCATAAAACAAATGTCATAGGCAAAGAAATAAAGGAATCTTACAAAGAAACCTGCCTAAATGCAATGATAACTAACAAAAAAGAATAAAGAATTTAAAGTAAAGAAGTATTAATCTTTACTAATATATCCAATAAGAAATGAATCAAGATTATATCATACCCAACGAATGGAGTGTTATTGAAGAAGGATTTGATAAAGAGCGTGTAAAATCGTCTGAAAGTCTTTTTAGTATTGGAAATGGTGCGATGGGACAACGTGCCAATTTTGAAGAGGATTACTCAGGAGCTACTTTTCAAGGTAGCTATATTGCAGGAGTATACTATCCTGATAAAACCAGAGTAGGATGGTGGAAGAATGGATATCCAGAATACTTTGCCAAAGTGTTGAATGCACCTAACTGGATTGGTATTCATGTTAAAATCAATGAGGAGGTTTTCGATTTAAATACATGTAAAAAAGTTGAAAACTTTAAACGAGAATTGAACATGAAAGAAGGATGGTTGTCTAGAACATTTAAGGCAACCTTATCTAATGGAATTGAATTAGAAGTAAGTTCTAAACGTTTTTTAAGTTTAGAATTAGATGAAGTTGGTGCAATTGAATATAAAGTAACTCCTTTAAATTCAGATGTAGCTATTACTTTTTCTCCGTATTTAGATGCAGGAATTACCAATGAAGATTCAAATTGGGATGATAAGTTTTGGAATATTCTTAACGTAACATCAGAAGGAAACCAAGGATTTATTGAGTCGCATACAATGAAAACGAATTTCCATGCATGTACTTTTATGGAATCTCGAGTGTATGTTGATGGTAAAATACTTGATTTAGCAAAGGAAGAGGAGAAATCTGATAGAAAATTAACATTCACATACAAGGTTGATGTTCAACAAAACCAAACGGCTACTTTATATAAGTTTGCTGGATATACAGTAGATAGAAACCATAAAAAAGAAGCATTAGTTTCTGCGGCTAAAACTGCATTAGACAAGGCTTTAAATATAGGATTTGATGATTTACTAGCGCTTCAGATTCAGGCATGGAATCAGATTTGGAACATGTCAGATATTACCATTTCTGGTGATGTAAAGGCACAACAAGGTATTCGATTCAATATTTTCCAATTAAACCAAACCTATTTAGGAACTGATGCTCGCTTGAACATTGGACCCAAAGGATTTACAGGAGAAAAATACGGAGGAAGTACCTATTGGGATACAGAAGCTTATTGTTTACCATTTTATATGGCAACAAAAGACCAAAAAGTAGCAAGAAACTTATTAGAGTATCGTTACCATCATTTAGATAGAGCCATTGAAAATGCTGAAAAATTAGGCTTTACTAATGGTGCAGCATTATATCCAATGGTAACTATGAATGGTGAAGAATGTCATAATGAATGGGAAATTACTTTTGAAGAAATTCATAGAAATGCAGCGATAGCATTTGCTATATACAACTATGAAAGATATACTTCAGATGCATCGTACGTTCCAGAAAAGGGATTGGAAGTATTAATTGGTATTGCCCGTTTTTGGTATCAAAGAGCAACCTTTTCTACAGCTAAGAATAAGTACGTGATTTTAGGAGTTACAGGACCAAATGAATATGAAAACAACGTAAATAACAATTGGTATACCAATTATGCTGCAAAGTGGTGTATTGATTATGCCTTAGAAGCCATTCAAAAAGTAGAATCAGATCATATCTCGGATTATATCAGAATCAAAGAAAAAGTAAAGTTTGATGCTGAAGAATTAGCTTCTTGGAAAAAAGTAGCAGACCATATGTTCTTCCCATATTCAGAAGAGCATCAAGTGTTTTTACAACAAGATGGTTTCTTAGATAAAGAATTAATCACCGTAGCTGATTTAGACAAGGCACAACGACCAATTAACCAAAAATGGAGTTGGGATCGTATTTTACGCTCGCCGTATATCAAACAAGCAGATACTTTACAAGGATTCTATTTCTTCGAAGATCAATTTAGTCAAGAAGAATTAGAACGTCATTTTGATTTTTACGAACCATTTACGGTACATGAAAGTTCTTTGTCACCTTGTGTACACAGTATTCAGGCTGCTAAATTAGGTAGAATGGAACAAGCCTATACGTTTTATTTAAGAACTTCTCGTTTAGATTTAGATGATTATAATAAAGAAGTAGAAGAAGGATTGCATATTACCTCAATGGCAGGAACCTGGATGAGTATTGTAGAAGGATTTGGTGGAATGCGTGTAAAAAATGGCACATTAAGTTTTACACCACAAATCCCAGGACAATGGGAGGCATACTCTTTCAAGGTAAACTTTAGAGGACAAATATTAAAAATTTCTGTTTGTAAAGATGATACTAAATTTGAATTAGAAAATGGTAGCGCTTTAGAGATTTTGGTAAATGATAAATTAATAAAAATTTCCCCTAATAACTTAGTAACAGTATAGTTAGAAGTTAGACACTAACCTCACATTTTTTTGTGAGGTTTTTTATCTTATGAAGAATATTAGCTTATACATTATTTTCTTAATTTTTATTTCGTGTAACACTACAACGAAACAGGAAAGTATTGTAAAAACGCAATCTAAAGTTTCCAGTACTTTTTTAGAAAGAGTAGAACCACCTAATTGGTGGATTGGTTTTAAAAACAATACCCTTCAATTATTAGTTAAGGAAGAAAATATAGGCAATTCAACACCAACTATTTCTTATCAAGGAGTACATATTAATAAAGTACATAAAGGAAGAAGTCCGAATTATTTGTTTGTCGATTTAAACATTGATAAAACTACCCAAGCAGGGAAATTTGACATTGTGTTTACTTTTAAAGATGGGACAAAGAAGACACATACATACGAATTAAAATCTAGAGAAAAGAAAGCTGATTCTTATGTTGGGTTTGATAGTTCAGATGCTATTTACTTAATCACTCCCGATCGTTTTGCAAATGCGAATCCGAAAAACGATCGTTTTGAGAATTTAAAAGAAACAGAAGTTGATAGATCACATGATTATAAACGACATGGTGGAGATATAGAAGGAATTACTAAGCATTTAGATTATATAAAAGATTTAGGATTTACTGCTATTTGGCCAACACCAGTTTTAACCAATGATATGGCTCGTGGTTCTTATCACGGATATGCAATGACCGATTTTTATCAAGTTGATCCTCGTTTTGGAAGCTTGCAAGAGTATAAAAAACTTTCAGAAGAACTTTCTAAAAGAGGTATGAAGTTGATCATGGATCAGGTAGCGAATCACTGTGGCTTGGAACACTGGTGGATGAAAGACTTGCCTTTTGAAGATTGGGTAAATGACCAAGTGTATTATGAAAATAACAAAGAGAATTGGTCATGGAAAACAGTACATACTTCCAATCATAGAAGAACAACAAATCAAGATTTGTACGCTTCAGAAATAGATAAAAAAGGAAATGTAGAAGGTTGGTTTGTGGCTACTATGCCCGATTTAAATCAACGAAATCCATATATGTCTAGGTATATTATTCAAAATTCAATTTGGTGGATAGAAACTTTAGGCTTAGGAGGTATAAGGCAAGATACTTATCCGTATCCAGCTAAAGAATTTATGGCTAAATGGGTAGATGCTATTATGAATGAATATCCGAAGTTTTCTATTGTTGGAGAAGAATGGAGTTATAATCCGTTATTAATTGGATACTGGCAAAAAGGAGCTAAAAACAGAGATGGTTTTATATCAAATCTAAAATCAACGATGGATTTTGGGATGCAAAAGAATGTGGTAGATGCTTTAAATGAACCAGAGAGTTGGAATAAAGGACTAGTAAAGATTTATGAAGGTTTGGCAAATGATTTTCACTACGCTTCACCAAAAGATATCTTAATTTTTCCTGACAATCATGATAAAAGCAGAATTTATACACAGCTGAAAGAAGATGTTGTAAATACAAAGATGGCATTAACCACCTATGCTGTTTTGCCTAGAATTTTACAAATTTACTACGGAACAGAAATCTTAATGGATGATTCCGAAAAACCTGGTGATCATGGCTTAATTAGAACCGATTTTCCTGGAGGCTGGGAAGGAGATACTGTTAATGCATTTACAGGAGAAGGATTAAGTCCTAAGCAAAAAGAAATGCAAGATTATACTAGAAAACTATTAAATTATCGTAAGTCTAGTAAAGCCATTCATACGGGTAAAACCATACATTTTGCACCATTAAATGGGGTTTATGTACTGTTTAGAATTGTTGAGAATGAAACCGTGGTGTTGATTTTAAATAAGAATGAAAAACCTATTACGATTGATTTAAATCGTTTTAAAGAAATAGGTTTAGACCATACAATACTTCAGAATATAATCTCTGGAGAAAAACTAAAGTGGGAGGAAAGCTTAACGCTTAATGAAAAAGGAAGTTTGTTATTAACAACAAAGCAAAATAACTAAGTGAAAAACATAATAAACATAGCATTCCTATTTATAGGACTTACAGTATTCGGACAAGTAACTATTGTTGTTGAAGAATTGCCAGAAGGTACACCTAAAGATGCACCAATATATGTTTCTGGTGATTTTGAAGGTTGGACTGGTGGAAATGAAAAATTTCAGTTAACTCAGAAAGATGGAAAGTATAGCATAACACTTCCACAGAAATCAAATAATATACTTTTTAAATTCACACAAGGAACCTGGAAAACTGCTGAATGTGATGCGAATGGGAAAAGTATAGACAATAGAATCCATAATTTTAATACTGGAAAGGACACAATAAAAGTTAAAATTGCTGGTTGGTCGCATTTATTTAGTCCAGAAGAAGCATCTACAGCATCAAAAAATGTCACTGTATTAACAAAGGAATTTGAAATTCCAGAGTTACATAGAAAACGAACAGTTCGATTGTATTTACCTCCAAATTACAACTCTTCAAAAGAATCGTATCCGGTAGTGTACATGCACGATGCGCAGAATTTGTTTGATAAGAAAACATCCTTTTCAGGAGAATGGGAAGTAGATGAAACACTAAATAAATTATTTAAAGACAAAAATTTACAATTAATAGTTGTAGGAATTGATAATGGTGGTAAAAAACGCTTAGATGAATATTCTCCTTGGACAAACAATAAATATGGAGGAGGGGAAGGAGATGCTTATTTAGATTTTGTAGTAAAAAATCTTAAGCCATATATCGATAAAAACTACAGAACTTTAAAAGATAAAACTAATACTGGAATTATCGGAAGTTCAATGGGAGGGCTAATTTCTCATTATGCAGCATTAAAATACCCAAAAGTATTTGGAAAAGTAGGTGTGTTTTCTCCGGCATTTTGGTTTGCTCCAGAAGTGAAGGAGTATTCTCAAACACATGGAAAACTTAACGATACTAAGATGTATTTTTTAGCAGGAGCTAAAGAAGGAAACAATGTTGCTTTTAATGAAATCAGCCAAACTGCACGAGATATGAATGCCATGGTTAAAACCTTAAAAGAAGAAGGTTTTAATGCAGATAATATTAAATCTAAAGTAGTTCCAGAGGGAAAACATGATGAAAAACTTTGGAGAACCAATTTTGAAGAAGCCATTGCTTGGTTGTTTAAAGATACTATGCAACCTAGAACATTCGTAGGAGCTACTTATACAAACAATCAATTACTTGTAAAGGTGTCTGATGGTAGCTATAAAATACAATTCTATTCTTCAGAAATTTCAGAAACAACCTTTATCCCGAAGGGAGAAAAAGAAGCGACAAAAGCATCTCATGCAGTAGTCTTGACATCAACATATAACAAAGCTAAGTTTGTTGAGAGCGATAAACAGATTGAGTTTAAAACAAATGAACTATCCATTGTAATAAATAAACAACCTTTTAAAGTTTCGTATTGGTACAAGGGAAAAAAAGTAACAGAAGAGAAAAACGGATATCAAAAGAATGATGATTATGAAACCATACGATTTGGGCTAACTCCAGAAGAAGTTTTATATGGAGGAGGAGCAAGAGCTTTAGGAATGAATCGTAGAGGAAATCGTTTAGAATTGTATAACAAAGCGCATTATGGTTATGAAGATAGATCTAAGCTGATGAACTTTTCAATGCCATTGGTTTTATCATCAAAGAAATATGCAATTCATTTTGACAACGCTCCTATAGGTTATTTAGATTTAGATAGTCATAAAGACAATGCTTTGACCTATGAAACAATCTCAGGAAGAAAAACTTATCAAGTAATTGTAGGAGATTCTTGGTTAGATTTAATAGGAAATTATACCCAATTAACCGGAAAACAACCGATGTTACCACGTTGGGCACTTGGTAATTTTTCAAGTAGGTTTGGATATCATTCTCAAAAAGAAACGGAAAATACCATTGCAAAATTCAAAGAAGAAAATATTCCTGTAGATGCAATCATCCTTGATTTATATTGGTTTGGAAAAGACTTAAAAGGAACCATGGGGAATTTAGAAGTCTATAAAGATTCATTTCCTGATATGAAGCAGATGGTACAAAACCTTAAAAGTAAAGGAGTAAAAACAGTCTTAATAACAGAACCATTTGTATTGTCAACATCTAAAAAATGGAAAGAGGCGGTAGCGAAAGATGTATTAGCAAAAGATTCTGTTGGTAAACCTGCGAGATATGATTTTTACTTTGGAAATACGGGGATTGTAGATATCTATAAAAAAGAAGGAAGAGCATGGTTTTGGAATATTTATAAAGGAATCAAAAGTATGGGAGTACAAGGTTTCTGGGGAGATTTAGGAGAACCAGAAGTACACCCATCTTGGGTAGAACATGCTACAGGAACTGCCGATGAAGTACATAATATTTATGGACATGATTGGGCACGATTAATTGCTGAAGGTTTTCAAAAAGAATACCCAAATGAAAGACCATTTATTCTAATGCGTGCAGGATATTCAGGTTCTCAACGCTTTGGTTTAGTACCATGGTCTGGAGATGTAAATAGAACTTGGGGAGGCTTACAAAGCCAGCCAGAGATATCATTGCAAATGGGAATGCAAGGAATAGGATATATGCATTCTGACTTGGGAGGTTTTGCAGGTGCAAATTTAGATGACGAATTATATACTCGATGGCTACAATACGGTGTATTTCAACCAATCTTTAGACCCCATGCACAAGAAGAAGTACCTAGTGAACCTGTATTTCGTTCAAAAAAAGCAAAAGAACTAGCAAAACAATCGATAGAGTTACGTTATAAATTATTGCCATATAACTATCATTTAGTATATGAAAATAGTCAATTTGGGAAACCTTTAATGAGACCTTTGTTTTTTGAGAATTCAACCAATGAAGAATTACAAAAATTAGCTTCGACCTATTTATGGGGAAATGATTTCTTAATTACACCTATCTTAAATTCAAAAGTAACTCAGCAAGAAGTGTATTTTCCAAAAGATGCTGTATGGTTTGATTTTTACACCGGTGATAAAGTTAATGGAGGACAGAAAAAACAAGTAGTAACGAAAGAAAATTCGATTCCTACTTATGTAAGAGCAGGTGCATTTATACCGATGACTAAGCTTGTTCAATCTACAGATAGCTATAAAGGAAATAACATAGAAGTACACTATTACCATGATGCATCTGTAAAGAAAAGTAAAAGAAACCTATACAATGACAATGGTGTGACTGCTAATGCAATTCAGAAAGACCAATTTGAACTGTTAACCTTTAACAGTGAATTTGAAAAGGATTGTTTAACGATTGAGTTGAAAGATGCTATAGGAAAACAATTTAGCGCATCTAAAAAAGATATAAAGCTAATTGTACACAACATACAAAAAGCACCAAAAGAAGTAAAAATAGGAAGAAAGAAACAAGCAATTGTTTGGAACAAAACCAATAAAAGTCTTTTAGTATCTTTTGATTGGAATACCAAAAAGACCAAAAAAATTACCATAAAACTATAAAATGAAGAAACTACTCATTGTTTTCATAGGATGCATCACCTTATTTTCTTGTAAAAAAGAAGAGAAAAAACTAAAGCAAGAAGTTCCGTTTGTTTGGAATGGAGCAAACTTATACTTTTTACTTACCGATAGGTTTCATAATGGAGACACCTCCAACGATGTGAACTTTAATAGAACACATGAACCATCAAAATTCAGAGGATTTGAAGGAGGAGACTTAAAAGGAATTACCAAAAAAATAAAAGAAGGATACTTTGATGAATTAGGAGTTAATGCTATATGGATGTCGCCTATCGTAGAGCAAATTCATGATGGAACCGATGAAGATACGGGGTATACTTATGGTTTTCATGGATATTGGACCAAAGATTGGACACAATTGGATCCGAATTTTGGAACTGAAGAAGACCTTAAAGAGCTTATCAAAACAGCACATAAACACAAAATTAGAATTTTGTTAGATGCCGTTGTAAACCACATTGGTCCGGTAACAGCCAAGGATAAGGTTTGGGAAGAAAATTGGGTGCGCACAACCCCGCAATGTGTATATAAAAACTATGAAACAACGGTAACCTGTACACTTGTAAGAAACTTACCAGATGTATTAACAGAAAGTAATGAAGAAGTAGCCTTACCAGAAGAATTGGTTAAAAAATGGAAAGCAGAAGGACGTTATGAGCAGGAAGTAAAAGAACTGGACGAGTTTTTTAAGAAAACCGGATATCCTAGAGCACCACGATTTTATATTATGAAATGGTTGGCAGATTATGTCAAAGAATTCGGAATTGATGGGTACCGTGTAGATACGGTAAAACACGTAGAAGAAAATGTATGGCAAGAATTTAAAACCATCTGCGATACCGCATATGAAGAGTTTAAATCAGCACATCCAACAGAATACTTAGGAAAAGACTTTTATCTAGTTGGAGAAGTCTATGGATATGGAATTAGTGGTGGACAGTTCTATGATTTTGGAGATAAGAAAGTAAACTATTTCGATAAGGCTTTCAACAGCTTAATCAACTTTGAATTTAAATGGAATGCAAAGCAACTCCCTAGTTACGAAGCCCTATTTGCTAAGTATGACAAAGCCTTGCATAATGAGTTAAAAGGTTTTGAAACCTTAAACTACATGACCTCACATGATGATGGACAACCTTTTGATCCTAAAAGAGAAAAAGCTTATGAAACAGCTACAAAACTGTTGTTATCACCAGGTACATCACAAATATACTATGGAGATGAAGTAGCACGTCCGTTAATCATAGAAGGAGCAGAAGGAGATGCTAATTTACGTTCTCCAATGGATTGGGAGGAACTAAAAAAACAAGATACTAAAGATTTGCTAGCACATTGGCAGAAATTAGGAAAGTTTAGAAAGAATCACCCAGCGGTTGGAGCAGGAAAACATCTAATGATTTCTGAAAGACCATATCTATTCAAAAGAAGTTTTGAGCAAGGTACTTTTAAAGAAGAAATAGTAATCGGTTTAGACTTACCTAAAGGAGAGAAAACCCTTGATGTAGCAGCTGTATTTAAAGAAGGAACTTTATTAAAAGACGCGTATTCAAATCAAGAAATAAAAGTAACCAACGGAAAAATAGTTATAAACACCCCTTATACAATTGTATTATTAGAAAACAACTAAAGAGTATGAAGAAACTAACGTTAATTATTGCAAGTTTATGTATCGTTTTTGCATGTAAAACTGAAAAAAAGGAAGAAGCCAAAGTTACCACTCCAGCAGCGGTAGCTAAAATAGCCCCTGTTTCAGATAACATGATGGAAAATGCGGTTATATATGAAGCAAATATTAGACAGTATTCAAAGGAAGGAACCTTTGAGCAATTCACAAAAGACATTCCTCAATTAAAAGAATTAGGCGTAAAAATTATATGGTTAATGCCCATATTTCCAATTTCAGAAACGAAGAGAAAAGCAACTGGAGATAAGTTTGCTTCGGAGTTTCCAGAAGGGGAAAGAAAAAAATATTTAGGAAGTTACTATGCTGTAACCGATTTTACGAAGATCAATCCAGAATTTGGTACCATTGAAGATTTTAGAAAATTGGTAAAAACGGCACATGAAAATGACATGTATGTAATTTTAGATTGGGTTCCAAACCATACAGGATGGGATCATACTTGGTTAACAAGCAATCCAGAATTTTATACAAAGAATGCAAAAGGAGAAATTACAGATCCTTTAAATGCTGATGGAACTCCAGTAGGTTGGGCAGATGTTGCTGACTTAAACTATGACAACAAAGAATTGCGTAAGGCAATGGTAAAAGACATGCAACATTGGATTACCGAAGAAAATGTAGATGGATTCCGTTGTGATGTTGCAGGATCAGTACCAACAGATTTCTGGCAGGAAGCAATACCGAAGTTAAGAGCTAAAAAAGACATCTTTATGTTAGCAGAAGCTTGGGAACCAGAACTATTAAAAGACGGATTGTTTGATATGGCTTACGGATGGGATCGCCATCATACCATGAACCACATTGCGAAAGATGGTGGAGCAAAAGCGTGGGATGAAAACTATGCAAAAGATACTACACGTTATGAAAATGATGATATTTTAATGACGTTTGTAACGAACCATGATGAAAATTCTTGGAACGGAACCATTGAAGAGCGTATGGGAGATGCTTGGGAAGTTATGACTGCTTTAAGTTATGTAGCACCAGGAATGCCATTAATTTACTCTGGACAAGAATACGGAATGAAACATCGATTAAAGTTTTTTGAAAAAGATGAAATACCACATGAAAAAGGAAAAGAGTGGGAAGTATTGCAGAAATTAGGAAAACTTAAAGAAACAAACACTGCTTTAAATGGAGGAAAAGAAGCTGCTTCATACGAGCGCTTAGAAACAGATAAAAACATATTAGCTTTTGTACGTAAAAAAGGAAATACTGAAGTGGTATTTATTGCAAACCTTTCTAAGGAAGGAGATAAGATAGTTGCACCAGTAGAAGGTACCTTTAAAGATTATATGGCTAATTCGAACATTACATTAAACAAAGATGCTTTTGAACTAGGTCCATGGGAATACAAGATCTTAATCAAAGAATAACAACGAATAAAAAAGCTCGCAATTGCGAGCTTTTTTTATATTAATTTTTTTACTTCTTGTTTTAGAATTAAAACAGCGGTTTCTGTTGGACTCGCTTCTTGAGAATAGTCTATCAGAACATTTTCTCTTAATTCGTTAGCAGAACTCGCCTTTTCAGCAGTATTCCTAATCTTAGCCATAATCGCTAACTTAGCGCCTGTTACTGCTTTCCAACTATCATCAGAAATATACAATTGTTGCACTAAATTGTGCTCAAACTCTTGCTCAATATTGGCAATTAACAATTGAGAATAATCTTCTGGGTTATTTCCAATTGGTTTAATTCTTAATAATAATTTAGCTGGATTAATACGTTCACAAAACAAAAGCATACGCTCATATGCTTGCAGCTTTGTTGGTAAACTCTCTCGTTTTTTTTCAACTAAAGCGTTGAACTTTTTCTCATTATTATCTTGATCAATAAAGCGACTTAAAATCATGTATGCCACACCTCCAGTAATTAAAGCAGGAAGGGCATAAGCAAGTCCTTCTAATATTTTATCTTCCATATTCAAAACTATTGAAGACGAAAGTAAGCATAACATTTACTTTGAGAAAAAAAATGTGAATAAAAAAATGTTAATAAGCCTTTATAAAACCTAAAAGAATCCGTAATTTTCCACTTTGTAAATTCTTTCAATATATTTTTCATTGAGTACTTATTTAGAGCAACTTAACGAGCCTCAAAGGGCAGCCGTTTTACAAAAAGACGGTCCAATGATTATCATTGCAGGAGCAGGATCTGGTAAAACAAGAGTATTAACTTACAGAATTGCACATTTAATGCAAGGAGGAGTAGATGCTTTTAATATATTGTCATTAACCTTTACCAACAAGGCAGCACGAGAAATGAAAGAGCGTATTGGTAAAGTAGTAGGATATAGTGAAGCCAAGAATCTGTGGATGGGAACATTTCACTCTATTTTTGCACGTATTTTGCGTTCTGAAGCAGATCGATTGGGATATCCATCTAATTTCACCATCTATGATACCCAAGACTCTGTTCGTTTAATTACTGCAATTATTAAAGAAATGCAGTTAGACAAAGATAGATACAAACCAAAACAAATTTTGAGTCGTATCTCATCTTTTAAAAATAGTTTGATTACGGTTAGAGCATATTTTAATAATTCAGAGCTACAACAAGCTGATTTAGAAGCCAGCAGACCGAAAACAGGAGACATTTATAAAGAATATGTGGATAGGTGTTTTAAATCTGGGGCTATGGATTTTGATGATTTATTATTACGTACTAATGAATTGTTAGCTAGATTTCCAGATGTATTGGCGAAATATCAAGACCGTTTTAGATATATCATGGTAGATGAGTACCAGGATACCAACCATTCACAGTATTTAATCGTAAGAGCTTTAGCAGATCGTTTTCAAAATATTTGTGTGGTAGGAGATGATTCGCAAAGTATCTATGGATTCCGTGGGGCGAATATTCAAAACATCTTAAACTTCCAAAAGGATTACCCAGATGTAAAAACGTTTAAATTAGAACAAAATTATCGTTCTAGCAGCAATATTGTTCTAGCAGCAAATAGTGTGATTGATAAAAACAAAACCAAATTAGACAAAGAGATTTGGACCGCTAATGACGCTGGAGAGCAAGTAAAAGTGATGCGAACTATTTCAGAAGGAGAAGAAGGACGTTTTGTGGCGCAATCTATTTGGGAGAACAAAATGAATCAACAATTGCAAAACGATTCATTTGCCATTTTATATAGAACAAATGCACAATCGAGAGCAATAGAAGATGCATTACGTAAGAAAAATATTCAGTATAAGATTTATGGAGGTATATCTTTCTACCAACGAAAAGAAATAAAAGATACACTTTCGTATTTAAGAATATTAATCAACCCGAATGATGAAGAAGCATTAAAGCGTATCATTAATTATCCTGCAAGAGGTATTGGTGCTACTACGGTTGATAAATTGGTCATTGCTGCAAATCACTATAAAAAATCCATTTTTGAAGTTTTAATGAATTTGGATAAGGTTGATATAAAGATCAATGCAGGTACCAAAACAAAGTTGCAAAACTTTGTAAATATGATTCAGCGTTTTCAGATTGAAGCCAAGGCAAAAAATGCTTTTGAAGTAGCTGATTCTGTTGTAAAACAAACACAAATAGTAAAAGACCTTCAAAAAGACGGTACTCCCGAAAGTATTACTAAAGTGGAGAACGTTCAAGAATTATTAAATGGTATTAAAGATTTTATTTCAGATAAAATTGAAGAAGGATTAGATGCTTCCTTAACGGCTTTCTTAGAAGATGTGGCATTGGCTACGGATTTTGATTCTGAAAAACAAGATGAAGAACCGAGAGTTTCTTTGATGACAATTCACTTATCAAAAGGATTAGAATATCCGTATGTATATATTGTAGGATTGGAAGAAAATTTATTTCCATCTGCAATGAGTATGAATACGAGAAGTGAATTGGAAGAAGAAAGACGTTTATTTTATGTAGCTTTAACTAGAGCTGAAAAAGTAGCTTATTTAACTTATGCACAAACAAGATACCGTTGGGGGAAACTTACAGATGGAGAACCTAGTAGATTTTTAGAAGAAATTGATGATAAGTTCTTAGAATACTTAGCTCCAAAACTCCCAGAACCAAGGGCGAATCGTTTCATTGATGCAGATTTGTTTGATGATGCTCCTAAGCAGGTGCGTTTTCAAAAGCCAATTCAGAAGAAACGAAAGGAGTTTTTGGCTAAAAAAGATAAATCAAATTTAGTACCTCCAAAAAGTCGAATGAAAAAAGTTTCTGAAGTATCATCTTCAAAAGCCAATTTATTTGATGGAGAAATTACTGTAGGGAATTTGGTTGAGCACAATCGTTTCGGAACTGGTAGAGTCATAGGTTTAGAAGGAAAAGGACCAAATAAAAAAGCAGAAATAGAATTTAGCACTGCAGGAAAAAAGAAATTATTACTTCAATTCGCAAAATTGAAGGTAATAGGTTAATTAAAATTAAAGCAATCTTAAGCAATAATTAGCAATTATTAGCTATTTTGCATACTTAAAATATTGAAAAATGACGTTTGATTTAGAATATAATTCGGAAAGACCTACTATGAGAATACCAGAATATGGTAGACATATTCAAAAATTGGTAAATCATTGTATGGCTTTAGAAAGCAAGGAAGAGAGAAATACTATGGCAAAAGCAATCATTGATGTAATGGGGAATTTACAACCTCACTTACGTGATGTTCCAGATTTTAAACATAAATTATGGGATCAGTTGCATATAATGGCCAATTTTGAGTTAGACGTAGATAGCCCATATGAAACTCCTTCAAAAGAAGAATTACAAGAAAAGCCAGAGAAATTACCTTATCCTAAATCAGCATCAAAATATAGATTCTACGGAACCAATATTCAAACAATGATTGATGTAGCATTAACTTGGGAAGAAGGAGATATGAAAGAAGCATTGATATTTACCATAGCAAATCATATGAAGAAATGTTATCTAAACTGGAATAAAGATACTGTTGAAGATGGAGTTATCTTAGAACATTTATATGAGCTTTCTGATGGTAAAATTGACTTTAGAAATATGGAAGAAGGTTTGATTGAAAGTAAAAATTTGATTAAAGTTAGAAGTACTTACAGTAAAAAGAAGAACACAAATAAAAATAAAAATAGAAAGAAGTAAATGGCATCATTTAAAATAGAAGGAGGGCATAAGTTAAAAGGAACTATTACGCCACAAGGAGCAAAGAATGAAGCATTACAGATAATTTGTGCAGTTTTATTAACTCCCGAAAAAGTTGTGATTAATAACATCCCAGATATTATTGATGTAAACAAACTTATTTTCATCCTAGGAGAATTAGGAGTTAAAATAGAGAAATTAGGACCAAATTCATATAGTTTCCAAGCAGATGATATTAATTTAAAATATTTAGAGAGCCCAGAATTTAAAAGAGATGGTAGCTCTTTAAGAGGGTCTATTATGATTGTAGGTCCGTTATTAGCACGTTTTGGAAAAGGATATATTCCAAGACCTGGAGGAGATAAGATAGGACGTAGACGTCTTGATACACATTTTGAAGGATTCATTAATCTAGGAGCAAAATTTCGTTACAATAGAGAAGAATATTTCTATGGTGTTGAAACCGATACAGGTTTAGTAGGAACAGATATGTTGTTAGATGAGGCTTCAGTTACTGGAACTGCAAATATAATTATGGCAGCAGTTTTAGCTAAAGGAACTACTACAATATATAATGCAGCTTGTGAACCATATATTCAGCAATTGTCTAAAATGTTGAACTCTATGGGGGCAAAGATAACAGGAGTAGGTTCTAATTTATTAACTATTGAAGGAGTTGAATCGTTAGGAGGGTGTACCCACAGAGTTTTACCAGACATGATTGAGATTGGTAGTTGGGTAGGAATGGCTGCAATGACACGTTCAGAGCTAACAATTAAAGATGTTAGCTGGAAAGATTTAGGACAAATTCCAAATGTATTTAGAAAATTAGGAATCAACTTAGAAAAACGTGGAGATGATATCTATATTCCTGAGCAAGATTCATATGAAATACAAAACTATATTGATGGATCTGTTTTAACAGTAGCCGATGCACCTTGGCCTGGTTTTACACCAGATTTATTGAGTATTGTTTTGGTAGTTGCTACGCAAGCAAAAGGAACGGTATTAATACATCAAAAAATGTTTGAAAGCCGATTATTCTTTGTAGATAAATTAATAGATATGGGAGCCAAAGTAATTTTATGTGATCCGCATAGAGCTACCGTAATTGGTCATGATTTCCAAAGTCAATTAAAAGCAACAAAAATGACTTCACCAGATATTAGAGCAGGAATTTCTTTATTAATAGCTGCGTTATCGGCAAAAGGAACTTCAATAATTAATAATATTGAACAAATTGATAGAGGATATGAAAATATAGAAGCTCGTTTAAAGTCTATTGGAGCAAAAATTGAAAGAATTGAAGACTAGTCTAAAATAGAAGGTAAAAAAAAGGCTACCATTTTGGTAGCCTTTTTTATTTTAAGATTCTTCGTTACAAGTATAAACTTGAGGGCAAGCAATTAATTGGTGGCAATAAAAAGGACCAGTAACACGTCCTGCACAATCACATCCACATTTGGAAGCATCTTTGAAAGAAATACCTCCATTAATAGATTTTAATTCTTGTTTTGCTAAAATTGTTGCACCTTTTACGTTTAATAAGTTTTTTCTCATGAGTACGAGGGACTTTTAAGTTAATATTTATTCGAGTTAAATATATAAAAATTATACTAACAAAAGCATAAAAAAATAATTAATAATGTCATGTTGACACAATTAATTAATTGGCAATATTATTGATAAAAGAATGCTAAAGAAATTTAAGAAACGATTTACAATGAGTAAAGATCAATATACACAAGAAGACGAGTTAAAAGATAATTTAAAACAAGTAGAGGTTGATGTAAATCAAGAGGGAACTACTGATTCTATTGATGATAAGGAAGCTAAAGAAGATAAGGAAGAGAAAGAGGTACCTACCGCAGAAGAGTTAATTCAAGCAGAAAAAGACAAATATTTGCGTTTATTTGCAGAGTTTGAAAATTATAAAAAGCGTACAACTAAAGAGCGTATAGAGTTATTTAAAACAGCAAGTCAAGAATTAATGACAGCTTTACTGCCAATTATGGATGATTTTGATAGAGGTTTGGCAGAAATTAAAAAATCTGAAGACACTGAGTTATTAAAAGGGATGGAGTTGATTCAGTCTAAGTTTAAAAATACTTTGACTCAAAAAGGATTAACTGAGATTGAGGTGAATCCGGGAGATAGTTTTGATGCTGAGATTCATGATGCAATTACACAAATTCCTGCTCCAACAGATGATCTAAAAGGAAAGATTATTGACTGTGTGGAAAAAGGGTATAAGCTAGGAGATAAAATTATTCGCCATCCAAAAGTGGTAATGGGACAAGCATAAACAATTAATAATTTCCAATTATCAGTTATCAATTGCATATTGCTAGTTGTTAATTGTCAATTAAAATACAATGGCAAAACAAGATTATTACGAAATATTAGGAGTTACAAAATCAGCTACACAAGCTGAAATCAAAAAGGCATATCGTAAGATGGCCATTAAGTATCATCCAGATAAGAACCCTGATAATACTGAAGCAGAAGAAAAATTTAAATTAGCTGCCGAGGCTTATGAGGTCTTGAGCGATGAAAACAAAAAAGCACGTTACGATCAGTATGGTCATGCAGCCTTTGAAGGAGGTCAAGGAGGCTTCGGTGGAGGCGGTATGAATATGGATGATATTTTCAGCCAATTTGGAGATATTTTTGGAGGTGCTTTTGGAGGTGGCTTTGGTGGTTTTGGTGGCGGTGGACGTCGTCAAGCTAGAGTTAAAGGAAGTAACTTACGTATTCGTGTAAAGCTAACTCTTGAAGAAATAGCAAATGGAGTTGAGAAAAAAGTAAAAGTTCGTAGAAAAGTTCAAGCTGAAGGAGTAACTTATAAAACATGTTCAACATGTAATGGTAGTGGGCAACAAATGCGTGTTACCAATACAATATTAGGTAGAATGCAAACTGCTACGACTTGTAGTACATGTCATGGAGCTGGAGAAATGTTAGATTCTAAACCATCAGGGGCCGATGCACAAGGTATGGTTGTTAAAGAAGAAACAGTTTCTATTAACATTCCTGAAGGTGTAACAGAAGGAGTACAGTTAAAAGTAGGAGGGAAAGGAAATGAAGCACCTGGTAATAACTCTATTCCGGGAGATCTTTTAGTTTTAATAGAAGAGGTAAAGCATGAAACTTTAAAAAGAGAAGGTAGTAACATCCATTATGATTTATACATCAATTTCTCCGAAGCTGTATTAGGAACTTCAAAAGAAATTGAAACGGTAACTGGAAAAGTTAAAATCAAGGTTGAGGCAGGTACACAATCTGGTAAAATCTTAAGGTTAAAAGGTAAAGGGTTACCAAGTATAGAGCATTATGGTAATGGTGATTTTCTAATTCATATTAATGTTTGGACTCCTCAAGAACTTACAAAAGATCAACGAAAGTTTTTTGAAGAAATGATGGGAGATGATAACTTTAGTCCGAATCCTCAAAAAACAGATAAATCTTTCTTCGAAAAGGTAAAAGATATGTTTTCGTAAAAAAACTTTTTTTCCTTGTAGGAATAAAAAATAAAAACTTAAATTTGTAGTGTCTAGAAGACGTTCTAGACACTTTTTCTTTTTCATAGCAATTTTCCCACTCAGTTTTTTGAGTGGGTTTTTTTATGGCCATTTTTTTGAAAAAGTATTGCATATACCAAAAACATAAATTATATTTGTAATATCTAGGAGACGTCCTAGATACTTTTTCTTTTTCATAGCAATTTTCCCACTCAATTTTTGAGTGGGTTTTTTTATGCATAGCATTTTGATAAAAATATGTTAATTCCAAAAGAAAAGTTGAAATAAAAGATGGTTGTATTAAAAAACATTTATATATTTGTACCGTCTAGAAGACGTTCTAGACACTTTTTCTTTTTCATAGCAATTTTCCCACTCAATTTTTGAGTGGGTTTTTTTATGAAATCGTACATTATAAAATATAAAGCAGACCTATCTTATCGACTTAAAGTAGTTTAAGTAGGAAAGTCCGGACACCATAGAGCAGTATAGCGGATAACATCCGTCCGGCGTAAGCCGAGGACAAGTGCAACAGAAAGTATGTACAGGTAATGCTGTAGTGAAACCAGGTAAACTCTATGCGGTGCAATGCCACGTATATTAGAAATTGAGTGTAGCTCGCACGATTCTAAGGGGTAGGCAGATGGATTTTACGAGTAATTGTAAAACTAGATAAATGATAAGAGCTTCAATTATTTGAAGAACAGAATCCGGCTTATTGGTCTGCTTTTTTTCTTATTTAGAATGATTATAAGAATATTTTCTTCCAAGTAAAAAATGTTGAATTATCAATTTCGCAATTTTTTAAGATTTAAAACCTTGTTTTTTTGATATATTTTTAAAAAAGAGGTTTTGAAATTAAATTAATTTGCTTTTTTGGCTGTTTTGTTGTTTATTTTTAAAATTCACCCTAAAATAGTACTTTTGCTAAGCGAAAAATAACAAAATAACGATCATAAATATTTTATACTTAGTACCTTTTCATTGGCTATAAACAGTAAATGATAGACGCTATAGTTTTAAGAATTAAAATGAGTTTAACTTTATAAACAATGTTTAATTTTTCTTCTTAAAAATATTTTAAAACACACCTTTTATGAATACATACTCAGATTACCTAAAGGAGATTGAAGTAAGAAAAGGCCAAGGTTTACACCCAAAGCCAATCGACGGAAGCGAATTATTAAAAGACATTATCTCACAGATTAAAGATGAAAATAACGAGCACCGCGAAGCATCTCTAAACTTTTTTATTTATAATGTTTTACCTGGTACAACTAGTGCTGCTGGAGTAAAAGCTCAATTTTTAAAAGAGATTATTTTAGGAGAATCTGTAGTAAAAGAAATTACTCCTGAATTTGCTTTTGAGCAATTATCTCACATGAAAGGGGGGCCTTCTGTTGCAGTGTTATTAGATTTAGCTTTAGGAAACAATGAAGAAATAGCTAAACAAGCGGCTAAAGTATTAAAGACGCAAGTATTCTTGTATGAAGCAGATACAGAGCGTTTAGAAGAAGCAATGAAGTTGGGAAGCCCAATAGCTAAGGATATTATTGAAAGTTATGCTCAAGCTGAGTTCTTTACAAAGTTACCAGAGATAGATGAAGAGATTGAAGTAGTAACGTATGTAGCTGGTGTAGGTGATATTTCAACGGATTTATTATCTCCAGGAGCGGATGCGCATTCAAGATCAGATCGTGAGTTACACGGACAATCTATGTTCGAGCATAATAAAGACATGCAAAATGAATTATTAGCATTACAAAAAGAGCACCCAAACAAGCGTGTAATGTTAATTGCTGAAAAAGGAACAATGGGGGTTGGTTCTTCTAGAATGTCAGGTGTAAATAATGTGGCTTTATGGACAGGTATTCCTTCAAGTCCTTATGTACCATTTATCAATATTGCACCAGTAATTGCTGGTACAAATGGTATTGCTCCAATTTTCTTAACTACAGTGGGTGTAACTGGAGGTATTGGAATTGATTTAAAGAATTGGGTAAAGCAAAAAGATGAAAATGGAAATACCATTGTTGATGAAGATGGTGATCCAATTTTAAAAGAAATGTATTCTGTAAAAACAGGTACAGTTTTAACAATAAACACTAAAGAAAAAAAATTATATAACGGAACTCAAGAGTTAAAAGACATCTCTACTGCATTAACTCCTCCGAAAATGGAGTTTATCAAAGCAGGTGGATCTTATGCCGTTGTATTTGGTAAGAAATTACAAACTTTTGCATGTAAAGTTTTAGGAATTGATGTTCCTCAAGTATATGCTCCTTCTAAAGAAATATCTATTGAAGGTCAAGGTTTAACAGCTGTAGAAAAGATTTTTAATAGAAATGCAGTAGGAAACACACCAGGTGTTACGTTACATGCAGGATCTAATACTCGTGTAGAAGTAAATATTGTAGGATCTCAAGATACTACAGGGTTAATGACTTCTCAAGAATTAGAAATGATGGCTGCAACGGTTATTTCTCCAATCGTAGATGCTGGGTACCAATCAGGATGTCACACAGCTTCAGTTTGGGATGATAAGTCAAAAGCGAACATTCCAAGATTAATGAAGTTTATGAATGACTTTGGTTTAATTACAGGTCGTGATCCTAAAGGAGTGTACCACCCAATGACGGATGTTATTCACAAGGTATTAAATGACATTGCTGTAGATGATTGGGATGTAATTATTGGTGGTGATTCACATACACGTATGGCAAAAGGTGTTGCATTTGGTGCAGATTCAGGAACAGTAGCTCTAGCTTTAGCAACTGGAGAAGCTACAATGCCAATTCCTCAGTCTGTAAAGGTTACATTTAAAGGAAACATGGTTCCTTATATGGACTTCCGTGATGTAGTGCACGCTACACAACAACAAATGTTAGATCAATTTGAAGGAGAAAATGTATTCCAAGGAAAAATTATTGAAGTACATATTGGAACGTTAACTTCAGATCAAGCATTTACATTTACAGATTGGACTGCAGAAATGAAAGCGAAAGCTTCTATTTGTATTTCAGAAGATGAAACATTAATCGAGTCGTTAGAAATTTCAAGAGATCGTATCCAAATTATGATTGATAAAGGAATGGACAACGAGAAGCAAGTATTACAAGGTTTAGTAGATAAAGCGAATGCTCGTATAGCAGAACTTCAATCAGGTTCTAGACCTGCATTAAAACCAGATGCTGATGCAAAGTATTATGCAGAAGTAGTAATCGATTTAGATAAGATTGTTGAGCCAATGATCGCTGATCCAGATGTAAATAATGAGGATGTATCTAAGCGTTATACACATGACAATATCCAACCATTATCTTTCTACGGAGGAACTAAAAAAGTAGATTTAGGATTTGTTGGGTCTTGTATGATTCACAAAGGAGACATGAAGATTTTAGCGCAAATGCTAAAGAACATTGAAGCACAACAAGGTAAAGTAGAATTCAATGCACCATTAGTAGTTGCACCTCCAACATATAATATTGTAGATGAATTAAAGGCAGAAGGAGATTGGGATGTGTTAGCTAAGTATTCTGGTTTTGTATTTGATGATGATGCACCAAAAGCGGCTGCACGTACAAAATATGAAAACGTATTATATTTAGAGCGCCCAGGATGTAACTTATGTATGGGGAACCAGGAAAAGGCGGAGCCAGGAGATACAGTAATGGCTACTTCAACACGTTTATTCCAAGGTCGTGTAGTAAGAGATTCAGATGAGAAAAAAGGAGAATCTTTATTATCATCAACTCCAGTAGTAGTGTTATCTTCAATTTTAGGAAGAACTCCAACTTTAGAAGAGTATCAAGCAGCTGTGGAAGGTATTGTGTTAACTAAGTTTAAGCCTTCACAAAAGCAATTGGTAATGTAATAATTACAATACTTTATAGAAATATATAAGAGTCCGAGTTTATAGCTCGGACTTTTCTTTTTATATTATTTTAATCAATTAATTAGATACTCTTATTGGTATTAATTATACTAGATTCAAGATGATTACACCTTTTTTTGCTAACTTTAGGCATATAACAAAAACGAACAAAACCATGGCTTTTGATATTGAAATGATAAAAAAGGTGTACAGTAAGTTTGAAGAGCATGTAAATGCAGCAAAAAAACTTACTGGTAAACCGTTAACGCTTGCTGAAAAGATTTTATATGCACATTTGTGGGATGGAAAAGCAACGACTGCTTATAATAGAGGAGTTGACTATGTAGATTTTGCTCCTGATCGAATTGCATGTCAAGATGCAACAGCCCAAATGGCCTTGTTGCAATTTATGCAAGCAGGAAAGAAGAAAGTAGCAGTACCTACCACGGTACACTGTGATCACTTAATTCAGGCGAAAGTAGGAGCTTCGGTAGATTTACAAACAGCATTAAATAATTCAAATGAAGTATTTAATTTCTTAGAATCGGTTTCTAATAAATACGGAATTGGATTTTGGAAACCAGGTGCAGGAATTATTCATCAAGTAGTATTAGAAAATTATGCTTTTCCGGGAGGAATGATGATTGGTACCGATTCACATACGGTAAATGCTGGTGGACTTGGAATGGTAGCCATTGGAGTAGGTGGAGCCGATGCTGTTGATGTTATGGCTGGGATGCCTTGGGAGTTAAAATTCCCTAAACTAATAGGAGTAAAGTTAACGGGTAAATTATCAGGATGGACAGCTCCTAAAGATGTAATCTTAAAAGTAGCTGAAATTTTAACCGTAAAAGGAGGAACTGGAGCAATTGTAGAATATTTTGGGCCGGGAGCAACGGCAATGTCTTGTACTGGTAAAGGAACTATTTGTAATATGGGAGCAGAAATAGGAGCAACAACTTCTACTTTCGGTTATGACGATTCTATGGAACGTTATTTACGTGCTACAGATAGAGATGATGTGGCTGATGAAGCTAATAAAATTAAAGAATACCTTACGGGAGATCCTGAGGTATATGCAAATCCAGAACAATATTTTGATCAAGTTATTGAAATAAACTTATCAGAATTAGGGCCATTATTAAACGGACCTTTTACACCAGACTTATCTACTTCAGTAGGTAAAGAAATGACAGAAAAGGCAACTACAAATGATTGGCCTCTAGAGGTAGAATGGGGATTGATAGGTTCTTGTACCAATTCATCTTATGAAGACTTGTCAAGAGCATCTTCGGTAGCACAACAAGCCTTGGATAAAGGATTAAAAACAAAAGCAGAGTTTGGAATTAATCCAGGCTCTGAGCAAGTACGTTATACCGCAGAAAGAGATGGGATTTTACAGGTTTTTGAGAAGTTAAATGCAAAGATTTTCACCAATGCTTGTGGACCATGTATTGGACAATGGGGGCGTTATAAAGACCCGAAAAATGCACCAAAAAACTCAATAGTACATTCTTTTAATAGAAACTTTGCCAAGCGTGCTGATGGAAATCCAAACACGCATGCTTTTGTAGCTTCACCAGAGTTAACTGCTGCGATTGCAATTGCAGGACGATTAGACTTTAACCCGTTAACAGATAAACTAATCAATGAAAATGGTGAAGAGGTAATGTTAGATGAACCTACTGGATGGGAATTACCGCCAAAAGGCTTTGAAGTAGATGATAATGGCTATTTAGAGCCAATTGCAGATGGAAGTGGAGTAGAAGTTATGGTAGATCCTAATTCTGAACGATTAGAATTGTTAACACCATTTACGCCAATTGGTGATGAAATTAAAGGAGCTAAATTATTAATTAAAGCTTTTGGAAAGTGTACAACAGATCATATTTCTATGGCAGGACCTTGGTTGCGTTATCGTGGGCATTTAGATAATATTTCAAACAACTGTTTAATAGGAGCAGTAAATGCGTATAACAAGCAAACCAATTTTGTTAAAAGTCAAATTACAGGAGAGTACGATGCGGTTCCTAAAACACAAAGAGCGTATAAAGCAGCAGGAGTTAAAACTATTGTAGTGGGTGACCACAACTATGGTGAAGGGTCTTCTCGTGAACATGCAGCTATGGAGCCACGTCATTTAGGTGTTGTGGCGGTATTGGTAAAATCATTTGCTAGAATTCATGAAACGAATCTTAAAAAACAAGGAATGCTAGGATTGACTTTTGCAAATGAATCAGACTATGATTTGATTCAAGAAGATGACACATTCAACTTTTTAGATTTACGTGAGTTTGCTCCAGGGAAACCATTAACTATTGAAGTAGTACATGCTGATGGGTCTAAAGATAGTATTATAGCAAATCATACCTATAATGCAGGACAAATTGAGTGGTATAAAGAAGGTTCAGCATTGAATTTAATTAAGAAACAAAATATCTAAATTTCTAGATATCAAATATTTTCTAAGGAAAGTGCAGTTTTTAGCTGCACTTTTTTATTTTTGGGATGAACGCTAATTCTTAAACTATACTTTTGAAAAAAATAAAAATCCCTCATGCTTTAACCTTATTGTTTATTATAATACTATTGGTTTCGGCACTTACACATATTATTCCGGCAGGAAAGTTTGAAAGAGTTTTAATGGAAGGTAGAAATAGAGTTATTCCTAACTCCTATGCAGTTATTCAAAGTACACCCGTAAGTTTTTTTGATATTTTCAAAGCAATTCCTTTAGGTTTTAAAACGGCTGTAAATATTATTTTTATTGTATTAGCTGGAGGAATTATGTTTGGTATTATGGAAAAGACACAAGCCATTGAAAATGCTGCAGGAACCTTAGTAAAGAAATTAGGGAACGAAAAGAGGTATCTTATTGTATTTTTAATCACGTTTTTTTATGGTTTCTTAGGAGTTTTTGTGGGGTATGAACATAATATAGCTATGGTACCATTAGCGGCGGTATTAAGTATTGCCATTGGTGGAGATTTAATCTTAGCAGCCGGTATTTCGGTTGCGGCAATTACAGTTGGTTTTGGATTATCACCGATAAATCCCTATACCGTTGGAATTGGTCATAAAATAGCAGAATTACCGTTGTTTTCAGGAGCTGCATTGAGAACCATTTTGTGTTTGTTGGCACTGGGGATTTTGGCATTGTATAATATTCAATACTTGAAAAAAACTTCACATAACCCTGATAAATCTTTGGGAAAAGGATTAGATGAAAACGGAATTAAACTATCAAAATCTATTTCAGAATATACGATAACTAGAGGTAATTATATGGTCTTATTTATCTTTATAATTGGCTTAGGTGTAATACTTTGGGGAGTATTTCAACATAATTGGTATTTTATAGAACTTTCGGCTGTATTTTTAATGATAGCAATAGCCAGTGGTTTGGTTTCGAGGATGAATCCAACGGTTTTTAGTGAAACCGTATTAGAATCGGTTGCAAAAGCTGCTCCAGGGGCTTTTATGGTTGGTTTCGCAACCACTATAAAAGTACTTATGGATATGAGTAATATTAGTGATACCATATCTTTCGAAATGGCAAACTTATTACAAGGATTACCTCAATATTTCGCTGCTGTTGGAATGTCCATTTCACAAGGAGTGATCAATTTATTTATTCCTTCTGGTAGCGGACAAGCACTGGCTACCTTACCAGTAATGATTCCTTTAGGAGAAGTGTTAGGTTTAACAAGACAAACTACAATTTTAGCATTTCAAATAGGAGATGGAGTAACTAATTTAGTTAATCCAACTTTGGGAGGGCTTATCGCCATGTTAAGTATGTGTAGAGTTCCTTTGAATAGATGGTTCAAATTTATTTTACCATTAGTGATGATAATATTAGTACTTTCATGGACTATTTTAACAATAGCCACTTTTATAAATTATTAAAATGACAGCAAAAGAAATCTTAGCAAAACTGGTAAGTTTTGGAGTATTGAGTAAACAGAATAATATTTCTTTAGTCGATTGGATAAGTGAATACATTACCCAATTTGGTATAGAAACAGTATATGTGTATAATGAAGAAAAAACGCAAGCATCATTACATTGTAGAATTGGCCCGGCTGTAGATGGAGGAATCATTTTATCTGGTCATACCGATGTGGTACCAGTAAAAGGACAGCCTTGGAATACAGATCCTTTTGAATTGATTGAAAAAGAGGGTAATTTATACGGAAGAGGTGCTTGTGATATGAAAGGATATTTAGCCTGCTTTTTATCTGTATTACCTCAAATGGTTACGGCTAATTTATCCGTACCCATATATTTTGCAATTTCTTATGATGAAGAAATAGGTTGTTTAAGAGCACCAGAATTGGCAGAACATATAAAGTCGTATTATTCGGAAAAACCAAAATATGCCATTATTGGAGAACCTTCCATGATGCAACCAATAGTTGGACAGAAAGGAATCTTATATGTTGAAACAAAAGTGAATGGAAGCCAGGGACATAGTAGTAGAATAGAGAAGGAGGTAAGTGCAATTCATGAGAGTACTAGATTAATTCTTTGGTTAGAAAATAAAATGAAAGAGTTATCTCAAAAGAGTAGAAATGAATCTTTTTTACCACCACATTCAACAATGCATGTTGGGCAAATTGCAGGAGGAATTGCTACGAATGTTGTAGCAGGGAATACAACATTTCAATGGGATGTTCGATCGATTCCTGAAGATAGTATAATGGATATTGTAAATGAGTATCAAGGATATTGCGATGAACTTCAGTTGGAAAAGAGAAAACTATTTCCAAATTTTAAAATAGAAAATACCTTATTGCACCCACCAGTTCCAGGATTACAAACGGATGAAAAAGCCTCCATTGTTGATCTAATTTCAGAAGTAACGGGTAATAGTACCCCTAGCTATGTAGCGTATGCCACTGAAGCTGGTCAATTCGCCGAAGCAGGTTTTGAAAGTATTATCTGTGGTCCAGGGTCAATCGAACAAGCACATCGAGCCAATGAATTTGTATCTTCAGAGCAACTGAATTTAGGTGTTGAAATGATAGAAAACATTGTAAAAAAGATAAGTAATTAAGCGCTGGTTATTACCAGCGTTTTTTTTGTAATGAATTTTAATCTTTTTCGACATACTTTAATAAACGCTTTAACCTATGAGAGCTCTTTGGTACTTTGAAGAAGTTAATTTATTTAAAATACTGTGTCCGCATAAATATTCGGAATATAAAGTAGGACATGAGTTTAACTCATATAGAAAGAGCGACTATATTTATTTTGAAGACGATGCTGCCAATAAGTTATACTTGATAGACGAAGGGAAAGTAAAAATTGGTTACTATACAGAAGAAGGAGAAGAGGTAATCAAAGCTATTTTAACAAAAGGAGAGTTGTTTGGAGAAAAAGCTATATTGGGAGTTGAAAGAAGAAATGAATTTGCACAAGCTATAGATAATCGAACACTTATTTGCCCAGTATCTAAGGATACTATGTATGATCTAATGAGAGAAAATGCTTCTATAAGTTTTAAAATATATAAGTTTATAGGGTTGCGAATGAAAAAGTTAGAGAGAAGATTACAACTACTTTTGTTTAAAGATACCAAAACACGATTATTAGAGTTCTTTAAAGATCTTTGTGAGGAATATGGATATGAATGTCCTGAAAATGGAGATCACGTAATAAAACACCCTTACAATCAAAAAGATATTGCGACATTAATAGGTACTTCAAGGCAAACTTTAAATACCATTATGAATGAGTTAAAACAAGACAATGTTATTGATTTTAACAGAAAAGAACTTAGACTTCGTAAAAAAATTGCTTAAGTGTCATCTAGCTGACATTTTATTAGAAATGGCACATTTAACTTTGTTTTTGTACAATTTAAAATACAAAAACAATGAAGAAAGCAATTTTAGGTTTAGCTATTTTGGGATTTTTTTTATTGTCATCTTGTAGTGATGATGACGATACACCAAGAAGAGCTAATTTAACTTTAAACATTAGTGGATTAGAGAATTTAGGAACAAGTTATAAATATGAAGGTTGGGTGATTGTTAATGGAACACCTGTATCTACAGGAACTTTTGATGTAAATGATTCAGGGCAATTATCGCAAACAACTTTTTCTATTGATGCAGGCATTTTAAGTGCAGCAACTAGATTTGTTTTGAGTATTGAACCAAGTCCAGATAATGATCCTGCTCCTGCAGCAACAAAACTATTAGTAGGAGATTTTTCAGGAAACTCTGCAAGTGTATCATCAACAGGTATTGTTGGGAATTTCTCGGCGGCAGCAGGGAAATATATATTGGCAACGCCTACAGATGGTATGGCTAATAATGAGCGAAGTGGAGTTTGGTTTTTAGATAATTCATCAGGAAGTGCCGTGGCAGGGTTAACGTTACCAACATTATCGGCAGGATGGAAGTATGAAGGATGGGCAGTTATTGATGGAACACCTGTAAGTACAGGAACATTTACAGCGGTTGATTCGGCAGATGATAATGCGGCAACTTCAACTTTTAAGGGATCTGTAAACAATGGACCAGGATATCCAGGAGAAGATTTTATTCAAAATGCACCTTCAGGATTAACTTTTCCAACGGATTTAAGAGGAAGAACAATTGTAATTTCTGTAGAACCAGATCCAGATAATAGTCCAAGTCCTTTTACATTAAAGCCATTGGCACATCAGGTACCAATTGATGCAGTTGATCATTCGGTGTTAACAATGGGGGCAGGACCTGTAGCTACTATTACGGGAACAGTAACTAGATAGTTTCATATTGGTTTTCTAATTCGTTTAGAAATTCAGATATTTGAACCGCCTAAAAAGAGGCGGTTTTTTTATGAAATATAGACAACTTACTAAAGAACAATTTGAAAGCTTGCATGAAGAATTTGCACGTTTTTTAGCATCACAAAGTATCGATAAAAAAGAATGGGAAGAGCTTAAGGAAATGAAACCTCAAGTTGCAGAAGATGAAATGAATATATTTAGTGATGTCGTTTGGGATGATGTACTTACTAGAACAAATTATTTAGAGCATTTTTCACCTAAAGTAGTTAACTTATTTAAATGTGAAGAGGATGAGATAAAGAGAATTGTTATAGAACTTAATAGAGATATTAATGTTTTAGAACAAAAAGGATATGAGTGGTTATTAAAGAACCCTCAAGATGTAACGGTAGAATATCTTCAGGGCTCAAAACAATATATTAAAGAAAGAAATGTTGAAATTTTCGATTTAATTGAAAAGGGAAGTAACATTTCTAAAGGTGAATTATTCGAGTATTTTAATCGACTAATAAATCAATAAGCTTTTTAGTTCCAGAACTAGCAATGTCTTCAATAATAGTTAAGTTGTTGAAGGCATTTTTATTTAAATTAGGTTTAGGATCTATAAAATAAATAGGTGTATTATGCTGAATATAATTAACTAATCCAGCAGCAGGGTATACTTGCATAGAAGTCCCAATAACCACTAGAACATCGGCTTTTTCAACAATATCTACAGCAGTTTCAATCATAGGAACGTCTTCTCCAAACCAAACAATATGTGGGCGAATTTGTGCTCCATCTTTAGTTAAATCACCAAGTAATATATCTTTTTTCCATTCAAAAACATCATTTATATTTTTTGAACTTCTAGCTTTTAAAAGTTCGCCATGAAGATGTATTATATTTTTACTTCCTGCACGTTCATGTAAATCATCTACATTTTGCGTTATAATGTGTACGTCAAAATGTTCTTCTAATAAAACCAAGTTTTGATGTCCTGAATTAGGTGTTACAGTGAGTAGTTGTTGACGACGTTGGTTATAAAAGTCTAATACCAATTTTGGATTTGCCTCAAAACCTTGCGGTGATGCTACTTCATAGATATCATGACCTTCCCAAAGACCATCTGCATCTCTAAAAGTATTAATTCCACTCTCGGCACTCATGCCAGCTCCAGTAAGTATAACAAGTTTTTTCATAGATAAATTTTCAGAAATTAATAATCTCGAATCTAAAATATCAAGTATGTTATTTTAAACATACTACTTTTTGTAGCAAGTTTAAGAAAATATAAGCTTGGTTAGGGGCTCCATGATTAAAAAAAGTAAATTTTATTATGTTTGTGATATGATGGATAAAAATTTGTTATCTTTTTTAGAAGGGTACGTAACAGATAGGAGAAAGCAGAAATTTAAAGAAGTATTAGACCAAAGAACTCGACATTTTACGGTAGTGTTGGAAAATATATTTCAACCTCATAATGCTAGTGCTGTAATAAGAAGTTGTGATATTTTCGGAGTACAAGATGTGTATTCTATTGAAGATTATAATATCAATAAGGTATCAAGAAGAGTTGCAAAAGGGAGTCAACAATGGATTACTTTAAATAGGTACAAAGAAGATGGAAATAATGCAGTAACATGTTTCAAAGACTTAAAAGATAAGGGGTATCAAATTATCGCAACTACTCCTCATACAGATTCTTGTATTTTGTCTGATTTTGATATTACTAAAAAGACTGCTTTTGTGTTTGGTTCTGAAAAAGAAGGGGTTTCAGATTATGTTAAAAAACATGCAGATGGCTTTTTGAAAATACCAATGGTTGGTTTTACAGAAAGTTTAAATATTTCTGTAGCAGCAGCAATTACTTTACATGATGTGACTAGTCGAATGAAACTTCAAAAAAACGATTGGCAGTTAGAAGATAATGAAAAAGAAGTGCTCTATACCGAATGGATTGAAAAATCGATAAAGAATTTAGATAAGTTAAAGAAGCATTATCAAAAAGAAAATAAGGCTGAATAACTTATGTTTTTTAACGAAAAAATCTTCAGTATTTGTGAGTTATTATTTTTTTAGATTGTTAAATACCTATCGGTTAGAAGATAAAATTTCAAGAACAAACTCTTTAGTCAATGGTTTTCCATTGGCTATTTTTTTGATGCTATCAAAGGTAAATACAAAGTCACATCCATTTTTATATTCAGAACAACCATAAGCCGACTTTCCTTTTAAAACAGTACCTTTTTTACATTTAGGACAGGTGATTTTTTCACTGTTTTGAGTCGAACTTTGGTTAGGTGTTGAGGAACCTTTTTTAGGCTCTAACTTTAATTTAAAATTATCATCGAATCGAACTAAACCTTCAATTTTGCCATCTCCTTGTTTAAAGCCTTTCAAGTTGGTAGTACAACCTTTATCGATTAATCGAATCAATTGTGTTTCTGATATCTTTTTTCCTAAAAATTGGAAACTTAACACGAAATCACATCCATTTTTATAATTTGAGCAACCGTAAGCTGATTTTCCTTTTAACAATTGTCCTTTTTTACATTTAGGACATTCTTTACCAGCGACCTCTTTCTTTTTAGAAGTTTTTTTAGATTTTGTTACCGGAGTTTTGGTTGCAGTTTCAGCAGATAAACGAACTGTTTTTTTATTAGAACGAACTTCATATACTAAGGTATCTACCATTCGTTTCATCTCTTTTATAAAAAGAGAGGCACTGTACTCACCACGTTCAATTTCTTTTAAACGCTTTTCCCAAAGTCCAGTTAATTCAGCAGATTTTAATAGTTCATTGTCTATCAAATCAATCAAATCAATTCCAGTTTGTGTTGGAATGATTAATTTCTTTTGACGTTCTATATATTTTCTTCTAAATAAGGTTTCAATGATACTTGCACGAGTTGACGGACGTCCAATACCATTTTCTTTCATTAAATCCCGCATCTCATCATCATCAACCTGTTTACCGGCGGTTTCCATTGCTCTTAATAAACTTGCCTCTGTATAATTACGTGGGGGTTTGGTTTCTTTTTCTAAAAAAGAAGGCTCATGTGGGCCTTTCTCACCTTTTTCAAAAGTTGGTAATACATCTTTTTCGTCGTCTTTTTTTGAGTCTTTACCAAATTCAAATACTTCACGCCAACCTTTGGTTAAAATTTCCTTTCCAGAAGTTCTAAAAGGTACTTTATCAGCTTCACCTTTTACTTCGGTTTTAGCAATATCGCTATCAGGATAAAACACAGCAATAAATCTACGAGCAATAATATCATATACTTGTTGCTGATTGTACTGTAAGCTAATTTCTACTCCCGTAGGAATAATGGCATGGTGATCTGTAACCTTCTTGTCGTTAAAAACTTTAGTTGATTTACGAATCTTCTTTCCTAAAAGTGGTTGTGTTAGGCTAGCGAATTGTTTTAAGCCTTTTAAAATATTAGGAACTTTGGGATAAATATCATTAGGTAAGAAAGTAGTGTCTACTCTAGGGTAGGTAACCACTTTCATTTCATATAGCTTTTGAACAATTTTTAAAGTCTCATCAGCAGAAAATCCAAACTTTGTATTGCAATACACCTGTAATCCTGTTAAATCAAAAAGCTTAGGTGCGTATTCTTTCCCTTTCTTTTTGACAACAGAAGTTATTTCGAAATCTGCTTCTTTTACTTTATCGGCAAAAGCTTCTCCTTCTTCTTTTTTTAAGAACCTACCTTCTTCACAACTAAAGAGTGTATTTCTATATAAAGTTTGTAGTTCCCAATAAGGTTGCGGTTTGAAATTTTGAATTTCTTTAAATCGATTAACCAACATGGCTAGGGTAGGAGTCTGTACTCTACCAATAGACAATACTTGCTTATATCCACCAAATTTTACGGTGTACAAACGTGTGGCATTTAAACCTAATAACCAATCACCTATAGCACGAGAGTATCCTGCGTAGTATAAATTATTGTAATCGTCATTGGCTTTTAAATTGTCAAAACCTTCTTTAATAGCTTCTTCAGTAAGTGAAGAAATCCATAATCGTTGAATTTCACCTGTATATCCGGCTTGGTTAATTACCCAACGTTGAATTAATTCTCCTTCTTGTCCGGCATCCCCACAGTTTATAACAACATCTGCTTTTTCAAATAATCCTTTAACAATATTGAACTGTTTCTGAATACCAGAATCGTCCGTTACTTTCGTATCAAATTTATCCGGAAGCATTGGGAGATTATTCAAATCCCAACTTTTCCAATGAGGTTTGTAGTCTTTAGGTTCTAAAAGTGTACATAAATGACCGAAAGTATACGTAACCGCATAGCCATTACCTTCGAAATATCCATCTCGTTTGGTATTGGCTCCTAAGATATTAGCAATTTCTCGAGCTACACTGGGCTTTTCGGCTATACAGACTTTCATTAAATGAGTTTAGAAAGTCGAAATTAGTAAAATAATTACGAATCGAAAAAACGGTTTTAGGATTGTTTTCCACATTAGGCTTATTCATCTTTAACACATCTACAAGACAATGCCATAAGCGTATTATTGTTAGTATCCTCCCATTTATTTACAAATGTTTTTTGACTGAACATAAAGCGAGCTGTGGTAATATTATTTTGAGTTGAAGACCAAAAAGCCGCAGCAAAGCCTAAACCTTCAAAGCCTTTTGGTAGTCCTAATTCTCCAGAGGTATAATACCCTGCTGGTAAAACGCTAAATCCTAATGTATTGGTGTTTTTAGCTTCATTATCCCAATGATCAATGGTTCTCATGTGAATGGCATGTTTTCCACGCCATCCGCCCATGTTTACAAATTTATGTTCCATTCCATGAGCAATTTCCAAATCATCCCATTCTTCGTCGGAGGGTAGATGCCATCCTTTGGGACAAACATTTTCTAAGGAACTAACCATATAGAGCCTTCCATAGGTTTCATTTGGATTATTAGGGTTAAGAAAGGATCCTTTAGCATTGTAACGTAAGTTTTCGGCCATCCATATTTTGTTGCCAATTTGTATGGTGTTATAAAAAGTACTATCTCTTTTATCTATAAAGTAGCCAGTAGGAGTAACGACTTTTATTAGTTGATCATTATTTAAAAGAAAATCAATATATGGAGGATCATGTGGAGGTGGAATAATATCTTGGTAGCTTTGAATATAACGTTTGATTTTTTTTGTAGAAGTGTTAATTTTAGACTTATCAATTATGTTAAGGTTACATTGATCTTTCATTCCATAGAAAGTAAGTACCTTATTTTTGTATAAAGTATATCCTTCAACTTCATTTTCGTCATAATAATCGAAATTAGCCATTAATCTTAAATAACAGTTACTGTTTTTTTTGTAAAAATAAATCCAGTAGGAATCGTGGTGTTCAGATGAAAAGGGATACATCCCTATTTTAATTTTATCTGAATAAGATATTAAAGAATCTAAGGTTTTAACAACGATTGGTTTTAAAATTATTGAATCTATCGAAGTGTTTTTATTACATGCGAACAGAAGAAAAAATGAGGTTATTAAGGATATTAAAAGTTTATTTCTCATATCTTTTTGTTTGAAAATCTTAGTTTAAAATTATGAAAGACTATTCAAGTAGTTTTTGAATATCAGAATAGGTTTTAACTTTCTTTCCTTTTTTTGATTTCTGTTCTTGTCTTTTGAGTCGATTTTGCAACTTCTTGAATAGGAAACCAAATGTGGCGTATAGGTTGAGAACAATTGTTGGAATGAAACCATAATTCTTGAAATAAACATATTATTGTTTCTAATTCGGTTATCCTATTTCTGTTTTGTTTCTTGATCATTATTTGTGTTGTATTAGAGAAATGAGAGATTCTGGTTTCCCACGTGCTAATTTTTATTTTTTGTGCATAATCTCTATCAACATATCTTAAAATAACTTCTTCTATTCTATAGAAAAAAATAATCAATAAGGTAGATACAAGTAGTTTTAAGATTACTACATGGATATTATCATTAAAATTGTTTAGTTTTTTCAATAATTTCACCATTTATTTAAAATCTAAAATAGTATTTTCACGCTGTAAAATCAAGAGTTGTTTTTGGATGAAAATAAATCCATTAACAAAATTTTAATAAAATATAATTTTTTATATTTAGCAGCGTTTACATTGTGTAAATAAAATCAAACTATTAAAATATTTTCCCTTATGAAAAAAGTATTCCTTTTAGCCGCATTGTTTATTTCTTTAGCATCGTACTCCCAAATTGAATTCGTTGAAACTACTCGTACAGAGGTGGTAAGTCATGTTGAATTTGTTTATTTAGAAAAAGTTGGTGAAGATTCGTACAACTTTTATTACAAAAACATCAATGACCCAGCAGTTAATGAGTATGTGTATTTTACATTTACAAATATGAATAATGATTTTGGAGCTTTGCATAAAATCTTCTTAAGAGGATTTGAAGAAAACCCAAGAGAGTCTTATAAAATTAAAGCAAACGGAGATGTAGTTTGGTTAAAATTTGAAAGACAGCATGATAATGAAGTTAAGGTTCAAATTAAGCAATATGTTAGTAGAGATCCAGATGTAATAACTCAATCTAAATTTATCAGTTTAGATGAAATTAATAAGTTATTTAGTAATCAATAAGAATTGAATACTAATAAAAACTAAAAAAGGGAACTAGATATAGTTCCCTTTTTTAGTTTATTTTTTACAATGTAAATGCCCGTTGTCGTTTAGCTTCAAAGGTTAAAATTGCAGCTGCAACAGAAACATTCATAGAGTCTATTTCACCTTGCATAGGAATGTTTATATTTTGTGTAGCAGCATCTCGCCATACTTGCGTGAGCCCTGTAGCTTCTGTACCTACCACTAAAGCAGTTGCCTTACGATAATCATTTTTATGATATTCATTCGAATTCTGTAAGGTAGCACTATAAATATTAATATGTTGCTTTTGTAAAAATCCGATAACCTCTTCAGAAGTTCCTATTGCTATTTGATTGGTGAATACACACCCAACACTTGATCTTATAATATTTGGATTAAACAAATCTGATTTTGGATTTGCAATAAAAACTGCATCAACTTTAGCAGCATCTGCCGTTCGAAGCATAGCACCAACATTTCCTGGTTTTTCAATCCCTTCCATTACTAATATTAAAGGATTTGGATTGTCAAACCGAATGTTATCTACAGATAATTGTTTCGCTCTAGCTACTGCAATAACTCCTTCGGTAGAATCTCTATATGCAAGTTTTTGATACACCTCTTTAGTAATCTCTATAAGTTGAGTAGGTTCAATTTCAGTACTTTGTATAAATTCTTTAGAAACTAATTCAGGCAGTATCAATAAACTTTCAATAGTGTAATTTCCTTTAATAACTAAAGAAATCTCTCGTTGACCTTCAACTATAAATAAGCCTTTTTTCTTTCGCTCTCTTGATTTTTCTTGAAGTTTAACAAGCTCTTTGATATATGGGTTTTGAATACTGCTGATTTGTTTCATAAGTGCAAAAATACCTATTCTTAGGGATTTTATGTAGCACAATAATTACAAATATTTGCAAAGCAATTGCAGGTATACAGAAATTATAATAGGGGGTAATTTTTGTATATAAAAAAAGCTCGGGGGTGAACCGAGCTCTTTTTTTATTGATTTTTGTATTTCTTAGAATAACGTTTCCAAAGTTTTGTTTGATGGGATTCTAGACTAATTTTTCTCCCTTGAATAAATGCTTCTATTAAAATATTTGTACGCATATCTAATGCATCTCCCTCTGAAATGAATAAAGTAGCATCTTTTCCAACTTCTAGAGTTCCTGCTAAATTATCTATACCTAATATTTTAGCATTGTTTTGCGTTATTAATTGCAGTGCTTTTTCTTTACCTAAACCATATGCAGCATAAGTTCCTGCATAAAAAGGTAAATTACGAGTACTCATGCGTTCCATATCACCTTCCATACCTAAGCCAACTAAAATTCCAGCATCAGTTAATATTTTGGCTGAACGGAATGGTAAATCATAATCTTGATCTTCATCACCTGGTAATCGGTGCGCTCTTTCTAAGATTACAGGGACATTATATGTTTTTAAAAGATCAGCAACTTTTTCGGCACCACGACCACGAACAATAACAATATTTTTAACACCATATTCTTTTAAAGTCTTGACAGCATCTGTAATGCCTTTTGGTCCATTTACATGAACAAAAAGTTTTTGATTTCCATTAAAAATACCCTTTAAAGCTTCATATGGAAGATTCATTGAAGTTTTAGCACCAGCTAAATAGTTTTTAGCGTTGTTAAAATAGTCTTTTATATTTTGAATATTTTTCTGGTAGTTTTTATTTGGTTTTAAAGCAGGGTCTTCTCCCATCCACCAACGTCCTCTAGCAAAAACATTAGGCCAATTCATATGAACTCCGTCATCAGTTTTCAAAGTAGCATCTTCCCAATTCCAAGCATCTAATTGAACTACTGATGAAGTTCCTGAAATAACTCCACCACGTGGAGTAATCTGAGCCATTAATACTCCGTTTGGACGCATAGTCTCTACAACTTTACTTTCAGAGTTATAAGCAATAATACTTCTAATATGAGGTAACATACTACCTATCTCATCAAAGTCTCTAGTTGCTCTAACAGCATCAATTTCAGCTAAACCTAATGAGGTATTTGCTGCAATAAAACCTGGATATACATGTTTTCCTTTGGCTTCAATGATTTTACCAATTCTCGCAATTCTCATTTCAGCTTTACCTACAAAAGTTATTTTTCCATTAGAAAACATAATTAATGAGTTTTCTATGACGTTTCCATTTCCTAAATGAGCAGTAGCCCCTTCAATAGAATAATCTTGCGTTTGTTTAGGTGCGGGTGTTTGTTGTGCTAGTAAATTTCCTATGAATAAGAAACATACTAAACTATATATAATTCTAATTTTCATGTTTTGTAGCTTTAAATTCTTATTCAGTATCACAGTGGAATAACTTTTTAGTTTTCTTTACAGGAGCTTGTGTTTTACCTCCTTTGATCTTTTCTTTTAACATCATGTTAATCAATTTAGCGCGTTCAGCTTTGATTGCTTGACGTTTAGATTTATCTTTTTCGATATCGAAATAGATAGCCCCATCTATAATTGTTTTTTCAGGTTTAGCATATACAGATAGCGGATTGTCATTCCAAACAACAATATCTGCATCTTTACCAACTTTAATACTTCCAGTTCTATTATCTAGATGTAATAGTTTGGCAGGGTTAATAGTTACCGTTGCCCAAGCATCTTGTTCAGATAAGCCTCCGTATTTTACTAGTTTAGCAGCTTCTTGATTTAAACGACGAGACATTTCAGCATCATCTGAATTAATAGCAACAGTTACCCCTTGGTTATGCATAATGGCAGCATTGTAAGGAATAGCATCGTTTACCTCAAATTTATAGGCCCACCAATCTGCAAATGTTGATCCACCAACACCATGCTCTTTCATTTTATCAGCAAGTTTGTATCCTTCTAAAATATGAGTGAATGTATTAATATTAAAGTTGAATTTTTCTGCAACTTTCATTAACATATTAATTTCAGATTGTACATAAGAGTGACAGGAAATAAAACGTTCTTTATTGATAATTTCAGCTAAGGTTTCTAGCTCAATATCTTTACGATAAGGTTGACCACTTTTCTTTTTAGTATCATATTCTTTGGCTCTTTGGAAGTAATCAATGTATACTTGTTCAACTCCCATTCTGGTTTGAGGAAAACGTACGGTTTGTAAATCACCCCAGTTAGATTGCTTAACATTTTCTCCTAACGCGAACTTGATAAATTTAGGTGTATTCTTATAAATCATGTTATCAGCATTCTCTCCCCATTTTAATTTAATAATTGCAGAACGACCACCAATTGGGTTTGCAGATCCATGTAGTATTTGAATAGAAGTAACCCCACCAGCTAAATTTCTATATATATTAATATCATTTGGGTCTACCACATCTTCAATAGTTACTTCTGCTGTTGAGTTATGACCGGCTTCATTAATTGCAGAAGCAGCAATATGTGAGTGTTCATCAATAATACCCGTAGTAACATATTTTCCAGTTCCATCAATAACAGTAGCACCTCTTTTAGGTAAGTTTTTACCAATATTAGCAATTTTACCGTCTTTAATATAAACATCTGTATTGGTTAAGATTTCTCCATTTTCAGAAGTCCAAACAGTAGCGTTTTTAATTAATAAAGTTTGTGCTTGAGGTTTAGTGTGATTACCAAAACCGATATTCGGATAAGATATAGCAACTACTTCTGGTGTATCTTCCTTTTTCTTCTTTTTCTCGTCTTTCTTATCTTCTTTAGAAACAAACGTTGCTGTCCAATTAGATTCATTTCCATTGGTGTCAATAGCGGTTCCTTGAATGTTTTTATCAAACATTTGCCCTGTAAGACGTGTAAAAGTATCTCCTTCTCTCAGAGTAATAGATACCCAATCATTTGCATAGTTAAATTTAGAATTTACTTTTTGATCACCTTTTTTAATTGCTGCGGTTTGCTTAGCGGCTTTACCTGAAATAGTCATATCATATGACTGACCATTCACTGTTAAGGTATACTTACCAGTAATATCTTTGATATTCATTGGGTTGATTTCATTTTTCATTCCTTGAACCCAATTTTCATAAACTGTAGTTTTTTTATCAAATAAATCACCAGAGGTAATTAAGAAGTTTGCATAACTACCTGTTTCTAAGTTTCCAATTTTATTGTTCTTTAAAATTTTAGCAGGAACAGTTGTTAAAGCTTCCAAGGCTTTTGTTTTATCTAAACCATAAGAAATAGCTTTCTGTAAGTTTGCAGTAAAATCCTTTGCCGATTTTAGATCATGTGTAGTTAAAGCAAAAGGAATATTATTTTTTGCTAAAACTGCTGGATTGGAAGGCTCTTGATTCCAAGAACGCATATCACTTAATGCAATTCGGTTTGTTAAAAACGTGTTGGAAACATCATAGGCTTTTCTAAAATTGATAGGAATAATATAGGTAGCATTTGTCTTTTTGATATCATTTATTCTTTCGTATTCATTTCCTCCACCAACAATGGTATATTGAATACCAAACTCATCACCAACTTTATCAGCACGCATATCTTCTAAATATCCGCCAGCATTAAAAATTTGAGGTAAATCTTTATTGTTATTTAAAGCTTGTAAAGCTAAATCCTTGTTTTTAGCATTTCCTTTAGCATACCAATCAGCATCTAAATATGTTTGACGAAGTAAAGCCATTGCTCCCATACGAGAGGTAGGATAACTCTGACGCGATTTTGCACTTTTCGAAAAAGATAAGTAATTTCCAGAACGTGAATCTAAAACTCTATAAGCGTCAGAACTATGAGGGTTAAGAGCAACTAAAACACCTGTTCCTTGCATAATTCCGTCTTGCATATTGGTATTTACAGCACCAAATCCTAGTTTGATAAGCTCTTTAGCCTTTTTACCATCAAATTTAAATAACTTAGAACCATCTACATCTGGTCTAATATGATCATTCCAGTAATATCCTTTTCTTGTTGCATCGTATTGCGGACGTTTACCAAAACCACTTTGTCTCTTTGGTTTTTCAATTCCGAAAGATGAATAAACGTCAACAAAAGAAGGATAAATTGTTTTACCATTTAAATCCACAGTATGTGCATTTTTTGGAATGGAAACGGACTTTCCAACAGAAACAACTTTACCGTCTTTTACGAGTAAGGTTCCTTTTTTAATAATTTTTGTAGGAGTGACATAAATTTTTGCATTTTTAAATGCATAAACATTGTTTTTTGTCGTTTTTACTCCTGTATTTGTAGGGAAATATTCCTGTGCTTGTAGTATACTACAGCACAAAAATAACAGTAGTAATAATTTGTTTTTCATTGAAAATTAGGTTGAATTAGAATATAAAAGTACATGGATATTAACGAAACTTTAAGGTTTTAACAAAAGATTAAGATTTACTAGGGTATGATAAGTTTTCCTATTTTTTCGTGACCAGATAACCAAGCTATATTCTTGTTTACAAATTGAATACTATAATACCCTTCTTTACTAACATCTTTCCAAGTTAAACCTCCGTCATTAGAAAAGGAAATTCCTGTTTTACCAACTGCAAATATCTCTTTACCATTGGTGTCTGGTACATATTGTACGCAACTTTTATAATTAGGAGTCTCATTATCAGCAACAATTGTCCAAGTTTTTCCTCCATCGGCAGTAATGGCTTTATTGGCACAATTATCTTCAGGTTCGGAATAGTTTCCTCCAACAGCAATTCCATTATTTACATCATAAAAATCTATTGAATACATTCCCTGAGGACCAGTTCCTTGAATAAAAGGAGTATCAAAAATTTTCCAAGTGTTTCCATAGTCGGTAGATTTTAAAATTCGAGCTCTTTTTCCACCAGAAGCAATCCAAACCGTACTGTCTACAATGGCAATATTTGTATTACTAGCTGCAAAAAAAGCTTCTCCTTCTTCAAATTTAGGCAAAGCTTCACATGGTAGTTTTTTCCATATGGTTCCGCCATCAATGGTAATTAAGATAGAAGGACAATCTTCGGTAGGATCTCCAACAGCAATTCCGTGTAATTCATCATTAAAGAATTTCATACTATCATAAAATACTTTTTCATGTTCCTCTTTGTAAGCTATACGAGTTTCAAAAACGTTGATGTTATATAAGAGCGCTGGATTTCCTACAGATAGAGTAAAGAGTCCATTTTTACTGTAAGCAATACTTCTAAAATGCGGAAGAATAGAGTCTTGATACTTGATTTTGATGGTATTCCAAGTTTTTCCTCCATTAATGGTAGTAACTAAATCTCCTTTAGAGCCAGCATAATATAAGGTATCTGGATTTACACCGTAAATAGCTCTAATACTAGAACTATCTCTTTTAAATTCTTGAATGGTAATACTATTAATTTCTCGAGGAATATATGCTGTTTCTTTTTTGCAAGAAAAAAGAGTTACAACGACTAAAAAAATAGGTAAGAAACGTGTCATTTTTTTGATATTTTTACAGTACTAAAAATAGATAAATCAATTATATAATCGATGAAAAAAGCATTAGTAATTTCTGGAGGTGGTAGTAAAGGTGCGTTTGCAGGAGGTGTTGCAGAGTATTTGATGAAGGAAAAGAAGAAAGACTACGACATGTACTTAGGTACCTCTACTGGAAGTTTAATGGTTTCTCATTTGGCTTTGCATATGCTTGATGAGTTAAAAGAATTGTATACGAATGTGAATCAACACTCTATTTTTAGTAACAGTCCGTTTCGTATAAAAACTGTGCATGGAGAAAAAGTGGTGTCGATTCGACATAGAAATACACTATGGAATTTTATTAACGGACGTAAAACGTTTGGAGAAAGTAAAAATCTGCGTAAACTTATTAAGAAGAATATTACCCAAAAGATGCATGAAAAGATTCGTGAAGATAATAAGGAAGTAATTGTTACTGTTTCTAATTTAACAGCGAATCAAATAGAGTATAAGTCTATTTTAGAATGTGAATATGATGATTTTTGCGATTGGATTTGGGGTTCGTGTAATTATGTTCCTTTTATGAGTTTGTTAGAAAAGAATAATATGCAATACGCCGATGGTGGTTTTGGTTGTTTGATTCCGATTCGTGAAGCTATTTTAAGAGGTGCAAAAGAAATTGATGCCATTATTTTGGAAACAGAAGTAACACAAATAAATAGATTGCCTGCAAAGAATCCGTTTTCATTAATGTTGAATGTTTTTGATTTTATGTTAGAGCATGTCGAACGTCATAATGTGACTATAGGAAAGTTATCTGCTAAACATAATGATGTTCAGTTAAATTTATATTATACACCAACGGTATTAACCACAAACTCTTTGGTTTTTAATAAGAGAATGATGACCAAATGGTGGAAACAGGGTTTTGATCATGCCAAACATCAAGATGGTAATTTAATGAATGATTTTAGACCTGAATTAATGCCTAATGATGAGATTGAAGATGGATTAGAAGAATCTAAAAAAGTATCGTAAATGAAATTTGGAAAAGTAGAAAATCCAGAGTTAATAGATTTTAGTTTGCCAGAAACGAATGCAAGTACGGTTACGTTATTAGAATCTATAGAAAAGAAAGAAAAGCCTTCTGTTTTTGTAGGTTGTGCAAAATGGAATAAACAAGATTTAAAGGGATTTTACCCACGTGGTACTAAAGACGAATTGGCGTATTATTCGAAACAGTTTAATTCTATCGAGTTGAATGCAACTTTTTATCGTCAATTTCCAGCAGAACAATTTTCAAAATGGAAACAAAAGACTCCAGATAATTTTAAATTTTTCCCAAAGTTAACTCAAGAAATTAGTCATTGGAAGCGCCTACAGGACGTTGCAGATTCGGTAAATTATTATTTAGATGCTGCTTGTAATTTAGAAGAAAAATTGGGTACAATATTTTTACAGTTACATTCTAATTTTGGGGCAAAGAATTTTGAAAGAATGCAAAACTTTGCGGCTAGTTGGCCTAAGGGAATCCCTTTAGCTATTGAAGTTCGGCATCCAGATTGGTTTGAAGATCTTACTGTTTTTAATGAGTTTACAGATTTGTTACAAAACCATAATATAGCAAACGTATTGGTAGATACAGCGGGTAGGAGAGATATGATGCATATGCGTTTAACTAATGATGAAGCTTTTGTACGCTATGTTGGTGCAAATCATCCTTCTGATTATACACGATTAGATGATTGGGTACTTCGTTTGAAAGAGTGGAGAACTCTTGGATTGAATAATATTCACTTTTTTATTCACCAAAATTTAGAAGTCGAATCGCCGTTATTGGCTGCTTATTTTATAAAGAAATTGAATAAGGAGCTGGGAGTAAACCTTAAAATACCAAATGAAGAAAACAATGCTCAAATGAGTTTGTTATAAAAAAAAATCCAGCTTAATACTGGATTTTTTAATTTCTATTCTAATTCAACGTACATATTATTGTATGTTGGACTATTTGCTTTCGAACTGCTAATTGTTTTTAATTCAAAAGGAACTCTTTGTAACGAAAATGCCCTTGATCCTGTAGTAATTAACTGCAGTGTTCTGGCTAATAGAGGTTCTGCTTTATCACCTAAAATACCGAGGTTACCATAGTCTTCAGGAAACTCAACCGTAGGGTCAATACCATCTTTATCGTTGTTTCCATCTTTATTAACAATTTCTAAAACAATGGGTTGCATTGCCCATTTATGGTTAGGATTAATATTTACCTTATTATAAAAATTAGGTGAATCATACAATGTAATAGAACCAACATATTTACCATGTGTTTTAGTACCTACAGATTTTACAGTTATATGTGGAACTAATCCATTCATAAGTAATTCTGAGGCAGAAGCAGATCCATCAGTAGTAATAAAGTATACATTGGTGAGATTAAGACTATTGATACTTTGCGAGTCAATTTTATCTGTAAATCTATTATTTAAATTATCAGGATCGGCTAAAGCATTCATGAATTTTGAATTCCATTGTTGCTTGGCAAAAATTTCTCCTTTAAACTGACCAGTAATCATACTGGCTAAATAAGTAGCAGTATTAACAGAACCACCACCATTGTATCTTAAATCAACAATTAACTCAGTAATATTATCTGCCTTGAATTGTGCAAATACCTGGTTAAGTTGCATATCAAAATTAGAAATGAAACCATTATACATAAGGTAACCTATTTTTTTACCTCCTTCATCTAAAGTTTTTGCCACCAAAATAGGATTTTCAGTATTGGTACTTTTTGTAAGGTTTATGGTAGTTGCATTGGTAATTGGATCACCAGCATTAAAATCGGCTAAATGAATTGTATAAGCGTTATTATTTGAGAACAATAAACTACGATAGTTTTGTTGGGTTAACTCGGTTCCATCTACCTCTGTAAAAATCATACCTCTTGTAACTCCTTTATTTGCTGCATCTGTTCCTGCTACAACATATCGTACATATCCAAATACCTTTGTTGGGTCAGACTTAAATTCAGCAATTCCAAATTCCATACCAGTAGTTCGAGTAGTACCTTGAAAAGCTTGTTCAAGAGCCACATAATCATCTACAATCCAAGACCATTTATCAATCGTTCCTTTTTGATATAAGAGAGAATTGAAAAAATTAGCAGGTTCTCCTTTATCTGATAGATAATTAAATAATTGTTGATCACTAATAAATTTATTGTCTGATAAATCAGGAATTTCACCTTGCCATAAATAATATGCATTTAAACCTCTCCATATAAAACTTTGTACTTGTACATTTTCAGGAGAAAGCTCATCTCTACTACACGAAAAGATAACAATAGAGATTAATAAAAGGAGGGTAGATTTAAAAAACTTCATATATTTTTGGTATTTGGAATCAGTATATAATAACGCAATTTAAGTAATAATATTATTTTTTTTAAAATTGTCGTGTAACAAAATTTATTTTGTCTCGTCGTAGAGATGTAAACCACTTAATAAGACGTAAAATTCTTAGAAAGTTTACATAATTAACTAACTAAGCCATGAAACAATCAGACTTTTTAAAAGCTGTATTACCATTTAAAGACAAAGTCTTTCGTTTAGCAAAGAGACTTTTAGTTTCTACCGAAGAAGCTGAAGACGCTACGCAAGAATTGTATTTTAAATTGTGGAAAAATAAAGAGAAGCTTTCAAATTATAAGAACGTAGAAGCTTTTGCTATGACTATGACGAAGAATTATTGTTTTGATAGATTAAAGTCGAAACAAGCAAGTAATTTAACTTTAGTTCATAGTAATTATAAGGAAAAAGATACGTCTTTAGAAAAGAAAGTAGAACATAATGATAGTGTAAACCAAGTACATGAACTCATTGAGAAGTTACCAGAACAACAAAAAATTATTATTCAGTTAAGAGATATTGAACAGTATGATTTTGATGAAATCTGTAAAATGGTAGATATGAAACCGACTGCAGTTAGAGTAGCATTATCAAGAGCAAGAAAAACCATAAGAGAAGAACTAATAAAAAAACATAACTATGGAGTTAGCTAACATAGAAAAATTAGTAGAGAAATATCTAGACGCAGAAACTACCCTACAAGAAGAAAAAGTATTACAAGAGTATTTTACTTCTGATAATGTGGCACCTCATTTATATGAGTATAGTTATATGTTTAGTTATTTTAAACAAAGTAAAGATGAAACCTTTACCAAAACCATTCAGTTAAAACCTGAGAGAACTAATAAAAAGAACTGGAAGTGGTTATCGGTGGCAGCGTCAGTAGTCTTATTGTTTAGCGTTTTTATAGGAAAACAAAGGTATGATGAGCATTTACAAGAGAAACAATTGCAAGCGCAATTTGCACAAGTAAAAGAAGCGTTGCAAATGGTTTCAGTCAATTTAAACAAAGGAAACGAAGCTTTATATGCAGTTTCAAACAACATTAACAAAGGTCAAGATGCTATTGGACACTTAAATACCTATGAAGACACTGTAAACAAAGTAATAAACACCGTAAAATAGTAAAAATTAAAACCAAGTAAACGTAAATAAGAAAATCATGAAAAAAGTAATATTATTATTAGCATTTTTAGTTACTTCAACTGTATCATTTGGACAGTCATTGTTTGATAAATTAGAAGATTTAGATGAAGTATCATCTGTAGTAGTAACAAAAGATATGTTTGAATTGTTACAAAAATTTCCAGATGCAAAATCTGACGATATGGAAATTTTCAATACAGCAAAAGGATTAAATGAATTAAAGCTTTTCAAAACCGAGAATTCAAGTGTTGCAGCTCAAATGGAAGGAATGGTAAACAAGGCCATCAAAAATTCGAATTTGACACAATTAATGAGAGTGAAAGACAAAGATTCTCGTGTGAAAATTTATGTGAAAGCAACTAAGAATAAAGATTTAGTAAGTGAAGTATTAATGTTTGTTAAGAACACTGAAAAAGGTCAAGGTACAGAGTCTGTGATTGTTTCTTTAACAGGGGAGATTGATGTAAACAAATTATCGAAGATTGCTCATAAATATTCTGATAAAGAAAAATAGAATAAAACATTAAATTAGGGCGAGACAAGTGCTCGCCTTATTTCAACTAAAATTAAAATATTATGAAAAAATATGTAATTTATACGATGTCGATACTAATGTTTGCATTAGTATCCTGTAATAAACCATCTCTACAAAAATATATTGTGGAAAGTCAAGACAATTCAAAGTTTGTAACCTTAGACTTTTCTTCAAGTATTTTACCAATTAAAATGAAAGAAGGAGCTTCTGAAAGTGATAAAGAAGCCTATGCTAGTATAAGAAAAGTGAATGTAGCTTTTTTACCAAAAAATAAAGCAACGGAAGAAGAATTAACGGCAGAAAGACAAAAGATTAAAGGCATCTTTAAAAATTCTGACTACAAAGTATTGATGAAGTTTAATGATAAAAAAGGAAAAGCAACCTTATATTATATTGGAGAAACGGATGCAATTGATGAGATTGTAGGATTTGTTGATTCGAAAGAAATGGGAGTGGGAGTTGCAAGATTATTAGGAGAGAACATGAATCCTAATGCCATTATGAAAATGATGAGAAGCGTTGATGTAGATGAAGATAGTGGGCAATTAGAAAGCCTTAAAAATATGATTGAAAGTAATGTTGATTCTATAAAAGAGAATTAAGCTATTTAAATCTATTAGATTTTATAAAAAAAACACCTGTTGATATCAACAGGTGTTTTTTTTATAAGTTAAAGTTACCAATCAAAACTACGTAAGGGATTAAAAAATAGTAGAGGTAAAATGTATGGTAACTTTATTTGTCTAGGGGAAACTTTATATTTTTAAAAGCAAATATATAAGAGAAACACAGGTAATAAGGCTATGTAGTAGATTTGTAGTGTTAGATTTTAGAACATTCAGTTATTAATTGTAAAAAAATTGGATTGAATAAAGATGAAGTGGTACTTTTGAGCCCTTCTTTGTTAAATTGATATTATTTTAACCTAGTTATGTATTTTTTTTATTTTTGAAATAATAGGATTGATCGTTAAGAACTACTTGTTTTAAATTAAAATTTGTAAAACGAAAAAGTTACCAAAAATATCAACAACGAAGAATTAGGGGAAACATCATTATACTTTGGTAACTTAAAATATTTAAAGTTAAATAGTAAAAGGGAAGAACTAAGTAACTTCAAGGCAAATGTATTTATTAGGCACCTTAAAAAAGCTTATGTAGTAGATTTGATGTGTTTTTACATTAAAGTTTTTTGTGTAAAAACTAGTGTAGTATAATTGACGTATATAAAAACAACCATTAATTTATAAGAATGAGAAAATGGAATGCCCCCTTATTGTTGGTTTTTATAAGTACCTTCTGTTTCGGACAACAAAAAGAAATCTCTACCAATGAGTACAAAAAGAAAATAGTAAATGATTACTATTTATTTCAAAAAACAGAAAATGAAGAGTTATTGGATAGTATTCTTCGTTATGTGAAAATAAATAATAGAACAATTGAGGAAGATTCCATTAATAGTAAAATATATTATTTAAGAGGAGTCAAAAATCTATTTCTCCAACAATACAAAGTTTCAGAAGAACTTTTTTCTAATTCATTTAAACTAGCTAATAAAACAAATGATATCCTTCTACAAGGAACTATATACAATTCAAGAGGAGTATCAGCATCATTAAGCAAAAAAGATTATAAAAAAGCGGAAGAGTTATTTAAGAAAGCAATTTCTAAATATGAACAAATAGAGGAGTTTCCACAACGAATAGATGCCTATTATAATCTTACGATAAACTCAAGAAGGAGAGAGCAGTGGTCAGAATCGAACGAGTATGCCTTTAGATATTTAGAGTTAATCAATCAACATAAAAAACTTACAGGACTCAAAAGATTGTACTATTTTATTGCCGACAATTACCTAGAGCTTAGAGAATTTGAAAAAGCCTATGAGTATTTAAAAAAAGCCAAGAGTATTGAATTTCCAAAGGATAGTTATAATTATACAACAAGTTTAATCAATGAAGCTTATGCAAAATTATATGAGGAAGAGAATGAAGAGATTAAAGCTTTAGCTTACTATAAAGAAGTAATTGTGGAGTTAAGAGCGGCTATTAAATATAAAGAGGCATATTTAGAAGACTCTTATATGCGTGAGTTAGAGTTAGAGAAAGATTTAAAAGAAAAAAACAATGAAATTATTAAAGATCAGAGACGTCAGTTATATTGGAGTATTTTAACAATTATATTATTGATTTTACTGTTGTCTGGATTAATTTATTTTAGAAAGAAAGACAAAAAGAAGAATGAAAAAATCAACGAACTTAATTTAGAATTAAAGGAACTTATAATAGATTTAAAAGAGAAAAATAAGGAGTTGTATAAGAATGAAAGAGAGAATGAAAATTTATTAAAATTAAATGAACAAGCTCTTTTTTCTAGAGTTTTGAGAATATCAACATATAATGATTCTATAAGGAAAGTTTGTAAAGATATTGAAGGATATTTAGATAATAGTTTGGATACATCTAGGTACTTAATAATGATTAATAGAAAGTTATCTGATTTAATATCTGAAGAAGAAATGTGGGAAGATTTCAAAATTCAATTTGAAAAAACAAGACCAGAATTCTTCAATAAATTGAAAAAAGTTGCGCCAAGCTTATCTGTAAATGACTTAAAACATTGTACTTATATAGTAGCGAACTTAAAAAGTAAAGAGGTAGCTCAACTTATAAATGTTTCACCTAGAAGTGTTGAAACTACACGTTATAGAATTAAGAAAAAGATGGGATTAGAAAAAAGTGAAAGTTTGTACGATTTATTAAGTCATTTGTAAGTTTAAATTTTAAATTAGTGTTATATAATTTTTTGGAAATTTATTTTTTGGAAAAAAAATTTGGATTCTAAAAAATAAATTCTAAATATTTGCAAAGACAAAAAAGAAAGAAATGAATTTTATTCAATTACATCATCATCATTTTCATACTTGCACTCAAGCGAGCTGAAAATGTATTGAATAAATTCTAAATATATTTTAAAACCCGTTTGAGTAAATCAAACGGGTTTTTTATTTCGATCAGGCGCCAAGAAATAATTTCCAAAAAGATTTACTCAAACCAAACTAAATAAAATGAGTAAATTAAAAATAGCCATACAAAAATCAGGAAGACTTAACCAAGATTCTCTTCAAATACTAAAGGAATGTGGAGTATCTATTGATAATGGTAAAGATCAATTAAAAGCGTCAGCAAGTAACTTTCCGTTAGAAGTTTTTTATCTCAGAAATGGTGATATTCCGCAGTACTTAAAAGACGGAGTAGTTGATGCAGCAATTATAGGAGAGAATTTGCTGATTGAAAAAGGAACGGGAATTGAATTTATTGAAAAGCTTGGATTTTCCAAATGTAAGGTTTCACTAGCCATTCCTAAAAATGAAAATTATACTGGAATATCTTACTTTAATAAGAAGAAGATAGCAACGTCTTATCCAGAAACAGTTAAAGGCTTTTTAAAAGAAAATAATATAGAAGCACAATTGCACATAATTAATGGATCGGTTGAAATTGCACCAAATATTGGTTTGGCTGATGGTATTTGTGATATTGTATCTAGTGGTTCTACCTTGTTTAAGAATAACTTAAAAGAAGTAGAAGTTTTACTTACTTCGGAAGCGGTTTTAGCAGTTTCTCCAAAAATAGAAGAAGAACAAAAAGAGGTGTTGAATAAACTTCAGTTTAGAATTCAGTCTGTTTTAAAAGGGAGAAAATCAAAATATATATTGTTAAATGCACCTAATGAGAAACTAGATAAAATTATTAGCATCTTACCAGGAATGCGAAGCCCTACAGTATTGCCATTGGCAGAAGAAGGATGGAGTTCGGTGCACTCTGTACTAGACAGAAATGAGTTTTGGGAAATAATTGACGAGTTGAAGAGTAATGGTGCAGAAGGAATTTTAGTTTGTCCAATAGAAAAAATGGTTGTGTAATATTATGAAAACAATTAAAAATCCACCAACAAAAGAATGGGCTTCTATTTGTAAAAGAGCCACTTTAAATCAAGCTAATCTTGAGAAAAAAGTAATTACAATTTTAGAAGATGTTAAGCAAAATAAAGACGAAGCATTGATTCGATATGGAGCATTGTTTGATGGAGTAGAGCTTTCTTCTATACAAGTAACCAACGAAGAAATAACATTAGCAAAAACCCTAATTTCAAAAGAATTGCAAGAAGCAATTCAATTGGCAAAAAGTAATATTGAAAGATTTCATACTTCTCAAAAAGAACAAGAAACAAAAGTAGAAACAACAAAAGGAGTTTCTTGTTGGAGAAGAAGCGTAGCAATAGAAAAAGTAGGACTTTATATTCCTGGAGGAACCGCTCCTTTGTTTTCAACTATTTTGATGTTAGGTATTCCTGCCAAGATTGCTGGATGTAAGGAAATAGTTTTATGCACACCACCAAACAAAGAAGGAAAAATAAATCCGGCAATTTTATACACAGCTTCATTGGTAGGAGTTACAAGAATTTTTAAAGTTGGTGGAGCACAAGCAATTGGAGCTATGGCATATGGAACAGAAACGATACCGAATGTATATAAAATCCTAGGGCCAGGAAATCAGTATGTAACTAAAGCAAAAGAGTTAGTTCAACAAGAAGGTATTGCGATTGATATGCCAGCCGGACCAAGTGAGGTTTTAGTAGTTGCAGACGAATCTTCTAATACTGAATTTGTAGCGGCGGATTTACTTTCTCAAGCAGAACATGGAATTGATAGCCAAGTTGTTTTGACAGCGACTGATGAGAATACCATAAATAGAGTTATCAAAGAATTAGAAAAACAATTATCAAGTTTAGAACGCAAAGAGATAGCTTCAAAAGCTTTAGAAAATAGTTTTTCAGTAGTGTTAAACTCTATAGAAGAATGTATTGAGTTTAGTAATGTTTATGCGCCAGAGCACTTGATAATAGCTTCTAGTAAAGCTTCAGATTATATAGAAAAGATAACCAATGCAGGATCCGTTTTCTTAGGCAATTATAGTTGTGAAAGTGCAGGAGATTACGCTAGTGGAACTAATCATACCTTACCAACCAATGGGTATGCAAAAAATTATAGCGGAGTCTCTTTAGACAGTTTTATAAAGAAAATTACTTTTCAAGAAATCACAAAAGAGGGAATTGTAAATATTGGAAATGCTATAGAGTTAATGGCAGAAGCTGAAGGTTTACAAGCGCACAAAAATGCAGTTTCAGTAAGATTAAAAGAAGTTAATAATGTTTAGTTTAGAAAATATTGTTCGTACAAATATCAAAGAATTAGCAGGATATTCATCTGCAAGAGATGAGTTTAAAGGAACAGCAGAAGTTTATTTAGACGCTAATGAAAATCCATTTGGTACATTAAACCGTTATCCAGATCCTAGACAAGTAAATATTAAAAAAAGACTTTCTGATATAAAACAAACAAAGGCAAGTCAAATTTTCATAGGAAACGGAAGTGATGAAGTAATTGATTTGGCATTTAGAATCTTTTGTGAACCAGGTAGGGACAAAGCATTAACATTTTCGCCAACTTATGGAATGTATGATGTATCTGCGGCTATAAACAATATAGAATTAATTAAACAGCCTTTACTAGCTGATTTTCAAATTAATCTAAATCAGTTGCAACCTTACTTAGAAATGGATGATGTGAAACTAATATTTATCTGTTCTCCAAATAATCCTACAGGAAATATTATCAATAAAGAAGAGATACTTTATATTCTAAATAACTATCATGGAATCGTAATAATTGATGAAGCTTATATTGACTTTAGTACTAAAGCATCTTTTATTTCAGAGATTGAAAATTATCCGAATCTAGTCGTAAGTCAAACATTTAGCAAGGCTTGGGGATTGGCCGGAGCAAGAGTTGGTGCTGCGTATGCAAACGAAAAGATTATTGACTTATATAATAAAGTAAAGCCTCCATACAATGTAAGTTCTTTAAATCAAGAAGCTATTTTATTGGCATTAAATAGTCAAACAAAATTTGAAATTGAAAAAAACATATTATTGATTGAGCGTGAAAAAATGATTCCTCAATTACAACAAATACCTATTGTAAAGAAAGTATATCCAACCGAAGCAAATTTCGTATTAGTTGAAGTAGAAGATGCTAATGAACTTTATAAAATATTAGTAAATAAGAAAATTATAACTAGAAATAGAAATAGTTTAGTTAAGAATTGTTTACGAATAACAATTGGAAGCCCAGAAGAGAATTTAAAACTAATCAACACACTAAAAGAATTATAAAAAATGAAACGAGTATTATTTATCGATAGAGATGGAACTTTAATTAAAGAACCAGCAGATGAACAAACAGATTCATTTGAAAAATTACAATTTTATCCAAAAGTATTTCAAGGATTAAGTAAAATAGCCAAAGAGCTTGATTTTGAGTTAGTATTGGTTACCAATCAAGATGGCTTAGGAACAGATGTTTATCCTGAAAATACATTTTGGCCTGTGCATAATTTCGTAATGAATACACTAAGAGAAGAAGGAATAGAGTTTCAAGATGAAATTATTGATCGAACTTTTGCTAAAGATAATTTACCTACAAGAAAACCAAACACAGGTTTATTAACAAAATATTTTTCTGATGAATATGACTTAACAAATTCATTTGTGATTGGAGATCGATTAACAGATGTAGAATTAGCAAAAAACCTGGGAGCACAAGGAATTTATATTAATGATGAAACATATTTAGGTGCGGATGAAATAACTGTTAAAAGAGATGAGCTAGATGTTTATATAGCCTTAGAAAGCAATGATTGGAATACCATTTATGAATTCTTGAAACTCAAAGAAAGATCAGCATCTATAGAACGAAATACAAATGAAACTCAAATTAAGATAGCGGTTAATTTAGATGGTGATGGTACTAGTAATATTGATACGGGAATAGCCTTTTTTGATCATATGTTGGATCAAATTGCACGTCACGGACAAATGGATTTGTCAATACAGGTTGCTGGAGATTTAGAGGTTGATGAACACCATACCATTGAAGATACGGCTATTGCTTTAGGGGAAGTCTTCGCGAAAGCTTTAAGTAATAAATTAGGTATTGAACGTTATGGGTTTTGCTTACCTATGGATGATTGTTTAGCACAAGTAGCAATTGATTTTGGAGGGCGAAACTGGTTAGTTTGGGATGCAGAATTTAAACGTGAAATGATTGGAAAAATGCCAACAGAAATGTTCTATCACTTTTTTAAATCGTTTACAGATGGTGCAAAATGTAACTTAAACATTAAAGCTGAGGGAATTAATGAGCATCATAAAATAGAAGCAATTTTTAAAGCTTTTGCAAAGGCCATAAAAGTGGCAGTTAAAAGAGATGTATCGAAAATGATTTTACCTTCTACAAAGGGAGCATTATAAAAAAATCAAATTATTATTTAGAAGTATAAATGATTGCAATTATAAAATACAATGCTGGAAATATTAGATCTGTACAAAATGCTATCTCTCGATTAGGATATAAAAGTATCATTACAGATAATCCAGAAGAAATTAGAAGTGCCACAAAAGTAATTTTTCCGGGTGTGGGCGAAGCTAGTTCAGCAATGAATTATTTAAAGAATAGAGAATTAGATAAAGTTATTTTATCCTTAAAACAACCAGTACTTGGAATTTGTCTTGGATTACAGTTAATGTGTTTATCTTCTGAAGAAGGAAACACGAAGTGTTTAGGGATTTTTGACGCAAAAACTAAGAAGTTTCCTCCACAAGATAAAGTACCTCATATGGGATGGAACAGTTTTTCTACTATAGAAACATCTCCATTGCTTAAAAACATTTGTTTAGAAGATAATATGTATTATGTACATGGTTATTATGCTGAACCTTGTAATGAAACTATTGCAACTTGTGATTATATTAAGGAGTTTAGTTCAGTAATGCAAAAGAATAACTTTTATGCAATGCAATTTCACCCAGAAAAATCTGCTCAAATAGGTGCACAATTATTAAAAAACTTTTTAGAATTATAAAATGAGAATTATACCAGCTATTGATATTATTGAAGGCAAATGCGTTCGATTAACCAAAGGAGATTATAACACAAAAAAAATATATAACGAAAATCCATTAGAAGTAGCTAAAGAATTTGAAGCTAACGGAATTCAGTTTTTACATTTAGTAGACCTTGATGGAGCTAAGTCGAGTAAAATTGTCAATTATAAAGTTTTAGAAAGTATAGCGTCGAAAACCAATTTGAAAATAGATTTTGGGGGAGGGTTAAAATCTGATCAAGATCTAAGGATAGCATTTGAATCTGGAGCCAATCAAATTACAGGTGGGAGTATAGCTGTAAAAAAACCAGATACTTTTATTAATTGGTTATCAACCTTTGGAAATGATAAAATTATTTTGGGAGCTGATTGTAAGAATAGAAGAATAGCTACACATGGCTGGATGCAAACCTCTGAAGTGGATGTTTTAGATTTTATAAAAGACTTTGAAGAAATTGGTATTACAAATGTAATTTGTACTGATGTAGCTAAAGATGGTATGCTGCAAGGAACCTCAAACGAGTTGTATAAGGAGATAATGCAAAAAACAAAGATAAATCTTATAGCAAGTGGGGGAGTTTCTCGTATGGAAGATTTATATAAAGTTAAAGAAATTGGTTGTGAAGGTGTAATTATAGGAAAGGCAATCTATGAAGGAAAAATAACTTTAAAAGAATTACAGAAATTATGTTAAAGAAAAGAATAATTCCTTGTTTAGATATAAAGGATGGAAGAACTGTAAAAGGTGTTAATTTTGTTGATATAAAAGATGCTGGTGATCCTGTTGAATTAGCAAAACAATATGTAAAAGATGGAGCTGATGAGTTGGTTTTTTTAGATATAACTGCTACACTCGAAAATAGAAAAACACTGGTAGAACTGGTTGAAAGAATAGCTAAAGAAATAAATATTCCATTTACTGTTGGAGGAGGAATAAGCTCAGTAGAAGATGCTTTAGCTTTGATAAAAGCAGGAGCAGATAAAATTAGTATCAACTCATCTGCAGTTAAGAACCCGGAGTTAATAGTTAAATTAAAAGAACGGTTTGGAAGTCAGTTTGTTGTGGTTGCTATAGATACTAAAAATGTATCAGGAACATGGAAAGTATTTACTAAAGGAGGGACTAATGAAACAAATTTAGAAACAGTTGCTTGGGCTAAACAAGTAGAAGTGCTTGGAGCGGGAGAAATACTTTTAACATCTATGAATAGCGATGGAACTAAAAATGGATTTGATATTGAAGTTACAAAAGAAGTTAGTGAAAGACTTAATATTCCAGTAATAGCTTCTGGTGGAGCAGGTAAAGAAGAACATTTTACAGAAGTTTTTACAAAAACTCAAGCAAGCGCTGGTTTGGCCGCTAGTATATTTCACTTTGGAGAAATTCCAATTCCAAAATTAAAAGAAGCATTAAAACAAAAGAATATTCCAATAAGATGAACATAGATTTTAAAAAAAGTACCGAACTAATTCCTTTGATTAATGGATTAGTACCAGTTATAATACAAGATAACATAACACTACAAGTATTAATGTTGGGGTATATGAATGAAGAAGCTTTTACAAAAACAAAAGAAGAAGGAAAGGTTACTTTTTATAGTAGAAGTAAAAACAGACTTTGGACAAAAGGAGAAACATCTGGAAACTATCTTTTCGTAAAAGATATTTTATTAGACTGTGACAATGATACACTTTTAATAAAAGCAGATCCTGTTGGTCCTACTTGTCATAAAGGATTTACATCTTGTTTTGCAGAAGACACGGCTAAAGGATTTATATACCAGTTAGAAAGAACAATTCACAATCGAATTGACTCAAATTCAAAAGAATCTTATACCAACAAGTTGTTTAGAAGAGGGATTAACAAAGTAGCTCAAAAAGTTGGGGAAGAGGCAGTAGAATTAGTTATTGAGGCAAAAGACAATAATGAAGAGTTGTTTAAAAATGAGGCCGCAGATTTATTATATCACTATTTAATTCTGTTAAAAGCTAAAGGTTTTAACCTTACTGATATTGAAGAAGTTTTAGAGAGTAGAAACTAATAATACTTACCGTATAAATATGATGAATTATACTTTGTACGGTATGTGTTTTTAAAAACATGTACAATATAGTTCTTTATCAAAACTCAACTGAAATAGAAGTGTCGTAGTATTTTTTTTTATTTACAAAATAACTATACTCAGTGAGTAGCACTTTTTTATATTTTTTACGAAATATGTTTTGATAATACTTCAGTTCTTCAAGATTTTTTGCATTATATAAAATGCGTTCGTTATTACTTTTAACTTTACCTGTAATCAAAATTTGGTATTTGTTCTTAGAATCAACATCCTTAAAACTAGTTGAAAATTCTATTTTTATTACTCTAAATTCTTGAGCTTTATTGTTGTATTTCTGAGGAGATTTAAAATAGAAGTTTTGGTACTTACCTTTAGCTTGTGTTAGCTTTAAATTAGGATTTTGCGCCTTAATAGTAGAACTACACAATAGAAAAATAAAGAAAAAAAATAAATCCCTCATGTTAAATCGTTTTAACTGTTTGATTATAAATATAATAAAAAAGATTTTTGCAGCTGTAATTACCCTACAGTAAATAGAAAAGTTAAACAAGTTTTATAGCAAGCACAAAGCAAGTTTTAAAAGTCTTAATTACCTATTTTTGCATTATGAAGGAAAATTTACAAGAACTTTTCAAAGCAATTCAAAACAGTGTCAAGGAAGACACCTTTGTAAAACTGACATTAAGTAAACCATTACGTAAAAGTGATGCTTTACCGAATGTTTATATAAGACCGATAGTGTTAAAGGGAGAGTTGTCATTTCAATTTTTATATAGGTATAGTACAAATGATCAGGTTAAGAATTACGACTTAAATGAAAGTATTGAAATAATTGAAGAGTTACTTTCTGAGAAGTTTAGGGCAGCTTCCCTATTTACTTTAAGTAATGATTTGTTAGTTTTTGTATCCAAAAAGAAAAAAGTAAGTTATAAAAAAACACATCCAAGTTTTAAGAATAAATTACCTGATATACATGATAAGCAAAAAATAAAAAGAGCAGAAAATAGTGCTTATTTATTTCATTTAGGAATTACTGATAAGGACGGAAATGTTATTCCTAAAATGGCAGATAAGTATCGACAAATTAATAAGTATCTTGAAATTATAGAAGTTCAATTAAAGTCGGTTAAACTGTCAAAAAAAATCAATATTGTTGATATGGGATCTGGTAAAGGGTATTTAACTTTTGCTTTATATGATTATTTGGTCAACCAAAAAGGACATGCTGTAAATGTTACAGGAATTGAATTAAGAGAAAACTTAGTGAAGTATTGTAATGAAATTGCAAAAAAGTGTGCTTTTACTGAATTATATTTTGTTGCCAAGCCAATACAAGAATATGAAAATGAAAAAATAGATATTTTAATTGCATTGCATGCATGCGATACAGCTACAGATGATGCCATTTTTAAAGGTTTATCTGCTAATGCGGAATTGATTATTTGTGCTCCTTGCTGTCATAAGCAAATTCGCCAACAGGTAAAAGGAAAAGAACAGGAGAGTCCACTCTTAAAATATGGTATTTTTAAAGAACGTCAGTTTGAAATGGTCACAGATACCATAAGAGCACTGATTTTAGAAAAGCATCAATATAATACTAAGGTATTTGAATTTATTAGTAACGAGCATACGCGTAAGAATGTAATGTTAATTGGTTCGAAATCTTCTAAAAACATAGATAAAGAAAAGGTTAGTTTAAAGATAGACGAATTAAAAAAGGCCTATCAAATTGAAGAACATTATTTAGAATCATTACTGTAATTTTTAAAAATATTGCTTAAAATGATATGAAAATTCGAATTTTTATCCTAAATTTAGGAAAATGGAAAGAGAATTAGCGATCATATTTAAGGGGCTGTCGTTAACTAGTCAAGAATTGGGGTATCTTTCTAGTATTTTTAAAAAAGAAACGTTTAAAAAAGGAGAATTGATATTAACCACAGAAGAGGAGGTAAAACATCAGTATTATGTCCTAGACGGTTGCCTGCGCACTTTTTTTATTGATTTAAAAGGAAAAGAACATACTATACAGTTTGCCGTAAATGATTGGTGGATTAGTGATTATATAAGTTATTTTCTTGATGAAAAATCCGTATTAACTATAGAAAGTATTAAAGAATCTACTTTATTAAGAGTCGAAAAAGAAGACTTTGAAAAAGCACTGCACAAAATTCCCTCAATAGAACATCATATTAGAAAGAAAGTAGAGCGTTTTATGGCTAAAAATCAAAAAAGAACATTAGCTGCACTTTCGCAATCTGCAAAACAACGCTATTTAAATTTTGCAAAATCTTATGCCAGTATTGAAAAGCATGTGAAAAATTATCACATTGCTTCTTATTTAGGAATTACTACACAAAGCTTAAGTAGAATTAGAAAAGAAATTTTAAAAGGATCAGGAGGTTAAAAATGAAACTTTATCAATACATTTACAAGAGATAAGTTTATTTTATGAAAGAATCGAAAGCCTTAGTAATCACAGCCTTTTTTGCTATTTATGTTATTTGGGGATCAACCTACTTACTTAACAAAATTGTTGTTTCTGAAGTATCTCCACTATTGTTGGCTGCAACAAGATTTACTGCATCAGGAGTTTTAATCATGGTTATAGCAAAATTATTGGGGGTTTCTATTCGAATAAATAAAAGTGAATTTATGAATTCAGCCATTGCCGGATTTCTGTTTTTGGTGTATGGTAATGGAGTCTTTGTATGGGCTTTAAAATACTTAGATAGTGGTTTCGCTGCATTATTAGCTTCTACGCAGCCGTTATTTGTATTGTTATTAATGAGGTTGTTAGATGGAGAAAAAATGCAAAAGCAATCTATCATAGGAGTATTACTCGGTTTTGTCGGAATGTATTTATTAGTCAGTCAAAATGAAATAACAACATCAGAAGGAACGGTCTTAGGAATTTTTATGATTTTTACTTGTCTATTAAGTTGGAGCTATGGAAGTGTATTTGTGGCCAAAGCAAACTTACCTAAGAACTTTTTTGTGAGTACTGGATATCAAATGTTAATAGCAGGAGTGTTGTTGTTTATCAGTTCATTATTGTTTCATGAAAAATGGACTTCTCCATTAAGTTGGTCTTTTGAAGCACAAACATCTATGATATTATTAATCATTTTTGGAAGTATTGTGGCATTTACAGCTTTTAATTATTTATTGAAAGTAGTGTCTCCAGAAAAAGTTTCAACATCTGCTTATGTTAATCCTGTGGTAGCGCTGGTTTTAGGATGGTATTTCTTAGATGAGAAATTAACAGTACAATCAATAGTAGCCTCTGTTGTTTTATTATCAGGAGTATATTTTATTACTTCAAGAAAAAGAATATCAAAATTAAAAACGACCAAACCACAAAAGGTTTAATGGTGTTGTTTATTAGAATAAAATCAAATTCTAAATAAACTCCTACGAATTCTAATTGTACCTCTTTAGATTGCTATGGCTCTACTAATTTTGAAGTAAATAAACTTTAAATATTAGAAAAATGGAGCAACCACCAAACAGATTTATAACATGGGTTAAAACATCTTCCACAGCGAGAATGATAATGATTGGTTTTTTAAGTTTTATACTTATTATCCCACTGATTTTTATTGAAGATTTAATTAGAGAACGCTCTTATAGACAAAAAACCGTTGTCAATGAAATAGGTAAACAATGGGGGAATGAAGTGGTGGTGTATGGACCTATTTTAAAAGTTCCATATAAAGTTTTTACTGAAAAACTCATAACAAATGAAAAAACGAAGCAAGTAACTACAGAAAAAATCGAACATATTGAATATGCTTACTTTTTTCCCGATAAGTTAGATATAAATTCAAATATTGATCCTGAACAAAAAAAGAGAGGAATTTATACCACTGCAGTATTTAATAGCTCTATTTTAATCAACGGAGTTTTTAAAACAATAGATTTTAGTAAAAAAGAAATTGAAGAAAAGAATATACTATGGAGCAAAAGTAAAATAGTACTAAAAACAACCAATGTCAAAGGAGTTAGTAGTGCTGTAAAAGTAAAGCTCAACGATAAAACATATGATTTGTCGTCAAATGAAAAAGATGGCTTTAACTACTATAATTTAGAAAGTGATTATGTACCATTCAAAGAAATAGAAACTCGTGAGAAATTAGTCAATTTTTCAATTAACTTTAATGTAAGAGGGAGTGAAGAAGTACGGTTCATTCCGATAGGGAAGGAAACAACCGCAAGAATTACTTCCAATTGGAAAACTGCAAATTTTATGGGCGAGTTTTTACCTTATAACCCAGACAAAATTCAGAACGATGGATTTGATGCCAAATGGAAAGTTTTAGATATAAATAGACCTTTTTCTCAACAACATTTTTCTGAATTACCAAATTTCAATGAATTCGATTTTGGAGTAAACTTTAAAATTCCGGTAGACGAATATCAAAAGAGTGAACGTTCTACCAAATATGGATTTTTGGTAATAACCTTAACTTTTTTAGTATTCTTTTTGATTCAAACAATTAGTAAAATTAATATGCACCCTTTTCAATATCTAATGATTGGATTAGCCCTAGTTATGTTTTATACATTGTTGGTGTCTATTTCTGAGCATAGTGATTTTTTAAAGGCATATGGAATAGCAAGTATATCGGTAATTACATTAATAACCTTATATGCAAAGAATATCTTAAAAAGTAACAAGTTTACGGTATTTGTAGCAATTTCTTTGTCCGCTTTGTATGCTTTTATCTTTACAATAATTCAACTAGAAAACTATGCATTATTGGTGGGAAGTGTAGGTTTATTTATAATACTAGCTATAGTAATGTACGTTTCTAGAAAAATAGACTGGTCAAGTAACTAAAAGCTATTTATAATAGATTTACCACCAAACAACAAAAAATTTAACAAGCTCACCATTCTGCCTTTTTAACCAGCATAATGGTGCGTTTTGTTCGTCAAGAAAAGGTTGTAGTTTTGAATTAAAATCTTCGAAATTATGCCAATTTACATTAGTATGAGGCTCTAATAACCAATTATGTTTGTTTGGAATGTAAAATTTACATTGAGAAAATTGATTCAACTCATTTGCATAAATGTAAAATCCATAAATACAATCATTATTAACTTCTAAGAAATGTTGACCATAATTTGATAAGTGTACAAATAATTGAGCCTTAAAGTATACTTGTTGTAGTAGATCTTGATTAGAAAGATTAAGATTATCTAAATACTTTTTACAATGTTTAGAGTAAAGTAAAGGCAGCTGTTTCCTTTTTAGTTTTGTAAGTTTTTGAACAAGTGAATCTCGTCTATTTGGACCAATCCAATGATCTATTTCTGAACTTCCAAATGAAGAATCGTATAAATAAAACTTGTAAACAATTTCCACATGAATAGATGTGCTATTCTGTAGTAATAAACAATCTAATTCACCTAAGGTAATTTTGTTGTTTTGAATTTGAAGATTTTCAGTTAAAATTTTAATAGAACTGTCTTGCTGAAGTTGAAAGGAAACAAAACGTTCTACCAGTTTTCCAAGCCTCAGTTTTTTCTTAATGTTAGTAGTAAATGAAGTGGTGTTAATTGCAGTTGTTTCAAACTGTACTAAATCAAAAACACCTTTTCCATGCCAAAGAAAAGGTGTTTTTAAAAATCCTTCATATTGAAGTTGTAAGTCTTTTTGTTTTTGATACATTAGAGTTTACTCTTTAATACCTAATTTATCTAATACCAATTGTGTAATATCAAAACGCTCGTCTATATAACCAAATTGGTTTCCATTGGTAGTTAAAATCTGAGTATATCCGTTTGCTTTGGCTACTTCAGCAATCGTTTCACTAAGTTTTTTATACAATGGGCGCATGTATTCATCACGTTGTAGTTGCATCATTTTAGTACCATTTACTCTAAATTTCTGCATCTCCTGATCCAATACTTGTAATTCTTGGATTCTATTCTTTTTGTCAGCATCACTCATGGTCTTTTCATCAGCTTTGAAAGCATCAATTTTTGTTTGATACTCCTTAGCCTTTATATTGTATGATGAATCTAACTTTTTACCAGCGCTCTCAATTCTTTTTAAAACGTTTTTCGTTTGAGGCATTTTACCAATAATTAAATCACTATTTACTGTACCTACTTTTGTTTGAGAAAATGATAAAGTTGAAATAAGAAGAGCTACTAATAGTATAATTTTTGATCTCATGTTTTTTATTGTTTTTCGCAAATATATAAAAGTGAGTTAGCTATGACCTTTAAAATTAGTTAAAGTTTTTTCAAAGCATGACCTTTATCATAGTTTAAGGAATACTTTCTAAAGAAATTTGTTAGGAAATCTAAAAAAATAGATCATCATGAAAACAAACAAGTTTCTTAGTATCCTATTAGCTTTAGTAGCAACAGCTTCATATGCTCAATTAACAGTTCAGGCAGAATTAAGACCAAGAGCAGAGTATAGGCATGGGTTTAAAACATTAATAGCAAATAACGAAGATGCAGCGTTATTTATATCTCAAAGAACAAGATTGAATACAACATATGCTATGGAGAACTTAAATTTTTATTTAAGTATTCAAGATGTGAGAGTTTGGGGAGATGTTCCTCAGTTGAATATAGCAGATGCCAATGGATTAGGGTTACATGAGGCTTGGGCAGAAATTTTATTAGATGCTAATTTCTCTCTTAAGTTTGGGCGTCAAGAAGTAATTTATGATGATAGTCGAATTTTTGGAAATGTAGGCTGGGCACAACAAGCAAGAAGCCATGATATGGCTTTGTTAAAATACAAAGAGAAAGATTTAAGAATAGATGTTGGGGTTGCTTTTAATCAATCAAGAGAGAAAGTAACAGGAACTTTGTTAGAGACACCGAATACTTATAAATCTTTACAGTATGCTTGGTTGCATAAAGACTGGGAAAATTTTTCAGGAAGCTTTTTATTCTTAAATAACGGAATGCAAACTCCCATTGGACTAAAATATAGTCAAACAGTAGGTACACATTTAAAGGCTAATATAGATAAGTTCAAACTTGTTTCGAATTTATATTATCAGTTTGGTAGAGATGCAGGAAACAGAGAACTAAGTGCATACTTATTAAGTTTAGAGGCTTATTATAAAGTATCAAACAAAACTAAAATAGGAATTGGTACAGAATTGATTAGTGGAAATGAGAATGGTTCTCCAATAAACAATGAAAACAAAGCTTTTACTCCATTTTATGGTACTAATCATAAATTCAACGGTTTAATGGACTATTTCTATGTAGGTAATCACGCTAATAATGTGGGATTACTTGATATATATGCAATGGCCAATTTTAAATTAAACTCTAAATCGGGTATAACAGCAAGCCTGCATAACTTTTCAGCAGCAGCAGAACTCAATAGTTCAGTTTCAAAACAATTAGGAATGGAGTTAGATCTTGTATATGGATACAAGTTTAGTAAGGAAATAGGAATCAAGGCAGGATATTCTCATCTTTTTCCATCAGAAGGAATGGAAGTTTTAAAAGCAAATTCAGATAATAATACTAATAATTGGGGGTGGATAATGATTACAGTGAAGCCAACTTTATTTTCAACTAAACAATAGAACTATGGTAACCTCAAGTGATAAAACAGTAGCTGAATATGTTACAGAAAACATTAAAACCGCCCATATTTTTAAAAAGTATGGAATAGATTTTTGTTGTGGAGGAAATGTTTCATTGACTAAGGCTTGTGCTCAGAAGAATGTTGATATCAACGATATTGAAAAAGAGCTCTCTGAAATAGGGGTTGTGAAAGATTTGATCGAAGATTATGATAAGTGGGAGCTAGACTTTTTAATAATCTATATAGAGAATGTACATCATACGTATGTACGAGAAAATTTACCACTAATTTCTCAATACGCAAATAAAGTAGCAAAAGTGCATGAAACTAGACATCCTGAAGTTGTAGAAATCAATAACCTTTTTCATGAAATAGCCAATGAATTAATAATTCATTTAGAAAAAGAGGAACAAGTATTGTTTCCATTTATAAGGCAATTATTCGAAGCAAAAAAACAAGGAACATTAGTTAAGATACCTCCTTTTAATACTGTAAATAACCCAATTCGTATGATGGAATATGAACACGAAAATGCTGGAGATATTTTGAAACAAATAGCGAGTCTAACAAATAATTATACACCTCCTACAGGAGCTTGTAATACGCATAAAGCATTATATGCTAAACTAGAAGAGTTTGAGCAAGATTTACATAAACATATTCATTTAGAAAATAACATTTTACATCGTAAAGCAATTAGCTTAGAAAAAGAGCTACGAGCTTCTCAAAACCAAACATAATTTGAATTTTAATCGCGAAATATTACCAAACAAAAAATCTAGATGGAGAAGGGTCGCTATTATTCTAATTGGAATATTGACTGGTCTAGGTTTTTTCATGGCAAAAGAAGCTTCTTTGGTTTCTTATATGTCAGATGATCCCTTGGCTTGTGTAAACTGTCATGTAATGACACCTATGTATAATAGTTGGATGCATAGTTCGCATAGAGAACAAGCTTCTTGTAACGATTGTCATGTACCTCATGATAATGTGTTTAACAAATATTATTTCAAAGCTAAAGATGGATTGTTTCATGCATCTGTTTTTACCGCGCGTGCAGAACCAGAAGTAATGTTTATGAGAGAAGCATCTCAAGAGGTGGTACAGAATAATTGTATCAGATGTCATGTACAGCAAGTAACTCAAACAAAATATGACGGGTGGCTTGAAGAGCACAAAGAAAATAGAACAGAACGAAAATGTTGGTCTTGTCATCAAGAACTTCCACATGGTACGGTGCATGGAATTTCAACAATAAGAAACAACATTGCTCCAATACCTACAGATAATGTAGAAACAGTAATACCTGAATGGCTTAATGAACAAATAAAAAAGTAACAAAACAAATGAAAAACAAAGTATTATTTATAGTAACAGTGGTAGTCGTTTTTCTCCTCGGATTATTAGCGTCTAGTATAGTAAATAGAAAAAATGAGGCAAAGTATATGTACGTACCTCAGGTAGAAATTAGTGAAAATGAGCCTAGAAATGAAGAATGGGGGAAAAATTTTCCAGCGGAGTATCAATCGTTTTTACAAACCGAGAAAAGTGATTTTGAATCTTTTCAAGGAGGATCAAAAATGAGAGATATGTTAGAAGAAGATACTCGTTTGGTGGTGCTTTGGGCAGGTTATGGATTTGCTAAAGATTATAATCAAGGGCGCGGACATCAACATGCAGTTACTGATTTACAAAATACATTGAGAACTGGAGGTCCTAAAGGTAAAGGAGATGGGCCAATGCCAGCTACTTGTTGGACTTGTAAAAGCCCTGATGTTCCAAGGATGATGAATGAAATTGGTATTACTGAATTCTACAAAGGAAAATGGGCTGATAAGGGACATGAAGTAGTAAACCCAATTGGATGTGCCGATTGTCACGATGCTAAAACAATGAAGCTGACAATAACAAGACCAGCATTGGTTGAAGCTTTTGAAGCTATGGGTAAAGATATCAACAAAGCTACTCATCAAGAAATGCGCTCTTTGGTTTGTGCTCAATGTCATGTCGAATATTATTTTGATAAAACAAAGCAAGGAAAAGAAGGTGTTCCTTATTTAACATTTCCTTGGAAAAATGGAATGTCGGTAGAGGCAATGGAAAAATATTACGATGACATAAACTTTAAAGATTGGACTCATAAGTTAAGTAAAGCACCAATGTTAAAAGCGCAACATCCTGGATATGAGACTTATTTAACTGGAGTACATGCAGATAGAGGAGTGTCATGCGCTGATTGTCATATGCCATATAAAAGTGAAGGAGGTCAGAAATTTACAGATCACCATATACAGTCTCCTATGAATAATGTTGCTAATTCTTGTCAGGTTTGTCATAGAGAAGATGCAGATAAGTTAAAAGCAAACGTTTATGAACGTCAACAAAAATCTACGGAGGCAAGATTAAAATTAGAGGATGCGTTGGTTAGAATGCATGTAGAGGCAAAGAAGTGTTGGGATTTAGGAGCAACCGAAGAGCAGATGAAAGATATATTAATGGATATTCGTCATGCACAATGGCGTTGGGACTATGCGGCAGCGGCGCATGGAGCCTCTTTTCATTCACCTGTTGAAACAGGAAGAGTTATTGCTAGCGGTCTAGATAAGGCTTCTGAAGGACGTGTAAAATTAGCTCGTTTATTAGCTGATTTAGGATATAATAAACCCGTTGAAATGCCAGACATTTCTACCAAAGAGAAGGCACAAAAGTATATAGGGTTAGATATAGAAGAACTACATAAAGAAAAGGAAGAGTTTAAGAATAATTTACTTCCGAAATGGTTAGAAGAAGCAAAACAAAGAGAAGCCAATTATGGGAGTAAAAAAGCTTCTTTGAATTAATTACCCCTTAAGTATGAACACTTGAAAAGATAATTTTTAGAGAATAAACTTTAAAAATTATCTTTTTTAAATAGTAAACGTATGCAAAAACTATATAAATTTTTATCATCATCTTCGCTTGCCCTAATTTTGTTACTCATATTTGGATTTGCTATGGCTATAGCAACCTTTGTAGAAAATGATTATGGTACGGCTGTTGCTTGGGCTAGTGTTTATGATGCTTGGTGGTTTGAAGTAGTAATGTTGGGTTTGGCAATAAGTTTCTTTTTGCATATTTTCAAATATAACTTACTAGCCAAGCGTAAATGGGCAATTTTTCTTTTTCATATCGCATTCGTCATTGTTTTATTGGGGGCTGGTATAACTCGATATACTTCTTTTAGTGGGATTATGCGAATCAGAGAAGGAGCTTCTTCGAATGTCATTATATCTGATACTAAGTTGTTAACGGCTACTTTTACAAAAGGAAAATTAAGTAAAAAGATTCAAAAGAAACTTAGTTTTTCTCCTTTAGAGGACAATCAATTCGAGTTTAGCGAAAATTTAGAAAATCTTCCTGTATCAATTTCGTTTAAGCAATATGTCGCTGATGCTTCCCCAGAAGTAATTACAGATAATGTTAATGGAGAACCATTGCTTAAAATGGTTACAACTACTGGGAATGGAAGGAATACAGTATATTTAAAGAAAGGTGAGATTGAAAGGGTAGGAGAACATCAGCATGAAGTTGGTTTTGAAGCAGAAAGAGAAGGAATTATTAAAATCATAGAGGAAAATGGAACGTTTAAAATAAAAGCACCTCATCCCATAGATTTTTTTATCATGTCCAGTCAGCAGGCCGGTAGAATAAAAAAGGATACGGTACAAGAAATAGCTCTAAAAACCTTATTTAGATCGGGAGATTTTTCTTTTGTTCCTACATCTTATCATCCCAAAGGAAAATTTAAGTTAATAAGCACAATAAAAGATAAAACTGATAACGAATCAGCTTTAGATGATGCTTTAATAGTTAACGTTCGTGTTGGTAAAGAAATACAAGAGGTAAATTTATTATACAGAGAAGGTTTTCTCCCCATTAAACATCAGGTCGATTTTAAGGATGGAACAGAGGTAATATTGTCTTATGGAGCAGGAGCCATACAAACTCCATTTTCAATAAAGTTAAACGATTTTCAATTAGAAAGGTATCCTGGTTCTTCAAGTCCATCAGCATATGCAAGTGAAGTTACTGTTATTGATTCTAAAGAAACTTTTGATTATAGGATTTTTATGAATAATGTATTAGATTATAAAGGATTTCGTTTTTTTCAAGCAAGTTACGATACTGATGAGCTAGGAACAGTATTGTCTGTAAATCATGATTTTATAGGAACTTGGGTTACTTATCTCGGTTATTTTTTAATGGGAATTGGAATGCTTTTTACTTTTTTTGGAAAAGCTTCACGTTTCCAACAGATTAATAAAAAGTTAAAGAAATTAAAAACGAAAACCGCAATAACAATACTCTTTTTTACGATTGGCGCTTCAACATTTGCTAATGTTAAGCAAGACTCGATTCCAGAGAAAATTACGATAGAAAAATTAGTTTCTTCTTTAGAAATAGATGAACAACAATCAGAAATATTTGGACGCTTATTAGTACAAGATTTAGATGGACGAATCAAACCTATCAATACGTTAGCTTCAGAATGTATTCGAAAAATATCTCGTAAATCAAACTTCAAGTATCCAATTAATAATAAGATAGTACAGCTTGATGTAAATCAAGTATTCTTAGGGATGCATATGGTGCCTCAAATATGGCAGCGAATTCCTATAATAAAAGTCGACACAGATAAAATTGGTAGTATATTAAAGAATATACCTGAAGGTAAAAACGGGTTGTATGCTTTTATTAGTTTTTTAGATAAAGAAGGAAACTATTTGTTGTCAAACGAAGTTGAAAATGCAAATAAGAAGAAACCAGCTGAACGTAATGAGTTTGATAAAGAAGTTTTAAAGATTGATGAGCGTTTTAATATTTTATACAATCTATTTACAGGAAACTATTTGAAGATTTTTCCGAAGAAAGGAGATGAGAATAATACTTGGTATAGTTACAATTATCATTTTAAAGACTTTACCGAGGAAGATGGACGTTTTGCACAAACAATTTTACCAAGCTATTTTAAGAGTTTAGGTCAAAATGATTTCAAAGAAGCGCTTCAAAAAATAGCGTATATCAAAAAGTATCAAGAAGTTTTATCAGCTGATATTATTCCCACAGCTGGTAGAGTAGAAGCTGAACTATGGTATAATAGGGCGAACATTAACTTTTGGTTGTTTCAGGTGTTTTTTGTGGTAGGACTGTTACTTTTAGTTTTGGCAATTATAAAGATGTTTATACAAAAAAAGTTAATAAACTTTTTTTGGAATACCTTAATTCTAATCACTTTAATAGCATTCTTACTATTTACATTTAATATCATTTTAAGATGGTATATAGCACAACATGCCCCATGGAGTAATGGGTATGAAATGTTGATTTTTGTAGCATGGTGTTTGTTGTTAAGTGGATTGATAACTTTTAGAAAATCAGACTTTGCATTACCTCTAGCTACGTTGTTTACAGGAGCTTTACTATTTGTAAGTTATTTAGATTGGTTAAATCCAGAGATTACAAACTTAATGCCCGTACTAAAATCGTATTGGTTAAAAATTCATGTAGCCACTATTGTTAGTAGTTATGCCCCATTAGCACTATCAGCAGTTTTAGGAATTATGGCATTGTTACTCATGCTATTCAAAACAACAAATAACAAATCTATTATAGAATTAAAGGTTAAGGAGCTTAGTTATATTAATGAATTATCAATGACCATTGGCTTGTTTACATTATCAATAGGAACTTTTTTAGGTGGTATATGGGCAAATGAAAGTTGGGGACGTTATTGGGCATGGGATCCAAAGGAAACTTGGGCCTTAATTAGTATAATCGTATATGCTATTGTATTGCACTTACGATTTGTACCAAAACTCAATAACTTTCTTGTGTTAAATACCGCAAGTATGTTTGCGTTTTGGTCTATAATAATGACTTCTTTTGGGGTAAATTATTATTTATCAGGGTTGCATAGTTATGCTTCAGGTGATCCTATTCCAATCCCTAGTTTTGTATATATTGTTTTTTGTAGTATGATTTTACTTACTATTGTAGTGATGTATAAACGAAAAGTTGTGCGTAAAAAATTATAATGAGTATTCTTAAGAAACATAGTGCAATAGCATTGAGTTATTTTTTGATAATAACATTATTAGGAGTGTTATTACGCTGTTTTTCAATAGTAGAAATTGACTTTAATTATCGTCATATTGTACATGCACACTCGCATGTAGCACTTTTAGGTTGGGTATATACGGCATTCATGATTTTAATATACGAGCTGTATTTTAAAAAGGCGAATATAGAGAGAAAGTACCTTAGAGTTTTTTGGTGTACGCAAATAACAATTGTAGGAATGCTTTTTACTTTTCCATTTACTGGTTATGCATTGTTCTCTATAGTTTTTTCAAGTTTGTTTATCATAGCTTCTTATTTTTTTGGTTATTTAGTTTTTAAGTTTACTCCAAAAGAATTAAAAAAGACAAACTCTTATAAATGCGTTCAATTGGCATTGTGGTATATGATTATTTCAAGTGTTGGACCATGGGCTTTAGGAATAATAATGAATACCCTCGGAGAAAACTCTAGTTGGTATAGAAATGCAATCTATTTTTATTTGCACTTTCAATACAACGGATGGTTTATACTTGGCTTAGTAGGTTTGTTGCTAAGAGTTTTTGAATTAAAAGGTCTTAATATTCCACAAAAAGTGTTTAAACCTTTCTTTTTACTTTTTAATATTGGAATTATAGTTACTTTTTTAATATCCATTTTATGGATGAAATTAAGTTATGTAATTAATGTAATTGCAGGTATAGGAGGACTATTTCAAATAATAGCTTTTACAATTCTACTAAAAGAGATACATAGAGAGAAAGAACAGCTATTTAATACCGTTTCGAATGTTTTAGTACTTGTATTTAAAACGGTTGTAATACTATTCTTTATAAAATTAACAATGCAAATAATTGGTGTGGTACCCTATGTAGCTCGGGGTGTTTCTTCTTATATAGATTTTGTTATAGGTTATATACACTGGATGTTTTTGGGAATTGTAAGTTTAGGGCTTTTAGGAATTTTACATGAGTTTAATCTAATTTGTTTATCAAAAAGGGAAGTATTTATTTATGTTATAGCTTTTATTATTATAGAAGTTCTAATCTTTTATAAGGGATTTTCTAGTTGGAGGAATATTGATGTTGGGTATTATCTTAATCATTACTTATTTGTTGGAAGTATTTTGTTTTTAATACCTATTGGCATTGTTTTTTTTAAAACTTTAAAAGTAAAAGCTCCATAATCAAAAATGATGTATGGAGCTTTATAATAAAATGGAAACAAAGGAAATTATAAAGAGAATCTTTTAGCAGCTTCTCGTTCTAATTCTTCTCTGAAATTTGGATGTGCAATAGATATTAAGGCTTTTGCACGTTGTTTTAAACTTTTACCAAATAGATTTACTACACCGTATTCTGTTGCAACATAATGTACATGTGCTCTTGTTGTAGTAACGCCAGCACCTTCTTTTAGGAAAGGAGTAATCTTAGAAATACCCTTCGGAGTCATAGATGGCATGGCAATAATAGCCTTCCCTTCTTTGGATAAAGAGGCTCCACGAATAAAATCCATTTGACCACCTACACCGGAATATTGATATTTACCAATAGTATCTGCACAAACTTGTCCTGTTAAATCAATTTCAATAGCACTATTAATAGCGGTTACTTTTGGATTTAACTTTATAATAGAAGTATCATTAGTATATCCGGCTTCTTTAAAATGTACAAGTGGATTGTCATCGATAAAATCATATAGTTTTTGAGAACCTACAGCAAAACAGGTTACAATTTTACCTGTTTTGATTTCTTTTTCTTCACCAGTAATGATTCCTTTTTCTACTAAAGGAAGTATACCATCAGAAAACATTTCTGTATGAATTCCCAATCGTTTATGATTGGTTAAATTATGTAATACTGCATTTGGAATATTACCAATACCCATTTGTAAAGTAGCTCCATCATCAATTAACTCAGCTACGTGCTTTCCTATTTGTGATTCTATTTCAGAAGGGGTTCCTGTAATAGATTCATGAATAGGTGAATTTACTTCAACAGCATAATCAATATTTTTTATATGAATAATACCATCACCATGTGTTCTTGGAACATTTGGATTTATTTGAGCAACTACTACTTTTGCTGTTTGTATAGCTGGGAGGGTAATATCAACAGAAACTCCTAAAGAACAATATCCATGCTTATCGGGTGGAGAAACTTGAATGAAAGCAACATCTAAAGGATATATTCCTCTTCTAAAAAGCCAATGTATTTCACTTAAAAAGATAGGAACATAATCCCCATTATTCGTATTTACTCCTTTTCTAACGTTGTTTCCTACAAAACAGCTAATCAGTTTAAAGGAATTAGAATAAGGAGCTTCTAAGTATTTTGCTTGCCCGTGTGTATGAATTTGAATGATTTCAACATTGGTAAGATCTTCGTATCGTTCACATAAATTATCAATTAATACATTAGGAGTCATTGCAGCTCCTTGAAAGAAAATTTTATCATTAGATTTTACAATTGATACTGCTTCTTTAGCCGAAACAATCTTTAAATCATTTGCCATTACTTCTTGTTTATAATTTTATACAAAGGTCTAGCCTTATGCAATATTATTACATGATATAAGTCATGAAACTAAATTTCTAAGAATATTTTCTCTGTTTGTTTATCGAAAAACTTCCAAGACTTATCAGTAATTGTTTCAAAGAGATGAATGAGTTGTTTTCCATAGGAGGTAATTGTGGTACCACCTCCACCAGATCCACCGGTACTTTTAATAACTACAGGCTCTTTGGCTTTTTTATTAACCGAATCAATCAGATTCCAAGCTTTTTTATATGACATATTTAACTCTTTAGCCGATCTAGATAAAGACTTGGTTCTTTCTATAGATTTTAAAAGTTGTATTCTTCCTTCTCCTAAAAACATTTGTCCATCAATTTCTACCCAAATTCTACTTTTAATTTTATACATAATATCCGTGTTAATGATTGAAATGAAATTAGGGTTGTATGGTCTGATTAATCATGATATTTATCAGTTGAGGGTTATTTATAATCATAATAAATTAGTTTTTACATGAAGTGCTTTAAAAGACTGCAAAACCTTGATACTAATGGGGAAAGTATGAAAACGCTATTTCTTTAAAAATATAACGCATTGATTTTTAGGTTGTTTATGATAAATATCATGTTGTTTGTGTTTGTCTTTTTCTTAATTTGATACAAATTATTACATGTATTTATATGCCTATTAAAAGTTACTTAGCACATCCATATAAAGGAAAAAAGAATGAGCTCATTAATGAGTTGTCTTCAATTAAAGAATGTGAAGTAATACCTGCAGAAAATAAAGATATTCTTGTGGTTGTTACAGAGACCGATACTAAGGCGGACGAAGACATTTTGAAACAAAGATTGGAAACTATAAAAAGCTTAAAATTATTAGCGATGGTTTCTGGATTTAATACACCTAAAAAACACTAGCCCATGTATACTTCAACAACAAACAGAAGAAGTTTTATAAAGAAAATGGCTATGCTTTCAGCGATGACAGCAGCAGCTACGATGTTTCCAGGAATTATGTTTGCTGGAGAGCAAGAAAGAAACTTACCAAAAGGAGGAAATTTGGATTGGAAAAAAGCACCTTGTAGATTTTGTGGAGTTGGGTGCGGTGTATTGGTAGGTGTAGAAGATGGCAAAGCAGTAGCTGTTAAGGGAGATCCAAAATCTAGTGTAAATAAAGGTTTATGCTGTGTTAAAGGGTACCACTCAGTAATGTCTATGTATGGTAAAGATCGTTTAACAAAACCTTGGGTAAAGAAGAATGGAAGGTATGTTGAAACTTCTATGGAAGAAGCTTTAGATTTAATAGCTTCAAAAATGAAGGAAACGATCAAAGACCATGGTAAAGATGCTGTATCCATTTATGGTTCTGGTCAATGGACAATTCCAGACGGTTATGTGGCTTCTAAATTTTTTAAAGGATGTATTGGAACTAACAATGTAGAGGCAAATGCTCGTTTATGTATGGCAAGTGCTGTTACAGGATTCTTAACATCTTTTGGAATGGATGAGCCTATGGGGTGTTATGAAGATATAGATCATGCAGATGTATTCTTTTTATGGGGAAATAATATGGCAGAAATGCACCCAGTATTATTCTCTCGTTTGTTAGATCAACGATTAAAGAGAGGTGTAAAAATTATCGATTTTGCTACACGTACAACACGTACTAGTATGGCGGCAGATAAATCTATCATATTTAAACCTCAAACAGATTTAGCCGTTGCAAATGCTATATGTTATGAGATTATAAAAAATGGTTGGGTAAATCAATCCTTTGTAGAGAAACATTGTAACTTCAAGAAAGGATTAACCAACATGGGCTATGGATTAGAGGATAACTATAAATTCAAAGACAAACCATCAGGCATAAGTTTTGACGAGTTTAAAAACTTCCTAGAAGATTATACACCAGAGAAAGTAGAACAGATATCGGGAGTTTCTGCTAAGGATATTAAATATATGGCGGCCTATTATGGGGATCCAAATAAGAAAGTAATGTCTTTGTGGTGTATGGGAGTAAATCAGCATTCAAGAGGAACTTGGATGAACAACTTAATCTATAATATCCATTTATTAACTGGAAAAATTTCAACACCTGGAAATAGTCCATTCTCTTTAACTGGACAACCATCAGCTTGTGGTACTGTAAGAGAAGTAGGAACATTAACACATAAATTACCAAAAGGAGTGGTAATGAATCCGAAGCATCGTGAGTTTGCAGCAAAAATTTGGGATGTTCCTGTAGAGAATATTGCACCAAAACCAACGTATCATACGGTAGAAATGTTTAGGGCATTAGATCGTGGAGATATCAAATTTATGTGGATTCAAGTAACCAATCCAATGGTAACAATGCCTAAGTTGAAACGTTACCGAGATGGAGCAAAGAAAAAAGGACGTTTTATCGTGGTTTCAGATATTTATCCAACACCAACTACAGATATAGCTGATGTAATTTTACCATCAGCAATGTGGGTAGAACGTGAGGGAATGTATGGGAATTCTGAAAGAAGAACACAATACTTTGAACAAATGGTACAACCTCCAGGGGAAGCCATGAGTGATACTTGGCAATTGATTGAGGTAGCAAAACGTATGGGGTATGAAAAGCAGTTTTACTACAAGCCAGAGACCCATATTGAAGAGATCTATACAGAGTACCGCAAGTTCCATAAAGGAAAAAAACATAATATGGCTCCATTAGAAGTATTAAAAGAGCAGTCTGGAGCTATTTGGCCTTATGTAGAAGGAAAATCTACTCAATGGCGATTTAATGCTAAATATGATCCAGCTTGTAGTAATGGAGAAGAATTTCATTTTTATGGGAAACCAGATGGAAAGGCTATTATTTGGCAACGTCCTTATGAACCTGCAGCTGAAGAACCAGATAATGAATATCCATACTGGTTAAATACTGGGCGTGTAGTTGAGCACTGGCATACAGGGTCTATGACTAGAAGAATTCCTGTGTTACACAGAGCCATGCCACATGCCTATGTTGAGTTAAATCCGGAAGATGCAAAACGTATGCAAATTAGAAACGGAGACAAAGTGAAATTAACTACACGTAGGGGAGAGATTATTTTACCAGCATCGGTAAATGAAAGAGGGGTACCAGAACCGATGCAAGTATTTGTTCCTTTCTTTGATGAAAACATGTTGATTAATGATATCACGCTAGATTCTTTTTGTCCTATATCAAAAGAGCCAGATTATAAGAAGTGTGCGGTTAAAGTTGAAAAAGCCTAAGTTATGAGAAAACGATTAGGTATAATATCACTGTTTATTGTCTTGTTTGTAGCATTTATTACCATATGGAATTATAGTTACTATACAGGACAAGAGGAAGCATATGTTCCAATAGAAAATAATAGACCCATCCCAATTATTCCTTCTGAGTCTGGGGTTTTTGAGCGCTCAAAGCATGCCTTAGATTATACAAAGATGCCTATTGATGAAAAACATCAACGTAGCATGAAAAACTATTATGATAATAGAGCTTTTCATGGAGCACCACCTAGTATTCCACATGAAGTAAATAGTGAACGCGATATGGGAGACAATAGTTGTTTAAAGTGTCATGAAAATGGTGGATATGTGGAAAAATACAAAGCATATACTCCTGTTACGCCACATCCAGAAAAGATTAACTGTCGTCAGTGTCATGTTCCTAAGAAAACAAATTCTTTATTTAAGGAAACAAATTTCAAGAGAGGTACAACTCCAGTTGCAGGAATAAACAATGCATTGGCAGGGAGTCCACCTGTAATTCCGCATCAATTACAATTGAGAGAAAACTGTTTGGCTTGTCATGCAGGACCGAGCGCCCCTAAAGAAATTAGAGTTTCACATCCAGAACGAGTTAATTGTCGTCAATGTCACGTACCTAATAACAAGGTTACTGTAGATGTTGGAGACTTCATGAGAAAAATTGGGAACTAATGAAGAATACTACAACTATTAAACAAACAGGCTACCTTATTCTATTATTACTACTTAGTATTTCTTGTAAGCATAAGGAACATGAATATCATAGTATAACAGATAAAATAGAAGCAGAAAGTAAACATTATAAAGGAACCTCTATTTCATCAGATAAATACATTGATGGCATGAATATGATTGAAGTAAGCGAAAATGAGATCACTTTTTTAATTCCAACAAGAAAAGATAAAATAAAATCTTATAAGTGTACGGAATGTCATACACAGCCTTTGGCTAAAATGCAAACAAAAGATATAAAGAAGGCACATTGGAATATTAAACTAAATCATGCTGAATCTACAACAATGAATTGTATCACTTGTCATAATAGTGCTAATATGGATGAGTTGCGAAGTATTACAGGGCATGGAGTAGATTTTAATAAGAGTTATAAATTATGTAGTCAATGTCATCAACAACAATATAAAGACTGGACAGGAGGAGCACATGGAAAGCGTATTAAAAGTTGGGCACCACCGCGAGCTTCTTTAACCTGTGTGAATTGTCATAATCCACATTCACCAAGTTTTGAAACGAAATGGCCAGCAAGATTCAATACACAAAAAATTAAGGAACGTAAATAATTTAGGCATGAGCAATAACAATAAAAAATGGTTTACTCTAAACCTAAATAGTAAGCATAAACAAACAAGCGGTTCATGTAATTCTTGTGAATGCGGAAAAAATGGAAGCTGCAATTCAGATAAGAAAAATGAAGCGTTAACAGAGAAAGAGTTTTACGATGCTGCCGTAAAGGCATCTATTGGAGAAGAACGACATAAAGATGGATTTGATCAAGTGTTTGATGTACAAATGGACAGACGTTCAGCTTTTAAAAAGTTAACGGCAAGTTTATTAATAGGAGCAGGAGCAGTATCATCTTGTACAAGTGTAGTTTCGAGCGAAACATCAAAAGAAAAAGCCCAAATAGATTGGGAGGAACAGTTTAAAGGAAACTATAAACTCATGACCAATGAAGAGAAACAGGCAACGGTAGATAGGTTGGTACGTTCATACCAACTAAGAACGGGTAAAACCATCAATATGTCTTCTAAAAATGCTGAAGACGATGTATTGTTTGGGTATGCTTTTAACATTTCTAAATGTCAGGGATATATGGATTGTGTGAGTGCTTGTGTAGAAGAAAATAATCAAGATAGAAATTCGCAAATGCAATATATCCGTATTCATGAAATGAAAGACGGTAAAGGTTTCAATTTTAATGAAGCGGATGATAATTACTACCATGAAGTACCTGCAGAAGGTCATTTTTATATGGGAACTCAATGTTTTCACTGTGATAACCCTCCATGTGTTGAGGTATGTCCTGTACAAGCTACATGGAGAGAAAAGGATGGGTTAGTAGTAGTAGATTATGATTGGTGTGTTGGATGTAGGTATTGTATGGCTGCATGTCCATATGATGGACGAAGATTTAACTGGAGTAAACCTGAAGTTCCTGAAGAAGAAATCAATAAAAATCAACATTATTTAGGAAACCGTTTACGTAAAAAAGGTGTGATGGAGAAGTGTACTTTTTGTGTACAACGTTCAAGAGCTGGTAAAAATCCAGCATGTGTAGAAGCTTGCCCAACTGGAGCTAGAATTTTTGGCAATCTATTAGACCCTAATAGTACGATTAGATGGGTTTTAGAAAACAAAAAAGTATTCCGATTAAAAGAAGACTTGGGAACAGAACCAAAGTTTTGGTATTTCATGGATTAAAATATAAATAGATGAAACAATTTAAAGTTTTTAAAAGTTTAATTATAGATAGTTTTGATACCATAACCAAAGGTTCAAAAACCTATCATTTATGGATGGCATTTTTAACTTTCGTAATGTTGGTAGGAATGTATTGTTACTCAATTCAATTAGAGCATGGACTAAGTGTTACAGGAATGACAGATCGAGTTAGTTGGGGATTATATATTTCAAATTTTACTTTTTTAGTCGGAGTTGCCGCTGCTGCAGTTATGTTAGTAATGCCTACTTATGTACTGAAAGATATTGATTTTAAACAAGCCGTATTAATAGGAGAGGGGCTAGCAGTAGCCGCATTAATAATGTGTTTGGCTTTTGTGATAGCTGATATGGGAGGCCCTTCTGTATTATGGCATATGTTACCAGGAATAGGAGTATTTAACTTTCCTAATTCTATGCTTACTTGGGATGTTATTGTGCTAAATGGGTACTTGTTTTTAAATATTACCATACCATTTTATATTCTATTCAGACATTATCAAGGGAAAGAATCTAAGAAAAGTGTGTATGTACCTGGTGCAATCTTATCAGTTTTTTGGGCAGTTGGAATTCACTTAGTAACAGCATTTTTATATCAAGGATTACAAGCACGTCCATTTTGGAACAATGCTTTGTTAGGACCTCGGTTTTTGGCTTCTGCGTTTGCAGCTGGACCAGCTTTGATCATTTTAGTATTAGCAATTATTAGAACCTTTACGGCATTTAAGATAGAAGATAAAACTATAAAGAAAATAGCTATGGTTGTTACAGTAGCAGCTCAGATTAATATAATTATGTTGGTATCTGAATTGTTCAAGGAGTTTTACGCTCCTACACATCATAGTGAAAGCGCTTATTACTTGTTTTTTGGTTTAGAAGGAAAAACGGCTTTATTACCTTGGATTTGGACAGCTATTTCCTTAAACCTTTTAGCTACAATCATATTAACTTTTCATAAGCTTCGAAACAATTTAAAAATCTTATACTTTGCCTGTTTCATTCTATTTATTGCAATATGGATTGAAAAAGGTTTCGGACTAATTGTTCCAGGCTTTATTCCGGGACCATATGGAAAAATAGCTGAATATACACCTACAGGGATTGAGATTGGTGTAACACTTGGTATTTGGGCGTTAGGGGCCTTAATATTTACCATACTGGCAAAAACCGCAATTGGAATAGAAACAGGTAAGTTGAGGTATAAAAGGAAATAGGGATGTATAATGGTTGTCCTTAGAAAAGTGGGCTATCTTAGTATAGCCTGCTTTTCACTTTTTCAATGATAGTTTCTATGTTCTCTTGAAAATCAAACCATAAAATGTCTTTGTCTTTTCTAAACCATGTACCTTGTCTTTTGGCAAACCTTCGGGTATTCTTTTTTATTTCAGAAATAGCAAACTCTTTAGTGAAATTTCCATCAAAATATTCAAATAACTCTCTATAGCCAACAGTTTGTAACGCATTTAAACTTTTATGTGGATAAACCGATTTGGCTTCCTCTAACAAACCATTAGCAATCATAATATCTACACGACGATTAATACGATCGTACATTATTTCTCTATCAGCGGTTAATCCAATTTTAATAGAGTTAAACTTACGAGGAGCTTTTGGTTTATTTTTGTAAGAAGAATAAGTATTCCCAGTACCAATACAAATTTCTAAAGCTCTAATTAAACGATGAGGATTATCTAGAGCAATAGTTTCATAACTTTCGAAATCTAATTCTTTTAATTTATTTTGAAGGTATTCAATACCTTTTTCTTCAAGTTCAGAAGTAAGTTGTACTCTAATTTCTGGGGCAACATCAGGAAAATAATCCAATCCTTTTAAAACAGCATCAACGTATAATCCACTACCTCCAACCATAATTTGAACTGAATTCTTTTGAAACAACTCATCTAGTTTTGTCAATACATCTTTTTCAAATTGACCTACAGAGTAATCTTCAAAAATACTTCGATTCTGAATAAAATGATGAGGTGCTGCGGCTAACTCTTCGACATCAGGAACAGCAGTTCCGATAGCCGTTTCTTTATAAAACTGACGTGAATCACAAGAAATGATATCACAGCCAAAATGCTGTGCTAATTTGATACTAAGTGCAGTTTTACCGATAGCTGTTGCACCTACAATAGTAATGAGAGTATTTTCTTGCGACATTTAATTCAGTTTTGTTCCGCAATGATAACAAAATTCTGCATCATCTTTATGACCATCATGCAAACAATTAGGACAAGATTGGGTATTTGTGTCAATCGTAGCTTTAGTCATTTCAGAAGTTACAATTCCTGTAGGTACAGCTATAATTCCATAACCTAATATCATTATAATGCTGGCAACAAATTGTCCAAAAGGAGTATGAGGAGCTATATCACCATATCCTACCGTAGTTAAAGTAACAATAGCCCAATACACACTTCTGGGAATACTTGTAAAACCATTGTCTCCTCCTTCAATTAAGTACATTACAGTACCTAAAATAACACACAGGATTAAAACAAAAAACAAGAAAACACCTATCTTAGCTCTACTAGCTTTTAAAGCCCTAATGAAGTTGTTAGATTCTCCAATAAAACGAGCTAGTTTTAAGATTCTAAAAACTCTTAGTAATCGTAACGCTCTTAAAGCAACCAAGCTGTGTGTTCCAGTAAAAATGATGGCTAAATATTTAGGTAATGTAGATAATAAATCTATGATTCCGTAAAAACTAAAAATATACTTAGAAGGTTTTTTAATAGAGATAATACGAGCAAAATATTCAATTGTAAATAAGATAGTAATAACCCATTCAGAGATATCTAAAAAAGAATCATATTTTGTATGAATAGAATCTACACTTTCTAACATTACTAATATAATACTAGCCACAATTGCAATTAACAGAACTATGTCAAATAATTTGCCAGCGGGTGTATCTGCCTCATAAATGATTTCATGAAGTTTATCTTTCCAGTTGCTGTTTTTTTGTTGTTTCAACAAGAGAAATTTTGGAATTTAAACAATATTACAAATTATTTTCAACTTCTAATCTAATGATTTTAGACACCTTATTTTTAAGTAAGTAATTTTTAATGATAGTTTTAGAAAGTTGTTTGTGTTCAATGGGAGTTAGCATAGATCTTAATACATCTAACTTATTTTCTTGATAAGCTAAATTGGTAAAAGCATACCCAATAACTTCATTGTTTTCAATTAAAATGACTGCATTTTCTTCCGGAATTCTTCCTTTATCCATTATAATCATATCACTATGATTAAAACCATTAAGATTGTGTTTACGCTTTCTAATGATATTATATTTAGGCTTAAGTCTTTCTAACTCTAAATAATATTTTAAACGCGTAAATAATAGATTTCCGGTTTCTTCAAAAGTAATATCGTGTAGCCTTTTTAAAATCTTTTCTGCCTTACGAGTGGTTTTCAAAAAAAGTTTATTGGCTTCATATTTTAAATTGGTTCCTCTTCCTATAAAAATAATATTCCCTTCTTCATTATGAACATAAAAAAGTCCTTGTCTTTCTGGTAGTTTATCTAATATCTTATCGATCTTTTGTTTAACTTCTCGTTTGTCAAAATACTTGATAGATTCTTGAAGAATTTCTTTTTCAACGTCTTTTTCTAAGAGTAATTTAAAAAGTTTTACAGTAGCCATGGCATCACCATTAGCTCTATGGCGATCTGCTACAGGAATTCCAAGATGTCTGCATAATTTCCCTAAACTATGAGAAGGAGCATCCGGAATTAATTTTTTACTCAGGGTAACGGTGCATAATGTATTTCGTTTGAATTCATAACCGAGCTTGCTAAATTCATTCTTTAAAACTCTATAATCAAAACTAGCATTATGAGCTACAATAATACAATCTGTAGTAATTTCAACAATACGTTTAGCTACTTCATAAAACTTAGGAGCATTACGAAGCATTTTATTATTTATTCCGGTAAGTTTTACAACAAATTCTTGAATTTCTTTCTCGGGATTAATAAGTCCTATGAACTGGTCAACTACTTGATGACCATCAAATTTATATATGGCTATTTCTGTAATTCCCTCTTCATTAAATTTTCCACCTGTCGTTTCAATATCTAAAATTGCGTACAATTCTTTCTCTTTTTTTATTATTTAAGTTAGCTGATTAGGGTAAATCTAAGCAATATAATTTCTAACTCCAAAAATAGAGCTACCTATTCTAACCATATTGCTTCCATTTTCAATGGCTAATGAGTAATCTCCACTCATTCCCATAGATAAAGTAGTTAAATCAGTATGTTTCTTTTGATGGACATTAAAAAAGTTAGCTAAGGAAGAAAATTCTTCTTGTAATTGGGCTTGATCATCTGTAAACGTCGCCATGCCCATAAGCCCAGTAATTTTCACATTTTCTAACTCTTTTAGTTCTTCAGAAGCTAAAATACTTTCTATTTCAGCAAAAGGTAGACCAAATTTAGTGTCTTCTTTAGCAATACGAGCTTGCAATAGGCAATGAATTATTCTATCATGCTTTTTTGCTTGCTTATTTATTTCTACCAAAGTTTTAAAGCTATCAACACCGTGAATTAAACTTACAAAGTGAGCCATATATTTCACTTTATTTCGTTGTAGATGCCCAATCATATGCCATTCAATATCTTTTGGTAAAGCATCGTATTTGCCTACCATTTCTTGAATTTTATTTTCGCCAAACACTCGTTGTCCTGCATCATATGCTTCCTGAATATCTGAATTGGGTTTTGTTTTAGAAACAGCAACCAGAGTAACATTTTCTGGCAATGTTTCTTTTATCTTTTGAAGGTTTTCTTTAATTCCTGTAATCATATGTGTATAGGCGTTTACTATGAAAATTCGTAAATAGTTAAAGCGCTTCTTAATTTCGGTTCTATATAAGTGGTTTTTGGAGGCATGATAAGACCAGCGTCAATAATACCTTTTAATTCCTCAATGGTGGTAGGTAACATTCCAAAAGACACCTGAAAATCACCTTTGTCTACTTTCGTTTTTAACTCTAATCCATCAGATTTATCTTGAGAATAAATAATCTTTGAATCATCTCTTATATCATCAATTCCTAAAATAGGTTTTAAAACAGTGGTATATAATATATGTGCATCTAAATCACTTAAAGCATCAGTAAACTCATATCCTGATTTACGTAGATTTAGTGAATAAAATTCTCCATTTAAGTACATGCTAAATTGATGCTTCTCTTTTGGCTTGTACAACTCCTGACCTCTGTTTTCTATTCTGAAATAAGTGTCTAACTCTATTAAGAATTCATCTGGAGTTAATCCGTTTAAATCTTTAATGAATCTATTAAACTCATAAATACTCAATTGACTCTCTGGTAATAGATAACTCATAAAGAAATTATAGTTTTCATTACCCGTATGTTCTGGATTTTCTTTAGCTAAGTTTTGAGCTAATAAGCAAGAAGAAGTTGAACGATGATGCCCATCAGCAATATACAGGGTGTTTATGGCTTGAAAAGCGTCATTAATCTTCTTTATATCTTGCTCATCATCAATTACCCATAATAAATGAAAATCTTTATCAGTTGTTGAAAATTCGTACTCTGCTCTATTCTTTTGATACTTCTGGATAATTTTCTCTACAGAAGGATTGTCAGGATAGGTGAGTAGTACAGGTTCAGCATTAAAGCCAGTGTTTTTTAAATAATTTTCAAATAATAACTCACGTTTTTTTAAAGTACTCTCATGCTTTTTAATAATATCATTATGATAATCTTCTACCGACGTAGCAGCAATGATTCCGCAAAACGTATGCGTGGGAGTTACTTTTTGATATAAGTAGTAAGCAGGTTTTTCATCTTGCGTGAAAATACCATCTTCTTTAAATTCCAAATAGCGATTGTGAACCAATTTAAAACGTTGTTCTCCAGTAACATCTTGCTTGTGGTATTTATAACCAGGATTAATTACATGTAAAAAAGTATACGGATTAAACGCAAGTTTAGCATTTAGGTTTTCAGTATCATAAATTTCATATGATTTAGAAGATACTAATGCAACTTTATCTCTGGTAGCTCTAACAGCTTTAAAGGGTTTAACAATAGCCATATATTATTATGAAAGTAATTCTACTATTTGTTTTGCAAGTTCAACACCAATTCTTTCTTGAGCTTCTATAGTTGATGCACCAATATGAGGTGTTAATGAAATATCTGGATTCATTAACAACTGTATTTCTGGAGTAGGCTCTTTTTCATACACATCTAAACCAGCATATTTTACTTTTCCACTATCAATAGCACTAACTAAAGCTACTTCATCTAGAATACCTCCACGTGCAGTATTAACTATACCAACGCCATCTTTCATTAATTCAAATTGATCTGAACCTAATAAATATTCTTCTTGAGCAGGGATATGTAAACTAATAAAGTCAGCTTCTTTTAAAACCTCTTCTGTAGGAACAGTATCAATAGTAATATCTATAGATTGCCCATTGAAAAACGGAACTGTTACTGAAGTCGTTTCCACATTAATATCAGAAGTAATAACGTTCATCCCAATACCTAAAGCTATTCTTGCTACTTCATGCCCTATATTCCCCATTCCAATAATACCTAAAGTCTTTCCACGCAGTTCAACCCCCGCAGCATATTGCTTTTTAAGAGCTTTAAAACGCATTTCTCCTTCTAAAGGCATGTCTCTATTGGCCTGGTGTAAAAAACGAACCATTCCAAAAAGATGGGCAAATACTAATTCTGCTACTGAATTGGCAGAAGCCTCAGGAGTATTAATTACGAATACACCATTATCTTGTGCATATTCCACATCAATATTATCCATACCAATATCACCACATCCAATTAACTTAATACTCGGACAAGCTTCTATTAACTCTTGTCGCACTTGGGTAGTACTACGAACTAAAATGGCATCAATACCATGATCATTTATATAGTTTTCTAATTGCTCTTGAGCAACTTTTGCATTTATTACTTCAAAACCTGACTTTTCTAAAACTTCAATTCCTTTTTTAGAAATTCCGTCATTTGCTAATATTTTCATTTTATTTCTACTATTGGTCTTTAAAGATGATATATTTTATAAAGACACTAATTTATGCGATTCTTTCTAACTCTTGCATTACATCTACTAATGCCTGCACACTATATAAAGGTAATGCGTTATACATACTGGCTCTGTAGCCTCCAACACTTCTATGTCCATGTAAACCATTAATATTGGCTTCTTTCCATAAGGTGTCAAATTTCTCTTTTAAATTTTCATTAGCTAAGGTAAACGTAGCGTTCATATGACTACGATCTTCCTTATTTACAACCCCATTAAACAATGGATTTCTATCTATTTCATTATATAATAAAGCAGATTTCTGCTTGTTAACCTTTTCTATAAATTCAATACCTCCTAAATCTTTCAACCATTCTAAAGTTAACATAGAAACATATACCGAAAATACCGGTGGGGTATTAAACATACTCTCTTTTTCAATATATAGTTGATAGTTTAACATTGAAGGAATTTGACGTGTTACTTTTCCTAAAACATCTTCTTTCACCACAACTAAGGTTGCTCCAGCTGGTCCCATATTTTTTTGTGCTCCAGCATAGATTAAATCAAACTTAGAAAAGTCTAACTGACGTGAAAAAATATCTGAACTCATATCACATATTAAGGGAGCGGAAGTTTCAGGGAAACTTTTCATTTGAGTTCCATAGATGGTATTATTACTTGTACAGTGAAAATAATCGATATCACCAGGTACTTCATAATTTTTAGGAATATAGTTAAAGCCCTTATCTTTTGAAGAAGCAACTTCAATTAGGTCTCCAAATAACTTTGCTTCCTTAATGGCTTTAGAACTCCAAGTACCTGTATTTAAATAGGCAGCTTTTTTATTTAATAAATTATAAGCCGTCATTAAAAACTGCATGCTTGCGCCACCTTGTAAAAACAATGCTTTATAACCTTTGTTTTCTAATCCTAATAACTCTAAAGCTAAACTCCTTGCTTTTTCAATAACATTTACGAAAGACTGACTTCTATGAGAAATCTCAATTAACGATAAGTTATCATTGTTAAAATTAATAACCGCTTCAGAAGCTTTTTGAAGTACGCTTTCTGGTAAAATACAAGGACCAGCACTAAAATTATGTTTTTTCATATTGTTGAGTTGTTGAAAGGCAAAGATGCAAATTATCCTATGAGGATTCGCTTAAATTTTAGCTAAAAATTCTAAGGTGTTTACCCCATCAGCATAATCCCATAGTTTTGGATGTTGTGTTTGTCCGAAAGCAATTTCATTATCCATAAAATCTTTAGAAACCACACATTGTATTTGCTCTCTTTCTTCCCAAAGCTTTATTTTTAAATCATCTGTATTATCATAATACTCATAAAAAACAGAAGCAATAGGAGAGGCATAACTATTATCTTCTTTTATCATTAAGAAACCATTCTCTAAAATGTCAAATTCGCTCATTAAATACACCGCCTTATTGTAGTCATAATTATTAGCGTATTTAACGTTGTCAATAATTTCTTTTCGATTATACATTCCCCTAAAGAAATTATCGAAATCATAATTCTTTGGAACAAATAATTTAGAAACTGAACGACAACCTAAACCAAAATAGCGAAATACATCTTCACTTAAATGTTTAAAATCTTCCTCAGTTTCATTTCCTGTTAAAATAGCAACAGAATTTCTATTCTTACGAATGATACTTGGCTTATCTTTAAAATAGTGTTCAAAATAACGAGCGGTATTGTTACTTCCAGTAGCAATAACGGCATCGAAGTTTTCTAATTTTCCTTCAGTAAAAACAATTTTACCTTTTAAATCAGAAGAAACATATTCTAAATACTTCGCTAAGAAAGGAAGTAAATGTTTATCGTTAGACGATTGTTTTACTATCACTGAATGCCCAGCAATTAATACCGAAATAAAGTCATGAAAACCAACCAACGGAATATTACCAGCCATAATAATTGCTACATTTTTCGCTTCATTAGTCCCTAACGATTCATTTTCTACCCAAGTAGAAATATTGGAAAGAGTTAATGCTTTAGACCAATTCTCGGTAGAAAATAATAAGTTTTCTTTGGTAAACCATGTATTATTCTCTTCTGCTAGTTTTAATTGATGTTTAAACCCATCAAAAAACAAATCATTATGCTCAATAGCATCTTTTATTTCAATCTTTTCTTGAGAAAATTGACTTAAAAACTTACCTAACTTTACAAAAGCGTTTATTCTGCTCTGTGTTATCTCCATTTATTTTGGTTCTAAATTAAATTGGCGTTATTTTTGCGCTGCAAAGATACATAAACCGATATAGAAATACTATGGCAATTATAATAACTGACGAGTGTATAAATTGTGGAGCATGTGAACCAGAATGTCCAAATACTGCTATTTATGAAGGAGCAGATGAGTGGAAGTATGCTGATGGTACCGATTTAGAAGGTAATATAGTGTTACCAAATGGAACAAGCGCGAATGCTGAGGAAGAGCAAGAGCCAGTTTCTGATGAGATATACTACATTGTTGCTGATAAATGTACAGAGTGTAAAGGATTCCATGAAGAACCTCAATGTGCGGCTGTATGTCCAGTAGACTGTTGTGTGCCAGATGAAGATAATGTTGAAACAGATGAAGAGTTATTGGCAAAACAACGTTTTATGCACCATGAATAAATTTAACCAATAATCGTTAAATATTAAAGATATAAAGCCTCGATGAATTCGAGGTTTTTTTATGGTATTTATTGAAAGGAAATCAACTATATTTGCATGCGCAAAAATCGAAATATTGATTTTTGGTGTTTTTATTAAATATTTAAAGAAATATGAAAGCTGGAATTGTAGGATTACCAAATGTAGGTAAATCAACTTTATTTAACTGTTTGTCTAACGCTAAGGCACAGAGTGCGAATTTTCCATTTTGTACAATAGAACCAAACTTAGGAGTGGTAAATGTACCAGACGCAAGATTAGAAAAATTAGAGGAATTAGTAAATCCTGAAAAGGTAATTCCAGCGACGGTAGAAATTGTTGACATTGCTGGTTTAGTTAGAGGAGCTAGTAAAGGAGAAGGATTAGGAAATCAGTTCTTGGCAAATATTAGAGAAACGGATGCAATTTTACATGTATTACGTTGTTTTGACAACGATAATATCGTACACGTAGATGGATCTGTAGATCCGATTAGAGATAAAGAAACAATTGATATTGAACTTCAGTTAAAAGATTTAGAAGCTGTTGAAAAGCGTTTAGAAAAGGTAAAAAGAGCAGCTAAAACTGGAAGTAAAGAAGCTAAATTAGAATTAGAGATTTTAGAAAATATCCAAGCTACTTTATTAGAAGGAAAATCTGTTCGTACAATTGAATTTTCTGAAAAAGAAGAAGAATTAGTAAAATCGATGCAATTTATTACTGCAAAGCCAGTATTATATGTGTGTAATGTTGATGAATCTTCAGCTAAAGATGGAAATGCTTATGTAGAAAAAGTACGTGAGGCTGTAAAAAATGAAGATGCAGAAATTATTGTATTAGCGGTAGGTACTGAAGCAGATATTGCTGAGTTAGATGATTATGAAGAGCGTCAAATGTTCTTATCTGATATTGGGTTAGAAGAGCCTGGGGTATCTCGTTTAATTCGTTCGGCATATACATTATTAAATTTACAAACATATTTCACTGCAGGTGTAAAAGAAGTAAGAGCTTGGACGATTCCTGTAGGTTCTACGGCACCACAAGCGGCTGGAGTGATTCATACAGATTTTGAAAAAGGATTTATCCGTGCTGAGACAATTAGTTATACGGATTATGTTGAATATGGAAGTGAAGCTAAAGTAAAAGAAGCGGGTAAAGTTAGAGTAGAAGGTAAGGAGTATGTCGTAGCTGATGGAGATGTTATGCATTTCAGATTCAACGTATAATAAAAAACTTATAAGGATTCTAAAACTCCATGGAAATATTTCCATGGAGTTTTTGTATTTTAGGGCTCCAAATTTCTAGAACAATGCAAATAGAAAAATCAACATTTCAATTTTTAAAAGACTTAAGCGAAAACAATAACAGAGATTGGTTTACCGATAATAAAGGTGATTTTACAAACGCTCAAAACAATGCAAAAGCATTGTATGCTTCCGTTCAAGATAACTTGAATAAACATGATGAAATTGATAAGTTTAAGTTGTTTAGAATTTATAGAGATGTACGATTTTCAAAAGATAAAACACCCTATAAAACACATTTCGGAGGTTCATTTCATAGAAAGAAACCTGAATTAAGAGGTGGGTATTATTTACATATAGCTCCAGGAGATAGTTTTTTAGCAGGAGGTTTTTGGGAACCTAATAAAGAAGATTTGTTTAGAATTCGTAAAGAATTTGAAATGGATGCTTCCGAAGTTAGAGAAATTTTGACTGAAGAAAATTATGTAAAACATTTTGGAGGAGTATTTGAGGGAGAAGAACTAAAAACAGCTCCTAAGGGATTTGACAAAACACACCCAGATATTGATCTAATACGTAAAAAAGGATATATCGCTGTCAAAAGATTTTCAGATAAGGAAGTATTGGCAAAAGACTTTTTATCTAATATAGATGAAGCCTTTATAGCACTACGTCCATTTTTTAATTATATGAGTGATGTGTTAACCACTAATTTAAATGGTGAATCTATAATTTAATTTGTCGGGTCTGAATCAGGGTCATCTTTATCACTCTGAGTAATTTTCGCCGTGTTTATAATTTGTCCAGCTGAATCTATAGTTACAGTAATTTGTAACTCGGCAAATTCGGTTGGAAGTATGGAGATAGAGGTTAAGTCCCAAGTATTAGTTCCTGTGCTATACGTTGTGCCAGAAGTACTACTATAACTTACAAAAGTTAATCCACTAGGTATAATATCTTCTACAAGAACACCTGTGCCACAAAGAGGTCCTGCATTATGAACCCTTATGGTATAGGTAATATTATCTCCTACTTTAGGAAGGGCATTGTTAACAGTTTTAGTTAGTTTTAAGTCGGCGCTACCATCTTCTGCACCTATAGTTGCTCCGATAGTTCCACATGAACTTTTAGCTACTGCCATAAAATCAATATGATAATTATGTCCTCCTCTAACAGTAACCCTATCAAAATTACAATAGTTACGATTGTTAGGCATAGTTGAAGAAACCAAACCACCAATAGCATTTCTATTATCATCATAAAGTTGAGCTGTCACAGTATTCGAAGAACAACATCGTGTTAATTCAGTTCTAAACCAGGTATCAATAGGTTGATTTCTATTAGGTCTGTTTGCATTGTTTCCACTGCCATTTGTTCTGGCTTCAAGACCAAAAACACGATTTCCCCCTCTAGCATCTCTGTTTATGTTATAACCATTAAATCCTGAATTTTCAATACCATACCTATTCAATCCACAGCCATTATTGTTTCCTGCGGTAGTTCTTACTTCTCTTGTTATTAATCTAAAATTCGTAATGGTTTGTCCAATAGATTTCCATCCTCCATTAGGGTCACAATTGGTTGTTTTTGATAGTGTAGAGCTTCCTAAGGTTGTGGTAGCACTTACAGCTCCTGATCCGTAAGTATTCCAACCTGTTGTGGAATTCATATCATCGTAAAAAATGAATGTATTTGCCGCGTTACTAGTATTAGACGATGTACAACCATCATAATACATATATATAGTTTTAGTTCCATTTGGTATAGATGGAACTTTAATCCAAATAGTTGCATCATCACTTACTGTAAATTCTTCAATCCAAAAAGATATTTCAGTTGATCCATCAGAATCTGTAAAACGAATATCAGAGAAATCAGAACTCATTCCAGTAACAAAATTTACATCTAACATTATTTGATAATCTGTTTCTGTTGTAGTTGAAGTAATCGTAATAGGTCTTCTTCTATCGCAATCACATAGATCTGCACTGGCATTAAAAGTAGTAGTAACCATGCCCTTTCTTATTGAGTTGAAGTTAAAATCTTTCTTAGTAGGAAAGGAGGAATGCGTTGTTTTTGGAGCAAAATTTAACAAACTCAAAAACAGCAACGATAGTAGGACATATGTTTTTCTTATCATAGTAATTGTACAATAATCATTAATTAACCTAGTAAGTAGATGTTAGTTGGTTTTCTAAGAATGTTAATTAAGACAATATAATATTTCGAGGACCACTAAAATAAGCTTTTCTTATAAAAAAGAAAAGAAATAAAGGAAGTAATAGTATGAATGTTAACTTTTAAGTGAGGTTTTTTGCAATTTCCTTTTTTAGATAGACATAAGTAACAAGGGTTGCCAAGATATCTGCAATGGGAAAAGACATCCATACACCATTTACACCAAAAAACTTTGGCATAATATAAACCAATGGAATCAGTAAAAAGCCTTGTTTTAGTAAGGTTAATAATAAGGCGGGTAAAGCCTTTCCTGCTGCTTGAAAATAAGCAGAGCCAATTAATTGTGTTGTGATTACTGGAGTTGCCAAAAAGGCAATTATTAAAGCGTTGGGTGTTAAACTCAATAGTTCTTGATCATTTGTAAAAATGCTTACTAATTCAGAAGGGAAAAGCATTATTAAAATAAAAATAAAAGTAGCGATACCAGTTCCAAATAGAATTGAAGTTTTAATTGTTTGTTTTACTCTAATGGCATCTTGAGCACCATAATTATAACCAGCAATAGGAAGAAAACCTTGTGTTACACCTAATACTGGAAATAAAGCAAACATCATTACCCTATTAATAATACCATACACTGCAATCGAAATTTCTCCTCCATATTTAAATAATGTATAATTGAGTATTATAATTAGTATGCTAATAGTTCCTTGACGTATTACGGTGATTCCTCCTAAAGAAATGATTTCTTTTACAATAGACCAATTCAAATTAAAATATTCTGGAAGAATTTTTAACTCAGTGTTTTTTGATAGGAAAAACCACAATACAAATAATCCACTTACCGCATAAGAAATGGAAGTTGCTAATCCTGCACCAAACATTCCCAAGTCCATAAACTTAATAAAGATAATATCGAGAATAATATTAGCAATCGCTGGTAAAATCAAAGTAAACATAGCATAATTGGGTTTCCCAACAGCTCTAATAACAGGATTACCCATCATAGCGAAAGCTAAAAATGGAACTCCCCAAATAATTACATGAAAATACTCGGTAGCGGGATCTAAAATTTGTCCATTTGCTCCAAATAATCGTAGTAAAGGAGCACAAAAGTATTCTCCAACAAGAATAAAAAGGAAAGCCAGTATAACAGTAAGACTTATTTGATTCCCAAAAACTTCAAAAGCTTTTTTAATTTCATTTCGACCAAATGCTCTGGAGATAATAGAACTTCCTCCAATACCAATTCCCATTCCTACAGAAGAAATGAAAAAAGCAATAGGTAAAACTACTGTAATTGCTGCAATAGCTAAAACACCAATCCATTTACCAACAAAAATAGTATCTACAATCATGTTCATAGACATAACAAGAATACCAATAGAAGCTGGAATTGCTTGTTTGAGTAATAGTTTACTTATTTTTTCGGTTCCAAATTTGTTTGTCAAAGTGTTCTTAGTTTAATCTCAGCACTCGAATATCTAAAAATATTGTTAGCTACAATAAAATGACTAGCAGTTTTAAGTAATAATTAACACCAATCGTTGTAAGTTTGTTAAATGAATATTTTTGAAAAGAAGCATCGAGTAATTTTAGAGGAGATAGATGAGTACAATCATGTGAATAATGTAGTTTATGTACAATGGATTCAAGATGTAGCAGATGCTCATTGGAAACAATTAATAGCAGATGTACCAAAACCAGATTATGTTTGGTTTGTTGTACGTCATGAGATAGATTATAAGGGACAAGCTAAATTAGAAGATGAAGTAACAATTACCACTTGGATTGGTAAGACAGAAGGAGTAAAGTCGGTTAGACATGTTGAAATAAAAAGAGATAAACAAGTTTTGGTTAAATCGGAAACTACTTTTTGTTTGTTAGATGCTAAAACCCAAAAACCTAGAAGAATCACAAAAGAGGTAACGAATTTATTATTACCCAAGAATAAGCAATAACTTTGCATTTTTAAAACAAGTGTATGACAACATTTAAAACCTTAGGGATTAAAAAAGAATATATAAAAGGGTTAAAAGAATTAGGAATTGTTACACCAACAGAAATTCAAAGAGAAGTAATCCCATACCTATTACAAACTAATAGTGATTTTATTGGTTTGGCTCAAACAGGAACTGGTAAAACAGCAGCATATGGATTACCTGTTTTAGATAAGATAAATCCATCAAAAGACAATGTTCAAGCCTTAATATTGTCTCCTACTAGAGAATTGGTACAGCAAATAAAAAAACAGTTATTCAAGTATACCAAATATGTAGATAAAAAAATATTTGTAGAAGCTGTTTATGGTGGAGAAAAAATAGACAAACAAATAAATAATCTTAAAAGAACTACACATATAATTGTTGCCACTCCAGGTAGATTAATTGATTTAATTGAAAGAGGCGAGGTAAACCTTAAGCAGCTTAAAACATTGGTTTTGGATGAAGCAGATGAAATGTTAAGTATGGGTTTTAAAGAAGAGTTAAATCGTATCTTAAAATATACTTCTGGCGAAAGAAAAACTTGGTTATTTTCAGCTACGATGCCTAATGAAATTAGAAGTATTGTTAAGAAATATATGAACGCTTCTGCTAAACAAGTTGAGATTGATAAAAATACTCTGGTCAATGCTAATATTTCACATCAATTTGTTCAAACAACCATAGGAGAAAAAACAGACATCATTGTTCAATTTTTAGAGAGAAGGAATCATGAAAGAGGAATTGTATTTACAAGAACGAAGGCAGGAGCTCAAAAGTTAGCAAAAGAATTAAAAGAAGAAGGATTTTCAGTAGAAGCATTAGAAGGAGATATGCAGCAAAAGGAGAGAGATAAAGTGATGAGAGCTTTTAAAAAAGAAAACTTACAAGTATTGGTATCTACAGATGTGTCTGCTAGAGGGATTGATGTACAAGATTTAGGATTTGTTGTACATCATCAATTACCTGAAAAGAAGGAGTATTATACACACCGAAGTGGTCGAACAGCTCGAGCTGGAAAAAAGGGAATATCTTTAATATTGGTATTGCAAAATGAAAGACAAAAGATTGCTGAAGTAGAAAGAGATTTACAAATTGAAATTTCAGAAATACATATGTAATGAGTGTTATTTATGCTATTGATATTGCAGGAACCTTTGCTTTTGCGATTAGTGGAGCTTTGGTAGCATTGAAAAAAGACTTTGATGTTTTTGGAGTAATCATTATAGCTTTTGTAACTGCAGTAGGAGGTGGGATGCTAAGAGATGTTTTGATTAATGCTCACCCCATTAATTGGATTGGAGATATTAACTATATCTGGACTATATTAACAGCAGTATTAGCAACTTTTTTATTTAGGAGTAAAATAGCCCCATTACGTAAAACAATGTTTTTATTTGATACCATAGGAATAAGTGTTTTTACCTTATTAGGATTGCAAAAAGGATTGAGTTTCAACCTTCATCCATTTATAGCATTAATAATGGGGATGGTTTCGGCTGTTTTTGGTGGTGTTATCAGAGATGTTTTAACAAGAAAAGTTCCTTTAATATTTAAAAAAGAAATTTATGCTTCGGCCTGTTTATCTGGTGGAGTAGTATACCTTTTACTAGGTAAATTAAATATTAATGTAGATATTCAATTTATAATATCGGCATCTATTATTATTTTGATAAGAACAATTGCAGTTAGATATCAATTGGAATTACCAAGAATTAAAAAAGATATATTTAAAAAATAAGAGCGAGTAATAAACTCGCTCTTATTTTTTATGATAACCATCCCTTTTCAATGCACTTCTTTGAATAGAGTAATAGGAACACTCCAATTATAATAACCATGATAGGCATAACCATTCCTCCTGGACCATAAACCTCAGTAGCTTTACTCATAAACAAATTGTAGCTCATTTGAGCAATAATTGCAATTAATGAAACTAAAAATAAAGACTTGGCAAGTTTCTTTTTTAACAAAAGAACGATACAGCCCAAAGTACCGCCAAAAACAGCAATAGCAAAAGCAGCTGTTACCCAAGCGGGTACATTTTCATATAAAGCACGTTCCGCTTCTGGCAAAGCAGCAAGCATTTCATTTGTCATATATGCTTGTCCAATGTATGCCATTACTCCCATAGCATTCCATATTAACGCAAAAATACCGATTACCCAAAATAATGTAGTTGGTTTATTAGATTCTGAAGACATAAAATAGTTTTTAAAGTTAGTTTACTGTTAAAAGTACAGATTGTAATTATAAAAACAAAATCAAGAATGACTTTGAATTCTTCGATAAAGAAAGTATAATCTTAAAATAGTGTTAAACTAATTTAAATACTGTAACTAATTAGAGTTACAACCGTCTTATAATTGATTGCTTAACAAATAAGTTGGTGATTAGTTAGTTTTTAATAGTTGATTGAAGAAGGCTTGAAAGAATATTTCAAGCCTTTTTTTCTTGTAATTAGTCACTTAACTTAGTGAATTTTCGATTTGATTAACTGTTAAAAAAGCCCTATTTTCGCACCCTGAATAACAAAAGTAATTATGGTTAAAGATTTATTTGAGAGAATTAAAGGAGATAAGGGACCGTTAGGTAAATGGGCAGATAAAGCAGAGGGATATTATGTGTTTCCTAAGTTAGAAGGGCCTATATCTAACCGAATGCAGTTCAATGGTAAGTCAGTAGTTACTTGGAGTATAAATGATTACCTAGGTTTAGCAAATCATCCAGAAGTTTTAAAGGTTGATGGAGAGTCAGCAGCTACAGATGGTATGGCTTACCCAATGGGAGCAAGAATGATGTCAGGTCATACAAAATATCATGAGCAATTAGAGAGAGAATGTGCTGAATTTGTTGGGAAAGAAGCTTCTTATTTGGTAAACTTTGGATATCAGGGAATGGTGTCAGCAATTGATGCTTTAGTGTCAAAAGATGATATTATTGTATATGATATGGATACTCATGCTTGTATTATTGATGGAGTTCGATTACATGCGGGAAAGAGATTTGTATACCGTCACAATGATATAGAAAGTTGTGAGAAAAACTTAAAAAGAGCCACTAAAATGGCTGAAAAAACTGGAGGAGGTATTTTATTAGTTTCTGAAGGTGTTTTCGGAATGAGAGGAGAACAAGGACGTTTAGCTGAAATAGTAGCGTTAAAAGAAAAATATAACTTCAGGTTATTAGTAGATGATGCTCATGGTTTTGGAACTCTAGGAGAAGGAGGAAGAGGAACAGGTTTTGAACAAGGAGTTCAGGATGGAATCGATGTGTATTTTGCAACTTTTGCAAAATCTATGGCAGGTATCGGTGCGTTTTTTGCCGGTGATGCAGATGTAGTTCAATACTTACAATATAATATGCGATCTCAAATGTTTGCAAAATCACTTCCTATGCCAATGGTTAAAGGGGCATTAAAACGTTTAGATTTAATTCGTACACAACCTGAATTAAAAGATAAGCTATGGGAAGTTACAAATGCCTTGCAATCAGGTTTAAGAGATGCTGGTTTTGATCTAGGAACAACACAAACGTGTATCACTCCAGTATATTTAAAAGGAGAAATCCCTGAGGCTATGGCAATGGTACAGGATTTACGTGAAAATCATGGAGTGTTTTGCTCTATCGTAGTATATCCAGTTATACCAAAAGGATTGATAATTTTAAGATTAATTCCAACAGCAAGGCATAATATGGAGGATGTAAAAGAAACAATAGAAGCCTTTACAGCAATAAGAGAAAAGCTGGAAAATGGAACATACAAAAAACTAGCCGAAGCAATTATGGCAGAGTAATTATAAAATTAACTTAAAAGACTCATGAATTAACGTTCATGAGTTTTTTGTTTTAAAGAATATGCTATTTTTGGAATCCTTTTTGATGTATTAAACTATGAAAAGAATTGTCTTACTTCTTATAATTCTAATGCCTTTGATACTGCAGGCTCAAATAAAAGACTCGCTACCTAGCTTTGAGGATGAGTATTATCTAGTAAAAAGAGGAGATTCCTTAATGATAGAGTTACCAGAGGTTGCTGTTTTGCCAAAACATAAATTTAAAAATAAAACGGATATACATTATTACTATTGGTTTAGGAAGAAAGTATATAAGGCTTATCCTTATGCAACATTAGCCTCTAAGAGAATTGATAGCCTTAAATTAAGATTATCAAGAATTCCTTCAAAAAGTAAAAGACGAAAGTATACCAAAAGAATCCAAAAGTACTTAGAAGAGGAATTGACAGATCAATTGAAAAAGATGACACGAACAGAGGGAAGAGTGTTGATTAAGTTAATTCATCGTCAAACTGGAAAAACAGCTTTTGATAATATTAAAGAATTTAGAAGTGGATGGAAAGCTTTTTGGTATAATGCAACGGCGAATTTATTTAAGCTATCATTAAAAACAGAATATAATCCTTCAACAGTAAATGAAGATTATTTGATAGAAGATATTTTGCAGAGAGGATATATAAATGAAGAATTAGAATATCAAGAACCAAAAATGTCTATTGAATCAAGGGGTATTTTAGAAAAGAAAAAAGGAACTGTTGATGTAGAAGAGTACAAAAGAATGTTTGCTAAGATTAGAAAGAAGAAGGATAGGAAGAAAAAACGTAGAAAGAAGTAAAAAAACTAGAAGGTTTAGTATTTGTTTTTAAGGTAGTTAGTTTTTTAGTTAAAAAAAAGGTTTAAAAAGGTGTTGTTGGATTAAAAAAAGGTCGTATGTTTGCACCCGCAATCGCAAAACGGATAATGTTTAGAAGATTGCAAAGTTCATTAAAATAGGGTATGTGAAGGGTTAAGAAAGGGTTAAAAAATAGTTTAATTTTTTCTTGTTTAATCGGAAATAAAATAGGTAACTTTGCAGTCCGTTTTAAAAACGAAAGTTCGTTGAAATAGTGTAAAAATAAACTTCAAAAATTTCAAAAATATTTTTGTCAGATTAAAAAGAGTTTATATATTTGCACTCGCTTTTAAAAAGAGCAAAAGTTCAGAGAGATTTTGGAATGATTTAAGACAAATCAACTAGTTCGATTCTAGTGTTTCTACAAAGAGGTTAAGTTGAAGATACAATGAGATTATTTGTGATTTAGAGACTAACCAAGTTCATTGAAAATATTGAAATTGACAGCGTAATTAAAGAGTAGAATTACCACGGCGACCTAATTTAGGTTAGGTTACCAAAAATTCTTTTGAAGCTTAACATTTAAAATTATTAAAGATTTTACAATGAAGAGTTTGATCCTGGCTCAGGATGAACGCTAGCGGCAGGCTTAACACATGCAAGTCGAGGGGTAACAGAGAAAAGCTTGCTTTTTTGCTGACGACCGGCGAACGGGTGCGTAACGCGTATAGAATCTGCCTTGTACAGGAGGATAGCCTTTAGAAATGAAGATTAATACTCCATAATATTGGGAAGTGGCATCACTATCTAATTAAAGATTTATCGGTACAAGATGACTATGCGTCCTATTAGCTAGATGGTAAGGTAACGGCTTACCATGGCAACGATAGGTAGGGGGTCTGAGAGGATTATCCCCCACACTGGTACTGAGACACGGACCAGACTCCTACGGGAGGCAGCAGTGAGGAATATTGGTCAATGGAGGCAACTCTGAACCAGCCATGCCGCGTGCAGGAAGACTGCCCTATGGGTTGTAAACTGCTTTTATACGGGAAGAAACTTACTCACGTGTGGGTAACTGACGGTACCGTAAGAATAAGCACCGGCTAACTCCGTGCCAGCAGCCGCGGTAATACGGAGGGTGCAAGCGTTATCCGGAATCATTGGGTTTAAAGGGTCCGCAGGCGGTCAATTAAGTCAGAGGTGAAATCCTACAGCTTAACTGTAGAACTGCCTTTGATACTGGTTGACTTGAGTCATATGGAAGTAGATAGAATGTGTAGTGTAGCGGTGAAATGCATAGATATTACACAGAATACCGATTGCGAAGGCAGTCTACTACGTATGTACTGACGCTCATGGACGAAAGCGTGGGGAGCGAACAGGATTAGATACCCTGGTAGTCCACGCCGTAAACGATGGACACTAGTTGTTGGAATTATTCAGTGACTAAGCGAAAGTGATAAGTGTCCCACCTGGGGAGTACGATCGCAAGATTGAAACTCAAAGGAATTGACGGGGGCCCGCACAAGCGGTGGAGCATGTGGTTTAATTCGATGATACGCGAGGAACCTTACCAGGGCTTAAATGTAGAGTGCATGATCTAGAGATAGACTTTCTTCGGACTCTCTACAAGGTGCTGCATGGTTGTCGTCAGCTCGTGCCGTGAGGTGTCAGGTTAAGTCCTATAACGAGCGCAACCCTTATCGTTAGTTGCCATCAAGTAAAGTTGGGGACTCTAGCGAGACTGCCGGTGCAAACCGCGAGGAAGGTGGGGATGACGTCAAATCATCACGGCCCTTACGTCCTGGGCTACACACGTGCTACAATGGTATGGACAATGAGCAGCCACTATGCGAATAGGAGCGAATCTATAAACCATATCACAGTTCGGATCGGAGTCTGCAACTCGACTCCGTGAAGCTGGAATCGCTAGTAATCGGATATCAGCCATGATCCGGTGAATACGTTCCCGGGCCTTGTACACACCGCCCGTCAAGCCATGGAAGTTGGGGGTGCCTGAAGTCCGTCACCGAGAGGAGCGGCCTAGGGTAAAACTGATAACTAGGGCTAAGTCGTAACAAGGTAGCCGTACCGGAAGGTGCGGCTGGAACACCTCCTTTCTAGAGAAAGATGGTGAGTTACAAAAGAGGTAATTTACTCTTTGCTGTTAATTTTAAAAAAAAGACTAAGATCTTAATAGTCTCGTAGCTCAGCTGGTTAGAGCGCTACACTGATAATGTAGAGGTCGGCAGTTCGAGTCTGCCCGAGACTACTATTTTAATTAAGGTCGAAGTAAGGAAATTCTAGAAGTTGGGTGAGAGTGTTAAGTAACTTAATCGCTCATGAGGCTCCTCTTACTAGAGAAGGGGAATTAGCTCAGCTGGCTAGAGCGCTTGCCTTGCACGCAAGAGGTCACCGGTTCGACTCCGGTATTCTCCACGAGGTTTTTATAACCTAAAGTTCATTGACATATTGGTAAAATGATATCGTAAAGAATCAAGATAGAGAGTTAGATAAATATCTAACGAATTATTTTTATAAAAATATAAAGAATTATAAAGAGCTCGTTCTAGTGTAATGCTAGAGCAAAAAGTACAATAAGCTAAATAAGGGCGTATGGCGGATGCCTAGGCTTTCAGAGGCGAAGAAGGACGTGATAAGCTGCGATAAGTAACGGGGAGATGCACATAATTTATGATCCGTTAATTTCCGAATGGGGCAACCCGGCATGTTGAAGACATGTCACCGAAAGGAGCAAACCCGGAGAACTGAAACATCTAAGTACCCGGAGGAAGAGAAAACAATAGTGATTCCGTTAGTAGTGGCGAGCGAACGCGGATTAGCCCAAACCTAATTTGTTACGGCAAATTGGGGGTTGTAGGGCTGCGACATTAGAATCTAAGTGAACTAGAATAGTTTGGAAAGACTAACCAAAGAGAGTGATAGTCTCGTATAGGTAAACGAAGAGGATATAGCAGTACCCTGAGTAGTGCGGGACACGTGTAATCCTGTATGAATCTGCCAGGACCATCTGGTAAGGCTAAATACTCCTGAAAGACCGATAGTGAACTAGTACCGTGAGGGAAAGGTGAAAAGAACCCTAAGTAAGGGAGTGAAAGAGAACCTGAAACCGTACGCCTACAAGCGGTCGGAGCACATTTACTGTGTGACGGCGTGCCTTTTGCATAATGAGCCTACGAGTTACTGTTACTAGCAAGGTTAAGGATTTAAGGTCCGGAGCCGAAGCGAAAGCGAGTCTGAATAGGGCGCAATTAGTTAGTAGTAGTAGACGCGAAACCGAGTGATCTATCCATGGGCAGGTTGAAGCTGTGGTAACACACAGTGGAGGACCGAACCAGTTGACGTTGAAAAGTCTTTGGATGACCTGTGGATAGGGGTGAAAGGCCAATCAAACTCGGAAATAGCTCGTACTCCCCGAAATGCATTTAGGTGCAGCGTTGAGTAAAAGTTTTATAGAGGTAGAGCTACTGATTGGATGCGGGGGCTTCACCGCCTACCAATTCCTGACAAACTCCGAATGCTATAAAATGTTTCTCAGCAGTGAGGGCATGGGTGCTAAGGTCCATGTCCGAGAGGGAAAGAACCCAGACCATCAGCTAAGGTCCCCAAATATATACTAAGTTGAATAAACGAGGTGGAACTGCTTAGACAGCTAGGATGTTGGCTTGGAAGCAGCCATTCATTTAAAGAGTGCGTAACAGCTCACTAGTCGAGCGGTTCTGCATGGATAATAATCGGGCATAAGTATATTACCGAAGCTATGGACTTAATAAAGTGGTAGGGGAGCATTCTATATGTGCTGAAGGTGTGCTGTGAGGCATGCTGGAACGTATAGAAAAGAAAATGTAGGCATAAGTAACGATAAAGGGGGCGAGAAACCCCCTCACCGAAAGACTAAGGTTTCCTCAGCGATGCTAATCAGCTGAGGGTTAGTCGGGACCTAAGGCGAATCCGAAGGGAGTAGTCGATGGACAACAGGTTAATATTCCTGTACTTCTTATAAATGCGATGGGGTGACGGAGTAATGAACCCGCCGCGAGCTGACGGAATAGCTCGTTGAAACACGTAGGTATTGGGACTGTAGGCAAATCCGCAGACCTAGCTGAAATGTGATAGTACCACAACTCTTCGGACGCGTGGATAGTGCGGCTAAGAACTTCCAAGAAAAACCTCTAAGCTTCAGTTTATAAGAACCCGTACCGTAAACCGACACAGGTAGTTGGGATGAGAATTCTAAGGTGCTCGAGAGATTCATGGCTAAGGAACTAGGCAAAATAGACCTGTAACTTCGGGAGAAAGGTCGCCCACCTCTGGTGGGCCGCAGTGAAAAGATCCAGGCGACTGTTTATCAAAAACACAGGGCTTTGCTAAATTGAAAGATGATGTATAAGGCCTGACACCTGCCCGGTGCTGGAAGGTTAAGTGGAGTTGTTAGCTTCGGCGAAGCAATCAAATGAAGCCCCAGTAAACGGCGGCCGTAACTATAACGGTCCTAAGGTAGCGAAATTCCTTGTCGGGTAAGTTCCGACCTGCACGAATGGTGCAACGATCTGGATACTGTCTCAGCCATGAGCTCGGTGAAATTGTAGTATCGGTGAAGATGCCGATTACCCGCAGCGGGACGAAAAGACCCCGTGAACCTTTACTATAGCTTCGTATTGACTTTGGATAAGTAATGTGTAGGATAGGTGGGAGGCTTTGAAGCAGCGTCGCTAGGCGTTGTGGAGTCAACCTTGAAATACCACCCTTTGCTTATCTAGAGCCTAACTCAGTGATGAGAACAGTGCGTGGTGGGTAGTTTGACTGGGGTGGTCGCCTCCAAAAGAGTAACGGAGGCTTCTAAAGGTTCCCTCAGCACGCTTGGTAACCGTGCGTAGAGTGCAATGGCATAAGGGAGCTTGACTGAGAGACATACAGGTCGATCAGGTACGAAAGTAGAGCATAGTGATCCGGTGGTTCCGTGTGGAAGGGCCATCGCTCAAAGGATAAAAGGTACTCCGGGGATAACAGGCTGATCTCCCCCAAGAGCTCACATCGACGGGGGGGTTTGGCACCTCGATGTCGGCTCGTCACATCCTGGGGCTGGAGAAGGTCCCAAGGGTTGGGCTGTTCGCCCATTAAAGTGGCACGCGAGCTGGGTTCAGAACGTCGTGAGACAGTTCGGTCTCTATCTGCTGTGGGCGTTAGAAATTTGAGTGGATCTGACTTTAGTACGAGAGGACCGAGTTGGACTAACCTCTAGTGTACCAGTTGTCTCGCCAGGGGCACTGCTGGGTAGCTACGTTGGGAAGGGATAAGCGCTGAAAGCATATAAGCGCGAAACCCACCACAAGATGAGATTTCTTTAAAGGGTCGTGGAAGATCACCACGTTGATAGGCTATAAGTGTAAGTGCAGTAATGTATGTAGCTGAGTAGTACTAATAACCCATAGGCTTATGTACGTAGTCTTCCTCCTTCGGGAGGAAGGACACTCTTTAGAAAGAGTATTTTACGTAAAAACAAACTTGATTTAGATTATCATATTATTTTACCATATGTCAAACATATACAGTTGAAACAACTGAAACAGTTTAAGGTGATTATAGCAATGGGGCTCACCTCTTACCATTCCGAACAGAGAAGTTAAGCCCATTAGCGCCGATGGTACTGCCACTGGTGGGAGAGTAGGTCGTCGCCTTTCTTTTAAACCTCAGTCTTTTATTAAAAAGATTGAGGTTTTTTTTTGCTCTAAATTCAAGAATGAATTAACGAAGTAAAGTAGCAGATTTCTCTTTAATTATTTGTGCAACAGATTTATTTTCGATTTTACTTTCTAGCCATGAAAGTATATCTAAGTATAAAAAAGCACGCTTTTCATAAGGATGATTTTCAAAAGTTTTTAGGCGTTCATATATCTTCCTAAACTCTTTTTTAAATTCATGCGGATATAAATCTCCTAATGAACGTATCGATTCAATAAATACTTTTTGAACTTCCTGTAAATTTTCCATTTTAAGTAAAAACTTATAGGTGTCTTTAAATTGTCGCTCTAAATGATAATCTAAACCAGATTCATAATGAGCTATTAGATTTAATATTCGAGCAAAGCATTGTAAATCTTCACCAACATAGAGTTTCTTAGCATTAATTATTTTAGCTAAGTAAGTTATACATTCTTTGTTTTTTCCCATACCAAAATACAAACAGGCTATTTTATAGTAAAATCGAACAACGTGATGTTTGTCAATTCGATCATGATATAATTGCAATTGACTCAAAATTTCGGAAACCAAGTATTCGCCTTCGTTAAAAGTACCTTCAATAAAATGTTTATGAAGTTTGTGAGAATATAAATATTGAGATATTAAAATTTCGGTATTACTGTTTGAAGGAATTTCTTTATTATATATTTCATTTTCAAACTGAGTTAATTCTTTAATAAATTCATTTCGATGTTTGATAAAAAATAAAGATTCAAGTAAATAGTTTTTTCCTTTAAGGTAGAAAACCGGATTCACTTTGATCATTTTAGGATACTTATCAAATAAATTCACCCATTTAGAGGCATATTTATAGGCATGTAAAAAGTCTTGAGTTAAAAGAGAACGCCAGAGATAGGCTTTGTATAACCATAGTTGCTCTCTAAATCCTAAATCAACAAAATCATAATTTGGTAATCGTGCTTCAAAATAATTTGTTATCCTTTGAACTTCAAAGTCATTTTTGACATATCCGGTTTTTAGTAGAATACCATATAATTGAAGGGATAGGTTAGATAACTTACTTGTGATAACATTTTGTAAACTTAGTTCCTTTGCTTGTATCGTAAGTTCATCTGCCCTAGTACTAATACTGCGAGTTATATATTGACTTTCAATTACTTTTTCTAATTCGACAATTTCATAGGCAATATTTTTTTCTTCATTTTCAATTGCCATATTTTTAGCTTTGTCGAGTAATTTTAGGCTTTGTTTATATAGTCCTTTTTGATATAAGACAGTTGCAAAGTCTAGTTGTTCACGTATTTGTACACGAATGTTTTTATGCGCAGGATTCATTCGTAAACTCGCTAAAATTTGCCTATATAAATGAGCTTTTAAATTGGACAATTGTTGTTTGCTTACAATTCCACTTTTTAATATGGCTTTTTCATCATACTTCTTTTGTTTTTCAAGGAATTTAAAAAGTGTAAAAAATTTTGCCTCAGTGTTTCCTTCCAATCTACCAATGTATAAACTGAATTGACGTTTCTCTGATTTCGTAAGTGATTGAATCAGTATAAATAAAGAATCGTTTTGTTGATTAGATTTTGTAAAATGATTCATGTTAAGTTGTTGATTATCAGAGTTTAGTTTGCGTTTTTTGTCTTGTTTGGTATCGTAAGTACTTTTTAAAAAAAGTGCTCTTATGAAATGCCAATATATACATTTGGATTATAAAAAGACAATTATTTAAGGTAATGAAAGATAATAAAGTCCAAATATTCGATACAACTTTACGTGATGGAGAGCAAGTTCCAGGTTGTAAACTAGATACTAAACAAAAGCTAATAATTGCAGAACGACTTGACTTTTTAGGGGTTGATATTATAGAAGCAGGTTTCCCTATTTCTAGCCCAGGAGATTTTACTTCAGTAAATGAAATCGCTAAACTGGTTAAAAATGCCACTGTTTGTGGGTTAACTAGAGCGGTTAAAAAAGATATTGAAGTGGCGGCTGAAGCATTAAAAGTTGCAATAAGGCCTAGAATACATACTGGTATTGGAACAAGTGAATCTCATATAAAATACAAGTTCAATGCTTCTCAAGAAGAAGTAATAAGAAGAGGAAGAGAGGCAGTAGCTTATGCAAAGAACTTTGTAGATGATGTAGAATTTTATGCTGAAGATGCAGGAAGAACTGATAATGCTTTTTTAGCAAAAGTTTGCGAAGAGATGATTAAGGCAGGAGCAACTGTTTTAAATATTCCAGATACTACAGGGTATTGTTTACCAGAAGAGTATGGAGATAAGATTAAATATCTAAAGGAGAATGTAAATGGTATAGATGATGTAATCATTTCATGTCATTGTCATAATGATTTGGGTTTGGCAACAGCAAATTCAATAGCAGGAGCTATTAATGGTGCTCGTCAAATAGAATGTACTGTGAACGGTATTGGGGAAAGAGCTGGAAACACTGCACTTGAAGAAGTAGTTATGATTTTAAAACAACATCCTTATCTAAATCTTCAAACAGACATTAATACCAAATTGTTATATGACACGAGCTTAATGGTACGAGAGAAAATGGGAATGCCTGTACAACCTAATAAAGCTATTGTAGGAGCCAATGCATTTGCACATAGTTCAGGAATCCATCAAGATGGTGTAATAAAAAATAGAGAAACTTATGAAATTATTAACCCAGCAGATGTAGGAGTAACAGAAAGCGCAATTGTTTTAACTGCTAGAAGTGGTAGGGCTGCATTAGCCTATAGAGCAAAGAAAATAGGGTATGAGTTAACTAAGTTACAGTTAGATACTGCATATAAAACATTCTTACAATTTGCAGACAAACAAAAGGAGGTAATTGATGAAGATATTCATTTAATTATGAAACAAGTTAGTAAAATTTCTAAAATAGCGATAGCCTAATGAAGAAGACCTTATTTGATAAAGTTTGGGATGCCCACGTAGTTGATACTGTAGAAAAGGGACCACAAATTTTATATATAGACAAGCATTTAATTCATGAAGTAACAAGTCCTCAAGCTTTTAATGAATTAAAAGAACGAAATATTCCGATAGCAAGACCTGATAGAATTGTAGCAACAGCAGATCATAATACACCAACTGTTGATCAGCATTTACCTATCAAAGATGATTTGTCAAGAAATCAATTAGAACAATTGACAAAAAACTGTGAAGAGAATGGTATTACTTTATACGGACTAGGACATAAGTATAACGGAATTGTTCATGTAATGGCACCTGAATTAGGAATAACACAACCCGGGATGACTATGGTATGTGGAGATAGTCATACATCTACACACGGAGCATTTGGTACAATAGCATTTGGTATTGGAACAAGTCAGGTAGCTCAAGTATTTGCAAGCCAATGTTTGTTAATTCAGAAACCTAAAAAGTTACGAGTTAATGTAAATGGAACTTTGAAAAAAGGAGTATTACCTAAAGATGTAATTTTATACATCATAGCACAACTTGGAACAAATTCAGGGACAGGATTTTTTTGTGAGTATGCAGGAAATGTTTTTGAAGAGATGAGTATGGAAGGACGTATGACGGTATGTAACATGAGTATTGAAATGGGAGCGAGAGGAGGAATGATAGCTCCTGATGAAACTACTTTTGAATATATTAAAGGTAGAGAATTTGCTCCAAAAGGAGAAGATTTTGAAAAGAAAGTTGCTTATTGGAAAACATTAAAGAGCGATGAAGGCGCTAATTTTGACCAAGAATACTCTTTTAATGCTGAAGATATTGAACCGATGTTAACCTATGGAACGAATCCTGGGATGGGTATAAAAATTACAGAAAATATTCCAGATGAATCGGATGCATCTTTTAAGAAGTCATTAAAATATATGAATTTTCAAGGTGGAGAAAGTTTAATTAACAAACGAATTAACTATGTGTTCATCGGGAGTTGTACAAATTCACGTATTGAAGATTTTAGGGTGGCAGCGCATTATGTCAAAGGAAAACAAAAAGCAATAAATGTTAATGCTTGGCTAGTTCCAGGTTCCCAACAAGTAGCGAAACAAATTAAAGAAGAAGGATTACAAACTATTTTCGAAGAAGCTGGGTTTGAATTGCGTCAACCAGGTTGTTCAGCATGTTTGGCAATGAATGATGATAAGATTCCAGAAGGGGAGTATTGTGTTTCTACTTCGAATAGAAATTTTGAAGGACGTCAAGGGCAAGGAGCACGTACTATTTTAGCAAGTCCTTTAATGGCAGCTGCAACTGCTGTAGAAGGAAAAATTATTGATATAACGCAACATTTAAATTAGTATGGAAAAGTTTACAAAACTAATAGATACGGCAGTTCCATTACCAACAGAGAATATTGACACAGATCAAATTATACCAGCACGCTTTTTAAAAGCTACCGATAAAAAGGGATTTGGTGACAATGTTTTTAGAGATTGGCGTTTTCGAAAAGATGGAAGTATTGATGAATCATTTGTATTGAATGATTCTAAATATACAGGAAAGATTTTAATTGCAGGAGATAACTTTGGATGTGGTTCAAGTAGAGAACATGCAGCTTGGGCATTAGAAGGGTATGGCTTTAAAGTTATAATTTCTAGTTTTTTTGCTGATATTTTTAAGGGAAATGCGTTAAATAATGGTATATTACCAGTCCAAACATCTGGAGATTATTTAAAGAAGTTATTGAAAAAAGTAACTGAAGAACCTGAAACGGTTATCATTGTTGATTTAGAGAATCAAAAGTTGAAAACTCCGGTCGGTAATATCGATTTTGAAATAGATTCATATAAGAAAATCTGTTTGTTAAATGGTTATGACGATATTGACTTTTTAGTTAGTAAAAAAGACAAGATTAAGGAGTTTGAAATAGAAAATTATTAATAGAAAAGGACACTAAAAACCAATAATAAGCTAGTATTTAAAACTACACCTATTTTTTCTTTGAAGGGTGAAAGAATAGGTTCAGTGTCCGATTTAAAGAAACAACAAATGAAATTTAATATAACAGTAATCGCAGGTGATGGAATTGGACCTGAAGTAACAGCTCAAGCGCAAAAGGTACTTAATGCTGTGGCAAATATATATGATCATACTTTTTTATTTACACAGGCTTTAATGGGGGCTTGTGCAATCGATGAGACTGGAAATCCGTTACCAGATGAAACTATTCGTTTATGTAAACAAAGCGATGCCATACTTTTTGGGGCTATTGGTGATCCTAAGTATGATAACGATCCAACTGCAAAAGTACGTCCAGAACAAGGCTTGTTAAAACTTCGAAAAGAGTTAGGTTTGTTTTGTAATGTACGCCCAGTAAAAGCATATAATCAACTTATTAAAAACTCTCCACTAAAGAAAGAAATTATACAAGGAACAGACATTTCTATTTATAGAGAATTAACTGGTGGAATTTATTTTGGAATTAAAGAATTGAGTGATGATGGTCAAATTGCGTTTGACGGTTGTTCTTATTCTGTTGGAGAAATTGAAAGAATAGCGCATTTAGCTTTTAAAGAAGCTCAAAATAGGCGTAAAAAGTTAACGTTGGTTGATAAGGCAAATGTATTAGAAACTTCAAGATTATGGAGGAAAACAGTCTCGACTTTAGCAGCACAATATCCTGATGTAGCATTTGAAACGATGTTTGTAGATAATGCGGCAATGCAATTAATACTTAATCCTAAACATTTTGATGTGGTCTTAACAGAAAACTTATTTGGAGATATTTTATCTGATGAAGCAAGTGTTATAGGAGGTTCTATTGGTTTGTTAGCATCAGCTTCAGTAGGGAATAAGAATGCATTATTTGAACCAATTCATGGTTCATATCCACAAGCGAAAGGAAAGGATATCGCAAATCCTTTAGCATCGATTTTATCAGCAGCAATGTTGTTACAACATTTAGGATTACATGAAGAAGCGCAAGCAGTGGAGAAAGCAGTGGAGAAATCACTTGAATTAGGAATAACTACTGAGGATATTAATTCTGATAAAAATTTTGGTACTAGTAAGGTAGGAGACTTTATTGCAGATTATATTTACAATCAAGAAGATAGTAACATTAATTTCCAAAATGTACATATGGGGCAAAGTACTATCATTTAAAAGTTTATAAGCCAATCCGGAATAATCTAAAACCACAGAAAAACTCAAGGTTAATTAAATGCACAACTATAAACCTTCGGATTGGCGTTTTATGAGAAAATGTATAAGTTCTAAATACTTCAAACTATTTTGAATACATTTTATAATTGTTTTTTAAGAACTAGGTTAACGCCTAGTTCTTATTATTTAAAGTGGAGTAGGGAGATAGCATTACTTGTTCTTAGTTATTGATCATTTGGGAAAAGGAAGATGATATTTATATAAAAACAAAAACTACTTTACAATAGATGCAAAGCAGTTTAAGTTTGTTTTCTTACCCTTTATGGTATAAGTACGGATATATTATATTAATCCGAACTATCTAGTTATACTGTTTATGGATATGAACAAACTTACATTATTTTTTTGAAAAAACCTTATGGTTATCCGTATTTTTATGAGTAATATTAAATCTAATGTTTTGTCAATTAGTGATTTAGTTTTTTTTAATTGGTTGTAAAGATAATTGCTTTAAAAGTATTTGCTATTGATAGAAATCTCAAAAAAAGTATAAAGAGTTAAACCAATCCGAATTAAATTTCAACCCTTTTAAAATTTTAGTTTGGAAAACGTACACAACTCAACGTATACAATAATAACTTTTCGGATTGGTTTTGATGATGTTTTTTGGATTTAATACAAACTTAACGATTGTAGATATCTTTTGTTTACGGGTTTGCGTATTAATAGAAGATTTTAGTTAGAAAGTACAAAAACTACTTTATCCTTAAAGTAGTTTTTGCCTGTTTTCCCTTAATACGATATGGTTGTGAATTATATCCTTCCCATTCAATGTAAACATAACCCTTTCTTTTCTTATATCCTTACGGGTATCCGTAGATAGGGTAAAAAATTATAAAAAGAATGTGTTTAATTTTTCCTGTATCTTATCAAGTGCCAAATTATTGATGCTTCCAATGTGTGAATGGACTATGGAAGAATTGGGGATATAAGTGCCCTCATTGATTTGTTTTCCCAATTGTTTATAAGCTTCACGAAAACTAACTCCTTTTTGAATAAGCGTGTTTATACTGTCTACAGTGTAGAGATATTTGTATTTTTCTTCCGTAAGGTCAATTTCCTTTACTTCAATTTGTTGTATAGCATAATTTAAAATATCTAAAGAGTTTTTTAATTCTTCAAAAGCGTTGATAATATTTTCTTTTAACAACTGATAATCTCTATGATATCCGCTAGGTAGATTATTGGTTAATAATAGTGTCTCGGTATGTAAAGCCTGAATTTTATTGCACTTTCCGCGGATTAATTCAAATACATCTGGATTCTTTTTATGTGGCATAATACTACTTCCTGTAGTTAATTCATCAGGAAAGGAAACAAATCCGAAATTCTGACTCATATACAAACAAATGTCCATAGTAAAACGCGCGAGAGTATTTGCAAGACTACCCAACGCCATAGCAACGGTACGCTCACTTTTTCCTCTGCTTAACTGTGCGGCTACTACGTTGTATTTTAAAGTGCTAAAATTCAATGCTCTTGTAGTAAAATCTCTATCAATAGGGAAGGAGCTACCATATCCTGCTGCTGATCCTAATGGATTTTGATCTACGATTTTATAAGCTGCTTGTATCATATTTAGATCGTCAATCAATATCTCAGCATAGGCAGAAAACCAAAGTCCGAAGGAGGATGGCATAGCTACTTGTAAATGGGTATACCCTGGTAATACTAGATCTTTATATTGGTCAGCTAACTTTAATAATGTAGTAAACAGTGTTTTTGTTTGTTGTGTAAGCGTTGTCAAATTATCTTTATAGTATAATTGCAAGGCCACTAATACTTGATCATTTCTAGAACGTGCTGTATGAATTTTTTTACCAACTTCACCATATTGTTGAGTAAGTTCATATTCTATTTTAGAATGTACGTCTTCAAAGTAATCATCAATAACAAAGGTTCCATTATCTATTTGTTGGGCTATTTTTTCGAGTCCTTCAAGTAGCTGTGTGTATTCTTCTTTATTAATAATTTTTATACTTTCTAGCATTTGTGCATGCGCTATAGAGGCTTTTACATCGTATGCCGCTATGTGTATATCGATGATTCTATCATTGCCTATAGTGAAGTTTTCTATTTTTTTATCTATATCTATTCCTTTGTCCCAAAGTTTCATGGTTCTATATTTTAATTTTTACACTATTGTTTCTTGTTATTGCGAGAGCACCTTGCGAATCTGTTTATTGTTTACGTTTGTTTTTAACAGGTTGCTTCGTTCTTCTCTTAAAGACGTTGTTTTTTAGTTTTCAGTTCTCAGTTCTCAGTTCTCAGTTCTTAGTTTTTAAAAGATATTACTAACAAAATTCTATTTTGTTGTCTTTTGTCCTGATCTTTAATCTTAGGTTTTAGTTAATTGTTTACTCTACTTAACATCTAAGACCTAACAACTTTCTCCAACAATTGTATATACAAATCAATACCTTCTTCAATCTCCTGAAGGTAAATAAACTCATCAGCGGTATGAGACCGTTTACTATCTCCAGGACCTAATTTTAGTGATGGGCAGTTTAGTATAGATTGATCAGAAAGGGTAGGGGAACCGTAGGTTTTTCTTCCTAATTCAATTCCCGCTTGCACCAATGGATGTTCTTTTGATATAGAAGAAGAATTTAAGTACAAACTTCTTGGTGTTATGTTAGTACAAGGCGCATGCTTTTGTAAATAATCATTGATTTCTTCATTGGTATATTGATCATTTACACGAATATCTACTACCATAGAGACACTTGCAGGTACTGCATTGTGTTGTTTTCCTGCATTAATTTGGGTTACTGTAACCTTTACATCTCCCAAGGTTTCTGAACTTTTCTCAAATCGTAATTTTTGAAACCATTCCAATACCTTAACAGTATTGTAAATAGCATTATCATTATTTTGATGTGCTGCATGACTTGGTGTCCCTATAACTTCAGCATCAAATACAACTAATCCTTTTTCTGCAATAGCTAGTTGCATTAAAGTAGGCTCTCCCACAATAGCAACATCTATGGTCGGAAGTTCTTTTAACAAACCATTTAACCCATTAGGTCCGCTACTTTCTTCTTCAGCAGTTCCTGCAAATACTAAATTATAAGTTAAGTTTTGTTGCTCATAAAAATAGGTATAGGTAGCCAATAGAGATACTAAGCATCCTCCTGCATCATTACTTCCTAATCCATATAACTTACCGTCTTCTACTATAGGATAAAACGGGTCTTTAGTGTATCCGTTGTTAGGCTTTACCGTATCGTGATGTGAGTTTAATAATATAGTAGGTTTCTTAGGGTCATATGCTTTATTTACTGACCATACATTGTTCTGCGTTCGTATGTATGGAATATCAAAGTTTTGAAACCAGTTTTCTAACAGTTGAGCTGTATGTGCTTCTTCCGAAGAAAAGGACGGTGTAGCAATTAAGTCTTTTAATAAAGATATGGCTTTTGTAGTGAGTTTAGAAATCATTGTAATTGTAATGTGGTATGTGTTGTTGTATTAAATAGCATTTCTGTAGTGCCGATATGCACTTGAGATACATTGTTTTGTAAGGCATGGAAGCAATTATCAAGCTTAGGAATCATACCTTTAAAAATGATTTGTCTCTTTTTTAATTGTTGGTATTGTTTAAAATGAATTTTTTCTATAACAGAAGTAGGATCATTGATATCTTTTAATACCCCTTGTTTATCAAAGCAGTAATAGAGTTCTGTTCTATAATATTTACCAAAGGCAATTGCTATTTCAGAAGCAATAGTATCTGCATTTGTATTGAGTAAATCACCATTTTTATCATGGGTAATAGCACAGAATACTGGGGTTATATTATGATTTAACAGCAGTTCAATCGTATTCGTATTAATTTTTAATGCATCACCTACATACCCGAAATTAATTGGATTTGAAGATCTTTTTTGAGCAACAATAGTTTGGGCATCCGCGCCAGTTAGTCCTAGGGCGTTTATTTGATTGGCTTGTAGTTTAGCAACAATATTTTTATTAATTTTTCCTGCATATACCATGGTAATAATATCAAGGTTTGCTTGATTGGTAACTCTTCTACCATCAATCATTTGTACAGGAATATTTAACTCTTTCGCTAATTTAGAAGCTATTTCACCACCTCCATGAACTAGTATCTTTGGACCTTCTATTTGATGGAAATTGGTCAAGAAATTTTCTAAAGCTCTTTGGTTATTGATAATATTTCCTCCGATTTTTATGATTTTCATTTGTTTTTTGTTTTCTATTGTCATTACGAGGGCATCGCGGAAATCTGTTTATTGTGCAGGTTATGTTTAGACAGATTACTTCGTTTCTCTTGGTTTCACTCGTAATGACGTTAGTTTTAATTTTCTTGTTTCTTGTCTTTCCTCTTTCTTCTTAGGTCTTAACCAATCCCAACAATATTTCTTGTAACACCGCTTGCGCCGCATAGGTTCTATTATTTGCTTGTGCTATGACTAGAGAATTGTTTCCGTCTAAAACGGCATCTTCTGCAACGACATTCCTTCGAATAGGTAAACAATGCATGAACCTAGCGTTACCTAATTTTTCTTGGGTAATCGTCCAATTAGTATCAATAGGAAGTATTTTTCCATAGTCAGAAAAAGAACTCCAGTTTTTGGTATATACAAAGTCGGCATTTTTTAACGCTTCTTCTTGATTATATACAATACTCGCATTTTTTGTAACGGTGGTATCTAATTCATACCCCTTTGGATGAGTAATTACAAAATCAATATTGTTACTCATACGATGCATAAGATGTACAAAAGCATTGGGTACCGAATGTGGTAATGCCTTCGGATGTGGTGCCCATGACAATACAACTTTCGGTTTTTGAACGGTGTTATGTTCTTCTAAAGTAATCGCATCGGCGAGTGCTTGTAACGGATGGTCTGTAGCACTTTCCATATTTACAATAGGAATACTAGCATACTTTTGAAGGCTCTGTAATACCCACTCAGTAGTATCTTTTTCTTTATCGGTTAAGCTTGGAAATGCTCTAATAGCAAGAATATCTCCATAATGAGAAATTACCTGAGCGGCTTCTTTGATATGTTCAGAAGTATTTAAATCCATAATGGTTCCTTCTTCAAACTCTATATTCCAAGTAGCATTGATGTTTAAAATACTCACCTCCATTCCTAGATTCTTAGCGGCCTTTTCGGTACTTAATCTAGTACGTAAGCTCGCATTGAAAAATAGCATGATTAAGGTTTTGTTTTTCCCTAAATGGCTATACTGAAAAGGATCATTTTTCAATTGAATTGCCTTTTTAACAAGCGTATTTAGGTTCTTTATATCATTTAAACTGGTATACTGTTTCATGATGTAATGGTTTTTAATTCTTGTTGGAGGGCGTGAATAAATAGATCTACATGTTCTTTTTGTAAGCTCAACGGAGGTAGAATTCTTAATAAATTCGGATTCTTAGCACTCCCTGTAAAAATGTGCTGATTAAACAACAGCGACTTTCTTAAAGAGGCTATGGCAAACGGAAACTCGATTCCTAACATAAGTCCTCTTCCTTTAATAGCGCTTATTTGTGGAATCTTGCTGAGTTGTGCTATCAAGTATTTAGAAACATTGAGGGTATGCTCTAATAGCTGTTCTTTTTCAAGTGTTTTTAAAACAGCCAAAGAAGCAACGCAAGCCAAATGATTTCCTCCAAAGGTAGTTCCTAATAATCCGAAAGAAGCTTTGATAGCTGGATGAATAAGAATACCACCAATAGGAAAACCATTCCCCATTCCTTTAGCCATAGAGATAATATCTGGCTGAATACCGTGTTTTTGAAATGCAAAGAAATCACCTGTTCTACCAAATCCCGATTGTATTTCATCGGCAATCAATAGGGTATGGTACTTTGTACAAAGTGCTCTTACACCTTCATAAAAAGAGGTAGAAGCTTCGTCTAAACCACCAACTCCCTGTATGGTTTCTAGTATCACGGCACATACTTCATGGGTTTGTAATACCTTTTCAACTGCTTTTAAATCTTCAAAATCAATAAAAATTACCTCTTGTTGTGCATTGATAGGAGCAATAATCTTCGGATTATCGGTTGCGGCAACTGCTGCCGAGGTTCTACCATGAAAAGAATTTTTAAAAGCAATCACTTTCTTTTTATCTGTATGAAAAGAGGCAAGCTTTAAGGCATTCTCATTGGCTTCTGCCCCTGAGTTGCATAAAAACAATTGGTAGTCTTCACAATTCGCCATATGAGTTAATTGTGTTGCCAGTGCTGTTTGCAAAGGGTTTTGGACAGAATTGCTATAGAACCCCAATGCATTTACTTGTGTTTGTATGGCTTGAGTATAGACAGGGTGCGCATGTCCGATAGAGATCACTGCATGGCCGCCATATAAATCTAGATACTTTTGATTGTTGGTATCGTATACAAATACATCCCTTCCTTTTACAGGGGTAATATTAAATAACGGATATACATTAAACAGACTCATATTTGCTCTTTTTTAATGGTATTAATTTTATTGAAAGAGGATACCATTCCTTGAATCAATGCAGCGCTTAGTCCTTTGTGTTCCATCTCGTTCAAACCTTCAATAGTACAGCCTTTTGGAGTGGTTACTTTGTCTATTTCTTGTTCTGGATGACTACCTGTATTGATTAATAAATTAGCGGCTCCCTCACTGGTATACATGGCAAGTTCTTGTGCTTCTTTAGCATCAAAACCTAGTTGAATGGCAGCTTGTGTCGTTGCTCGTATTAGACGCATCCAAAAAGCAATTCCACTTGCACATACCACGGTAGCGGCCTGCATTTGACTTTCTGGAATTACCAAAGTATTTCCGAGGACCTTAAAAATAGAAGAGGCCAATTGTACATGTCCGTTAGCACTAGTATTGCTACAAATACAAGTCATAGATTTTCCTACAGCAATAGCAGTGTTTGGCATCGCTCTGATAATATTGTGTTGAGCTCCAATACTAGCTTCTATTTTATCAATAGAATAGCCCGTAATGGTAGAAATAATGACATGATTTGGGGTTAATACTGGTTGAATTTCTTGTAGTATTTGCTCAAAATGCCTTGGTTGTACTGCAAAAATTAAAATATCAGCTTGTTGAACCGCTTCCATATTACAAGTGGTTAGCTGTACTTTTTCGGTAGTAGCAAACTCTTCTAATTCTTTGAGGTTTCTTTTGGTTAAAATGAGTTGACTAAAGGTGTTGTTTTTAATCAATCCTTTGGCAATTGATTTTCCTAAGTTTCCGGTTCCGATGATGGCTATTTTCATGTTCTTTTTTGTTTATTTTTTAATGATTAGAAGTAGGTTGCTTTTAAGTGTAATCCGGTAGCTTCTGGTAAGTCAAATAATAGATTCATGTTTTGTACTGCTTGCCCTGAAGCTCCTTTTAAAAGATTGTCTATACTACTTGTAATTAATAATTGATGGTTGTATTTATGTAAGTGAATCAAGCATTTGTTGGTGTTTACCACTTGTTTTAAATGAATTGGATTTTCTGAAATATGGGTAAATGGATGTTCTTTGTAATATGCTGCATACAATTCTTTGGCTTCCTCAATGCTTCCCTCAAATTCGGTATAAAGGGTTGCAAAGATTCCTCTTGAAAAATTCCCTCTATTCGGAAGAAAAAACACTTCTGAATTAAAAGATGACTGCAAGGTGGTTACCGTTTGTTGTATTTCTCCTAAATGCTGGTGTGTAAAAGGCTTATAGTACGAGTAGTTATTATCTCTCCAGGTAAAGTGAGTAGTGGCAGATAGGGAAGTACCCGCACCCGTTGCTCCCGTAACCGCATTGATATGAACATCGTTTACCAATAGTTTTGAATTAGCCAAAGGGAGTAAAGCCAATTGAATTGTCGTGGCAAAACACCCTGGATTAGCAATATAGTTGGCATTTTGGATGACTTCCTTTTGAAATTCAGGTAAGCCATATACAAAATCTTTCTCATTGAAAATGGCATCTTTATAAAGTCTAAAGTCATTGCCTAAATCAATAATTTTAGTATGATTGGCAAAAGTGTATTTCTCTAAGAACTTCTTTGAGTTTCCATGTCCGAGACACAAGAAAAGCACATCGATATTATAATTGATTTCTTGTGTAAATTTTAATGCTGTATTCCCCTCTAAGTCTTGATGTACTTGAGAAAGCTTATTATCAGCATTGGAGGTGCTATATACAAAGTTGATAGCTGCATTTGGATGTTGTAACAAGAGTCTGATTAATTCTCCTGCTGTATATCCTGCTCCTCCTATGATTCCTACTTGTATCATGTTATTCTTTAATTATGAATTACGAATGCGTAATTATTGATTTACTTGTTGATAGATTTTGTTTTGATTTCCTAAAAGCTTTATAAAACCTTTGGCTTCCTCGGCGGTCCATCCGGTATTCATTTCTCCATAACAGCCAAATTGAGTATTCATTAAATCATGAGGAGATGAGATTCCGTCTAAACTAAAGTGATAAGGTTTTAGCGTAACAAATACATGCCCTGTAACTTTGTCTTGACTATTTTCTAAGAAATCTTCTATGTTTCTCATTACTGGATCTAGATACATACCTTCATGCAAGTGCATTCCATAAAAATTAGCTAGGTATTCTTTATGTTGTAATTGCCATTTGGTAAGGGTATGTTTTTCTAGTAGGTGATGGGCTTTGATAATAATTAAAGCGGCTGCAGCTTCAAAACCGACTCTTCCTTTAATTCCCACGATAGTGTCACCTACATGAATGTCTCTACCAATAGCAAAAGAAGATGCAATCATGTCTAAAACTTTGATATTGGTGACCATGTCTTTATGAATATCATTAATAGCAATCAATTCCCCTTTGCTAAAGGTTAGTTTTACCGTTTTAGGAGTTACTTTGTCGAGTTGTGATGGATAGGCTTGCTCTGGTAATGGCTTGTTTGAAGTTAAGGTTTCTTCACCACCAACACTAGTTCCCCATAAGCCTTTGTTGATAGAATATTTGGCTTTTTCCCAAGAAAGCACAATACCATTTGCCTTTAAATAATCAATTTCTTCCTGTCTTGATAGTTGTAAGTCTCTAATAGGCGTAATGATTTCAATTTCTGGAGCCAAGGTTTGAAAGATCATGTCAAACCTAACTTGATCATTTCCTGCTCCCGTACTTCCGTGTGCTATGTAAGAAACTCCTATACTTTTAGCATAATTGATAATTTCAATAGCCTGAATAATTCTTTCTGCACTTACAGAAAGAGGGTAGGTATTGTTTTTTAAGACATTTCCGAAGATTAAATACTTTACCACCTTATGGTAGAAGTCGTTTACTGCATCAATGTTTTTGTAGGTGCTTACTCCCATGAGATAGGCTTTTTCTTCAATATGTTTAACTTCTTCAGACGAGAAACCTCCAGTATTCACACTTACCGCGTGTACTTCATATCCTTGTTTTACTAGGCTAACTGCACAATATGATGTGTCTAGACCTCCACTATACGCAATGACTAATTTTTTCATTTGATATTAAATTATTTAGTTGTTTGTTTTTTTAAGAACAAGGCTTCCTTAATTTTTTTTAGTCTTTGGAAGACCTTTTCTTTGACTTTTACTTTTTTTGAGTTGGAGGTATTTGGATCATATAGCATGCCCGTACATAAGCACATTTTTTGCTTAGTTCTTTGTAGAACATCGTAGTTTATACAGGTTTGACATCCTTTCCAAAAAGACTGATCTTCGGTTAATTCTGAAAACGTAACAGGCTTGTAACCTAGGTTTGTATTCATTTTAATAACCGCTAATCCGGTAGTAATACTGAAAATTTTGGCAGTAGGATATTTGGTTCTAGATAGCTCAAAAACATGTTTTTTAATCTTTTTAGCGAGCCCAATTCCTCTATAGTTCGGATGTACAATAAGTCCGGAGTTTGCTACAAACTTTCCATGTTCCCATGATTCGATGTAACAAAAACCAGCAAATTGATCTCCATCTAAAGCGATCACCGCATTTCCTTGTGTTAACTTAGAAATGATGTAGTTAGGTGTACGTTTCGCTATACCAGTACCTCTTTTTTGAGCGGCTTTTTCAATGGTATCACAAATAACTTGCGCATATGTGGTATGCGATGCATTGGCAATAACAATTTTCATTGATATTTAGTTATGATTGAAATTTTAAGTTGTAATCGTTTTGTTGGAAGAAGGAACCGGACACACCTAAGTTCCATGAAATAGAGAAACACCCTTACGGGCGTGGTCGGATAAAAGTAGGGCGTATAGTAATATGGCTATCTGAAAAGATAGTATATGAATTACTAATAAAATTTAAAATTGCTGTTGGTTTCAAAACGAAAAAATAAAAATACAATACCTAGTTTGCTATAAAAGAAGACGCTGTGTCGGTGATTTACCGCACAAACAAACTGGGTGTATTATTGTATGTTTTATTTTGTTGCATAACGCTACAAAGCTATAAATTAATTTTTGATAAATAAAAGAATAAAATTAATTTTATTTTTAATCCCTTGTAAAATAAGGGGTTGTAGCCCTGTTGTTTGCAGGTTTTTATTTTTTTTGTTGAAAAATGTTTGGTGGTTAAAAAAATATTTTGAAATATTTGCAACAGAATGAGCAAACAAGTATTAAATATTATTTCTGTCATTATTGTCGTTGTGATTATTTCACAAGGATAGGGGAAGTAGTATTTAAATTATAATATATCATGAAAGGCTTCCTAAAATTTAGGAAGCCTTTTTTTTATGCAATTCAAATAGAACATATGAACATATTTACAAACATAGTAGTCATTATCATTATTGTCATTATTAACTCACCACCGAGTTGATGCAGATAGCTATTGTGTATAAGAAAGCCTGTATCAATTTTTGATACAGGCTTTTTTTATATCGTGAATGTAAAAGAAAAATTAAATTTAACTAACTGTAAATCAATAAAATGAATAAAAAAGTCGTCCAATAGGAATCATCCAAGATCAAAAAACACAAGAAAGTAATAAAACCGTTTAAAATAATTTCGAATAACAAAAACAACTAAAACAATGTACTATAACGATAACACCATAATTTATTACAATGGGGAGTTTTTAAAAGCAACCGATGCAAAAGCTACTACCAATATGTATAGCCAAAGCTTGCATTATGGAAACGGTGTTTTTGAGGGAATACGAGCATACGAAACTTCTAAAGGAACCAGAATATTCAAAGCCTATGATCATTATAAAAGATTGAAGTACGGGGCAGAAGTAATGAATATTGAGTTTGATTATACGGAAGAAGAGTTAACTAGAATAACCTATGAATTGCTAGAGAAAAATGGGTTTAAGGATGCTTATATCCGCCCAATCATCACAACTGGAGCTAATATGAGCTTAACCACTTCAACAGAAACCAACTTAATTATTCAATGTTGGGAATGGGGAAAGTATATGGGAGATAAATTATTGAAAGTGAAAACTTCAAAATTTCAAAGACCAAATCCTAAATCATGCTTTGTAGAAGCTAAGGTAACAGGGCACTACATCAATTCTATCTTATCTACCAATGAAGCAAAACAAGCTGGGTATGATGAAGCCTTATTGCTGGATATGAATGGGAATGTAGCAGAATGCTCAGGAGCTAATGTATTTATGCAAAAAGATGGAAAGTTATATACACCACCACGCGGACATATCATGGCAGGTATTACCAGAGCCACGGTAATTGATTTATGCAAAGAAGCAGGAATTCCTATTGAAGAAAAGCATTTTACTCTAGAGGAGTTAAAAGATGCAGATGCATGTTTCTTTACAGGAACCGCAGCAGAAGTAGTAGGGTTACAATCGTTAGATGATTACCAATTTCCATTGGCATGGGAGAAATCACATGGATATCAATTAATGAAATTGTACAAAGAGGAAGTATTAGAATTAAGAAAACAAGCAAAAGCTGTTTAAAAATGGAATTAAATAAGTTTAGTAAACAAGTAACTCAAGACGATACACAACCTGCAGCACAAGCTATGTTGCATGCAATCGGATTAACTTATGAAGATTTACAAAAACCTTTGGTAGGTATAGCCAGTACGGGATATGAAGGAAACCCGTGTAATATGCACTTAAACGATTTGGCTAAGTTGGTTAAGCAAGGAACAGAAAATGTAGATTTAGTTGGATTGATCTTTAATACCATTGGTGTTTCTGATGGTATTTCTATGGGAACTCCAGGAATGCGTTACTCACTTCCTTCTAGAGACGTAATTGCAGATTCTATGGAAACTGTGGTACAAGCCATGTCGTATGATGGATTGGTAACGGTGGTAGGATGCGATAAGAACATGCCAGGAGCATTGATGGCAATGTTACGTTTAAACCGTCCGTCTGTATTGGTATATGGAGGTACGATCGAATCGGGATGTCATGATGGGAAAAAATTAGATGTGGTTTCTGCCTTTGAAGCTTGGGGAGAGAAAGTAGCAGGAAAGATAGATAACCAAGAATACCAAAGCGTTATTGAAAAAGCTTGTCCGGGTGCAGGTGCTTGTGGAGGAATGTATACCGCTAATACCATGGCTTCTGCTATAGAGGCATTAGGAATGAGCTTACCATATAACTCTTCCAATCCAGCAATTAGTAATAATAAAGAAGAAGAGTCTGTAAAGGCAGGTGAAGCATTAAGAGTGCTGTTAGAAAAGGATATCAAACCATCAGATATTGTTACTAAAAAAGCCTTAGAGAATGCCATTCGCTTAGTTACCGTAATGGGAGGTTCTACCAATGCAGTATTACACTTTTTAGCCATTGCTAAAGCAGCAAATGTAGCGTTTACCTTAGAAGATTTTCAACGTATTTCAGATGAAACTCCATTTTTAGCCGATCTAAAACCGAGTGGTAAATACTTGATGGAAGATGTGCATAGGGTTGGAGGAACACCAGCCGTATTAAAATATTTACATGAAAAAGGATTGATTCATGGTGATTGTTTGACTGTAACAGGGAAAACACTTGCAGAGAATCTTGCGGAAGTTCCAAGTTTAACGGAAGGGCAGGAAGTAATCAAAGATGTAGAAACGCCTATTAAAGAAACTGGGCATTTACGCATGTTATATGGAAACTTAGCAAAAGAAGGTTCTGTAGCTAAAATTACAGGGAAAGAAGGATTGTACTTCTCCGGAAAAGCCAAAGTATTTGAAGGGGAGTATGAAGCCAATGATGGTATTAAAAACGGAGAGGTAGAAAAAGGTGATGTAGTTGTGATTCGTTATGAAGGACCTAAAGGTGGACCAGGAATGCCAGAGATGCTAAAACCTACTGCTGCTATTATGGGAGCAGGATTAGGAAATGATGTAGCATTGATAACTGATGGTCGTTTTTCTGGAGGAACACACGGATTTGTTGTAGGACATATTACACCAGAAGCACAAGAAGGAGGGGTAATTGCCCTTGTTCAAAACGGAGATACTATTACGATCAACGCAGAAACGAATACGATTAATGTAGAAGTTTCTGAAGAAGAGTTGTTGGAAAGAAGAATCCAATGGAAAGCACCAGCATTAAAGGCAAAACGTGGCGTTTTATACAAGTATGCTAGAACGGTTTCATCTGCATCAAACGGATGTGTAACTGACGAGTTTTAATCTTATACAAAGAGGGAAAAATTAAGATTCAAATTTATTTTGAGTCGTATTAAAATTTAATAGAAAACGAAGCACTAGCCAATGGCTACATAGCATAAAGCTAAGTTTATGAAAACAAAAACAGCAACATTAACAGAAAAAGTAACTAAGGAAACTGTAAAGGTTTCTGGGGCTGAGGCCGTAGTAAAATGTTTGTTAGAAGAAGGAGTTGATTTATTATACGGATACCCTGGTGGGGCAATTATGCCGGTATATGATGAATTATACAAGTATCAAGATAAATTACATCATGTCTTAACTCGCCATGAACAAGGAGCTACGCATATGGCACAAGGATATGCAAGAGCAACAGGTAAAGTAGGAGTAGCCATTGCTACCTCTGGTCCTGGAGCAACCAATTTAATCACAGGAATTGCAGATGCACAAATAGATTCTACACCAATGGTTTGTATTACAGGTCAAGTAGGGAGCCATTTATTAGGAACAGATGCATTTCAAGAAACAGATATCATTGGAATCTCTACACCGGTTACGAAATGGAACTATCAAATAACCAAGGCATCTGAAATACCAGAAGTATTTGCCAAGGCATTTTACATAGCACGTTCAGGTAGACCTGGACCTGTATTGATAGACATCACAAAGAATGCACAGTTTGATGAATTAGATTTTGCCTATAATCCATGTACTTCTGTTCGTAGTTATAAAGCACAACCTAATGTTGAAAACCAAAGCTTAAAAGCAGCAGCGGAATTAATCAACAATGCAAAGAAACCTTTTGTTGTATGGGGACAAGGAGTTATTCTGGGAGAAGCAGAGAAAGAGTTTAAGGCTTTTATAGAAAAAGCAGGAATTCCTTCAGCATCGACACTTTTAGGGCTTTCAGCTTTACCAACCAAACATCCATTACATGTAGGAATGGTAGGAATGCATGGAAATTATAGTCCTAATAAATTAACCAATGAGTGTGATGTATTAATTGCTGTAGGAATGCGATTTGACGATCGTGTTACGGGTAGTTTAGATACTTATGCGACACAGGCAAAAGTAATTCATTTTGAAATAGACCCAGCTGAAGTAAATAAGAATGTATATGCTGATGTTGCTGTATTAGGAAATTCAAAAGATACCTTATCGGGAATTTTACCGCTTATAGCTCAAAAGAATCATAAAGAGTGGTTGGAAGAATTTAGAGCCTTAGATCAAGTAGAGTTTGAAAAGGTTATAAAGAATGATTTATACCCAACGAAGGAAGGGCTAACCATGGGAGAAGTAATTAAGGAAATCAATAAAGCTTCTGAAGGTAAAGCAGTCATTGTAACCGATGTAGGACAACATCAAATGATTGCCAGTAGATATGCTGAGTTTACAGAATCTAAAAGTAATATTACTTCTGGAGGGTTAGGAACCATGGGGTTTGCATTACCAGCAGCTATTGGAGCTAAAATGGGGGCACCAGAAAGACAAGTAGTAGCTATTGCTGGAGATGGAGGTTACCAAATGACGATTCAAGAATTAGGAACCATTTTACAAACAGGAGCTGCGGTAAAAATTGTAGTACTGAATAATGAATTCTTAGGAATGGTACGCCAATGGCAGCAGTTATTCTTTGACAAGCGTTATGCCTCTACAGAAATGGTAAATCCAGATTTTATTGCCATTGCAAAAGGATATCAGTTAAAAACAAATAAAGTAACTCAAAGGGAACAATTAGAAAATGCCGTTCAAGAAATGATGAATAGCGAGGAGGCATACTTCCTAGAAGTTTGTGTGGAAAAGGAAGACAATGTTTTCCCTATGATTCCAACAGGTAGTTCAGTATCAGATGTAAGATTAGAATAGTTATTATGGAAAATAAACAAACATATACGATCTCAATATATACCGAAAATACAGTAGGGTTATTGAATAGAATATCAGCAATATTCCAAAGAAGACATATCAATATAGAAAGTGTCAATGTATCTAAATCGGAAATTAAAAGTGTATCGAGATTTACGCTTTTAGTGAGATTGACAGAAGCAAAGGTTAAGAAAATTATTGGTCAAATAGAAAAGCAGGTAGAGGTAATCAAAGCGTTTTACCATAATGATGAACAAACAGTTTATCAAGAGTCTTGCTTGTTTAAGTTAAGTACCGATTTACTAGTGGACAATGATGAAATTCAAAAAGTAATTAATAATAGTAAGTCGAGAATTATCAATGTAAATAAAGACTTTTTTGTCTTAGAAAGATCGGGTTCTAAAGAGGAATTAGAAGAGTTATATCACGAATTAAATAAACATGGAATCAAGCAATTTGTTCGTTCAGGACGTATTGCCATTACAAAGGAAGAAATGCCAGTTTCTGAAATGTTAAAATCAATAAATAATTAAACAAACAGCATTAAACATATAAAAATGAAAAATTATTTTAACCAACTTTCTTTAAGAGAACAGTTAGCACAGTTAGCAAAATGTAGATTTATGGAGTCTTCTGAATTTGAAGATGGAATTAAAGCATTAGATGGAAAGAAAATAGTGATTGTTGGTTGTGGAGCACAAGGATTGAACCAAGGATTGAATATGCGTGATTCTGGATTAGATATCTCGTATGCATTAAGAGATGCAGCTATTCAAGAGCAACGCCAGTCTTATAAAAATGCTACTTCTAATGGTTTTGAAGTGGGAACCTTTGAAGCGTTAATTCCACAGGCAGATGTAGTATGTAACTTAACACCAGATAAGCAACATACAAGAGTGGTAAATACAGTGATGCCTTTAATGAAAGAAGGAGCAACTTTATCATATTCTCATGGATTTAATATTGTTGAAGAGGGAATGGAAGTACGTAAAGACTTAACGGTAATTATGGTAGCACCTAAATGTCCGGGGTCTGAAGTACGTGAAGAATACAAACGTGGATTTGGAGTGCCTACTTTGATTGCAGTACATCCAGAAAATGATCCGCAAGGAGAAGGTTTAGCACAAGCAAAAGCATATGCATTTGCTACTGGAGGTCATAAAGCAGGTGTATTAGAGTCTTCTTTTGTAGCTGAGGTAAAATCTGATTTAATGGGAGAGCAAACTATTTTATGTGGTGTGCTACAAACAGGATCTATTTTATCGTTTAATAAAATGGTAGCTGAAGGAATTGAAGCTAGTTATGCAGCTAAATTAATTCAGTACGGTTGGGAAACCATTACAGAAGCGTTAAAGCATGGTGGTATTACCAATATGATGGATCGTTTATCGAATCCGGCAAAGATCAAAGCATTTGAGTTATCGGAAGAGTTAAAGGATATTATGAGACCATTGTTCCATAAGCATATGGATGATATTATGTCTGGACATTTCTCTAAGACTATGATGGAAGATTGGGCAAACGACGATGCTAATTTATTACAATGGAGAGCAGCTACTGGAGAAACCTTATTTGAAAGAACTGCGGCTACGACTTCAGAAATTGACGAACAAGAGTATTTTGATCATGGCGTATTGTTAGTAGCTTTTGTAAGAGCAGGAGTAGAGCTAGCTTTTGAAACAATGACAGAAGCAGGTATTATAGAAGCCTCTGCTTATTATGAATCATTACATGAAACACCATTAATTGCAAATACGATTGCTCGTAAGAAGTTATTTGAAATGAACCGTATTATTTCTGATACTGCAGAATATGGATGTTATTTATTTGATCATGCATGTAGACCTTTATTAGAAGACTTTATGAAAACGGTTTCAACAGATGTAATTGGTCAATCATTTAGTACCAATGGAAAGGTAGATAACCAACGATTAATTGAGGTTAACGATGCTATTAGAAATCATCCTATTGAAGAAACAGGAAGTGTATTACGTTCTGCAATGACCGCAATGAAATCAATCAAAACAGAAGAAAAAGAACCAGTTTTGGCTTAATATGGAATTAGAAGCAACAACATATTTTCCTAAACTAACAGCTATACAAGAGGCAGCAACTACTTTGAAAGAAGTGGTTGCTGTAACTCCATTGCTAAAAAACTTTACGTTTTCTAACAGGTTTCAAGCAAATGTGTTTTTAAAACGAGAAGACTTACAGCAAGTACGCTCTTATAAAATACGTGGGGCTTATAATAAAATAAGCTCGTTAGAGCCCGATGAGTTGGTAAATGGAATTGTGTGTGCTAGTGCAGGAAATCATGCGCAAGGAGTAGCTTTGGCATGTAGTAAAATGCAAATACAGGGTACAATTTTTATGCCTTCACCTACCCCCAAACAAAAGGTAGAACAAGTACGTATGTTTGGAGGTAGCTATGTAGATATTCAGTTAACTGGTGATACTTTTGATGATGCTTACAATGCAGCGAAGTATGTTTCTGATAGTCTTGGCAAAACATTTGTACATCCGTTTGATGATGAAAAGATTATAGAAGGACAAGGAACAGTAGCTCTAGAAATTATTGAGCAGAGTAATAATGCACCTATAGACTATGTTTTTGTTCCTGTGGGAGGCGGAGGTTTGGCGTCAGGATTGTCGAGTGTATTTAAAATATTATCACCTAATACTAAGGTAATTGGAGTAGAGCCAGCAGGAGCTCCTTCAATGCAATCGGCATTTAAAGAAAATACAAACGTTAAGTTAAACAAGATAAATAAGTTTGTTGATGGAGCAGCCGTTCAACAAGTGGGAGGTTTAACGTATAAAATTTGTAAAGAGAATTTGTTTGATATGATTACTGTTCCAGAAGGAAAAGTATGTCAGACAATTTTAGATATGTATAATAAAGATGCCATTGTAGTGGAGCCAGCAGGAGCTTTAACCTTAGCAGCACTAGATACTTTCTCTGAAGGAATTAAAGGAAAGAATGTGGTTTGTGTGGTAAGTGGCAGTAATAATGATATTACACGTACTGCTGAGATAAAAGAAAGGGCTTTATTATACAATGGTTTAAAGCATTATTTTATCATCCGATTTCCACAAAGAGCAGGGGCTTTAAAAGAGTTTGTGATGGATGTATTAGGGAAAAACGATGATATTACTTTTTTCGAATACTCAAAGAAAACAAATAGAGAAAATGGTCCTGCTGTCGTAGGAATTGAATTGGAAAAAAGAGAAGATCTTCATCCATTAATTGCCAGGATGAAAGACCGAAACTTCTTTGGAGAATACTTAAACGATAAGCCTAATTTATTTGAGTTTTTGGTTTAAAGAGCATCCAATTCGTCAAGAATCATTTGACAACCTATTTTAAGTTCTTTGTTAGATAAAGTTAGTGGGGGAGTTATGCGAATAGCTCTCCCTTCAAACAATAACCAAAACAAAATAAGTCCTTTTTCCATACAGTTTAAGATGATTCTAGATGCTATTTCTGGGGTATCAACTAATAGAGCTAACATCAATCCTTTACCACGAATCTCTTTTACTTTAGGATGGTCTTTAAAATAGTTTCTTATAATTTGTTCCTTTTCTAAAGCTTCTTGCATTAGATTGGAAGAGGTTACTTCATTTACTGTAGCTAAACTGGCAGCAGCAATTACAGGATGTCCTCCAAAAGTGGTAATATGTCCTAGTTTTGGATTTTCCTTTAAGGTATTCATGATTTCATAACTAGAAACAAAAGCACCGACAGGCATTCCTCCACCTAATCCTTTTCCAGTAATAAATATATCTGGAACTACATGATAGTTTTCAAAGCCCCAAAATTTTCCAGTGCGTCCAATTCCTGTTTGTATTTCATCTAAGATTAACAAAGCGCCTACTTCTAGACAGCGTTGTTTAACCTTTACTAAATAATCATTTTGAGGTTCAATAAACCCTGCACCACCTTGAATGGTTTCTAAAATAACAGCTGCTGTTTTAGTAGTAATTTTATCTAAATCTAATTCATTATTAAAATCAATAAACTTAGTACCAGGAACTAGAGGTCGAAAAGCTCTGTTTTGTTGTTCAGCTCCACAAACGCTCATGGCTCCCTGGGTATTTCCATGATACGCATTTTTTCCAGCTATAATTTCGCTTCTTTCAGTAAATCTTTTGGCCAATTTAAGAGCTCCTTCAGTAGCTTCGGTACCAGAATTGACTAAATAAACCGAAGATAAGCTAGGAGGTAATGTTGCCACAATAGCTTTACAAAGTTCTAGTTGAGGTTTTTGAATAAACTCTCCATAAACCATTACATGTGTATAGGCTTCTAGTTGGGCTTTTATAGCTTGATTAACCTTTGGATGATTATGTCCTAAACTATTCGCAGAAACTCCTGCTACAAAGTCTAATAAAGCTTTACCATTACTATCGTAAATATAACTTCCTTTGGCTTTAGATATCTCTATAGCTAAAGGATGAGGTGTTGTTTGTCCTTGGTATTTTAAAAACTCCTTTTTCAAAGTATTAACGTTTTTTGATATTGAACTTTTTCAAGTTAGGCTTTTCGCTTCCTTTCTTTAAAGACTCTTTGTTCAATTGATCTTTGGCTTTGTCTACAGCTATTCTAGATTGTGTTTTTGTGTTTTTTAAAGGTATTGTAACGTTATCTTTTACAAAAATATCTTCTACTGTTAAAGGTTGTTCTGGACCTCTCCAAATAAACCCTTTAAATTTCTTCTCTTCTTCAGGGAATTCTGAAGGAGGAAAGGTTTTTCCTTCGGGTTTTTTGAAGTATTTTGTTTGAGTGATTTCATTCTTTTCTAATGTAAACTCTATATCACTTGAAGTTTGTTTTGTAATGGTTTCTAGCTTTTTACTATCTTCATTTCGATTGTAATAAAGTGATTCAGCATTCCCTTTTACAAGCATTGTTCTCAAATCATTATCTTTAAACTTACCAAAAATGTTTCTTCCTTTTATTTGATTAAAAACATCATTGGCAAGTGAATCTTTTTGAATCATGAAAGCATTTTGAATAACTTTTAAAGAATCTAATTTGTTTGTTTCTTTATTGGTTAAAAATTGAATGCTGTCACCTGTAATTTGGCTGTTTTGAGACCATAGAATTGGGTTTTTAAACATTCTTGTTAAACCAGTTGCTTGATTGGTGTGAATAGAATCACATTTACCTTGTAAATCCGACTTAAATATTTTTACATTATTATAAATTCGAGCAATACGTTTTTCAGGTTTACCGGTAAGTAAAATTTTGTCTCCAGCAACATACATAGAATCTTTATCTAAAACTGAAATAGCAACGGCTTTATCTATTATAAATAAAGAATCTTTTAACTCGTATAATTCGGCATAATTCCCTTTAGCTACCATGTTTTGAACTGTATCAATTACTTTAATTCTATTGGTAGCAGAAGCAAAACCATTCCTTTTATCATAATATAAACTGTCGGCTAAGACAGTTCTTTCTTTTAAGAAGAGTTTAGCATTTTTAACAAAGTAAGAAACATCTGTATTTGTATCATAAAATCCTTTTTCGGCATAAACTTTTGTGCTATCTTTTAAGTTTGTAACGGTACTTGGTCCATACAAATATGCTAAGTTAGAATTGGTATAATAATCTAAATGATTAGATTCTAAATTGTTTTCTGGGTTAACAACAGTAACATTAGTACGTGCAGAAAACTTTTTATCTTTTAAATAGTAGGTTCCTCGTTTACTTTTGAGCGTATTTTTTTTATCTCTGATTGTTCCGTTATTTGGGTAGAATAAAATTTGTTCTTTCCTGTCAAAATAAAGTGTATCCGTACTTAACTTCATTTCTTTATCATTGATTTCTACATTTCCCCACGATTTAGCAATTTTTGTATTTCCACTATAAGTAGCAAAATCACTGTATTGAATAATACTATCTCCTTGTTCAATAACAACTTCTCCAAGTGCTTTAAATAGATTATCCTTTTTGTATAATAAGGCTCTTTTACATTCTAGTGTAGCGCCTTCATGAGACATTTTTACACTTCCAATTAAAATGGTTGCTCCAGGATATTTTTTTTCATCCGCAGTACTTAATTCGGTAGAAAGTATTTTAATCTGTTTGGTTTGAGAAAAAATCGTCATTGAAAAAAACAACGAGATAAGCAGAAAGAAATGTTTCAAAATGTTTCAAATTTAATCACACAAAAATAAGGAAAAGTATGTTTTATTATTCTTAATAAAGAATTAAAATACTTTATCAAATAACAAGCAAATAGTATTCCGTAATTTTGCAGTATAATTATAAAAATAAACAAAATTATGAGCGCTCATTTTGATTTATCTATAGATGAAATGAAAGCCTATGGTTATAAAATAGTCGACTTAATAGCTGAGCATTGGGCAAACTTGGAAGATAAGAAACCTGTTACATCAGCAACAAGAAAGGAAATGGATTCGATTTTCTTACAAGAAGCCCCTGATAAGGGAATGCCTCCTAATGAGGTATTGGAGTTTGTAATGGAAAATGTTATTCCATATAGTAATGTTACTTCACATCCTAAATTTTATTCTTTTGTACCTGGACCTAGTAATTATATAAGTACTATGGCAGATAGTTTAGCAACAGGATTTAATATTTTTTCTGGAGGATGGATTGTTTCTCCTGCGGCAGCGGAGTTAGAAATCGTTACTATGAACTGGTTATTAAAAATGTTTAACTTTCCTGTAAAAGCAGGAGGAGGTATATTTACCAGTGGTGGTTCTATGGCAAATTTAACAGCCTTGGTTACGGCAAGAAGAATTAAATGTGGTGATGACTTTTCAAAAGCAGTAATTTATCTTTCTGATCAAGCCCATTCTTCTAATATTAAAGCCATAAGAGTTCTTGGATTTAAAAAGGAACAGATTCGAATATTACCAACCGATATTGAATTTAGAATTAGCATTAACAAATTGAAGAATGCCATTGCAAAAGACCGATTAGAAGGTTTGCAACCATTTTGTTTTATTGCTTCAGCAGGAACAACTAATACAGGAACTGTAGATCCATTAGATGATATCGCTGATATCTGTGAAGCAGAAAATATGTGGTTTCATATAGATGGAGCATATGGAGGAGCCGCTATTTTATCTGATAAAGGAGCAAGGGCATTACGTGGTATTGAACGAGCTGATTCGTTAACAGTAGATCCGCATAAATGGTTTTATCAACCTTATGAAATTGGATGCTTATTGGTAAAAGATTCTTCTTGGTTAAGTAATACGTTTAGTGAGAAGCCAGAATACTTAAGAGATATTGAAGGGAATGAATCGGAGATTAACTTTTATGATTATGGGGTACAGTTAACACGTAGATTTAGAGCTTTAAAGTTTTATATGTCTATTAAAACATATGGATTAGAGGCTTTTAAGGAAGCCGTAACCTACAATATTCAGTTAGCAGATGATGTAGAAGATATGCTTCGCAAAAGTAGAAATTGGGAAATTATTTCACCAGCTACTTTAGCGGTAATTAATTTCAGATACAATCCAATTGGTTTAAACTTAAGTGAAGAAGAAATAGATAGTTTGAATCAAGAAATATCAAGAAGAGTAATGGAATCTAAAGAAGCATTATTAGTTACTACAATATTGAATAAACAAGTAGTATTAAGAATGTGTTTGATTAATCCTAAAACAACGATTGATCATATTAGAGATACCTTCTTATTGTGTAATAAATTTGCTGAAGAAATTTTAGCAGCAAAATCAAAATAATAAAAAAAGGAACTCTATTTAATGAGTTCCTTTTTTATTCTGTTCAAATTGAGCTTGTATAAATTCTTTAGACTTTCCTTTGGCTATAGAAGCAGTTTGCCATCGATCATTTAAAATCATCTTACCTATATAAGCTATTTGACCTATGTGGTAGGGATAGTGCGCTATTTGTCTTGAAATACTTTCTATAAGTTTATGTTCTTTATTTCTTATGTAAATAGGGGTGTTAAAATTAGATTCATTCAGTGAGTCTAAGGCATCGAACAAACAGTTCCAACCTTTTTCCCAATGTGCTGTTAATTGTTCCTTGTTTAAATTTTGTGGCTCAAACTCAGCATCTCTATTTCTATTTTCTTTTTCGCCATCAGAAGTAAAAAAATCGGTCCATCTTGAAAGCATGTTTTCAGATAAATGAATCATCAACATTGCTATACTGTTACTCTCATTGTTATAGGTCCAATGTAGGTCTTCTTCATTAAGTTGTTTCAGGGCTTTATCAGCTACTTCTTTATAGGATAGAAATTGTTTTTTGATATTGTATAAATATTCTTCAACCATAGTCGTTAATTAGAAAAGGAGCTCAAAATTGAACTCCTTTTTTATTATCTCATTATTGTTTGTTTTCTATCGGGACCTACTGAAACAATTTTAATAGGTACTTCAGTCTCTTTCTCGATAAACGAAATATAGTCTAACAAGTTTTGTGGTAACTCTTCTTTAGTTGACATTTTTGTTAAATCTGCTTGCCAACCTTTGAACTCAGTATAAATAGGTGTTACATTTTCTGGTTCTATATTGTATGGTAAGTGAGAGATTGCTTCACCATTATATGTATATCCAGTACATACTTTTAAGGTGTCAAAACCAGATAATACATCACCTTTCATCATCATTAATTGAGTAACGCCATTTACTTGAACAGCATATTTTAAAGCAACTAAATCTAACCAACCACATCTACGTGGTCTACCAGTGGTAGCTCCAAACTCATGACCTACTTTAGCCATAGTAGCTCCGTTATCATCGAATAATTCTGTAGGAAATGGTCCAGAACCTACACGAGTAGTGTATGCTTTAAAAATTCCAAATACATCTCCAATTTTATTAGGAGCAATTCCCAAACCAGTACAAGCCCCTGCAGCAGTTGTATTAGATGAAGTAACAAAAGGATATGTTCCAAAGTCAATATCTAATAAAGAACCTTGAGCTCCTTCTGCTAAAATTGATTTTCCTTCTTTAATTGCTGAATTAAGAAATTCTTCAGAATCGATGAATTGCAAAGTTTTTAACTTGTCGATTCCAGCAGAAAATTCTGCTTCTAACTCTTCTAAATCATATTGAATATCTACATCAAAGAAATTCAACATATTGATATGTTTTTCTGTTAATGCACGATATTTTTCTTTCCAGTTATCTAATTCTAAATCTCCAACGCGCATTCCGTTTCTACCGGTTTTATCCATATAAGTTGGACCAATACCTTTTAAAGTAGAACCTATTTTAGCTTTTCCTTTTGAAGTTTCAGAAGCAGCGTCTAATAATCGGTGTGTTGGAAGAATTAAATGTGCTTTTCTAGAAATTAATAGTTTAGATGTGTAGTCGATATTATGAACATCTAAATTTTCTAATTCGCGTTTAAAAATAACAGGGTCAATAACAACTCCGTTACCTACAACGTTTAAAGCTGTTTTATGAAAAATTCCTGAAGGAATGGTGTGCAATACATGTTTGTTTCCATCAAAAATTAAAGTATGTCCAGCATTTGGACCTCCTTGAAAACGGGCAATAATATCATAGTTTTTTGTAAGTACATCTACAATTTTACCTTTTCCCTCGTCTCCCCATTGTAAACCGAGTAATAAATCTACAGCCATTTAGTTGTGTTATTTGTGTTGTTTTATGTTTATTGAAAATAAAAAATCAACTTAATGAAAGCTGATTTTTGGGTGTTGTATTTTAGTCTTTTTTCTTTTTAGTACCGTAAAAATATAAGGAGTGATTGTGTATTTCGATATCAAAAACTTCTTCTATTGTTTTTTTAATGATTTGAATTCTAGGGTCACAGAATTCTTTTACTTCTCCTGTATCTGTTAAAATTACGTGATCATGTTGTTTGTCAAAATAACTCTTTTCATATCGAGCCATTGATTGGCCATCGAATTGATGTTTACGAACCAAACCACAATCTAATAGTAAGTCGATAGTGTTGTACAGCGTAGCTCTACTGACACGATAATTTTTATTTTTCATTTTGATATACAAAGATTCGATATCAAAATGTTCATCTGCATCATATATCTCTTGTAAAATAGCAAAACGCTCAGGAGTTTTCCTATGCTTGTTTTCTTCTAAGAAAGAAGTGAACACTTTTTTTACAATTTCTTGATTTTCGACAGTACTACTCATTATTTATATTTTACCAAAGGACAAATTTAATCTTATTTCTGAAAAAACAACAGATATTTTTAGAATGATATTTACAAAGTATTAACACGTTCTACTTTTTGAACTCCTTCAACCTTTTTCATCCGATCAATCAACTTGTTTAATTGTACTTTATTCTTAACACTTAAAGATAATTTCCCATCAAAAACTCCATCATTTCCTGAGATATTTATACTGTGAATAAATACATCCATAGAGTTAGATATAATTCTTGTTAAGTTATTAACGATTCCTTTATTATCTAGTCCAGAAATATGTAAAATGGCAGTAAACTCTTGTTGTGTAGAGTCAATCCATTTAGCAGGCATGATTCGATAAGCATAATTCGATTGAAGAGATATAGAATTAGGACAATCGTTTTTATGAACTTTTATTCCTTCATTAATTGTTACAAAACCAAAAACTTTATCTCCTGGAATTGGTGCGCAACACTTAGCTAAGGTATAATCTAGTGTTTGTTCATCTTTTCCAAAAACTAAAGCATCATATTTACTAGTTACTTCTTCTTTATCAGTAATGGCTTTTCCACTAGTTCTTCTAAAAGGATTTTTAAAGAAGTTCATAATGGTACTGTTACGTTGTGCAACAAACTCTTTTAATTGTGTATTGTCAATAGCACCATTTCCTATTCTAAAAAATAAATCAAAACTAGTTTTCAGGTTGAAATATGAAGCTAGCTCATGTATAGTTTTTTCATTTGGAGTTATTTTCAAATGACGAAGTTTACGCATTAAAATAGCCTTCCCTTCTTCCGCAATCTTTTTCTCTTCGGCTTTTAAGGCAGATTTAATTTTTGTTCTAGCTCTCGCAGTTAATACAAAATCTAGCCAACGAACATTCGGTTTATTATTACTAGCAGTAAGCACTTCTACTTGATCACCACTATTTAACTCATAACTTAAAGGTACTAATTTACCATTAACTTTAGCCCCTCTACATTTTAGACCAACATCTGTATGAATTGAAAAAGCAAAGTCTAATGCAGAGGCTCCTTTTGGTAAAGATTTTAAATCTCCTTTGGGAGTAAATACATATATTTCTTTGGCATATAAGTTCAGTTTAAAGTCTTCCACAAAATCAACAGCATTTAAACTTTGATTTTCTAATGTTTCTTTTAATTTATTCAACCAACCCTCAAGACCATTTTCAGTTATACTACCTTGTTTATACTTAAAGTGAGCGGCATAACCTTTTTCTGCAATCTCATCCATTCTATCAGAACGAATTTGTACTTCAACCCATTTAGACTCTGGCCCAATAACGGTGATATGTAAAGCCTCATAACCAGTAGATTTAGGTTGAGAAATCCAATCTCTAAGTCGAGCAGGGTTAGGTTTAAAGAAATCTGTAACAATCGAATATATTTTCCAAGCATCAAATTTTTCATCTCTCGATAAAGGCTCGTAAATAATTCGAATAGCAAATTTGTCGTAAACTTCATCAAAAGAAACATTTTGTTTACGCATTTTTCTGCGTATCGAAAAAATGGATTTAAACCTTCCTTTAATTTCGTATTTAAAATTCTCTTTATCTAAAGCTTCTTTTAAGACACCAGTAAATCTATCAATATATTTTTGTTGATCTTCTTTACTCTCCTTAATTTTTAATAAAATATCATTATAAACATCAGGCTCAGTATATTTTAAACCTAAGTCTTCTAGTTCAGTTTTTATGTTGTACAACCCTAAGCGGTGTGCTAAAGGAGCATAAATATATAAGGTTTCAGATGCAATTTTAACCTGCTTGTGCGCTGGCATTGCGTCCATAGTTTGCATATTGTGCAATCTATCTGCTATTTTTATAAGTATTACACGAACATCATCATGTAGGGTTAATAGCATTTTTCTAAAGTTTTCTGCCTGGATAGAGTAGTCTTGTTCTTTTTTTAGATTAGAAATTTTGGTTAAACCACTTACAATTCTAGCAATGGTTTCACCAAAAAGACGCTCCATGTCATCAATGGTATAATGCGTATCTTCAACAACATCATGTAACAATGCTGCAGCAATTGAGGTGGCTCCTAAACCAATCTCGTAAGCGACTATTTTTGCTACTGCAATAGGATGGTAAATGTAAGGTTCACCTGTTTTTCTTCGTTGTTCAGAATGCGCTTCAACAGCTATATCAAAAGCTTTACGAATCAATTTTTTATCTTCCTCAGATAAGGTTTGATACGTCCCTTTTAATAAATCTTTATAACGATTTGCTATCTCTTTATTCTCTTCTTCTATCGTTGCTGTATATGTCATAGATTAAAAGTAAAACAAAGAAAATTACTGAGCAAGTTTTAGAAATAAAATGTTAAGGGAATCTTAATTTTTTTTATTCGTCGAAAAATTCGACACATACAGTGTTTTTCCCTATTTAGAAGTTAGATTTAATAGTAAATTAGCAATAACATTTGATATAAAGGAAAAAATAATTGTAAAATATATTGAAGTCCCCCCGAAATATCATTGCAGAAATGATATGGATGCTCCAGCTTTAGAAAAAGTTGGAGTTTTTTTTTTGTGTGAAGGCAACCTTTTTTAAAAACATGTAGTCTATATATTTGTAAGGACAAAAAACTTAGAAAAATTAAGTTGAAAATTATTTCATTACATAAAAAAGAAACAACGCTTGTTAAAAAAGCTAAGAAAGAGAATAGAGAAGCTCAACAACAGTTGTTTGAACAATATGCTCCAAAGATGTTGGGAGTATGCAGACAATATGTGAAAGATATGCATCACGCAGAAGATTTAATGTTACAAGGTTTTTTTAAAGTGTTTACAAATATTAAAAGCTTTAAAGAAGAAGGAAGCTTGGAAGGATGGATACGTAAAATAATGGTCAATACCTGTATTAGTTATTTGCGTAAAAAGAAATTTGTTGTTTTTCCAGATGAAGATTATGTACTCAACGAATTTCAAACGGAAAGTATTGAGAATACAGCCGTAGAGGATATACAGAAGCTGATAGATCAATTACCAGAAGGGTATAAGTTGGTGTTTAATTTATATGCAATTGAAGGATACAAACATTCTGAGATAGCTAAGAAATTAAATATTTCGGAAAGCACATCGAAATCTCAGTTGTTTAAAGCTCGTAAATGGTTACAAGCGCATTATCAAAAAATGAATCAAGTAAAGCATGTCAATAAATAATATAGATAAAGAAATAGTAAAGAGATTAAAGAATAGAGAATTTACACCCTCTTCTTCGGCTTGGGAACGTTTGAATACGCAATTAGACGAACATAAAGCAAAGAAGAAAAGGAAAAGGTTTCATTTGATGTCTGCCGCGAGTATAGTACTCTTAATAGGTTTAACTACTTTTTACTTTTTAAAAGAAGATAGTGTTGAAATACCAGAAGAGATCATTGTTCATACAGAGGCAAACGAAAATATGAAAAGTGAAGAGTTACCATCTATTAAAGAGATGAATGGAATAGAGGCAACAGTTACAAATGAAGAGGTAATTGCTAGTGTTGAACTGACTGAAAATGTAACGGGAAAAGTGGAAAAAACAATTGACAAGGTTAATGAAGAAGTAAAGTTTGACAAGCTAATTGTAGAGAATGTTGAAATAGAAAACACTGAGATGATAGCTGAGGAAGTAAAAAATGTTATACCTCAAACAACAAAGAGTCAAATTGAAATTAGAGAGATTAAGAATAAACTAGTTCCAGCCAATAAAGCATCTAACTTAAGAATAAAAGTAAATAGTGAGGATTTATTGTTTGCGGTAACCCATACGGAAGAGGAAGTTAAAGAATATTACGCAAGACATAAAGTAAATAGAGAGGATGTTTTTAAAGCTATTAAATTGGAATTAAGAAAATCTAATTTAACCGTTAGCCCAGAGACAATTTTAGCCGAAATAGAGAGAAATATTGATGATGAAGAATTTAAAGGAAACTTTATGCAAAAATTAAAGGTTAAAATTTCAGATATAGCTGTAGCCTTTACAGAGAGAAATAAATAAGCGCTTACCATTAATAGATAGATAATAAATTATCTAAAAAAACTTAGTTAAACTTAAAAATTATTAAAATGAAAAGAATACTATTTTTAGTGTTGTTTGTAACAACTATTGCCCAATCTCAAGAGAAAAATTTTGAAGAAGAAGTTAGAAAAATTTCGATAAAAATTGAAAGAATAACTAAAGAACAGAAAGACTCGCTAAAAACAAAAGTGAAAGAAATTAACTTAAAAGCGAGTAACAATGAAATAACGCAGGAAAATGCAGTTGAATTGAAAAAGAAGGCAGCTGAGTACCATGCACAAAGAATTGAGCAGTTGGTAGGTGTACAAGAAATTAAATTACAAGGCTTAGTACAAGATAAAGTAGATGGAAAAATAGCAACTAGTAACGAAGATGAAAATACTTTTAGTATAGGAGGTGCAAAATTTAAATTAGATTTTTCTGAAAGAGACGAACGTAAAAGAGATAGTCTTAGAAGAAATAAAAGAACAACTACTCAAATTGTTTTTGCACTAGGTGTTAACAATGTTTTAGAAAACCACAAATTTGGTTCATTAAATGATTCAGAATATAAGTTTTGGCAATCACATTTTTATGAATTAGGTTTTACTTGGAAAACGCGATTAAGCAAAGAAGCGTCAAAAACATATTTTAAGTATGGTTTTTCATTTCTATGGAATAATTTAAGAGCAGAAGGAAATAAATTTCATGAAATAAATGGAGATCAAACAGTTTTAAATGTAAATCCAAATTCTTTGTCAGAAAGTAGATTACGCCATGTACAGATGACTTTTCCAATGCATTTAGAATTTGACTTTTCGAAAAACAGAAAATATTCTAACGGTCAAATAGGCGATAGAACGCATAAATCGGTTAGATTTGGAATTGGAGGTTTTGTAGGTTTTAAATTAGGAACAAGACAATATTTAGAATATGTAAATACAGAAGGAGTTAAGGTAGAAGAAGTTCAGAAATCGAACTTTAATATGAATACAGTGAATTACGGTTTAAGTGCATATTTTGGTTATCGAGGTTATAGTTTATATGCTAAGTACGACTTAAATCCTCTCTTTAAAGATACTGATACTAGAAATATATCATTAGGAGTTCGTTTTGATATAAATTAAAAAAAGAGAAGCTTAAAGAGCTTCTCTTTTTTTTGTTTTTTCCCATTCCTTTCTTAAGTCAGTAGAAAGTTTTCCTGTTCCATCATGTTTCCATCCAGGAGGTTTAATTAGGTACAGAAATCTTTTCCATAAAGATGTATTGCTGGTGAAGATATCACTAAACATATTAAACCATTCTATAAATGCTACTTTCAATGGATTATAAGTATTAATATTGGTAACTAAACCATAAATAGGTTTTTCTACTTCTGGTTCAAAAGTTCCAAAGAGTTTATCCCAAATAATAAATATTCCAGCATGATTTCTATCTAAATATTGTGGATTGGTAGCGTGGTGCACTCTATGATGACTAGGTGTATTAAAGATGGCTTCAAACCATCTAGGAAGTTTATCAATTAATTCGGTATGAATCCAATATTGATACAGTAAAGAAATACTCATTTGCATTAAAATCATAATAGGATGAAAGCCTAGAAGTGGTAGAGGAGCCCAAAAAATAAAAGTATAAAAGCTCCCAGACCATGTTTGACGTAAAGCGGTACTTAAATTGTATTTTTGAGAAGAGTGGTGTACTACATGGCTGGCCCAAAACAATCTACTCTCATGAGCTATTCTATGATTCCAATAGTAACAAATATCTTCTGCAAATAGCAGTATAACCCAAGTCCACCAAGCAAACGGAAGTGTAAAAAATCGAAATTGATATAAAAAAATAAAGAATGTTAAAATGATTCCTTTTGTAAACAATCCAATAAATACATTCCCGAGTCCCATAGTTATGGAAGTAATTGCATCTTTATATTCATAATCTTCCATTTTTACTTTTACTGTTAAAATAACTTCAATAATAACAGTTAATACAAAAAATGGAATTGCATAATGAATAAGATTGGGTAGTTCAGGAACGTTCATGTTAAAAAATTAAAGGGATGATGTAACAAACTTAATGAAAAATACTTTAAATTAATAATGAAGTATTAATGTAAACTTTGTATATTTGCACGCTTAAAATTAATTTTTTAAATAAATAATTATGAATCATTACGAAACTGTTTTCATTTTGAATCCCGTTTTATCTGAAACTCAGATAAAGGAAACAGTACAAAAGTTTCAGGACTTATTGACTAGCAAGGGTGCCGAAATGATCCACAAAGAAAATTGGGGCTTAAAGAAATTAGCATATCCAATTGAAAAGAAAAAAAGTGGTTTTTATCACTTATTTGAGTACAAAGTATCAGGTGAGGCTATAGCTCCGTTTGAATTAGAGTTCAGACGTGACGATAGCGTTATGCGTTACTTAACTGTAAAGTTAGACAAGCACGCAGCTGCTTGGGCAGAGAAGAGAAGAAACCGTGTTAAATCTGAAAAAAAGTAAGAAATGGCATCAATTGATCAACAAGCAGGAGCAGGAAAACAAGGAGATGTAAGATACTTAACTCCTTTAGACATTGAAACTAAAAAAGAAGCAAAATACTGTCGTTTTAAGAAAAACGGTATTAAGTACATCGATTATAAAGATGCTGACTTCTTAATGTATTTAGTAAATGAGCAAGGTAAAATTTTACCTCGTCGTTTAACAGGAACATCTTTAAAATACCAACGTAAAGTGGCTCAAGCTATTAAAAGAGCACGTCACTTAGCTTTAATGCCATACGTAGGTGATATGTTAAAATAATAAAACAGTACGATTATGGAATTGATATTAAAGCAAGACGTAGAAAACTTAGGTTTTAAAGACGATATCGTAACTGTTAAGAATGGTTATGGTCGTAACTACTTAATCCCACAAGGATATGCAATTTTAGCTACTTCTTCTGCAAAGAAAGTTTTAGCTGAAAACTTAAAACAACGTGCTTATAAAGAAGCTAAATTAATAGAAGATGCTACTAAATTAGCTGAAACTGTTAAAGGTTATGAGTTAAAGATTGCTTCTAAAGTAGGATCTGGAGATAAATTATTCGGTTCAGTTAACAATATTAACGTTGCTGAGGCTTTAGCTAAAGCTGGAACTGAAATTGATAAGAAATTTATCAAAGTTACTGGAGGTAACGTAAAGAGATTAGGAAAATACAACGCTGCTGTGCGTTTACACAGAACAGTTGTAGCTGACATCGTATTTGAAGTAGTTGCTGAAAAGTAATTTATTGTTAAATACTTGTTAATAAAAGATTAACCCGCTTTTTAAAGCGGGTTTTTTTATTGTGTAATTTTAAGAACGGAAATAGAAATTATTATTACTCAATTATGAAAAAATTACTAACCTTTTCCTTTTTCTTGATGTTTGTAGCCAGTATTAGTGCTCAGATTACAACATCTAAGATAAAAGGAGTTGTTACAGATAATGCTGGGGAGCCATTATTTGGAGCAAACATCGTGGTACTGCATGTACCAACAGGAACAGTGTCTGGAGCAGTAGCTCAGGATAACGGAAAGTATACAATTCCGAACTTAAGAGTAGGGGGACCTTATAAAATAACATTCAGTTATGTAGGTTTTAAACCTCAAGAAGTTAACAATGTATTTTTAACCTTAGGAAAGACGACCAATATTAATGGTAAGCTTGCTGAAGATGGTGAACAACTGGAAGAAGTTGTAATATCAGCTTCTAAAAGTAAAGTTTTTAATAATGATAGAACAGGAGCACAAACAAGTGTAAGTGCAGTTCAATTAAAGACTTTACCTACTATTTCGCGTTCTGCTTCAGATTTTACTCGTTTAGAACCAACAGCTAGTAATGGTTCATTTGGAGGTAGAAATGATCAGTTTAACAACTTCTCTTTAGATGGGTCTATTTTTAATAATCCGTTTGGATTAGATGCAGCTACACCAGGTGGGCAAACAGATTCGCAACCAGTATCATTAGATGCGATTGAGCAAATATCTGTATCTACTGCTCCGTATGATGTTACGCTTTCTGGTTTTACAGGAGCATCTGTAGATGCTGTTACCAAGAGTGGAACAAATGAATACAAAGGAACCGTATATGGCTTTTACCGAAATGAAGATTTTACAGGAGGGAAAATAGATGGTTTTGAAGTTTTCAAACCAAAGTTATTACAAACACAGTATGGGGCAAGTTTAGGAGGACCAATAATCAAAGACAAATTATTTTTCTTTGCAAACTTTGAAAAAGACTTACGAGAAGATTTAGGATCAGCTTTTCAACCAAATACTGGCTCAGGAGCTATCAACGAATCGAGAGTTTTAGCATCAGATCTACAGTTAGTAAGTAATATCTTGTCACAAGTTGATATAGGGAATGGACAAAAGTATAACCCTGGAGCTTTTCAAGGGTTTACCTTTGATTCAGAATCAACCAAAGGAATTTTTAAATTAGACTGGAATATTAATAAGAAGCACCGTTTAGCATTTATATATAATTTCTTACGTGCTTCTAAAGAAAAACCTGCACATCCAACGGCATTAGGGTTTAGAGGCCCAAGCGCTACAACGTTACAATTTGAAAATACTGGATACGAAATCAACAATAATATAGATTCTTTCTTAGTAGAATTGAACTCTACATTTAATGAAACTACAACGAATAAATTACAGGTTGGATATACACATTTCGATGATTTTAGAAACGCTTTATCATCACCAGCACCAACTATTACTATTTTAGATGAGAATGCTAGTTCAAACTATATTATAGCGGGTCATGAACCATTTTCAATTAATAATAGGTTAGATCAGAAAGTATTTCAATTAACAAATAATATGAACTTTTTTCAAGGAGATCATACGATTACTATAGGTTTTTCTTTTGAAAAGTTCATGTTCGATAATTCATTTAATTTAGGTGTATATGGAGCACAAGGAGTGTTCTTTCCATCAGGTACCATTAATGATTTTAGAGCTACTATAGGCGATCCAGTTGCGGAAGCAGCTTTAGTAGCTAACTATCAGGCGCAGTTTGACACCGCTATAGCTGCGAATAACTCATTATCGGGTAATGGAATAGGAAATGCAGGAGGATGGGCATTGGCCGAAACGAATGTAGGTCAACTAGCATTTTATGTACAAGATGAATGGGAAGTAAATGATAATTTAAAATTGACTTTTGGAGTTCGTTTTGATAAACCATTATTCTTTGATTCTGCTGAAAAAGCACAGGAAGTTATTGATAATGCCTGTTGTTTTGCTCCAAATATTCCATATCAAAACCCAAATACTAACGAAACTGTATTTTTAGATAATAGAGATATGCCAACGAACGAATGGCTAATTTCACCAAGATTTGGTTTTAATTGGGACGTAAATGGAGAAAAGAAATTACAAATTAGAGGAGGTACTGGATTATTTACAGGACGTTTACCTTTTGTGTGGTTAGGAAATCAAATAGCAAATCCTAATGCATTTTTCTACCAAATGGTAGATCCTGAATTCCAATTTCCACAGGTGTGGAGAACCAACATTGGTGCAGACTACAAATTTGACAATGGATTTGTAGTAACTGGAGATGTGGCGTATACTAAAGATATTAATGGAGCGCATGTACAAAACTGGGGACTAAGAAATCCATCAGGAATGTTAAATGGAGGAGGAGATAACAGAGCGGTCTATTTACCTGGAGATGTAGGGAATAATGCGTATGTATTTACCAACTCAGATAAAGGAAGAGTTATAAATGCCTCTATAAAGGTAGAAAAGTCATTTGAAAATGGACTGTACGCTAATGTTGCATACAGTTATTTAAATTCGAAAGATGTGAACTCTATTGAAGCGGAAATTACAGGAGATGCTTTTGCTTTTAACCCGGTTGTAGGGAATGCTAATAATGATGTTTTAGCATTTTCTAAATATGGAGACACTCATAGAGTTATTGGAGTAGCTTCTAAGAAGTTTACATACGGAGGAGATAAATTTGCTACCACAATATCTACATTCTTTGAATATGCAAAAGGAGGAAGGTTTAATTATACTTATGGAGGAGATATAAATAATGATGGATCTGTATTAAACGATCTTTTATATGTTCCAACAGATGCGGAAATAGATCAAATGAATTTTGATACTTCAAATAATCCGGTAACAGTTCAACGTGAAGGATTGAAGCAATATATCGCTCAAGATGAATATTTAAGTGGAAGAAGAGGTCAATATGTTGAAAGATATGGAGCTTTGGCACCGTGGAGAAGTCGTTGGGATGTGAAAATTTTACAAGATTTCAATATCAATGTTGCCGAAGGAAAGCAAAATACAATACAAATTAGTTTGGACATATTAAACTTTGGAAATTTAATAAACTCAGAATGGGGTGTTGTGCAACAAGTTGGAAATGTACAACCTTTAGGTGTGTCGGTAGATCAAAATACATTAACACCGACCTATACGTTTGATCCAAATTTAACAACGACTTTTGTACCAGATACAAGTTTACAATCGCGTTGGCAAATGCAGTTAGGATTACGTTATATATTCTAAGAAATAACTTACAATTGTTAATAAAAAACTGTCCTTTTTAGGGCAGTTTTTAGTTTTAAAACGAAAATAAGGGGGATTTTCCTTATAAAAACATAAAAATAATAGAGATATTTGTTAGGTAAATAAAGATAGGGGACTTTATTACGAACGTTTAAAATATAATCTTTGAGGGGTTGGTTATATTTTAAAAAAAACTCTGACTTACCCAAGTCAGAGTTTTTGTTGTTTTAAAGAGAAACTTCGATTTGATTTTTAATAATGTCATCGAAAGTCTCTCTTTTCCTTATTAGATAATCTTTTCCATTGTATAACATTACTTCAGCAGGTCTATATCTCGAGTTATAGTTTGAAGCCATTGAATAACAATAAGCACCTGCATTGTGAAAACATAGGATATCGTCTTCAGCAATTTCATTTATTCTTCTATTAGACCCAAAAGTATCTGTTTCACAGATATAACCAACTATACTATAGTAACGCTCACGACCTTTAGGGTTAGAAAGGTTTTCAATTTGATGATAAGAATTATAAAACATAGGTCTAATCAAATGATTTAAACCAGAATCGATACCAGCAAAAACTGTAGATGTGGTTTGTTTTATGACGTTTACTTTTGCAAGAAAATATCCAGATTGACTTACCAAAAATTTACCTGGTTCAAACATTAAAGTCAATTCTTTACCATACTCTTTACAAAATTCATTAAATCGCTTTGATAATTTAGTTCCAAGCTCTTCAATGTTAGTGGATATATCACCAGTTTTATAGGGAACTTTAAATCCACTACCAAAGTCAATAAAGTCTATGTTGTCGAATTGTTTAGCAACTTCAAATAATATCTCAGTTGCGCGTAAAAAGGTATCAATATCTAATATATCAGACCCCGTGTGCATATGGATTCCGTTTATACGCATCCCCGTGTTTTCAACAACTCTTTTAATATGTGGTACCTGATGAATTGAAATACCAAATTTAGAATCTATATGTCCTACAGAAATCTTACTATTTCCTCCAGCCATAATATGTGGGTTAATACGAATACAAACAGGTATTTTAGGATGTTTTTGACCAAATAACTCCAAAATAGAAAGATTGTCAATGTTTATTTGAACACCTAATTTGGCAACATCTTCAATTTCTTTCAGAGAAACTCCGTTTGGCGTATATATAATATTCTTTGGCTCAAATCCAGCTAGTAAACCAAGTTTTACTTCTTGAATAGAAACTGTATCTAAACCACTTTTTAAAGTATTAAATACTTTAAGAATGTTTACATTGGATAAGGCTTTTACCGCATAGTTTATTTTAACATGTTTGACCTTTGAAAAAGCAGTAGTGATTTTCTTATATTGATTTTTAATCACATCGGTATCATACACATACAACGGACTTCCATAAGTCTCTGTCAATTTCAATAATTTGTTTCTATCCATTTTTTTACTATTTGGAAGGTAAAAGTAGAATGAGAGCTTCATCGAGCCAATTAAATTAAAGAAATAAACAAATCGTTTTTTTTTGTGAAATAAAGATGTTTATACCCCTTATAAAGGGGAAATAACCTATTGAATAGTTTTGGAAAGTAGAGATATTTGTAACGAAATAAAAATAAGGGGATTTATTTCAAGTATTATGATATTTTCATTAAGGGGTGGAAAATGTCATAAAAAAACAAAGCACTGGGTGTACACCAGTGCTTTTAATTTATAACAGAATAATTATTGTTTACTTAAACTTTATAGCCACTTTTTCTGCAATTCCAACAATTACTTCACTGGCTTTTACAATACTTTCTGCTGGCACATACTCATAACGTCCGTGGAAATTATGTCCACCTGCAAAAATATTTGGACAAGGTAAACCTTTGTAAGATAGTTGAGAACCATCTGTACCTCCTCTAATTGGCTTAATTAATGGAGTAATTCCCATATCTTTCATTACTTCTTCAGCAACATCTACAATATGCATTACAGGAGTTACTTTTTCCTTCATATTAAAGTATTGATCTTTAATTTCTACAGAAATCAACTTTTTACCTTGTTTAGCATTCAATACCTCCGCCAAGTCTAACATTGCTTTCTTACGGTTGTTAAACTGATCCATATCATGGTCACGGATGATATAATGTAGTTTTGTTTGTTCAACTTCACCTTCCATGTGGTGTAAGTGGAAGAAACCTTCATAACCAGAAGTTCTTTCAGGTACTTCATCTTCTGGTAGAGCATTGATAAACTCACTTGCAATTAACATAGAGTTAATCATTTTACCTTTTGCATACCCAGGATGAACAATTTTTCCTTCAATGGTAACAGTAGCACCCGCTGCATTAAAGTTTTCATATTCTAATTCACCAATTTGACTTCCGTCCATTGTATAGGCCCATTCTGCACCAAATTTTTCTACGTCAAACAAATGTGCTCCTTTACCAACTTCTTCATCTGGAGTAAAACAAATTCTTATTTTACCATGTTTTATTTGTGGATTTTGAATTAAATACTCCATTGCTGAAACAATCTCAGTAACTCCAGCCTTGTCATCAGCACCTAATAACGTAGTACCATCTGTAGTGATAATAGTTTGTCCTTTGTATTGTAGTAAGTCTTCAAAATAATCTGGTGATAAAACAATATTTTGTTCTTTGTTTAACAAAATATCTTTACCGTCATAATTTTCGTGGATTTGTGGTTTCACATTAGCTCCCGTAAAATCAGGACTAGTATCAATATGAGCAACAAAACCAATGGTAGGTACTTCGTAGTCTAAATTACTAGGTAAAGTAGCCATTAAATAGCAGTTTTCATTGAGCTCCACATCTTCCATTCCAATCTCTTTTAGTTCTTGTTCAAGAACACGTGCTAAATCCCATTGTTTTTCAGTACTTGGAAAAGCAGGGTTGTTTGGATCACTCTCAGTATCTATAGTAACGTACTTGATAAATCTATCAATAATATGTTGTTGATTCATTTATAATAAATTTTGAAGCTCAAAAATAGCTAATTTTATGTATTTAAAGTGCTTGTTTTTCAAAATAAGCAATCAACAAATCTACCACATAACTATACGATTTTATCCCTTGTGCTTGGTTGTTAGCTTTTAAATAAGAATTGTATCCTTTTTTCAAATAGGGTTCTATAGGATTTTCAAACTGTTTCCAATGGATATAACTACTTTTAAAATCTTTGTAAATTCCTTTATGAACCATTTTTTTTATTGTATCAGCTTGGGTTTTATCTCTTTTAGAAAGTTCTATGATACAATACCTGTATGCCATTCGATACCCCGAATATTGAAAATAAATATCCTCATTATTTATACAGGCCAAAAAACTAACAAAATTCGCATCATTTTCTGCTGACCATCCTATTTGATGTCCCATTTCATGACATGTAGTAGCAGGATACCCTGTTTTAGGAATCATATCATTAATCTGGGCTTCACCAGTAATTGGATTGATGTACCCTGAGGTACCATTATATGATTGAAACAAACTTACTAAAGAGCTTTTAACAGAAGAAAATTTATAGGTTAATTGTGGTAGTTTTTTTGATAATTGCTGAAAACCTTGAGGAGCCAATTGGTATATTTCTTTTTGGGTGTATGGTACTATGACTTCTAAACTATCATTCTTAGTAATTTGTAATTGAATTCTGTTTAGTTGATCAATTATGATTTGGGTGGTTTTAATTAATTGTTCATTGGTATATTCACTTTGCTTTAACCCTAAATTTTTAGCTAAAGGTTCTCTAAAATAATTGAAGCCCCAAGAGGTATAGAAACAGAAATAAACAATTGATAATATACTTGTAAATTTTAGTATTTGTGGTATAAAATTCTTACCTTTAGTAGTAATCAGTTTAAAGATTGCCTTCAATAAAAGAAAGAGGAGTACGAGACCCAATACGTCTCCAAAAGAAAAAGGAATCCAACCTAAAAGAATACGAAAAAAACTAGAAATGTAGGGATACATCCCATTACTATAATATTTTTCAATGAAGTGAGGTTGTTGGCTTAAAAATTGCACAATTAACACTTGAATAGGAAGTAATAAACTTAAAAAAAGATGTTTTTTAGAGTATCGCATAAAGCCAAAAATAAGAAAGTATAAACGTTATCAACAAGTTAATAACATTTTTATTTACATAAAATGTGCAAAATAAAATAAGTGCGAGCTTCTATAAATATCATCTTAAAAAATTACATTTGCTGTTATGGAGAGAACACAATCTATTAGGGGAACAAAAATTGACAAATCAAGAATAATTAGCTTAGAAAAAGGAAAACTACCACCACAAGCATTAGATTTAGAAGAGGCGGTTTTGGGAGCGATGATGATTGATAAGAAGGGGATTGATGAAGTGATTGATATCTTACATCCAGACGCCTTTTATGACAAGCGACACCAAGAGATTTATGAAGCTATATATGCCTTATTTCAGAATTCGGAACCAATTGATTTATTATCAGTTTCTAATCAGTTAAAAAAGAATGGTAAATTAGATATTGCTGGTGGAGATTTTTATTTGATTGGATTAACGCAAAAGGTAGCATCGTCTGCGCATATTGAGTTTCATTCTCGTGTAATTCTTCAAAAATATATTCAAAGAAAGTTAATTACAATTTCATCAGAAATTATTGAAAATGCGTATGATGAAACAGTAGATGTATTTGATTTATTAGATGATGCAGAAGGGAAGTTATTTGAAGTAACACAAGGGAACTTGAAGAAAGGTGCTGAAAGAGCAGATTCGTTAGTTCAACAATCGATAAATAAAATTCAAGAAATTTCTACGAAGGAAGGAATGAGTGGTTTAGCTACTGGTTTTACAAAATTAGATGCACTTACTTCTGGTTGGCAGCCTTCCGATTTGATTATTATTGCAGCACGTCCTGGTATGGGTAAAACTGCATTCGTAATCTCCATGGCAAAAAACATGGCTATTGATTTTAACCATGCAGTTGCTATTTTCTCTCTAGAGATGTCATCAGTACAGTTAATTACCCGTATGATTTCTTCTGAAACAGGATTGACTTCAGAAAAATTAAGAAAAGGAAATTTAGAACCTCATGAATGGGAACAACTAAATGTAAAGGTTAAAAAACTTTCAGATGCTCCTATTTTTATTGATGATACACCAGCACTTTCAATTTTCGACTTACGTGCAAAAGCACGTCGTTTAGTGTCTCAGCATGGAGTTAAAATATTAATTATTGATTACTTACAGTTAATGACAGCTGGTGGAGCAGGAGGTAACCGTGAACAGGAAATTTCTACGATTTCTCGAAACTTAAAAGCCTTAGGTAAAGAATTAAATATTCCAGTAATTGCTTTATCACAGTTATCACGTTCGGTAGAAACTCGTGGAGGAAGTAAGCGTCCTTTACTTTCTGACCTTCGTGAATCTGGAGCGATTGAGCAGGATGCCGATATTGTATCGTTTATTTTCCGTCCAGAATATTATGGTATGACCGAATGGGATGATGATGATCATTCACCATGTGAGGGACAAGGGGAATTTATTGTTGCAAAGCATCGTAATGGTGGTTTAGATAATATTCGTTTAAAGTTTACTGGACACTTGGCAAAATTCTCAGATCTAGAAGAAGGATTTAGTAGTGAATTCCAATCGAGTATGAATACAGGTTTTAATGACGAAGTTTCTTCGAGTAACTTCACCTCTCCAGAAGACGCATTTGGTCCTATGGGTGGAGATGATGTTCCTTTTTAAATTTTAAATAAAACTTAAAATATAATAGAATACACAATTACTTGAATGTAATTGTGTATTTTAGTTTTTAGATATGAGAAAAATACTATATACACTATTATTTTTGCTGTGCTCTAATACTATTTGGGCGTCATTTATTTACATACCTATGAGTAATGATAATCAGAAAAATCATTTAAAGGCATATGGTATTGTTTATTATGCTTTACAAAATGGGTTAAAAGCAAAATGGTTATTGAATTATGATGGAGGAGCATTTTTAATGGAGAATAATCAAGCTATTGAGAATGAGTGTAAAATTAGAGGTGTTTCATATCAAATTATCTCCGATACAAAATCCAAATTGATTTTAGAGGAGATTTCTTCGCCTTCTAAAAATCAAGAAGCGGTAACCTTAGAAAAAGCACCCAAAATAGCGGTATATTCTCCTAAAGATAAAATGCCTTGGGATGATGCAGTTACTATGGTATTAACGTATGCAGAAATCCCGTTTGATGTAGTTTACGATGAAGAGGTACTTAATGATAAGTTATTGTTGTATGAATGGTTACACTTGCATCACGAAGATTTTACAGGGCAATATGGGCGTTTTTATGGAGCGTTTAGAACTGCACCTTGGTATATACAACAAAAGAAAGATGCAGAAGCTTTAGCCAAGAAATTAGGATATAGTAAAGTTTCTAAAGCAAAAGGAGATGTAGCAAAAAAAATCAGAGATTATGTAATAGGAGGAGGTTTTATGTTTGCTATGTGTTCTGCAACCGATAGTTTTGATATAGCATTGGCATCTGATGGTGTAGATATTTGTGAAACCATGTTTGATGGAGATCCTTCAGAACCCAACTACCAATCGAAAATAAATTTTAATAAGACACTTGCATTTAAAAATTTCGAATTGATAAGGAATCCTACAACTTATGAGTTTTCATCAATAGATATGACACGTAAACGTAGAATAAAAAAAGAAACAGATTATTTTTCTTTGAAAGAGTTTTCTGCAAAATGGGATCAAGTACCTACGATGTTAACTCAAAACCATACTTTGTTAGTTAAAGGGTTTATGGGGCAAACAACTTCATTCGACCGAAATACTATCAAATCTACAATTATTGTTTTAGGAGAAAATAAGAATAATGGAGAAGGACGCTATATTCATGGAACCAAAGGAAAAGGTATGTTTACTTTTTATGGGGGGCATGATCCTGAAGATTATCAGCACAGGGTAGGAGATCCTAAGACAGAACTTGATTTACATCCAACTTCTCCAGGCTATCGTTTAATTTTAAACAATGTATTATTCCCCGCTGCTAAAAAGAAAAAGCAGAAAACGTGATTTTTTGTTTTTTAAGGGTAACAAGTTAAACCTTTTTAACACTGAGAAAAAGAGGGTTCGATATAACTTAGAGTAAAGAAAACAAACGAAGGGAAAATTTGAACGAAAAAGAAAATTTTTAATATTTGAACCCTTTTCTTTTTTATTAAAAAAGTAATTGGCAATTGTTTTATAAACTGTTACTTTTGTCGGTATAAAATGAAATAAAAATGCCAACAACACAACAACTGCAAGATTTTACACAACAGGTTCGTAGAGATATCGTACGTATGGTACATGCCGTTAGTTCTGGGCATCCAGGAGGTTCTTTAGGATGTGCTGAATTTTTAACATGTTTATATCAGGATATCATGAGTTATTCTACTGATTTTGATATGGACGCTACCAATGAAGATGTATTCTTCTTATCAAATGGTCATATTTCACCTGTATTTTACAGTGTTTTATCTCGTAGTGGATATTTTCCAGTAGCAGAATTAGCTACGTTTAGAAAATTAGATTCTCGTTTACAAGGGCATCCAACTACACATGAGGACTTACCAGGAGTAAGAATTGCTTCAGGATCTTTAGGTCAAGGAATGAGTGTAGCTATTGGAACTGCCGAAGCTAAAAAGTTAAATGGAGATGACAAGATAGTATATTCTTTACATGGAGATGGAGAGTTACAAGAAGGTCAAATTTGGGAAGCAGCAATGTATGCTTCAGCAAAAAAAGTAGATAACTTAATAGCTACAGTAGATTTAAACGAAAAGCAGATTGATGGTACTACAGATGAAGTATTAGCAATGGGAAGCTTAAGAGCTAAATTTGAAGCTTTTGGTTGGGATGTGTTAGATATCAAAGAAGGAAATGATATTGAGGCTATTTTAAAGGGAATGGCAGAGGCTAAAGCTAAAACAGGTAAAGGAAAACCTGTGTGTGTACTGTTACATACAGAAATGGGGAATGGAGTTGATTTTATGATGCATACACATGCTTGGCATGGTAAGGCACCAAATGATGAGCAATTAGAAAATGCCTTAGCTCAAAATCCTGAAACATTAGGAGATTACTAAGAATCAAATAGATAAATATAAATCCCACGAAAGTGGGATTTTTTTATGATTTTATTCACATTAATGCGTAAGTAATGCTGTAAATTTACGTCAGTAACCTTAATAAAATTAGAAAGAAATATGAAAATAGGTATTGTATGTTATCCTACTTTTGGAGGTAGTGGAGTAGTAGCTACCGAGTTAGGTATGGCCTTAGCGGATAAAGGGCATGAAGTACATTTTATAACATATAACCAACCTGTTAGATTAGATTTTTTTTCTCACCGATTGCATTTTCATGAAGTAGTTTTGGAAGAGTATCCACTATTTCAGTACCAACCTTATGAATTAGCTTTGTCTAGTAAAATGGTTGAAGTTGCTGAAAAGCATGGACTAGAAATATTACATGTTCATTATGCAATTCCTCATGCCTATGCCGCATACATGGCAAAGCAAATGTTAAAAGAAAAAGGAATTAATATTAAGGTGATTACAACACTACACGGAACCGATATTACATTGGTTGGAAGTCATCCAACCTACAAAACAGCGGTAGAATTCAGCATTAATAATTCAGATGAAGTAACTACAGTCTCTAATAGTTTAAAAGAAGATACGTTACGCCTTTTTAATATTAAAAAAGACATAAAAGTAGTTTACAACTTTATTGATGGCGAAAAATATGAGAAGGCGCATCAGGCAGAATGTAAAAGAGTTGGTTTAGCAGAGCCTGAGGAAAGAATTTTAACTCATATTAGTAACTTCCGTCCAGTTAAAAGAACGGAAGATGTTATAAGGATATTTAATACGGTTCAAAAGGAAATACCTTCTAAACTTTTAATGGTAGGAGATGGACCCGATCGTTTAAAAACAGAAAATTTAGTAAAAGAGTTAGGTATTGAAGATAAAGTGTTGTTTTTAGGAAATAGTACAGAAGTAGCTAAAATCTTATGTTATTCTGATGTTTTCTTATTACCATCTGAAACGGAGAGTTTTGGTTTAGCAGCTTTAGAAGCAATGGCAGCTAGTACCCCTGTTATATCTACAAATGCTGGAGGTTTATCAGAGGTAAATGTTGGAGGGAAAACTGGATATTTGAGCGCTGTTGGAAACGTAGAAGAAATGGCACAAAATGCCATTAAAATATTAAAGAATGATGAAGTTCTTGAAGCTTTTAAGAGAAGGGCAAAAGAACATATAAAATTGTTTACGCTAGAAAACATCTTACCGGTATATGAAGAGATTTATAAAATCTGTTCACCTACTTATTAGTTTTCAAAATAGAGTAGTAATTAAAATATAGTATATTGCAAACCGTTCGAATCATCGAGCGGTTTTTTTTGAAACCAATAGTATGTATAAAATAGGAGATAAAAAGTTAATCAATGCTTGGGCATTTTACGACTGGGCAAATTCAGTATATTCATTAGTAATTAGTACAGCGGTTTTTCCTTTGTATTATAGTGCAGTTACTGAAGGAAAGTCTGTTCATTTTTTAGGAATGGAATGGGAGCATCCTGATAGTTTATATAGTTATGCTTTATCATTTTCATTTTTAGTAGTAGCGTTTATATCACCAATTTTATCAGGTATTGCCGATTATACCGGAAGTAAAAAGAAGTTTTTAAAGTTTTTCTGTTGGTTAGGAGGACTTTCCGTTATGAGTTTGTATTTCTTTGATGGTATTGATACAGTGTGGATAGGAATATGGTTTACCATATTAGCCAGTATTGGTTTTTGGGCTAGTTGGGTATTTTACAATGCCTATTTACCTGAAATAGCTTTACCAGAGCAACAAGATAGAGCTAGTGCTAAAGGGTTTATTTATGGATATGTTGGATCAGTAATATTATTACTAATTAATTTAGGAATGATAATGTTTCCAGAAGCATTGGGAATAACTAAAGGTATGGCATCTCGTATTTCGTTTGTAATGGTAGGAGTTTGGTGGATTGGTTTCGCACAAATTACTTTTAGACGTTTACCAGGAAATATTTATAACAAAAAACCTGAAGCAGATTATATTTGGAAAGGGTATAAAGAGTTACAAATAGTATTTAAAGAAGTGATGAATTATCCTACACTTAAACGTTATTTACTAGCTTTTTTCTTATTGAGTATTGGAGTGCAGACCATTATTTTAATGGCAGCAATATTTGGCTCATCAGAATTAGGGTTGTCTTCAACTAGTTTAATTGTAACCATTTTACTAGTTCAAATTGTAGCCATTGCTGGAGCTTATATATTCTCAAGATTATCTGATAAATATGGTAATTTCACAGCTCTAAAAATTACGATTGCTATATGGATGTTGGTATGTTTTACTGCATTTTTATTAGATAAAAATCAAGAAAATGTAGCTACTTATTTTTATGGTTTAGGAGGACTTCTAGGACTTGTACAAGGTGCTATTCAATCTTTATCAAGATCTACATATTCTAAATTATTACCAGAAACAGAAGATCATGCAACTTATTTTAGTTTCTATGATGTAACTGAGAAAATAGCCATTGTATTAGGAACGGCAGTATACGGTTTATTATATGCTATTACAGACTCAATGCAATGGAGTGTATTGTGTTTGGCAGTATTCTTTTTAGCATCATTTATTATCTTAAGTACCTTAAAGAAAACAAAACACGTAGAATAAGATTTAATTTTGGTAATTTCTAATATCAAAAATAGCTCCAGAGGTTAAATAATTTGTAGTGTCTATTGTATAAATAGTATTTGCAACATATTCTGGAGTATATAGTTCATTGTTTTCTTTTAAGTCGATAAAACGTTGCAAGTTTTTAAAGTCTGCCTTATCTGTACTGCGAATTTGTGTTTGCATATTAGTATCAACTACTCCAGGGTATAAGGAAATACATTTTACACCATTTTCTAATTCGCTTTGTTCTGTGGCAATAGCCCTAGTCATCATATCAATAGCAGCTTTTGATGTACAATAGATACTCCAACCTTCATAAGGTTTGGTAGCAGCCCCAGATGAAATATTGATAATCTGTTTTTTACAAGTTAAGTCTTGTGTAAGTTGAATAAATAAACTGTTTAAAACTAGTGGAGTAGTAGTGTTTAACTGAATAGTTTTTGCAATATCTATTGTATCAATATTTTCCAAATTTGATATAGTTCCTAATCTACCTGCATTATTGATTAATGTAATGCTATTAATGTCAATGTCTTTTAATTGGTCAAACAGCATTTTAAAAGCATGGTGGGATGCTTTTACATCTGATAAATCTATAGAAATTTGAGTTGCTTCTTCAATTTCTACAATACTTCTAGATAAAGAGTAAACCTTATAATTTTCGGATATATATTTTTTTACAAGTCCTAAACCAATCCCTTTACTTCCTCCGGTAATAATAGCTATATTCATAAAGGTAAAAATAAGAAATATGTAGTTTGCAAGTTGGTTTTTAATAGAGATATTACATCAGGTTGTACACAATGATATATCTATTAAACTCTTTAAATTGGGAATTAGACATTATTTGAAAAACTTCTTTGAGTTTTCCCAATATGGAATTATTTGAAAAACTTCTTTGAGTTTTCCCAATGAACATCCATTTCAGCTAAGGTCATTTCAGAGAGCTCTTTGCCTTCTTTTTTGGCCGCGTCTTCTAAATATTGGAAACGATTGATGAATTTTTTGTTCGTTTTTTCTAATGCATTTTCTGGATTTACTCCTATAAATCGAGCGTAGTTAATCATTGAGAAAAGAACGTCTCCAAACTCTTTTTCAATCTTTTCTTGATCGTTATTTTTAATTTCAGAATTTAGTTCTTCCAATTCTTCTTGTACTTTCTCCCATACTTGGTGTGGTTCTTCCCAATCAAAACCAACACCAGCAACTTTATCTTGAATTCTATTGGCTTTTACCATAGCAGGTAAACTTTTTGGAACTCCTTCTAAAACTGATTTTTTTCCTTCCTTAAGTTTTAGCTTTTCCCAATTTTGTTTTACTTCTTCTTCATTGGCAACTTCAACATCACCATAAATATGAGGATGACGATCTACCAATTTATCAGAAATACTATTGGCTACATCTGCAATATCGAAAGCCTTTTTCTCGCTTCCAATTTTCGCATAAAAAACGATGTGCAAAAGCACATCGCCTAGTTCTTTTTTTATTTCACTTAAGTCATCTTCTAAGATGGCATCAGCTAACTCGTAAGTTTCTTCAATTGTTAAGTGTCTTAAGCTTTGTAAAGTTTGCTTTTTATCCCATGGACACTTTTCTCTAAGCTCATCCATGATATCCAATAAACGATTGAAAGCTTCTAATTGTTGCTTACGAGTATTCATATTTATTCTTCAGTTTCAGCTTCAGTAGCTATTTCAATTGTAGAAAAGTCGAAACCAGCATTTACTAAAATGTTATACCACTGAACTACTTTTTTAATGTTTGAAGTATATACTCTTTCGTCATCGTAGTTAGGTAAAACTTCTCCAAAATAAGCCTGTAACTTATTACCACTTTCTTTATGAGAAATAGCTTCTTTACCATCTTCTTTAGCAGCAATATTTTTAAATACCTGACCTAATGGTACTTCCTCTTCGTAAGTATAAATAGCAATGTTGTCTAATAAGCTAACGTTATGAGTTGCTGTAATAGGAAAACGTTTTCCGTCAACAATTGACTTTACAATTACTCCTGTTTTAGTTTGTGATAAAATCTCGTATAAACCTGGTTTACCTGTAACGGCAATAATCTTACTAAATTCCATATTTTAATGTTTTAATCTTGATGTATTTATCAAGTTGTTGTTATCTCTTTTTTGCATTCGGAAAACGCATTCTGTATAGAGGCGTTATTTTTCCTTTTGAAATGTTCTCTAACTTCTTTTTAATCAATCTCTTTTTCAAAGAAGACAATTTATCTGTAAACAAAACGCCTTCAATATGATCATATTCATGCTGAAAAACACGAGCAGCCATTCCACTTAATACTTCTGTATGCTTTTCAAAATTTTCGTCTTGATATTCTATTGTAATCGTTTCTTGACGAAAAACATCTTCATTAATATTAGGAATACTTAAACAACCTTCATTGAAAGCCCATTCGTCACCTTCTTCTTTTAAAATTTTTGGGTTGATAAATACTCTGTTAAAGTTTTCCAATGCTTTACGTTCATTTTCATCTAAATCTTCATCATCAGCAAAAGGAGTCGCATCCACTAAAAACAGACGGATAGCTCTTCCAATTTGAGGAGCGGCTAAACCAACACCATTAGCATTGTACATAGTTTCCTTCATATTAGCAATTAACTTGCTTAATTCTGGGTAATCAGCGTCAATTTCTTTTCCTACTTTACGTAAAACAGGGTCTCCGTAAGCAACAATAGGTAAAATCATTTAGTACTTTTTTTATTTAGTAGTTTGCAAAAGTACAAAATTAACGATAAGCCGTTTTAAAAAAGCCAATAATTTATAGATTACTGGTTATATAAATAGCTTTGTAAGATAATTGTAGCGCTAATTTCATCTACCAAAGCTTTATTTTGACGTTGTTTCTTTTTAAGTCCACTGTCTATCATTGTTTGGAAAGCCATTTTAGAGGTAAAACGTTCGTCAACTCGTTTATACGGTATTTGTGGAATTTCTTTTACTAATTTATTAATAAAAGGCATAATTAGTTGCTCGCTTTCGCTATCTGAATTATCCATTTGTTTGGGTTTTCCAATAACAAAAAGTTCAACCTTCTCTTTGGCTATATAGTCTTTTAAAAAAGAAATCAAATCATTGGTATCAACAGTAGTAAGTCCAGAAGCAATAATTTTTAATTCATCGGTTACTGCAATTCCAGTTCTTTTCTTACCAAAATCAATAGCTAAAATTCTACCCATATAAAAAGTTTTGACAAAGGTAATTGAAATTAAACAAGCAATAAAAATCTGTTTAAAAAATGTATCTTCGCGATAAATATTCAAAGCAATTATATTTTTGCTGAAAATTTTACTTTAAAAATGACAGAATTACAATCAATTATAGAAAAAGCTTGGGATAACAGAGAGCTACTTAAAGAGGAAACTACAATCAATGCTATTAGAAAAGTAGTAGATTTATTAGATTCGGGAGAATTACGTGTTGCAGAACCAGTAAGTGATGGGTGGCAGGTTAATGAATGGGTTAAAAAGGCAGTAGTACTATATTTTCCAATCCAAAAAATGGAAACTCTAGAAGCTGGTATTTTTGAATACCATGATAAAATTCCTTTAAAACGTGGATACGAGGCAAAAGGAATTAGAGTGGTCCCTAATGCCGTAGCACGACATGGTGCATATATATCAGAAGGTACTATTTTAATGCCAAGTTATGTAAACATTGGGGCCTATGTAGATGAGGGAACTATGGTTGATACTTGGGCTACCGTAGGGTCTTGTGCTCAAATTGGTAAAAATGTACATTTATCTGGAGGAGTAGGTATTGGTGGTGTATTAGAACCATTGCAAGCTGCACCTGTTATTATTGAAGATGGTGCATTTATTGGATCGCGCTGTATCGTAGTAGAAGGAGTGAGAGTAGAAAAAGAAGCAGTATTGGGAGCCAATGTAGTGTTAACAATGAGTACAAAAATTATTGATGTTACTGGAGATGAGCCTGTTGAAATGAAAGGAGTTGTACCAGCGCGTTCGGTAGTTATTCCAGGAAGTTATACAAAGAAATTTGCTGCAGGTGAATATCAAGTACCATGTGCGTTAATTATTGGTAAAAGAAAAGAAAGTACCAATAAGAAAACTTCTTTAAACGATGCTCTTAGAGAGTATGATGTAGCAGTTTAAAATAATATTATGAATAGAACAGTTTTACGCTTTCTTAAAAAAATGACCTTTTTACCAGAAAAGGTCTTTTTGCCTTATTTATATGAATATTTTACAGGTAAAAAATTAGATTTAAAAAATCCAGTTGAGTTTAATGAAAAAATTCAGTGGTACAAATTGTATTATCGTCCGAAGATATTAAATCAGTTAGTTGATAAGTATGCGGTAAGAACGTATGTATCTGAAAAAATAGGAGGGGAGTATTTAAATGACTTGTATGGGGTTTATGATTCTTTTGAAGATATCAATTTTGATGAATTACCTAATGAGTTTGTGTTAAAAGCTGTTCATGCAAGTAGTTATAATATTATTTGTAAAGACAAATCTAAATTAGATTTAAAAAAGGTTAAGAGAACTATAAAGAAATGGCAATCTACTAACCAGTATTATAGAGCTGGGCAAGAATGGGCATACAAAGATGTAGCTCCTAGATTGATTGCTGAGAAGTTTATAGAAGATGAAGAGAGAGGATCGCTAACCGATTATAAATTCTATTGTTTTGATGGTAAGGTGAAATTTATGGAGGTTCATTTTGATAGAGCAGAGCTTTTAAAAATAGCCAATTTTGATAGAGATTTCAATTTTTTACCTTTTAATAAAATGCCAGAAATCAATAGAATAACGGAGGAAGTAAAGAAACCACCAACTTTTGAAAAAATGATTGAGTTATCAGAAAAGTTAGCCGATAAATTTCCTTTTGTTAGAGTTGATTTTTATTCAATTAGGGATAAAATTGTTTTTGGAGAAATGACATTTTACCCTTCAGATGGTAGAAAAGAATACGTGCCAGATGAATACAACAAGATTATTGGAGACATGTTTGTACTACCTCCACATAATGGTAAAGATATAATTACAGAAGTATAAAAAATTGGATATGAATTTTCCTATAGACGCAGTAATTACTTGGGTTGATGGTAAAGATCCGAAGCATCAAGAAAAAATGTTACCTTATTTAGAGGATAAGAAGGTAGTTACAAATAAAAATTTTAGAACTCGTTTTGATCAGGTAGAAGAGATTAAGTTTACCGTAAATTCAATTTTAAAATATGCTCCCTTTATTAGGAACATTTTTATAGTAACAGATAATCAAATCCCTGATTTTGTTAGAAATAAAAAAGAAGGAACCTATGAAAATGTTTTTATAGTTGATCATAAAGATATTTTTAAGGAGGATGCCAATTACTTACCAGTTTTTAACTGTAGGCCCATAGAAACGAAATTGTATGATATACCCGAATTAGCAGAACATTTTGTTTATTTTAACGATGATATGTTTTTGTTGAAGGAACTAAAACCTACAGATTTTTTTATAGAAGGAAAACCAGTAATTCGTGGAAAATGGTTGAAGTTTAACGAAGATATTTTTTATAAGCGTTTATTTAATACTGAAAAGAAAAAGAAAAGAGCTGGACATAAAAAAGCGCAAGAAATGAGTGCTAAACTTGTAGGGTTTAAAAAGTATTATAAATTTCATCATACTCCTTTTTCTTTAAGAAAAGCTACATTTATGAACTTTTTCAAAGAGCATAAAGATATTGAAATAAGAAATATTGAGCATAAATTTAGGAGTCCGGAGCAATATACACCACAAGGATTAGCTAATCATATAGAGATAAAGAATAATACAGGTGTTTTAAAAGATGATTATCAGCTAGTTTATATTCAGAACTATAAAAAATCGTTTGCTTGGTTGAAGTATAAGCTGAATAATATTACTAAGAAAGAAGGAAAGTTGTTTTTGAATATGCAGAGTTTAGATCAATGTCCGAAAGACAAACTAGACTATGTACTTAATTGGTTAGAAGAAAGATATACTTTATAAAATGTTGCAGGAAATTGTAGATAAGTTAAAAGAGGGAAAAACGATTTTGTATCCTACAGATACCGTTTGGGGATTGGGATGTGATGCTACCAATGAGGACGCAGTTAAGAAGATTTATACGATTAAAAATAGGGCAGAATCTAAAAGTTTAATTATTTTGGTAAGCTCTATATCGATGTTAAAGGAATTTGTGGAAGAGATTCCAGAGAAAGCAATTCGAATCTTAAAGTCAGCAACAAAACCAACTACTATAATTTATCAAAACCCGAAGGGTTTGGCAGTTAATACGATTGCATCAGATAATACAATTGCTATTAGAATACCAGACAGCGAATTTTGTGTTCAAATGATCGAATCATTTGGAAAACCAGTTGTATCAACTTCAGCTAATATTAGTGGAGAACCAACTCCGAAATCTTTCTCAGAAATGAGTAACGCTATTTTAAATAGTGTAGATTATGTGGTAAATTTGCAGCAAGATAAAGTGAATGAAAAGTCATCTACCATTTTGAAAATTGATGGTGATGATATTATTGTGATTAGAGAATAATATATGCAGCAATACTTTAAAAAAGCTATTTCTAACGAAATATTTGAATATATAACAAAAGCATCTAAAGAATTAGGGCTTGAGTCTTATGTAATAGGAGGTTTTGTAAGGGACTTTATTTTACAAAGAGGAAATGCAAAAGATATAGATGTAGTAACCATTGGTAGTGGTATTAAATTGGCACAAAAAGTTGCTGAGTTATTGCCAAATACCCCGAAAGTTCAGGTTTTTAAGACTTATGGAACAGCAATGTTGCGTTTTAAAGAAATTGAAATTGAATTTGTAGGAGCTCGCAAAGAATCTTATTCTGAGGAGAGTAGGAATCCAGAGGTTTCAGAAGGAACTTTAGAGGATGATCAAAATCGAAGAGATTTTACCATCAATGCCTTGGCGTTAAGCTTAAATGAAGGGGATTTGGGCGCATTACTCGATCCTTTTGGAGGAATTTCCGATTTAGAAAATAAAACGATAAGAACTCCACTTAATCCAGATATAACGTATTCTGATGATCCATTAAGAATGTTACGAGCTATAAGGTTTGCCACTCAATTGAATTTTGAGATTGAAAGTGAATCTTTAGAAGCAATTACTAGAAATGCACATCGAATAGATATTATTACCAAAGAAAGAATTGTTGTTGAGTTAAATAAAATTTTATCGGCTCCAATTCCGTCTATAGGTTTTTTACTTTTAGAAAAGACTGGATTATTAAAACGAATTCTACCAGAACTTACCGATTTAAAAGGAGTGGAGGATGTTGATGGACAAAAGCATAAAGATAATTTTTACCATACTTTAGAGGTTGTAGATAATATTTCTGAAAATACAGAAGATGTTTGGTTACGTTGGGCTGCTTTATTACACGATATAGGAAAGGCTCCAACGAAAAAGTATCACCCCAAAATAGGGTGGACTTTTCATTCTCATGAGTTTGTAGGATCCAAAATGACCTATAAGCTGTTTAAAAGGTTGCGTATGCCATTGAATAACAAAATGAAGTTTGTTCAAAAGATGGTATTGTTAAGTTCAAGACCTATTGTGCTAGCTTCTGAAGTAACCGATTCTGCAGTAAGAAGGTTAATCTTTGATGCTGGAGATGATGTAGAAAGTTTAATGACTTTATGTGAAGCAGATATAACAACGAAGAATCCAAAGAAGTTTAAACGTTATCATAAAAACTTTGAGATTGTTCGAAGAAAAATCAAAGAGGTTGAGGAGCGAGATCGAGTACGTAATTTTCAACCTCCAATTACGGGTGAGGAAATAATGAAGACTTTTAACCTAACACCTTGTAGAGAGATAGGTCAAATAAAGGAAGCGATTAAAGAAGCAATTTTGGATGGTAAAATTCCTAATGAATATGAAGCTTCGTATCAATTTATGATCGAAAAAGGAAAGAAACTTGGATTAAAAATAGAAGCATAAAAAAAGAGAAGTTGTAAACTTCTCTTTTTTTATTAATTATATTCTATAAAGACTGCATTTCAACCAGTTTTTTATAAGTTCCACTTTTGGCTAGTAGTTCACTATGCGTTCCCTGTTCTACTATTTTTCCTTTTTGCATTACTACAATAAGATCCGCTTTTTGTATAGTAGAAAGTCTATGGGCAATAACAATAGAGGTTCTATTTTGCATCATATTTTCTAAAGCTTCTTGAACTAATTTCTCAGATTCTGTATCTAAAGCTGAAGTAGCTTCATCCAAAATCATAATAGGTGGATTCTTTAAAACAGCACGAGCGATACTCAAACGTTGTTTTTGTCCACCTGATAACTTACCTCCTCCATCACCAATATTTGTATCATATTGGTTCGGTAAGTTTTCAATAAACTCATGCGCATTGGCAACTTTTGCTGCGGCGATAATGTCTTGATCGGTTTTATTTTCTAAACCTAGAGTAATATTATTTTTCACACTATCATTAAACAAAATAGAATCTTGGGTAACTAGACCTTCTAATTTTCTTAAAGATTGTTTTGTAATGTTTTTGATATCAACCCCATCAATTTTTATGCTTCCTTTATTAACGTCATAAAAACGAGTTAATAAATTGGCTAGTGTTGATTTACCACTTCCTGATTGCCCAACCAAAGCAATCATTTTTCCTTTAGGAATGGTTAATGAAAAATCTTCTAAAACGTAATCATCGGCATATTTAAATGAAATATTATCAATCTGTATCTCCGAGTTGAAATCTTGTTTTTCTATGGCATTTTCAATATCTTCTAAAGGGTTTTCAGTTTCTAAAACTTCTAATACTCTTTCGGCAGCAGCATTTCCTTTTTTAATATTATAATTTGCCTTTGATATAGCTTTTGCTGGAGTTAAAATATTGTATGCTAATCCTAAGAATACTATAAAAGTATTACCAGTAATGCTTTTCTCCACTAAAACAAGACTTCCACCATACCAAAGTAAAACTCCAAAAACCATAATACCTAAAAATTCACTTGTTGGACTAGCTAAATTGGTTCTGTTAAGTAAAGAGTTGAGATATTTTTCAAATCTTCCTGTTGAATTCGAAAATTTACCTTGAAATTCGTTTTCTGCATTAAAAGCTTTGATAACTTTTAAGCCACTTAAAGTTTCCTCGAGTAAAGACAAAAAATATCCCTGTTCTTTTTGAACATTGTCAGATTTTCTTTTTAAACTTTTTCCAATTCGAGATATGACAAGTCCAGCTATTGGAATAAATACAAATATAAAAATGGTTAATTTGGGGCTCAAAAACAGCATATAAAATACAGTGAAAATTATAGTAAGAGGTTCTCTAACTAATAATTCTAACATAGACAGGAAAGAATGCTGTATTTCTAAAACATCGGTTCCTATGCGAGCCATCATATCGCCTTTCCTTTTTTCTGAAAAATAGGAAATAGGTAAATCAACTGTTTTTTTATACAAGTCATTTCTAATATCTTTTAGAATCCCGTTTCTAAGAAAGGTAATATTGTATAATGCTAAATAATTAAACAGATTCTTTAACAAGAAAACAACAGATATTAAGATAATTACAGCTAATAAAGCTTTTGAAGGGTCTTCTCCTAACAATTGTTGTACTTGATATGTAAAAAGATCATTTAAAAACTTACCGGTATTATCATAATTTTTAAGGAATGGTTCAACTGTAATTATTTCTTCTTCTTTAGGTTGAAAAATAACTTTTAAAAGTGGCATTAAGACAATAAATGATAGCCCTGAAAAAATAGCATACAAAATATTAAAGAATATATTAAGTATTCCATATTTTTTATAGGGCTTGGCGTATTTTATTATCTTCTTAAAATATTCCATTTATAAATTTAAATCTTTAATAATTCGTTGAATTTTAGCATCTAAATCCTCCTCAGTTTCTTTGGTATTTTCAACCGAATCTAATTGAGTATTAACGCTAAAATAAAACTTAATTTTAGGCTCTGTTCCACTTGGACGAGCAGCTATTTTTGTACCATCTTCTGTATGATAAATCAACACATTAGATTTAGGAATATCAATTACACTCTCTTCATTAGTAATTAAATTTTTCTTTATTGAAGATTGGTAATCGTATAAGAATTCTACTCTAGAACCATCAATTTCTGTTACTGGATTCTGACGTAGATCTATCATCATTTGTTTGATCTGTTCTGCACCATCCATTCCTTTTTTTACCAAAGAAATCAAATGTTCTTTATAAAAAGAATGTCTTGTATAGAGTGCTAATAATTCTTTATAGAAAGAACTATTATTTGCTTTCGCATCGGCAGCAATTTCACAGGCTAATAGGGCAGAGGTTACGGCGTCTTTATCACGAACAAAGTCTCCAACCATATAACCAAAACTCTCTTCACCACCTCCAATAAAATCTAACTCAGGGAAATCTTTAATGTTTTTCGCAATCCATTTGAATCCTGTTAGTCCTACTTTCGTTTCAACACCATAAGAATTGGCAATATCATTTACTAAATTAGAAGAAACAATCGTTGAGCCAACAAATTGCTTACCGTTTAATTTTCCTTGTTTTTTCCAGTCATTTATTAAGAAATCGGTCATCATACTCATGGTTTGATTTCCGTTTAACAACTTCATGTTACCATCAGTATCACGAACAGCAATACCAATTCTATCAGAATCGGGGTCCGTTCCTAACACGATGTCAGCATCTATCTCATTAGCCAAATCAACAGCCATTTGTAAAGCTTCTGGTTCTTCCGGGTTAGGCGATTTTACCGTTGGAAAATCACCGTCAGGAAGCGCTTGTTCTTTAACAATATGTACTTGAGTATAGCCCGCACGTTTTAATACTTCAGGAATAAGTTTAATAGAGGTTCCATGAAGTGATGTAAAAACAACTTTTAACTTATCTCTTCCCTGTATATCAAAAGTTCCATTTTCTAAAGAAGCTTTCCAAAAGGCTTCATCAATTTCGCTTCCAATTTCTTCAATTAAATTTGATTGGGTATTGAAATTAATTTCAGAAAAGTCTAAACTGTTAACTTCATTGATAATTTCTTGGTCTTGTGGAGGTACAATTTGCCCACCATCATTCCAATATACTTTGTAACCATTATATTCAGGAGGGTTGTGCGAAGCTGTCAATACGATACCTATATCACAACCTAAATGGTTTACTGCAAAAGATAACTCAGGTGTTGGACGCATATCTTCAAACAAATACACTTTTATATTATTTGCAGAGAGTACACTAGCAACCACATCAGCCAACCATTTACTGTCATGTCTACAGTCATATCCAATAGCAGCTTTTAATTCTTTTTTAGGAAATTCTTTCTGTAAATAGTTACTTAACCCTTGTGTTGCTTTACCTAGTGTATATTTATTAATACGATTAGTACCAACACCAACCACACCGCGCATTCCACCTGTACCAAATTCAAGGTTTTTATAAAAACTCTCTGTTAATTCTTCTTGGTTAGTATCAATTAATTGTTGAATCTTATCTTGAGTCTCTGAGTCAAAAGAATCAGAAAGCCATTGTTTTGCTTTGTTTAAAATCTCTTTCATGTGTCAAATTAAAAAACGTACAAAGGTACGCGTTTAGAAATTGAGTTCTTCTCTAATTTTATAATGTTTTTGTTGTGGATTACTCTTGATGATTAGTTCTCCTAAGAAACCTGCTAAAAATAAAAGGGTACCTAAAACCATTGAAGTCAATGCAATATAGAACCAAGGGTTACTAGTGACCAAAATTGCTTTAAGACCTTTAGAAAGCATGTAAAGTTTCATAATACCAATGTAAGCTGCAGAAAAGAATCCAAAAATAAACATTAAAGTTCCCCATAATCCGAAGAAATGCATCGGTCTTTTTCCAAACTTAGATAAGAATGAAATCGTAATTAAATCAAGAAAACCGTTTACAAAACGATCCATTCCAAATTTGGTAACACCGTATTTTCGGGCTTGATGTTGTACTACTTTTTCTCCAATATTATGAAAACCTTCGTTTTTGGCTAAAACAGGAATGTAACGATGCATTTCGCCACTTACTTTTACGGTTTTTACAACTTCATTTTTATAAGCTTTTAAACCACAATTGAAATCATGAAGGCTTAATCCAGATGTTTTACGAGCAGCCCAATTGAAAAGTTTAGAAGGAATATTCTTGGTAACTACATTATCATAACGCTTTTTCTTCCATCCAGAGATTAAATCATAATCTTCTTCTGTAATCAATCTGTAAAGTTCAGGGATTTCATCTGGACTATCTTGTAAGTCTGCATCCATGGTCATTACGACAGTTCCTAATGCAAGATTAAAACCAGCGTCTAAGGCTTGAGATTTACCATAATTACGTTGGAAGCGAATTCCTTTAACTTGAGAATGCTCCTTCGTTAATTTTTCAATGATATTCCAAGAAGTATCAGTACTTCCATCATCAATAAATATAACTTCATATAAAAACTGATTGGATTGCATAACTTTTGCAATCCAATCATATAATTCTTGTAAAGATTCTTCTTCGTTAAGAAGTGGTATTACTACCGATATATCCATGTACTATTTGTCTAAGTTGTTCAGATTTTCAAAGTTAAGAGTCTTTTGTTGACTTTACAACTTTTTGAATCTTAAACTCTTCTTAATAGTCGTTTTCTTCTGTTTTTTTCATAATAGCTCCACTAATTGCAGAGAATACAAATCCTAAAAATGCAGCCATAACTAAAGAAACTGGAACTGAAATAAAAGGACTTTGGAACTTTTTAGTCATCTCTGCAGAACTTTCTATTTGCTCATCGTTTAATCCTGCGTCCATCCATGCTTGTTTTTGAACTTCTAACATTTGTTCTTGAAAATCAGGCATAATAACATTGGTAAATACTAAGGTATAGATTGTTGAAATTACTGCACTGATTACTGCTATTCCAACTCCAACTTTAAGAGCTTGACCAAATGTTAAGTATCCACTGTTGTCATTTTTAAATTTTTTAATTCCTAAAACAATAAATACAATCATTGCAATGATTCCTAAGATACCAGATAACCATCCTAAAGAGATTAAATTTCCAGTTGCGTAAAAAGTTAAATGAATTAAAACCCCTGCTAATCCTAGGTACAATCCGTAGTTTAAAATAATGCTTTTGCTGTTTGCTTGATTTTCCATTGTGTAAATTTAGTTAGTGATACAAATATATTCTTTTTAGGTATTGAATACTTTTAAAAGATAAACTTGAAAAAAATATTCATAACAATCGATTAGTATTCAAAAACTTATAAATGTTACAGTTTTTTTATACTTTTTTTGTTTGTTTTTTAATAAAAAATGGTTGTATCTTTGCCCCGGCGAGTTCTACACAACCAGCTCCCTTTGAATCCCCCAGGGCGGGAACGCAGCAAGGGTATTAGGTCGTAGCGGTGTGATGTAGGTAGCTCGCCATTTTTTGTACCTGTAATTCTCGGTTTTAAATTTCGTGTTTTTTCTTTTCTTCTTGTGTGCTTCTTGGGTGAAATTGTTCTACCGTTTTAATGAGGTGAGTTTTATCTAAATGGACATATATTTCTGTAGTTGTAATACTTTCATGTCCTAATAATTGTTGAATAATACGCAAATCGGCACCTCTTGATAGTAAAAATGTAGCAAATGAGTGTCGTAGGGTATGTGGACCTATACTTTTCTTAATATTTGCTTTTGCCGCATGTTCCTTTAGAACAATGAAAATCATTTGACGTGACAATCGCTTTCCTCGTCGATTTAAGAAAACAATATCTTCATCTTCTTTTTTAGGAGTTATTTTTGAGCGAATCTCATTAATATAAAATTCTAAAAGCAATATAGTACTTGAATGTATAGGGACAAAACGGTATTTATTACCTTTTCCTAAGATTCGTATATACCCGTCTTTAAAAAATAAATCAGAAAGTTGAAGATTTATAAGTTCGCTTACACGTAAGCCACAACTATACAACGTTTCTATGATAGCTCTATTTCTTTCTCCTTGCGGATGGCTTAAATCAATCGCTGCTATTATTGTATCAATTTCTTCTCTATTTAATGTATTGGGAAGTTTTCTACCTATATTGGGACTCTCAATTAAATCAGTGGGGTTGTCTTTTCGATAATCCTCAAAAACCAAGTAATCAAAAAAGCTACGTAATCCAGATATAAGACGTGCTTGACTTCTCGAACCAATGTCTTTACTACTTTCATAAATAAACTCTTTAATAATGTCGGAAGATATTTGGATAGGAGATACTATTCTTTCTAGTGTTTCTAAGAATCTAAGGAGCTTCCTAATGTCTCTATGATAGCTGTCAATTGAGTTTTGTGATAGCCCTCTTTCGATTTTCAAATAATTCAGATAATCTGATATTGCTTGTTCCCAGTTCATTAGTAAAAAGTGTATGTTTTTTTTTGAAAAAAAAAATTGTCAGCTATTAAAAATAGATTATTTTTGGGCTCAAATTAAAAATTATATATTAAAAATTATGAAAAAATTATTATTAGTATTCGCTATGGTAGCTGCTGGATTTACTGCAAACGCACAGGAGTCTAACGGTCAAACTGAAAAAGGAAAGTGGTTAATTGAAACTAACACAGGTTTTGGAGCTGGTCATGCAGCTAACACTGGTTTCTATTTAGCTTCTTCTGATGGTAACACTACTTGGGCTGTAGGAGCTGAAGGAGGTTACTTCGTAATGGATGATTTAGCAATTAAAGCTGGTTTAGGTTATAACGATTCTTTTGAAGCGTTTACTTATAAAGTTGGTGCTAAGTACTATATTGAAAGTATGATTCCAGTACAATTGGACTTAACTGGATCTGCTCGTGATGGATCAAACCCAATGTGGTTAGGTATTCAAGGAGGATACGCTATTTTCTTAGGAGAAAATGTAAGTATCGAGCCAGGTTTAAGATATAACTTAGGTATTGGAGATGCAGAAGACGCTAATCTTTTCCAATTCAACGTTGGATTTGCATTACACTTCTAATTCAATCAAAATATTACGAAAAAAGGAAGCAACATTGCTTCCTTTTTTTTATACCTTAAAATTAAAATACTACTTTAGTTATCAGAAATAAAAAGAATGAAAAGATTAATAATAATTAATGGGCCTAATTTAAATTTATTAGGAAAAAGAGAGCCTGAAATTTATGGGGCAGATTCATTTGAAGATTTTTTAAATCGTCTTAAAAAAAAATATAGAAGTATTGAGATATCTTATTTTCAATCAAATATAGAAGGAGAGTTGATAAGTAAGCTACATGAATTTGGGTTTAGTTATGATGGAATTATATTAAATGCAGCGGCATATACACATACTTCTGTTGGTATAGGAGATGCAGTAAAAGGTATTGAAACTCCTGTTGTAGAAGTGCATATTTCAAATATTCATGCTAGAGAAGAGTTTAGGCATGCTAGCTACATTGCTCCAAATGCAAAGGGGGTTATTTTTGGGTTTGGTTTACAAGGTTATGAGTTGGCAATAGAAAGTTTCTTGTAAAGAAACCAGTAACGGATTCCAAGTAATAAAAACAAGGGTATCATTGGATAGGTAAACAATTGAACTCCTAAAATCCATACTACAGGTATTATAGCTAAAAGGCAAAGTAAAACTACCATGTATTTTTGTGTCCATTTAGGAGGTGTTCCTTTTTTAATAATAAAGAAAAGAAATAAGTTAGGAGCAAAAGCCCATAAAAAGTTAAAATTGTTTGGTGCTGTTGAGTGATTTGTAAAAAACCAAAGAAATACGATTAAGCAGCCAGTTAACCCAGTCAAAAAGAAAAGGGTAGCATCAAACCATGTAGTTCTTTTATTGTTTTGTAAATCTTTCCTTGTAATAAGAACGGTTATAATGAATAACAGACTTAATATTAGTAATGGTGAAATACTATCACTTTGAGGTGTTATTTCATCAAAGTCTAATAAGATGTTTTCTTTTAGAACAAGTGGTTTTTCTCCTTCTGAAGTTTTAATAGCCGATTGCGCAATAGAAGTATAAACATAATCAGGTAAATAAAGATATTCACTTGGTGTTGCAGTCTTATCTAATTTACTTCCTAAAGCTATATTAATACCTAGACTAGCCCAAGTATTTGGATGAATTTCAATATTCATTAATTGTCTTAAAGAATTAGGGCTTTCAACGAAACTCTCAGAAAAAAGAAATTTCTTACCTAATATTTCCTTTAAAATATCTCTTGGTTTTGTAGCACAATTATCAAAAAATGGATCATAAAAGTACCCTGCATTCTCAGGAAGAGCATTATTTTCTAAAAAACTAAATAGCGCATTTCGTTCTTCAGTATTCAAATTAAGAATTTGTTCTTTTACCCATCGTTGATGTTTTTGATTGTCTTTTAATGCAATATAAAAAGGATATCGAGCTAATTTGTATTTCATATATCCTTTGGTAAAATTCACGTAAAAATTTGCATCATTAAAATCAAACATTCCGTAATTATAAATGAGATCTAAGCTTAATATCGGATCCTTTACTCGGATAGCCGTATGACCAAATTTTTCATATAGCTGATCCCCAGGGCCAGAGGTAATGATACTTATTTGAGATAAATTGGATAAAGTAAAATTAGATTGCCCTACAACCAATTGAATGGTGAATAGACTTATAAATAAGCTGATATATATTTTAGACATAGTATATTTTAAAATACGCATTTATAAAAAGAATAAGTTCTTTGTTTTAAGATTACAAATCTATGAATAAGTGGTTTTGTATAAAACTTAGTATTTGATTTTCTACCCATTTGTTTTCTTGGTTATTAAAAGATTGAGCAAAACCAACGTGTCCACCATATTTTGGTGTCATTAAATAAAACTCTTTAAGGTTTTTTGCTTCGTTATATGGATAACATTCAGGAGATAAAAAACTGTCGTCTAAAGCGTTTATTAAGAGTGTTTTACGGTTTATTTTGGAGATGTATGGCTTAGAACTCGCTTTTTCCCAATAATCTTCAGAACTCTCAAATCCAAATACAGGTACAGTATACTGTTTTTCTAAATGTCTAAATTTTGTTGCTTTAAAAAGTAATTCTCTATTTAACTCAAACTCTGGAAACTTATCAGCTTTTTCTAACAACTTCAATTTCATTGTTCTCAAGAATTCGGTCATGTATAGTTTGTTCTTAATTTTAGTAAGTTCAGCTTGAGAAGAGGTGAGATCTATAGGTACAGAAACCGCAACAGCTCCTTTAACCTGTTCAGGAATAGTATTAAACTCACCTAAGTATTTTAAAGTTAGGTTACCACCTAGGCTAAAACCTACAACAATTATATTCTCATAGTTGTAATTATTTACTATATAATTAATGATAAACTCAACATCATCCGTTTTTCCACTATGATAAGTTTCTAATAATAAATTATCTTCTCCACTGCACCCTCTTAAATTCATACAAACCACATCAGTACCAGCGTTATTGAGAATATTGGTGGTTGATACCATGTAATTTGATTGTGAACTTCCTTCTAAGCCATGAATTAACAATGCAATACTTTTTGAATTCACAGTAGAAAAGTCTAAATCAATAAAATCATTATCCCAAGTAGTAACTCTTTTTCTAGTATAGTTAATCTCATCTTTCATAAATAGAGCTCTGTAAACAGTGTTGAAATGACCATTTTTGAAAGGCAAACTAGGATTAAAATCACATTGAATAATAGGCATATAGCAAATTCTTATTAAAAAATATTATTGAAGCAACTTAATTAGCTTGAAAATTAATAAAAAAATCGTTCAATATTCCTATTTTCGTGTAAAAATGATATCATATGAACATAGTTAGGCATATTCCAAATTTATTAACCCTAGGAAATTTGTTTTGTGGAACGGCGGCTGTAATTTTTGCTGTGAAAGGTGATTTTTTCGCTACGGCTTTCTTAGTAATTTTGGGAATTGGATTTGATTTTTTAGATGGATTTGCAGCACGTTTATTAAAAGTACAAGGAGAATTAGGAAAACAACTTGATTCTTTGGCAGATATGGTTACTAGTGGGGTTGTACCTGGAATTGTAATGTTGCAAATGTTGGTGAATGCAATTGATAAAGATGCAGTAGGATATTTTGGGGTAGATGCCTATGGGAAATCTGGAAGTAACTTACCGTATTTAGGATTGTTGTTAACATTGGCTGCATGTTATCGATTGGCTAAATTTAACTTAGATGAGCGTCAATCAGATAGTTTTATTGGGGTTCCAACACCTGCAATGAGTTTATTTGTAATCTCATTACCTCTAATTGTTGAGTATACAGACTATCATTTTATTGTAGAGTTAATTCAAAACAAATACTTTTTAATTGGAGTAACGTTGTTTTTCAGTTTTATTATGAATTCTGAAATTCCATTGTTTTCATTAAAGTTTAAAAACTTCGGACTAAAAGATAATCTAATCAAGTATATTTTCTTGGTGCTTTCAATTGTTTTATTGGTGGTTATCAAAGTTGCAGCAATCCCAACGATTATATTACTATACATTGTTATTTCATTGATTCAAAATATGACTAAGAAATAATGAAAATTGAGGTTTGTAAGAGTAGGGATGATGCTCGAAAAATTGTAGACAATTTAAATGCATATAATCAGGAAAAAGTCGCATGGGATTTGGCTACTTTGTATACTCCGATTGAATTGATAGCAAAAAATGATAACGATGAGATTATTGGAGGTATATTAGGAGGGATAGGTTATTATGCTGGTTTTTATGTGAAAATATTTTGGATTGATGAAAAAGAAAGGGGTAAAGGAATAGGAGCTAAGCTTTTATTAGAAGCTGAGAAAATAGCCAAAGAAAAAGGGGCAAGATTGGTAGTTGTAGATACTTTTTCTTTTCAAGCCGATGGATTTTATCAAAAGTATGGTTATGAAGAATATGGTAGAATAACAGATTATCCTAAAAAAGGAGATTATAATGTGTTTTTTAAGAAAAAACTTTAATTAAAGTTCTTTCTTAATACTAAGAAGTAATGAGTTCTTGAAGAAATACTATTAAAACTTCTTTTTCTTAAGCTCAAAGTCTTTTCCTAAATATACTCTTCTTACGGTTTCATCTGCCGCTAATTCTTCTGGGGTTCCTTCTTTTAGAATACCTCCATTGTACATTAAATAGGTTCTATCTGTAATAGCTAGTGTGGCTTGTACATCGTGATCTGTAATTAAAATTCCGATATTCTTATTTTTTAACTGAGCTACAATTCCTTGAATATCTTCTACAGCAATAGGATCTACACCAGCAAAAGGCTCATCTAATAAAATAAATTTAGGGTCAGAAGCTAAACAACGTGCAATTTCGGTTCTACGACGTTCTCCTCCAGATAATAAGTCACCTCGGTTAGTACGAACATGTCCTAAACTAAACTCTTCTATTAATTCTTCCAAACGTTGTTTTCTTTGTTCTTTAGTTCGATCTGTAAATTCTAAAACAGACATAATGTTATCTTCAACAGATAGTTTTCTAAAAACTGAAGCCTCCTGAGCTAAATATCCAATTCCTTTTTGAGCACGCTTGTACATAGCATCAGTAGTAATTTCTTCATCATCTAAGAATATTTGACCATGATTAGGTTTAATCATACCAACAATCATATAAAAAGAAGTTGTTTTTCCAGCTCCATTTGGTCCTAATAAACCAATAATTTCGCCTTGTTCTACTTCTAATGAAATTCCTTTTACTACTTTTCTACTACCGTAAATCTTTTGTATGTCTTGTGCTCTTAATTTCATGTAAGTTTATAAGATATTTATGCTGCTAAATTAGTATAAAACGAGATGTGTTAAACTTAATTATATGTTAACTGTTTTCTTCTAAAGCTTCCCAAAACTCAACAGCTCTTCTTAAATGAGGAATAACAATAGTACCACCCACTAAAGTAGCAATACTCATGGTTTCCATCATTTCTTCTTTGGTAACACCATTCTTAAAAGCAGTTTCTAAATGGTACGCAATACAATCATCACATCTTAAAACAGCAGAGGCAACCAACCCTAACAATTCCTTTGTCTTTACAGGTAAATGTCCTTCTGCATACGCATTGGTGTCTAAATTGAATATACGTTTGATAACCTTGTTATCTGATGATAATATTTTTTCGTTCATTTTAGAACGATAGTCGTTAAACTCTTGGACTTTTTGTGACATTTTTTTGTTGTTTTTTAATAACAATGCTTGATATATGAATGCTGATTTCGTATAAAATCATAATCGGTACAGTAACAATTACCTGACTGGCTACATCTGGAGGTGTAATAATAGCAGATAAAATAAGTACAAGTACCAAAGCATGTTTTCTATATTTCTTTAAAAACTGAGGGGTAACTAAACCAATTTTAGACAAAAAGAATATAATAATTGGTAGTTCAAAAAAGACAGATACCCCAAGTAATGTATTGGTAATTAAACTAACATACGCTTCTAGTTTGAAATTATTAACGATGGCATCTCCAATAGAAAAATTATAAAAGAAATATACCGACATCGGTAAGATAACGTAATAGCTAAAAAGCGCTCCTAAGAAGAACAATAAAGAAGAGATAAAAATAAACCCTCTTGATTTTTTTCGTTCGGATTCGTGTAGTCCAGGGGATATAAATCGCCACATTTCCCATAGCACATAAGGAAAGGCCACTACAAACCCTAAGATTAGAGAAGACCAAATTCCAGTCATTAACTGTTGAGTTGGATTTAGTGCCTGAAGTGTTTGTTTGAACTTGATGTTACAAAAACTACTTTCAATTCCTAAAGAAGAAAAAACTTCACAAAAGAAACGATAGGTTGCAAAATCGGGTTTTAAATGAGCAAGTAAAACTTCATTAAAAACAAATTCAATATTGATAAATACAACAATCGCAATTACAAAAATTGCTGCAAAACTTCTAACTAAATGCCATCTGAGCTCTTCAAGATGGTCTAAAAAAGACATTTCCTTTTCTGCCATCTTAAAATATTCCTTCTTTTATTATATCGTGTAAATGGACAACACCAACGTAGTTTTGTTGTTCATCAGTTACTAAAATTTGCGTGATACTATTGTTTTCTAACATTTCAAGTGCATCAACAGCCATAGCATCAACATGAATAGATTTAGGATTACTACTCATAATATCATTAGCTGTTAATTCATCTATCTTGGTAGATTTGGTCAGCATTCTTCGAATATCACCATCAGTAATAATTCCAGTGATTTTATCATTATCATCTATTACTGCTGTAACTCCTAAACGTTTTTCAGAAATTTCAATAATAACATTAGTTACTGTATCATTACTTTTTACTTTGGGTAACTGATTGTTTTTGATTAAGTCAGAAACACGTAAGTATAAACGTTTTCCTAAAGCTCCACCTGGATGATATTTTGCAAAATCACTGCTTGTAAAACCTCTCAGCTCTAACAAACAAACTGCCAAAGCATCCCCAATTACCAATTGTGTAGTAGTACTTGTTGTAGGTGCTAAATTATTTGGACAAGCTTCTTTATCAACATGAGAGTTTAGAATAAAATCAGCATTTTTTCCTAAGTATGAATCAGGATTCCCAGTAATAGCAATAATTTTATTACTTGAATTTTTAATTAAAGGAACCAATACTTTAATTTCAGGCGTGTTTCCACTTTTAGAAATACAAATAACAACATCATTCTTTTGTACAATCCCTAAATCTCCATGAATAGCATCTGCTGCATGCATAAAAATGGCAGGAGTTCCTGTGGAGTTTAATGTTGCTACGATTTTATTTGCAATATTGGCACTTTTACCAATCCCAGTAATGATAACCCTACCATTAGAAGTAAGGATATAGTTTACTGCATCTGCAAAAGAATCATCTATTAAATTTGCTAGGTTGGCTACAGCTTTACTTTCTAAAAGTATTGTCTCTTTAGCTGTGTTTAAAATAACGCTTCTTGAGTCTTTCAAGGTTATATTTTTTTGAGAAATTTTAAAGTGTAAAAATAGGAATATTTTGGCTAGAACATGGTGTATAAAAAAAGAAACTTTTTCAAGTTATTATCAAAGGATTTTTTGTAACTTAGTTCGCATTTTTAATTTTTGAATTGAATGATGAATAAAGAGGAGACGGATTTATACGGTTCATTAAAGAAAATTTTTGGTTTTAATCAATTTAAAGGATTACAGGAAGGTGTAGTTAGTAGCATCTTGAATAACCAAAACACATTTGTAATTATGCCAACAGGAGGAGGTAAGTCATTATGTTACCAACTTCCTGCATTGATGAAAGAAGGTACTGCAATAGTTGTATCACCTTTAATTGCATTAATGAAAAACCAGGTAGATGCTATTAGAGGTATCTCTGAAAAGCATGGTATAGCCCACGTTTTGAACTCATCTTTGAACAAATCTGAAGTAAATCAGGTGATGAGTGACATTGAAAATGGTATTACTAAATTATTATATGTAGCCCCAGAATCCCTAATTAAAGAAGAGTATGTAGAGTTTTTAAGAAAACAAAAGATATCCTTTGTAGCAATCGATGAAGCTCACTGTATTTCAGAATGGGGACACGATTTTAGACCTGAGTATAGAAATCTAAGAAACATTATTAAGCAAATTGATAATGTACCTATTATTGGTCTTACAGCAACTGCTACAGAAAAGGTTCAAGAAGATATCTTAAAAACTTTAGGAATGACAGATGCTAAAGTTTTTAAAGCATCGTTTAATCGTGCCAATTTGTTTTATGAAGTACGACCTAAAACAAAAGAGGTAGAAAAAGATATTATTCGCTTTATTAAACAGCGTTTGGGTAAATCTGGAGTAATCTATTGTTTGAGTAGGAAGAAAGTTGAAGAAATTGCACAAGTACTTCAGGTAAACGGAATCAATGCTGTGCCTTACCATGCTGGTTTTGATGCTAAAACAAGAGCTAAACATCAAGATATGTTCTTAATGGAAGAATGCGATGTTGTGGTAGCAACAATTGCTTTCGGAATGGGAATTGATAAACCAGATGTACGTTTTGTAATTCACCATGACATTCCTAAAAGTTTAGAAAGTTATTACCAAGAAACAGGTAGAGCTGGAAGAGATGGAGGTGAAGGTCATTGTTTAACATTCTATTCATATAAGGATATAGAAAAGTTAGAAAAGTTCATGGCTAATAAGCCTGTTGCAGAACAAGAAGTAGGTCATGCATTGTTACAAGAGGTGGTAGGATATGCCGAAACTTCGATGAACCGTAGAAAGTATTTGCTACATTATTTTGGAGAAGAGTTTGATGAAATAAATGGAGATGGTGCTGATATGGATGATAATATGAGGAATCCAAAGAAAAAGCATGAAGCTCAAGATGAAGTAGTAAAACTTTTAGAGATTGTTGGTAAGACGAATGAGATGTATAAACCAAAAGAATTGGTGAATACGATTATTGGTAGAGAAAATGCATTGTTAAAATCTCATAAGACTACTGAACAACCTTTCTTTGGGGTAGGAAAAGATAAAGATGAGCATTATTGGATGGCATTATTACGTCAAGTATTGGTTGCCGGATATATTAGAAAGGAAATAGAACAGTATGGAGTCGTTAAACTAACGAAAGAAGGTAAAGCTTTTAAAGAAAGCCCGAGTTCGTTTATGATGACTGAAAATCATGTATACGCTACAGATGATGATGGTACTATTATTACAAATACCAAATCGGCTGGAGGAGTAGATGATAAGTTAGTTGGAATGCTGAAGGATTTACGTAAAAAAGTAGGACAGAAATTAGGAGTACCTCCATATGCAGTTTTTCAAGATCCTTCTATAGATGATATGGCCTTAAAATATCCAATCAATTTAGAAGAGTTATCCAAGGTCCATGGAGTAGGTGAAGGAAAAGCTAAGAAGTATGGTAAAGAATTTATTGCGCTTATTTCGGGTTATGTGGAAGAAAATGATATTATGCGACCTGATGACTTAATTGTAAAAAGTACAGGAATAAATTCAGGTTTAAAGCTTTATATCATTCAAAATACAGATAGAAAACTTCCATTAGAAGATATTGCAAGTTCTAAAGGTTTAGAAATGGGGGAGCTTATCAAGGAAATGGAGGCAATTGTGTTTTCAGGTACTAAATTGAACATAGATTATGCGATTGATGATGTTTTGGATGAAGATCAACAAGAAGAAATTCACGAGTATTTTATGGAATCCGATACCGATAAAATTCAGGATGCTTTAGATGAGTTTGATGGAGACTACGACGATGAAGAATTAAGATTAATGCGTATTAAATTTACAAGTGACGTTGCCAATTAATAATGAATAGTAAAGTAACACAATATATCGAAGATAAAGATAAATGGACGCAAGAGTTGACGCTCTTGCGTTCAGTATTATCTGAACTACCTTTTGAAGAAACTATAAAGTGGGGATCTCCAGTATATGTTTATAAAGGGAAGAATATTTTAGGAATGTCTGCTTTTAAACATTATTGTGGTTTATGGTTTTTCCAAGGACATTTCTTAAAAGATGAAGCTAATTTATTAATGAATGCTCAAGAAGGAAAAACAAAAGCTATGCGCCAGTGGCGTTTTGATGCCATAGATAAGATAGACGTTAACTTAGTAAAAGCATATGCTTTGGAGGCTATTGAAAATTCAGAAAAAGGATTGGAAATTAAACCACAAAGAAATAAAAAACCTTTAATGATACCTCCAGAATTAGGTATAAAACTAAATGAAGATTTACTTCTAAAGGAAAAGTTCAATCAATTCACTTTAAGCAAACAAAGAGAATTTGCAGACCACATAGCGAGCGCTAAAAGAGAAGCAACTAAAACCTCTCGGCTAGAGAAAATTATTCCAATGATTTTGAATGGTGTAGGTTTACACGATAAGTATAAAAACTGTTAGTGAACGTAGACTTTATCAATAGTAGCAGTAGAGTCGCATCGAATTACGTATAAATGGATCTTTTCTAATGTTCCTTTACCTGTCACATAGTATTCCGCACAAGGCTTTTGTCTAGGTTTACTTTTGCTAAAATCAACATCAGCATTTTTCAATAGAACAGAAATTGTTGCGGTATCAATTTGATTTGATTGCATAACAGCTTTAGCGTCTTTAGAAAATAGGCGTTTTTTGATACGTATAGTTTTTAAAGTACGTGCATCCATACCATAATCAAAAGAAACATCTTTTTGTTTCCAAAAATAAGCTACTCCTATAGAGCCTAGAGCTACTCCTATTAAATAATACCCAATACGTTTAAGTAATCGCATGATTTTGATTTTATGAATGCAAAAGTATTGATAAAAATGAAAACGAAGTAATCTTAAGTAAGATTACTTCGTAGAAACTACTAACATTTTGTAGTTAGTAGATATTCTCCCCCAAGAACATCTATTTAAAGAGGTATAAAGGCTTGTATTTTGTAAAATTCGTTTGCATTTACCTTGTCATTAGAAATATTTGGACCGGCTGCAAAACGAAACCAAATACCATTGTTTAAAGTAGCTTTGACATAGCCCCCTAAAAATTGATATAAGGTAACCGTATCACCTTGATCTACTCTTGTTTGCCCTAAGTGTTCGTAGAACCCTCCTAAGGAAAAGTGTTTATTAACTTTAAAACCTGGGATGACCCAGTTTAACATTAAATCTTGTGAATTACCTTCACCACGTAAACTTTTATAGTAAGCAGTATACGCTTCTAATTCAAAGTTTCCAGAATGATGTAATAAGAAGATACTTGGTATTATGCTCTCTGCAATTTTGGTGCCTGCCGATTGTGATAGTAGTTTTCCATGGCCAAACCCTAAACTAGGGTTGAAATACCATTTCTTATTTTTAGAAGTAAAGCCAAGTCCTATACCTGTTTCTAGGAATAAATCCTTTCCTTGATTTCCAAAAGATGGATTTACCCAGAAAACACTATAAAAAGTAAGTTTTTTGTCAGATTCAAGTTCATAAGATCCTAAAAAGACATTGTTAAACCCCGCGCCACTATTATGAATAGGCATAATAGCGAAGGTTGTTTTTGATTCTTTGTTCTCTTGTGAAAAGGAATGAAAAGAAGTGAATAATAGTGTGATTATAAATGTGAAATATATTTTTTTCATGATTTAAATTTTTAATTGAAGTTGTTAAATTGAGGTATTCTTTTTTCAATAAAAGCTTGCATACCTTCTTGTTGATCTGGAGTATTAAAAAGCGAGTGAAACAACTTTCTTTCAAATACAACTCCTGATTTAAGCCCTGTTTCTAAGGATTGATTGATAGTTTCTTTAGCTGTTTTTAAAGCAACTTTAGAATAGTTGGCAACTTTTTGTGCTTGATCTAGTACATGTTGCATAAAATCTTTTTGAGGGAAAATTTTTGAAACTAATCCTATTCTATTTGCTTCAATAGCTGAAACATCTCTACCCGTTAGAATGATATCCATTGCTTTAGATTTTCCAACTAATTTGGTTAATCTTTGAGTACCGCCGATACCAGGAATTACTCCGAGTTTTATTTCAGGTTGTCCAAAGACGGCATTTTCTGATGCATAAATGATATCTGACATCATTGCTAGCTCACAGCCTCCACCAAAGGCATAACCAGAAACAGCTGCAATAATTGGTGTTTTAAGTTTAGCTATTCTTTCCCAATGATTGAAATAATCTTCTTCAATCATTTGTGTTGCATTTTTACTAGCCATTTCTTTGATATCTGCACCTGCACAGAAAAAAGTATCATTACCAGTAATAATTATGCAACCTACAGAAGAATCAGCATCGTAGTTTTCCAGTCCAGTTAATAGCTCATACATTAGCTCTGAACTTAAAGCGTTTAAAGCTTTAGGTCGGTTTAATTGGGCAATAAGAACCCTGTCTATTTGTTTAAATAGTACATTCATCATTTTAATATTTAGTTTGATTTTACGTTAAGAATCCCAAATAGCTCCATAAGCTGGAATACCGAGATACTCCATATTATGTACTACTTTTTCAGTAAGTTTTTGATTTGATATACAGATTACAGCTTCGGCATTAAAATCTTTATAAGCTTTATAGGTAAGTTTTACCAAATCTGGTTTACCATTGGCATCAGTATCCCAAATTATAGCATTGGGTTGTACTGTTAAGATTTCATTTACTAATTCCTTACCGTATGTTTTTTCAGGATTTCTCGTAGCCCAAATAAGCAGTGAAGGAGTTTCATTTAAAAGTAAATGAGGTAAACATGGACCAATACCACTACCTGTAGCCACCCAAATAACACTATTAAAAAGTTTATCTACATTTCCAACTCCTGCTGTAGGAATACCTTTAACCCAAATCTTTTCTGGTGTGTCATTGATGAAATTGCCCGTCCAGTCTCCAGCTCTAGAAATCGTAAGTCTAAACCCATCCTTATCTGGAGCAGGTACATTCGCAAAAGAATGCCATTCTAATAAAGGATTTCTACTTAAAGCTGTTGATGAGCCTGCAAAGGGAGTAACTCCATAGTTAAAAGATGTAAGTGCTACATGATTAGAGGGCTTTACAATATCAATAGCTACCTTTTTTAAACGCAACCATGGTAGTATTACACTAATGGTTAATACAACTAGAATCCAAAAGTTAGCACTGCTAAATATGGTGTCTATTGAATGTTGAGCTTTTAAAAACAAAATCATTTGTACCCAGAATAGTATGAGAACTGTCCAGCCTCCCAATCTGTGCATTGCTTCAAATTGATTGTGGTTTTTGGCTCTCATTTTTGGTAACGCCGTAATTATAATGGCTATTAAAAGAACTAATATTATAGAAGTAACTATGATAATCGGTAAATCTACTCCGTCATACCCATTGATATAATAATGAAATAAACTAACTACAAAGAGAATATACCAAAGTGTTCCCATAGTTGAACTAGAACTATGTAAACCTCCAAAATGATATACTTTAGCACAAATTCGTCTTATAAATAAAGGCCAATGTTTTGGCGTACTTGTGGCAATTTTAAATAGTAAGTTAATTACATACTGTTGACGAATTAAAATAGCCAATGTAAAATTGTATAATATTACTTCAGCAATTTTATCAAGAGCAATGTAATCATAAGAAAACCAATTCCATGAAGTACCTGCTTTTATTAAAACAATACTATTTATAACGGTTATAAGAATGAATAATCTACGATAAGGTATCAACCAAGGGTGCTTTCCTAAACGATACCAAAAACTCTTTTTGGGAGGTAATTTAATTGTTTCCATAATTGCTTAGTTTAAAAAGTCCTTTAATTTTCTCTTGTCAATTTTACCTCTAGAAGTTTTGGGTAATTCTTTTAAGAATATAAATTCTGAAGGTAAATAGTAATAGGGAAGTTCTTTGGATATTGCATCTTTAATAGACTGCAAAAGAGGATGTTTTTCTTCTGTTGTGGAACTGATAAAAGAAACCAAATAGTTTTGATGTTTAATGGTAACAGCTCTTACAACTTCTGAAAATCGTTCTATAATTTTTGAAATAGCATCTAGTTCTACTCTAAAACCTTTTATTTTTACTTGATCATCAATACGTCCATAGTGAATAAGTTCTCCATTGGAGTTCCACTTACCTAAATCTCCTGTGTTAAACATTAGATTTCCATTGTTTAAAAATGGGTCATAGGCATACCGTATTTTGTTTAAATCATGGTTGTTTATATATCCTTTTGTAACACAATGTCCACCAGCCCACATAATACCAACTTCTCCAATTTTACAGGGTTCCTTGTTTTCATTTAAAATATAGACAGTGTTGTTTGGTGTTGGTTTTCCAATAGAAAGTTCTTTGTTCTTTAAATCACACTTTTTCATGGTATTTACGATAGTAGTTTCGGTGGGACCACATGAATTATAAAAGTTGGAGACTTTAGCCCATTGATTTGCCAATATTTCAGGGCAAGGTTCTCCAGCAACAGCTACTGTTTTTATATCCTTACATTTATGAATATCGATAGAAGTTAGTATAGTAGGTGTAGCGATAATTACATTGGCTTTTTGAGCTGTTTCTGCAATGTTTTTTCCTCTAATAAGTAATGTCCCTCCATTTCCAAGACAACCGAGTATTTCCCAGGCAGCCATGTCAAAAGATATATTTAATATTTGAGCAACTTTTGTTCCTGGCTTGATGTTTAGATTACCAGGAGAATTGTACAGAATATTGCATAGATTTTTATGAGATACTTGTACTCCGTTAGGTGTTCCAGTGGTTCCTGAAGTAAACAAAATAAAGCAGGTAGCCTCTGGAGAAGTACTTTTCTGACTAATGAGTCTCACATTACCATATAAGTTTCTATAGATTTCTTTCGCCAATTCAGTATCTATAAATACAGTCTCTTCGTTTTTTTCAAAAGCTGTTTCTAATTGATACTCAGCTAAAGAAAGGACGATAGAAGCTTTACTCAATTGATAAATTGTAGAGAGCATTGTTTTAGGAACTATTCTCGGGTCTTGTGGTATATAACTTGCTCCGAGTTTCAAACAAGCAATAATACCAATAACCATTTCTATCGATCTATGGGTATATAGGGCAACAGCGTCTCCACGTGTTATTCCTTTTTGTTTTAATATTAACGCTAATATCGTAGCTTCGTTGTCAAGACTTTTGTAAGTGAGTCTATTGTCTAAATGATTTATGGCAATATTATTTGGCGTTTTACGTACCCAATATTCAAAAGCATCTAAAATATTTTCATATTTCGGGGGAACTGAGGGGGCTATTCCAAAACTCACAAAAAGTTTCTGATCTTTTTGCGATAAATTTTGAATAGCATCGATGTTAATTACTGTACTTTTTGCATACAGTTCTAGATTGTTACTCTCAACTTGTGAATTGAGAGCTTCATCATTAAAAGCTATTTTCTTCATAATTAAAAAATTGAATTATTCATAAAATTTAGCTGCAGCTTTTTATAATGATGTAAAGAACTGAGGATAGTATCACAGAAATATCACAAAAAAATCATTTTTAAATCACAATATATTTTTTTAAGTTCGCCTTTAAGAACCCCGAAAATCTGTTAAAAATGAAAAATATTCTAATTGTAGAAGATGATATTGCTATTGCAAAATTGTTAGAATTTAACCTTAAAGATGTAAACTATAAAACCTCTATTTGTTCTAATGGAGAGGAGGGGCTAAGGCGTGCTCTTAAAGAAAGTTTTTCTCTAATTATATTAGACCTTACACTGCCTGTTTTAAATGGCATAGAAGTTTGTAAGGCTATTAGAAAAAAGAAAAATACTCCTATTTTAATGTTAACAGCTAGGAGTAATGAAATAGATAAAGTATTGGGGCTTGAAATAGGAGCGGATGATTATATGACGAAGCCTTTTAGTATCCGAGAATTATTAGCTAGAGTCAATGCTTTAATAAGAAGAAATTTAATTGTAAAAAATAAAGAATCTGAATATAATTTATATAACAACTTGTCATTTGAAGAACTTTCAATTGATGTAGAAAAAAGAAAAGTAACACTGAATGCTCAAAGAATAAACTTATCTCCCAAAGAATTTGAATTATTAGTGTTAATGGCTTCAACACCAGGAAAAGTATATAGTAGGGATTCTTTATTGGAAATCATATGGGGATATGATTTTGAGGGGTATAGACATACAGTTAATTCACATATTAATAGGTTGCGAAACAAAATTGAGTATAATTCTGATGATCCTAAATTTATACTAACTTCTTGGGGTGTTGGTTATAGATTTAACGAAGAATTAAAAAACCTTTCCCGTGACCTCAAACAAAACTATTTCAAACAAATTAATTAAAAAGTTAAGTGTATCCTTTTTATTCATCATACTAATCATTGGTGTTGTATACATATGTACAACATACTATTTAATTCAGCAATTTTATAGAGAAACATCACAACATTTGAATGCTAATGTGGCAAATCATTTGGTGGAAGAGAAATTTAGAAATGCATCTCCATATTTAGAAGATGGTAGTGTAAATAAAGCATTGTTTGATGATTTAATGCACGATATGATGGCTGTGAATAGAGCTATTGAAGTTTATCTACTAAATGAAGAAGGAGGAATAGTTTACTCTGTGGTTTTAGATCATTCAGATCCTAAAAGTCCTATGACTATGATTGATTTAAAACCTATTAAAAGGTTTATAAATAATAATCAAGATTATGTACTTGGAGATGATCCTAGGGATAGAAATGTAAAGAAAATATTTTCGGCAGCACATTTTAAAAAAAACGAACATTCAGGATATATTTATATTATTCTTGCCAGTGAAAAGTATCAGGAAGTTTGTAGTTTATTGTTTTCCGATTTCTTTGTGAATTTAGGAGTAACAACCTCTTTGATTACAATGTTATCCGCAATTTTATTAGGCTTGTTGAGTATTTGGTTTTTGACTAAAAGTTTACGCACCATCATTTATCATGTAAATAATTTTAAAGAAGGGGATTTAAAAAGTAGAATACCCGCTCCTGAAACATCAGATTTATCTGTACTGGCAATTACTTTTAATCAGATGGCAGAAACAATAGCAAATAATATAAAAGAGATAAATTCTGTAAATCAATTTAGAAAGGAGTTAATCGCAAATGTTTCCCATGATTTAAGATTGCCATTGACTGCTATTAAAGGGTATGTTGAAACTCTTAGATTAAAAGGAAGAGTAATGACTATTGATGATAAAAGCGAGTTTATGAATATTATTGAAACAAGTGCTGAGTATCTAGGAGGAATGATTAATCAGTTGTTTGATTATTCTAAATTGGATGCTAAAAATATTAAGATAAATAAAGAGTTGATTGATGTTACTGAGCTGTTGTTAGTGATTAAAAAACGTTATACAATAATTGCAAAGAGGAAGAGTATTTCTCTTGAATTGCATACTGCCAATCATATACCTACTGTAGTTGCCGATGTAACTTTAATAGAAAGAGGAATTCAAAATATTATAGATAATGCTCTTAAGTTTACTCCAGAAAAAGGCAAGATTATTTTAAGAGTTACGTATGACTACGATTTTGTTATTGTTCAAATTAAAGACTCGGGTATTGGGATTAGTCAATCAGATAAAGATGTCGTTTTTAATGAAAGTCAACAAAGAGAAATAGATTTTAATAAACAGGGAATGGGTTTAGGTCTTGCTATTGTTAAAAAAATTGCAGACTTACATCATACTAGTCTAAACATAAAAAATATTCCTAATGAGGGAACTCTTTTTGAGTTTTCATTACCTATTTACAAAGAGACTTCTTGTGTTATGTTATATAATTAGCAAGTTAATATCGCGATAAGGCAAATCAAACCAATCTGCAACTGTTTTATTTGTTAGAATTCCGTGATAAAAATACATACCGTTTCGTAAGCTTTTATCAAATCTAGCAGCATTTTCAAAACCTCCTTCTTCAGCAATATCTAATAAATAAGGAGTAAAAATATTACTAATAGAAACCGAAGCAGTACGAGCATATCTTGATGGAATATTCGGAACGCAATAATGAATTACTCCATGCTCTGTAAACGTTGGTTGACTATGTGTTGTTACTCGAGAAGTTTCGAAACAACCACCTCTATCAATACTTACATCAACAATAACTGCACCTTCTTTCATTTGTTCAATCATTCCTTCTGTAACAATAACTGGAGAACGATCTTTTCCTCTAATAGCACCAATAGCTACATCGCAACGCATTAATGCTTTTGCTAGCGTTTTAGGTTGAACAGTGGAAGTATAAATAGGTGCTTTAACACAAGCTTGAAGATTGCGGAGTTTTGTAATAGAATTGTCAAAGACTTTTACTCTAGCCCCTAGACCTGTAGCGGTTTTTGCTGCAAATTCACCTACAGTACCTGCACCTAAAATTACAACGTCTGCTGGAGGAACTCCTCCAATATTTCCAAGTAATAAACCATTTCCACCATTCGGAACAGTCATAAGTTCAGCAGCAATATGCATAGAGGCAATACCAGCTACTTCACTTAACGATTTTAAAATTGGGTAATAGCCATGCTCGTCTTTTATATAATCAAATGCAATAGCGGTAATTCTTTTTTTAGCTAATGCTTCGAAGTATTTTTTATTCTGAGTTTTAAGTTGTAATGCTGAAATTAACACAGCTTGCGGATTCATCATTTTAATTTCTTCTAATGATGGTGGTTCAACTTTTAAAACAATATTACACGCAAAAGCTTCCTTGACATCATAAGAAATTTTAGCACCTGCATCTGAATATTCCTTGTCACTATAATTTGCTCCATCTCCAGCGCCTGTTTCTACAACAATACGATGCCCATGTGCAACCAAAGCAGAAACAGCATCAGGGGTTAAACTAATTCTCTTTTCTTCAAAATGTGTTTCCTTGGGTAGCCCTATAAACAATTCACCTTTCTGCTTTTTAATTTCAAGCATTTCTGGTTGTGGCATTAACTGCTCTTTTGTAAAAGGTGAAATAGACCCCATATAATTAGTTGGTTTTTAGTTGAATATTGCGCTGACCGTTTTCTAAAAGAGTAATATTTACGTCAACAGCTTCTAAAGGTAGTAAATTTTTAACATTTCCGGGCCATTCAATAAGGCACCAATTGTTGCTATATAGATAGTCTTCAACACCCATATCATATGCTTCTTCTTCATTATCAATTCTATAAAAATCAAAATGATAAACAATTTCTCCATTGTTTGTGTGATACTCATTTACCAAAGAAAAAGTAGGGGAGTGGGTTACATCATCAATTCCTAAAACTTTACATATCTCTTTAATAAGTGTAGTTTTTCCTACGCCCATTTCACCATTAAACAATAGTATTTTATTAGTAGCAGTGGTAATTACTTCTTCTGCAACTTCTTGTAATTCATTTAAAGAATAATCTCTGTTCATAATCGCAAAAGTAATGAAGTGAACTATTATTTACTAAACTTTATTTGTTCTTATAAATATAATGCCCAATAATCTTATAATCAAACAGACAATCTTCTAATACTTGGCCATTTCCAATGTTATGAACAATCATATATCTTTTATAACTAGAAGGTGATTTTTGTGAAGACACAATTCCAATATGCGTAGTTGCACCTCCTAAATTCCAACAAACAATGTCTCCAGGTTTATAGTCTTCTGGATTCGAAGTTATTTTTTTAACAATTCCTTTTCGATTGAAAAATGTCATTAAATTAGGAACTCTTCTATGATCAATATTGGTGTCAGTTCGTTTCAAACCCCAAATTTTCGGATATAAAGAAAAGTTTTTCTTCATATCTTCATGTACTTCTTTTTGTAAATCAATTCCTAAGGTTCTATATGCACGAATAACTACATCGGTACAAACCCCCTTATTAGCTGGAACATCTCCATTCGGGTATTTGAAAGAAAAGTAACTCGGATCATAAGTAACTTGCTGCTTTGTTAATTCTAAAGCAGCAAGGCTCAGCTTGTTTGAATTTTGTTGCGCATAACTAGTAATGCCAATAAAAAAGATGATAAAAATCCAATTTCTTAGCATTACTTCGGATTGTAAATTGCACAAGGAATAATCATTTCTTCTAATGAAATACCTCCATGTTGATAGGTATTACGATAATATTTTACAAAATGGTTATAGTTATTTGGATAAGCAAAGAATAAGTCTTCTTTAGCGAAAATAAAAGGGCTATTAATGGTTATACTTGGTAAAAAGATATCTTTAGGATTCTTAACAGCATAAACATCTTTATCTTCATAAGATAAGCTTCTACCTGTTTTATAACGGAGGTTTGAACTAATATTCTTATCACCAATAACTTTTGTTGGGTTCTTTGAGTTTATAGTCCCATGATCTGTTGTTAAAATTAACTTTAATCCTAATTGTTGTGCTTTCTGAATCATTTCATATAGAGGTGAATTCTTAAACCAACTTACGGTTAAAGAACGATAGGCTTTATCATCTGCTGCTAATTCTTTAATTACTTCCATTTCAGTCTTAGCGTGGGAAAGCATGTCTACAAAATTATATACTACAACTGTAAGATCATTTTGTTTGATACCATTAAAGTTTTCAACTAAATCTTTTCCATTTTTAAGAGAAACAATTTTGTAATACTCGTGTTTTATTTGCAAGCTATGCCTTTTAATTTGAGCTTCTAGAAAGGCAGCTTCATGCAGATTTTTACCACCTTCATCGGTGTCGTTTTTCCATAAATCAGGGTGTCTTTTTTCCATTTCTGAAGGCATTAACCCAGAAAACATGGCGTTACGAGCATATTGAGTTGCTGTTGGTAGTATACTATAATAAGAATGTTCTTCTGATTTTTTATAGTAGTTGTTTAATAGAGGTTCTAAGACTTTGTATTGATCATATCTTAAGTTATCGATTACCAACCATAATACCCCTTGTTCTTTTGATAAATTAGGAAGTACATAGTCTTTAAAAAGAGTATGCGAAAAGGTTGGTTTATCATCACTGGTTAACCAATCTTCATAATTCTTTTTAATAAATTTAAAAAATTGGCTATTGGCCTCAGTTTTTTGAGATTCTAAAATCTCTAACATTCCAGTGTCATTAATGTTTTCAAGTTCCAATTCCCAGTGAACTAGTTTTTTATACATTTCAATCCAGTCTGTATAAGAATTAACCATGGCCAAATCCATGGCAATTTTTCTAAATTCTTGTTGGTAATTTAGGGTGGTTTTTTCTGAAACTAAACGTGAATGATCTAAGTTCTTTTTTAAACTTAATAATATTTGATTTGGGTTTACAGGCTTAATTAAATAATCGGCTATTTTAGAACCAATAGCTTCTTCCATAATATATTCTTCCTCACTTTTAGTAATCATCACTACAGGAAGATTTACGTTAATTTGTTTGATAGATGATAGGGTTTCTAAACCAGTAATACCTGGCATATTTTCATCTAAAAAAACAATGTCAAAATTTTCATTTTCAACTAATTCTATAGCATCGGTACCATTGGTACATGTAGTTACGTTATAATTTTTCTTTTCTAAAAATAAGATATGTGGCTTTAATAAATCAATTTCATCATCAACCCAAAGGATGTCTATGTTCTTCATGTTTTTTTATGGCTTGTTTCTTTACATAACGCTCAAATATGCGTTTGTTGTAAATTTAAAAGCTAAAAATACGTTAATAAAATTTAGCTTTAGCTTGCTTTTATTGATAATTTATAATTCTTTTGTTTGAAATTGAAGATACTAACTATTTTGAATACTCCTAAAACCAATAAGCTTAAAATACTTAATGATCCTGTTTACGGATTTATCTCTATTCCTAACTCTTTAATATTTGATGTTATTGAACATCCTTATTTTCAACGATTGAGAAGAGTTAGTCAAATGGGATTATCTAATTTGGTATATCCAGGAGCAAATCATACACGTTTTCATCATGCTTTGGGTTGTTTACATTTAATGCAAAAGGCAGTAAGCTCTTTAAGAAACAAAGGTGTTGAAATTTCAGAGGAAGAAGCAAATGCTCTCTATTTAGCAATTCTTTTACATGATATAGGTCATGGTGCTTTTTCTCATGCTTTGGAGCATAGTATTGTAAATGAAATTACTCATGAAGAAATTTCATTAAAGTTTATGAAAGCCCTTAACAAAGAGTTTAAAGGAGAGCTAACTTTAGCTATTGAAATATTTGAAGGAAAGTATCCAAGGAAGTTTTTTTATCAGTTAATTTCGAGTCAATTAGATATTGATAGACTTGATTATTTAAAGAGAGATAGTTTTTATACTGGAGTTACCGAAGGAAATATATCATCAGATAGGTTGATTAAAATGATGAATGTGGTAGATGATGAGTTGGTAATTGAACAAAAAGGAATCTATTCTGTCGAAAAATTCATCATTGCTAGAAGATTGATGTATTGGCAGGTGTATTTGCATAAAACAGGCTTGGTTGCTGAAAGTATTTTGGTAAATGTATTAAAGAGAGCCAAAGAACTAGCTCTAAAAGGAGAAAGTTTGTATGCTAGTAATGCATTTAGATATTTTCTATATAATGAAATTAGACCAGAAAACTTTACCAGCGAGACTTTGGAAACATTTTCTAAATTAGATGATTATGATGTGCTTTCTTCTATAAAGGAATGGACAAATCATTCTGACAAAATATTATCATCTTTGTCTAATATGATCATTAACAGGAAGTTGTTGCGAATTGAAATTCAAGATATGCCTTTTACTGAAACTTATTTCGATAAAATTAAATCAAAACTTGTTAAAAAGTTCAACTTAGGAAATGAAGAACTTAACTATTATATGTTGAGTTCTAAGGTTGAAAATCAGGCGTATAATACAAAACTTCCTATAAAAATATTGAATAAAAAAGGCAAATTAAAGGACATTGCAAAGGCTTCAGATCAGTTAAATTTACAGGCATTAACGAAACCAGTAATCAAATATTATTTATGCTACCCTAAAGAGATTTAGTGTATAACTTTATTCAATGAAGGGATTAATATTTAAAAAATAATTACTTTTGCATTTAATGAAATTTACCGCAAAACAAATAGCAGATATTTTAGAAGGAGAGATTGTAGGAAATCCTGATGTTGAAGTTAGCAAACTTTCTAAAATAGAGGAAGGTGAATTAGGTTCTTTAACCTTTTTATCAAACCCTAAGTACAATCAATATATATATGATACAAATGCATCGATTGCAATTGTAAATAAATCTTTTGAACCTGAAAAGGAAATTACTACAACCCTAATTAAAGTAGAAAATGCGTATAAATCATTTTCTAAATTATTAGAGTTTTATAACCAGGTAAAAAACAATAAATCAGGTAGAGAACATCCTCATTTCATTGCGGATTCAGCAAAGATTGGTTCAAATGAATATATTGGTGCATATGCTTACATTGGTGAAAATGTTGTTTTAGGAGAAAACGTAAAAGTTTATCCAAATTCATATATCGGTGATAATGTAACTGTTGGAGATAATACGGTGATTTTTGCAGGAGTAAAAGTATATTCAGAAACTATCATAGGTAAGGATTGTAAAATACATTCAGGAACTGTTATAGGATCTGATGGTTTTGGTTTTGCTCCAGATGAAAATGGAGAATACAAGGCAGTACCGCAAATAGGAAATGTTATTATTGAAGATAATGTTGACATAGGAGCCAATTCTACTATAGATAGGGCTACTTTAGGATCTACAGTAATAAGAAAAGGAGTTAAATTAGATAACCAAATTCAAATAGCACATAACGTTGAAATAGGTAAAAATACTGTTATAGCTTCTCAATCAGGGGTTGCAGGTTCTACAAAAGTAGGAGAAAACTGTATGATTGGAGGTCAAGTAGGTATTGTAGGACACATTAATATTGGTAATAATGTGAAAATTCAAGCACAATCGGGAATCGGAAGGAGTCTAAAAGATAATGATGTGGTTCAAGGTTCTCCAGCATTTGGATATTCAGATTATAGCAAGTCTTATGTGTACTTTAAAAATTTACCAAAGTTAGCGTCGACGGTGCATAAATTAGAAAAAGAATTTAATGCTCAAAATTTAAAAAATGAGTAACAAGCAAAAGACAATACAAAAAGAAATTACATTATCTGGTGTAGGGTTGCATACAGGTAATGAGGTTGTAATGACTTTTAAACCAGCACCAGTAAATCATGGCTTTGCGTTTAAAAGGGTAGACTTAGAGGGGCAACCAATAATTGAAGCAAAAGCAGAATATGTTACCACTACACAACGTGGAACTAATATGGAGAAAAATGGAGTTCAAATCCAAACTTCCGAACACGTTTTAGCTGCTGCTGTAGGATTAAATATTGATAATTTATTAATAGAAATTAATGCTTCTGAACCACCAATTATGGATGGTTCTTCAAAGTATTTTGTAAAGGCATTAGAAGAAGCAGGGATTGTAGAGCAAGAAGCAGATATTGAAGAGTATGTTGTTAAAGAAATAATTTCTTACAAAGATGAAGCTACTGGAAGTGAGATTATCTTAATGCCAGCAGATGAGTACCAAGTAACTACAATGGTTGATTTTGGAACTAAAATTTTGGGTACGCAAAACGCTACGTTAAATTCTATATCAGAATTTAAGGAGGAAATTTCTGCAGCAAGAACGTTTAGTTTTTTACATGAAATAGAAATGCTTTTAGAAAACGATCTTATCAAAGGAGGTGATCTAAATAATGCAATTGTATATGTAGATAAAGAGCTTTCAGATAGTACTGTAGAGAAACTTAAGAAGGCATTTAAGAAAGATAATGTTTCTATCAAACCAAACGGAATTTTAGATAATTTAGAGTTACACTGGGCAAATGAAGCAGCAAGACATAAGTTGTTAGATGTTATTGGTGATTTAGCCTTAGTAGGAACTAGAATTAGAGGTAAAATTATTGCAAATAAACCAGGACATTTGGTAAACACTCTTTTTGCAAAAAAGCTTGCCAAAATTATTAAGAAAGAAAAAAGGAATAATGTTCCTGTATATGATTTAAATGAAGCTCCTTTAATGGATATTCATAAGATCATGGACATTTTACCTCACAGACCACCGTTTTTATTAATAGATAGGATTATCGAATTATCTGATAAACACGTAGTAGGAATGAAAAATGTAACTATGAATGAGGATTTCTTCGTAGGACATTTCCCTGGTGCACCGGTAATGCCAGGAGTGTTACAGGTAGAAGCAATGGCACAATGTGGTGGAGTATTAGTATTAAGTACAGTTCCAGACCCTGAAAATTATTTAACTTATTTCATGAAAATGGATAACGTTAAGTTTAAACAAAAAGTATTACCAGGAGATACGTTAATATTTAAAAGTGAACTAATAACACCGATAAGGAGAGGTATTGCTCACATGCAAGCATATGCATATGCTAATGGAAAATTAGTTTGTGAAGCAGAATTAATGGCTCAAATATCTAAAGTAAAACAATAAAACTTATGAATCAACCACTTGCATATGTTCATCCACAGGCTAAAATTGCTAGAAATGTAGTGATAGAACCTTTTACAACAATACATGCTAATGTAGAAATTGGTTCAGGAACGTGGATTGGTTCTAATGTAACTATCATGGAAGGTGCTAGAATAGGGAAAAACTGTAGGATATTTCCAGGAGCAGTTATTTCAGCTATTCCTCAAGACTTAAAATACAATGATGAAGATACCACGGCAGAAATCGGTGATAATGTAACAATTAGAGAGTGTGTTACAATAAATCGTGGTACTTCCGATAGAATGAAAACTATTATTGGCGACAACTGTTTAATCATGGCATATTCACACATAGCACATGATTGTAGAGTTGGAAATAATTGTATTTTTTCAAATAATACCACCTTAGCAGGTCATGTAAACGTAGGAGATAATGTAGTGTTGGCAGGTATGGTAGCGGTGCATCAATTTGCTTCTGTTGGTAATCATGCATTTGTTACAGGAGGATCTTTAGTACGTAAAGATGTACCTCCATATGTAAAGGCAGCTAGAGAGCCATTATCATATGTTGGAATCAATTCAGTTGGGTTGAGAAGAAGAGGATTCACAACAGAAAAAATTAGAGAAATACAGGATATTTATAGAATATTATTCCAAAAAAACTATAATAATACACAAGCAATTGATATTATAGAGGCAGAGATGCAAGCAACTTCAGAAAGAGATGAAATTGTTCAGTTTATCAAAGACTCTCATAGAGGAATAATGAAAGGATATTTTAAATCAAATTAATTTTAAGTGCGTAAATAATACGCAATTAAACCTAAATAAACATTTTAAAGATGGCAACAACATCAGATATTAAAAAAGGATTATGTATTAAGTACAATCACGATATTTTTAAAATTATTGAATTTTTACACGTGAAGCCTGGAAAAGGACCAGCTTTTGTAAGAACTAAATTAAAAAGTGTAACTACTGGAAAAGTTATAGATAATACATTCTCTGCTGGACATAAAATAGAAGATGTACGAGTAGAAACTCATAAGTTTCAGTATTTATATGCAGAAGGAGATGATTTACATTTCATGAATACAGATGATTATAACCAAATTACTTTACAGAGAAAAGTGGTTGACGGATCTGAGTTTATGAAAGAAGGAGAGGTTGTTACAATTTTAATCAATACAGAAGATAGTTTACCTTTATCTGTTGAAATGCCATCGCATGTAATTTTAGAGGTAACTCATACCGAGCCAGGAGTAAAAGGAAATACAGCAACCAACGCTACAAAGCCAGCAACTGTTGAAACTGGAGCAAGAGTAAATGTACCTTTATTTATTAATGAAGGAGATAAGATTAAAATAGATACTGAGAAAGGAGCATATTCTGAACGTATCAAAGAATAAATTTGATTCCCGCTAATGCGGGATTTTTCTTTTATATGAAATTTAAAGAGCAACAAACATTAGCACAAATAGCTTCTCTATTGGAGGTAGAGTTTGTAGGAGATAAAGACTTTCCTATCACTGGAATTAATGAAATTCATGTGGTTGAAAAAGGAGATATTGTTTTTGTAGACCATCCTAAATATTACGATAAAGCCTTAAACTCTGCAGCAACAACTGTACTAATTAATAAAAAAGTTGATTGCCCTGAAGGAAAGTCATTACTTATTTCTGATGATCCTTTTCGTGATTTTAATAAATTAACAAAACACTTTAATCCTTTCATAGCTTCAAAAAGTAGTATAGCAGATTCTGCTATCATCGGAGCTGATACCATTGTACAACCCAATGTTTTTATTGGAGAGAATGTAATGATTGGTAAGAATTGTTTAATTCACCCAAACGTAACGATCAATAATAATTGTATAATTGGAGACAACGTTACCATACATGCCAATACAGTAATTGGAGGAGATGCTTTCTATTATAAAAATAGACCTGAAGGTTTTGATAAGTTGATTTCTGGTGGTAGAGTAGTGATTGAAAATAATGTTGATTTAGGAGCTTCGTGTACTATAGATAGAGGAGTTACAGGAGATACCACTATCGGAGCAGGATCTAAGATAGATAACCAAGTACATATCGGACATGATACCATGATCGGTAAAAAATGTTTGATCGCTGCTCAAACTGGTATTGCTGGTTGTACAGTCATTGAAGATGAAGTAACTATTTGGGGGCAAGTGGGAATTATCAGCGGATTAACTATAGAAAAAGGAACGGTATTGATGGCGCAAACAGGAGTGACGAAGTCTTTGAAAAAAGGAATTTACTTCGGTACACCACAGCGAGAATATCGTCAAACCTTGCGTGAAGTTATCTATTTAAAAAATGTAACAAATCCAGATAAAAAGTAACGTAAAATTAATTGTGAAAACTCAATTAAAAAGTTATTTTTGTCTGTCTTAAAAAAATAAGTAAAAAATAAACCAATGAGTGTTTTAGTAAATAAAGATTCGAAAATTATTGTACAAGGTTTTACTGGTAGTGAAGGTACTTTTCACGCTGGTCAAATGATCGACTACGGAACCAATGTTGTTGGAGGTGTAACTCCAGGAAAAGGAGGACAAGAGCATTTAGGAAAGCCTGTATTTAATACAGTAGCTGAAGCTGTAGAAAAGGCAGAAGCTGATACTTCAATTATTTTTGTACCACCAGCATTTGCTGCTGACGCAATTATGGAATCTGCAGAAGCAGGAATCAAGGTAATCATTTGTATTACAGAAGGAATTCCTGTAGCTGACATGACTAAGGTAAAGGCTTATATTGATGCTAAAGAAGATTGTACTTTAGTAGGACCTAACTGTCCAGGAGTAATTACTCCAGAAGAAGCTAAAGTTGGTATTATGCCAGGGTTTATCTTCAAAAAGGGTAGAGTAGGTATTGTATCTAAATCAGGTACTTTAACTTATGAAGCAGCTGACCAAGTTGTAAAACAAGGTTACGGAATTACTACTGCTATTGGTATTGGTGGAGATCCAATTATTGGAACAACTACTAAAGAGGCTGTAGAATTATTAATGAATGATGAAGAGACAGATGCAATCGTAATGATTGGAGAAATCGGAGGTCAATTAGAAGCTGAAGCTGCTCGTTGGATTAAAGCTGATGGTAATCGTAAGCCAGTTGTTGGATTTATTGCAGGACAAACTGCACCAGCTGGTAGAACAATGGGACACGCAGGTGCTATTGTAGGTGGAGCTGATGATACTGCACAAGCAAAAATGAAAATTTTAGCTGAAAACGGAATTCATGTAGTTGAGTCTCCTGCTAAGATTGGAGAAATGGTAGCTAAGGTTTTAGCATAATTGCTAAAATATTAATAAAAAAAGAACGTTTTTAAATCCGATGCTATATCTATAGCATCGGATTTTTTATATCAACTTAATTAAATACAAAAATTAGATGAAAAGAATTAACCAAATTCTTAGTGTTGTTTTGATTGGAGCACTTTTGTTTACTAGTTGTAAACAAACTAATCAAACAGCAGCAAAAATTAAAACTGAACAGCATACCGATGCTACCGGTTTTAAATATGAAACTGTAACTAACGATCCAACAGGACTGCGTTTGTATACCTTAGAAAATGGATTAAAGGTTTACTTGAGTAAAAACACTGATGAACCTAAAATTCAAACCTATATTGCTGTAAGAGCAGGTTCTAATTATGACCCAAAAGAATCTACTGGATTAGCGCATTATTTAGAGCATATGCTATTCAAAGGAACGCATAAATTTGGAACCGTTGATTGGGAAAAAGAAAAAGAGTATTTGAATAAAATATCTAAGCTTTATGAAGAGCATAGAACAGAAACAGATGCAGAAAAGAAAAAAGCTATTTATAAAGAAATTGATAAGGTTTCTTTAGAAGCTTCTAATTATTCTGTAGCAAATGAGTATGATAAAATGACGGCATCTTTAGGTGCCGAAGAAACTAATGCACATACTTCATTTGAAGAAACTATTTATTACAATAAAATACCAGCAAATGAATTGAATAAATGGTTGGATTTAGAATCTGAGCGTTTTAGTACTTTAGTGTTACGTTTGTTTCACACAGAATTAGAAGCAGTTTTTGAAGAATTTAACAGAGGACAAGATAATGATGGTTGGAAGGTTTATTTTGCTTCATTAGATGGTTTATTTCCAAAGCACCCATATGGTCAACAATCTACGATTGGTACTGGAGAACACTTGAAAAATCCTTCAATGGTTGATATCCACAATTATTTCGATAAATATTATGTTCCAAATAATATGGCAATTGTATTGGTAGGTGACTTAGAGTTTGATAGTACTATTAAAAAGATAAATGAAACGTTTGGAAAGTTTGAGAAAAAAGAATTAGTACATCCAACTTTACCTAAAGAAGAGCCATTAACTAAACCAGTAATAAAAGAAGTTTTTGGTCCTACTTCTGAATCTATTTCTATTGCGTATAGATCAAAAGGGGTAAAGACTGATGAAGAAAAATTAGTTACACTTTGCGATATGATTATGGCAAATGGAAATGCTGGTTTGATAGATTTAAACTTAAATCAAAAACAAGTAGTACAACGTGCGAGTTGTTATCCTAGTTTTAATAATGACTATGGTTACCATACTTTTACCGGTAGACCAAAATCTGGGCAATCATTAGATGAAGTAAAAGACTTATTATTAGAGCAAATTGAAAAATTAAAGAAAGGAGAGTTTGAAGAATGGATGATAGAAGCTGTTGTTAATGATTTAAAATTGAGTCAAACTCGTCAATATGAAAACAATACCGCTTTAGCAAGTGCATACTATAACGCTTTTATTCATAATGAAAATTGGGAGGATAAAGTTAAATTCTTAGATGATTTAAAGAATATTTCTAAAAAAGAATTGGTTGATTTTGCAAACAATTTTTATAAAGATAATTATGTAGTTACTTACAAACGTAAAGGAGAAGATAAGAATATTGTTAAAGTTCAGAACCCTGGTATTACCCCTGTTAAATTAAATAGAGATAAGAGTTCTGATTATTTAAAAGAGTTTAACAAAGTAAAATCAGAAGCTTTGCAACCTAAGTTTGTTGATTATAAGACTGCAATAAAAGAAACTAAAACAGCAAACGATATTAATGTTTCTTATGTATTAAATGAAAATAATGATTTGTTTGACTTAAATATCATCTTTGATATGGGGAAAGACAATGATAAAAAGTTAAGTTTAGCTGCAGGTTATTTAGAGTATTTAGGAACAGTGAAATATACAGCTGAAGAAATCAAAAAAGAGTTTTATAAATTAGGAGTAGACTATTATGTAAGTGCTCAAAATGACAAAACCTATGTTGGTTTAAGAGGATTAAAAGAGAATTTACCTAAAGGACTCGAATTATTAGAGCATTTATGGGATAATGCAAAAGCTGATCAAGGTGCATATGATAAATATGTTGAAAAGATTTACAAAGGTCGTTTAGATGGAAAAACTCAAAAAGGTAATATTCTTTGGAGTGGATTATATAGCTACGGAAAATATGGAGAAGATTCTCGTTTAAGAGATATTATGCAAATTGATGAGTTAAAAGAAATTAACCCAGAAGATTTAGTAAATGTCATTAAGGGAATGAAAAACTATAAACAACGTATTTTCTATTATGGTAAAGATATTGATGCTGCAGTAGCTGCTTTAAATGATCATCATAAAATTTATGGAGAGTTAAAAGAGTATCCTGAAGCAAAGAAATATACAGAAACTGAAACTGGAGGGAATGTATTCTATACTGATTATGATATGGTTCAAACAGAAATGATCTTTTTAGCAAAAGGAGAGCCATTTAAAGCAGAGAACTTAGCAGCTTCAACGTTGTTTAATACTTATTTTGGTAGCGGATTATCATCAATTGTTTTCCAAGAAATTAGAGAAAGTAAATCTTTAGCTTATTCTGCATTTGCATCATATAGTAATGCAAGTAAAAAAGAGGATCCTAATTATGTATTGGCGTATGTTGGTACACAGGCAAATAAATTATCACAAGCAGTAGATGCGATGATGGATTTAATGAATAATATGCCTGAAGCTGAAAAGCAATTTAATGCAGCAAAAAATGCTACTTTGAAAAAATTAGCAGCACAAAGAATTACAAAATCTAGTATTTTCTGGTCATATGAGAGACTAAAGAAACTAGGTATTGATAATGATAATAGAGAGCAAATGTACAATACTATTAAAAATATGACTATGGAAGATTTAAAGTCATTCTTTGACAAAAATGTTAAAGGAGAGTCATATAACGTAATGGTAATTGGAAACAAGAAAGATTTAGACGTAAAATCATTACAAAAATTAGGTAAGATCAAAGAGTTAGATGTAGACTACTTATTTAATTATGTAAATGAAAAGAAGATAAAATCTTAAAATAGTATTTATCGTAATATAAATCCTGCTTAATCTTTTTAAGCAGGATTTTCTTTTTATATTTGAACCATTAAAACAACTAATAAATGAAACTTTTAGAAAATAAAACAGCAATTATCACAGGTGCTACAAGAGGAATCGGTAGAGGAATTGCTTTAGAGTTTGCTAAACAAGGAGCTAATGTAGCTTTTACATTTAATTCTTCAGTAGATGCTGCTACTGCTTTAGAAAATGAATTGAAAGAATTAGGAGTAAATGCAAAAGGATACCAATCAAATGCAGCTGAATTTGATGCAGCACAAGAATTGGCAAAGAATGTTTTAGAAGAATTTGGAACGATTGATGTCTTAGTGAATAATGCAGGTATAACAAAAGATAATTTGTTGATGCGTATTTCTGAAGATGATTTTGATAAAGTAATTGAAGTAAACTTAAAATCTGTTTTTAATTTAACAAAAGCAGTTATTCGTCCAATGATGAAGCAACGTGCAGGATCTATTATCAATATGAGTTCTGTTGTTGGGTTAAAAGGAAATGCGGGTCAAGCAAACTATGCAGCTTCAAAAGCAGGTATTTTAGGTTTTTCTAAATCGGTTGCATTAGAATTAGGTTCTCGTAATATTCGTAGTAACGTGGTTGCTCCAGGTTTTATTGAGACTGAGATGACTGCTAAATTGGATGAAAAAGTTGTAGAGGGATGGAGGAATGAAATTCCTTTAAAAAGAGGAGGTTCTCCAAAAGACATTGCTGATGCTTGTGTATTCTTAGCATCTGATATGAGTTCTTATATCACTGGGCAAACTTTATCAGTAGATGGAGGTATGTTAACCTAGGCATAAAACTTAATAATATAAAATAAAAAAGTCTGTATCTTAAAGGATACAGACTTTTTTCATTTAGGGGTTTTTGTTTTTAGGGGTACACTTTTAAAGGGGAAAAGTGTAAGGGGCTTAGGGGCAATGTGCTTTTGGGGAAAAGCAATCATCGGGGAATCAAGGGAAACATTTTAGGGGTAAAATGTTATCCGGGGAACTCTGTATTGTATTACTTAAGGGGAAGAAATACACAAGAGAAATCAAAATTATAGAGGGGTTGGTTATAAGGGAAACTAAAAATTTAAATTTTATTTTTTATAATCTTCAAAAGTACCATCATTGTATAGTACAACAATGTTTTTTATTCTTTTCTCAACAGGAACACCTTTTTGTTCATTGCCTGAGAATGGCGTATTTGATTTTTTTTCGGACTGTTGCTCAAATACGGGATTTTCGTTAAACAGAGAAGGGGATTCAGTCATAGGGGATTTTTCTTCTTTATTTATAATTGTACTCTTACTTTTTGGAAAAGTACCTCTACCATACACTAACCAATCTAATTCAATTTCATCAAAAGCCTTTTCTACTTTAATGACAAAATCTAAACTAGGTTTGTTTCTTCCTGATAATAGGTGAGAGATACTAGATCTTGGTACATCAATCATATCAGCAAATGTTGAAGCTGACAAATTGTAATAATCTAAAATAAGTTTAATTCTATCGATCATTGGTTTACATTAGTAAACGATATTTATTGTTTACGTTTGTAAAGATAGTTAAATTACATAAGTAAACAAGAAAAAAACCGAATTTTTCTTATTCTTAGATATATTTAATCTAGAATTAACTTAAAATAAAGGGTTGTTATTAGTTGTAAATGAGTTAGTTAAAAGTTTTATATAGAAAACACTTATACCTAACTAAGTGTTATGAGTTTTTATCAAGTTTTAGTGGTATACAAGTGTAAATAGTAGATATATACCGTATATAGAGAAGTAAATGTTGGGTATTTTGATACTAAATACATGTATTTTACTTGTAATCGTCTAAATTGAGTGCAATACTTTCGTTAAATACTTATATAAAGGTTATAGTTTTACACTTAAATATAATACATCTATTGTTTACAAATGTAAAATGTTAAATTATACTAATGAATTCCATTTTTAAATTCTCTGGAAACACAGTAAAAGCAAAATTTTCATGAACATCCTTTGGTTGAACATTCAATTTAAAATCAAAACTCTTACAAATACTTGAAATAGCAGTGGTCATTTCTACCATAGATAAATGCATTCCAGGACATAATCTAGCTCCACCACCAAATACTTTAACTGCTTTTGGCGTATGGTTCTTATGAAATGGGCATTCTGATTTAATCCATCTACTAGGTTCATAGTTCATCGGGTCACTAAAGTAATCACTATTTAACTGAGCGTGACTGTTTACTAGTATAATACTGGTGTTCTTAGGAATTTGAAGATTATTTACTATAATATCATCATTTGATTGGAAGAATAGGATAGGAGTGGTGGGTTTTAAGCGCATAGCTTCTTGTATGGCGGCATTTGTATATTTCAACTTACTAACAACCTCATAAGCATCAGCAATACTACCGGTATATTCTTTATGAGCTTCTTCCCTTATTTTATGTACTATTTCTGGATGCTGCGCTAAGTAATATAATGTCCAAGCCATAGAATTAGAAGTAGTATCTTCTCCAGCTAAAAGCATTGCTATTACATTACCGTACAAAGTCTTTTGATCAAAAATACTATGCTCTTTTTCACTCTCAATTAAAAGAGCTTCCAAGAAATTAGAAGGAGATTCTTTTAAATTAGGGTTTTTAAGCAACCTATCTTTAGCCTCTTCTATAAACTTCCCAACCACTTTTTCTATAGCTATAAGCGATTCTTTTAATTGTTTATCTTTTTTACTAGGAAAGTACCTCCAAGATGGAAAAGGAGCTGTTATTCGCTCATTAATCATAGGAAAGATTAACTCTAAATGATTTTGAAAACTATCTTGCTTATTGTGAATCGTATTTAATTTGTATCCAAAAGCTATTTCAGTGGTAACATCTATGGTATAAGCGATAAAATCTTTCAATATTTCAACAGGTGCGTTTGTATTGGCATAAGAATGAAGTTTAGCAAGTAGCTTTTCAGTTTTATCGTGTACAATAGGGTAGTAACCCTTTACTTTACGAACATTCAATGCTTCAGCAACTGGTTTTCTTTGTTTTTTCCAATCATCACCTTCAGCATTAAACACTGTATGAAACCCCATTTCCTTAAACACTTCATCAATTTTAGACAAACGACGAAACTGATCTGGTCTTTGTTTTAAAATAGTCGTGTTTACAATTGTATCAGCAGAAACTAATGCTTTTATAGGACCGAGTTTAATCGTATATAAATCACCAAATTCATCTGCCCATTGCTCTAGTATACGATGCTTATTTTTCTTTTTAAAGTCTTTTAAGTTTCCTAAAATAAAGCTTCCTTTGGGAGTTTTTAAGTCTTTTAAGCTAAGCAGTTTAGTTGATGTTGTTTGTTTCATAAATTTAAATGGGTAAACTAATAGTAAAACTAGTATTTTGAAAAGAAGAACTAAACTTAATTGTTCCTTTATGTGCTTCTATGATACTTTTTGATAAGGTTAATCCAATTCCAGAACCATCTTTTCGAGTGGTAAAATAGGGTACAAAGATATTGTCTTTTATCTCTTCTGAAATACCAATACCGTTATCGTTCACGGTTATATATGTTCTATAGTCTTTATCTTGTTCAATATTTATAGATATTTTAGGGAGATTAATAGTCTCTAAAGCATATATACTATTAGATATAAGATTGATAAGAACTTGTTCTAATTGTTGTTTGTCTGCTAAAATCTTTCTGTTTACATTTGTAAACAAAGTTGTTTCAATGTTTTTAGCTTGAAATTCACGCTCAAACAATTGTAAAGTACTCTCAACAAAAACAATCAAATCGAATTCTTCTTTATTGGGGAGCGGTAATTCTGCCAATTTTCTATACGTATCAACAAATGATGTTAAATGTTTTGAACGCTTCTTAATAATTTTTAAACCAGTAGATAATTCTTCTAAAGTATCTTCATCTGCTTCTTCTTGAATAAGATCCTCTAGATTTTCGGCTAAACTGCTAATGGGAGTTATGGTATTAATGATTTCATGAGACATTACATTCATTAATTTATACCATGCTTCTTTTTCTTTTTTATCAATTAATTGTTGTATGGTTTCTAATGTAACAATTAGATATTGATATTCGTTGGTCCTTGTGACAGATGTTTTTAGAAAAAAATTTTCTTCCTTATTATTTATAGTTAAAGCAATGGTATGTTTGAGAAATTTCCATTCTGATATTAGATCTTCTAAGTTTCCAATACGTTCTTTTAACAATTGCCACTTATAAAACTTGGGTACTTGTAAAAAATTTACAAAGGCTTCATTAAGCTGAAAAACATCCACCTCTTCATTACTATCTTTTCTCAAAATAAGTACCCCAATACTTAAACTTTCCAAAATATTGGTAAAGATTAAGGTTTCTGAAGAGCTTTGTAGGCTTAATTTTCGATGTTTTTCTAATAATAAAGCTGTTTTATTGTGTAATGGGTTTTTTCTTTTTTCTTGAGAAATTGTATTTGAATAGTCATTGTGTAATAAGCAATCGATAGATTTTTCTATATCAGCAAAAAGTTTCTTAAGGTAATCAATTAGTAAAAAGAATTGAAAAATGAGTATTAAAGAAAACCCTGCCGCGTTGGCAACAAAGTCATTATTGTAAGTGTAAAATACAATGATTCCGTTAACTAGAATTAACAGAATTCGTATGGATATTTGTATGATTTGTGATTTTCCCAAAATATTATAATCCGAATTTTTCTAACCTTCTATATAGAGCGGCCCTTGTTAAACCTAAATCTTTGGAGGCTTTGGAAATATTTCCTTGGTGTTTATTCAGAGCTTGTTGTATTAGCATCTTTTCAGTTTCTTCTAGATTAAGATTATCTCCTAAAGATACGTTCATTTTTTTAGTAGAAAAATGTAAATCTTCTAATTGGATAATTTCTCTATCTGTTATAATTACTGCGCGTTCAACAATATGTTCTATTTCTCTAATGTTACCAGGCCAATGATAACCTTTCATTGCTGAGATGGCTTCATTGGAAAAGTGGGTTATTGTTTTTCTGTATTTTTTAGTAAGTTTTTTTAGAAAATGATTGGCTAATAAAAGAATATCTTCTTTACGATCTCGCAGAGCTGGAAGGCTCAACTCGATAGTATTAATTCTAAAAAGCAAATCTTGTCTAAAGGTTTGTTCGTCCACCATTTCATGAATAGGTGCGTTGGTGGCACATATAATACGTACATCAATAACGCGTTCTTTTCCTTCTCCTAAGCGCGTAATCTTCCTATTTTGAATTACAGTTAAAAGTTTTGCTTGTAAGTGTAGGGGTAGATTTCCTATTTCATCTAAGAAAATAGTACCTCCTTTTGCTAATTCAAAACGACCCAATGTATCTTTTTGTGCATCTGTAAAAGCACCTTTAGCATACCCAAAGAGTTCACTTTCGAATAAATTTTCATTTAAAGAACCTAAATCTACATGAATAAAAGGATGGTTTTTTCTTTCAGATAATAAATGAATTTCTTTAGCAAAGACGTATTTTCCCGTACCGTTTTCACCTAAAATTAAAATATTGGCATCAGTAGGAGCAACTTTCTGCATTAATTTTATTGCAGATTTCATTGCAGGAGAGTTTCCTATTATATGTTCTGTTTGCTGGTGAAAGTCTTTATCCTGTTGTTTTTGAACAGTAGTGAGTTGCGAAGTTTTTCTTTTAGAACGTGCTAATTCAACACCAGCATTTACTACACCATATAATTTCTCAGTATTCCAAGGTTTTAAAATAAAATCGGTAGCGCCCTGTTTAATAGCCTCAACAGCAAGATTAACCGAACCAAAGGCAGTCATGAGGATTACAGTAGTTTCTGGATTAATTTCTTTAATATGTTTTAACCAATACAAACCTTCTTTACCATCCTCGAAACCAATGCGGTAGTTCATATCTAACAAAACAACATCTACTGTAGAGTTGGTCAGATGGTTACTTATTTTTTTTGGATTGTTGGCTGTAATAATTTCAGAAAAATATTTTTTCAGACTGATTCTTGCAGAAAATAATATATCATCGTCGTCATCAACAATTAAAATGGTAGCATCTTTTTTTCTCATGTTACATAATTAGTTAATTGTTAGAATATGAACAAAGAAATGTTCGATTTCGAACACTTTAAAATAAGTATAAAAACATAACTTACTGTAAGCTAGGTTTTTATATAGTTGTTTTGTGCTGGCATATTTGTGGCATCTACTAAATCAAACAAAGTGTAATTAACTATGGACAAGCAAATACAACCCAAAAACAAAAAAACAAAAAAGATGTTATTATGGAGTATACCCATTATATTATTAACGAGTTTGGTGTTGATGAACATGACTCGAAAAAAACAAGTAAATATAAGTAAACAATCCATTTCTGTTAGAGAAGTAACCGAAGGAGATTTTGAAGATGTCTTATTATTTAATAGTACTGTTGAGCCTAAAACATCAGTTTTTGTGAATGTAATTCAAGGAGGTTCAGTTTCAGAAATTTTTGTAGAAAGTGGACAAAAAGTTACAAAAGGAACTGCATTATTAAAGGTGTATAATCCTAATGCAGAATTAAATTATTTAACACAAGAAACTGCTATTGTTGAGCAAATCAATAATTTGAGAAACATTAGAGTTAATGTTAAAAATCAACAGTTAACATTAGATCAACAATTGTTAAGTATAGATAATGACTTTAGAAATGCCAAGCGTCAATATGACTTGGATAAAAAACTGTATGGTAAAGGTGTTGTAGCTAAGAATGACTATGAAAAAACAGCACAACAATATAAGTTTCAAAAAGAACGCAGTGGTGTTATAAAGAAGAGTGTTGCAGAAGAAAAAAAGAGCAGAGATGTACAATTAGCACGTATCAATACTTCGATTACAAACATGCAAAAGAGTTTAGAATTATTAAGAAAAAACAAAGAAAATTTCACCGTGAAAGCCCCTGTAGATGGTTTGCTATCATCATTTAATCCTACTTTAGGTGAAAACTATAATCAAGGGCAAAACATCGGGAAAATTGATGTGCTAAATGGGTATAAATTAGTCGCTCTAGTAGATGAATATTATATTGCTAAATTGAAAGAAAACATAAGTGGGAAAGTTGCTATAAACACTAACGATTATCAAATCAAATTATCTAAAATTCATCCAGAAGTAGTAAACGGACAATTTAGAATTGAATTTCAATTTGATAAAGATTCTTTACCAAAGGATATTAAAAGAGGAATGTCTCTTAAAAGTAAAGTCTTTTTATCGAATAATAGCAAGGCTTTGTTAATATCGAAAGGACAATTTTATCATGATACAAATGGAAAATGGGTATTTGTGTTAGATGAAAATAATAAAGCAGTCAAAAGAAATATTAGAATTGGACGTGAAAATCCATTTTATTATGAAGTTCTAGAAGGACTGAAAGTAGGAGATAAGGTGATAACCTCTAGCTATGCTGATTTTAAAGATGTTGAACAAGTTAATATTGATTAAATGACAAGAATTATTATACTCATAATTGCTTTATTTTCACTTTTAATAGCATCGTGTTCTTCAAAAATAGCATATAAAGGAATTAATGTTAAAAATTGGAAGGTTGTAAAAGAAAATAAAAGTTTTAAAGCAACATTTGATGATTTTTCAGGAGATACTTATCAAAATATTGAACTGGAAGCAGTTACAAAAACGAACTTTAAAGTGCAATCAAATTTAGTTAAGGGTAGTATCATAGTTTATCTTGTAGATCAAAATAAAAAGACCATTTGGAGTTCGAAAGAATTAAAAAATAATATAGAAGAAATTGTGACTACACATAACGATGTGATTAAAAATTACCAATTATTTGTAAAAGGAAAGGACGCATCGGGAAAATTTGTAATCACTTGGAATTAACATAAAAAAATAAAATAAGATGATAAAAATTAATGATTTAGTAAAGGTATATAGAACAGAAGAAGTTGAAACAACAGCATTGAACAAACTAAGCTTAGAAGTAAAAGAAGGAGAGTTCGTTTCTATAATGGGAGCATCAGGTTGTGGTAAATCTACACTATTAAATATTATTGGGTTATTGGATGCTCCAGAATCAGGAAGTTATGATTTTGATGGTGTAGAAGTAGCTAATTTTAATGAAAAACAACGTGCGGGATTAAGAAAAGCAAACATTGGTTTTGTTTTTCAAAATTTCAATTTGATTGATGAGTTAACTGTATTTGAAAATGTTGAATTGCCTTTGATTTATAACAAAGTAAAGTCTTCAGAAAGAAAACAACGTGTAAATGAAATTTTGGAGCGTATTGGAATTGCACATCGTGCAAAGCATTATCCTTTACAATTATCTGGAGGACAACAACAAAGAGTAGCAGTAGCAAGAGCTTTAGTAACCAATCCAAAGTTAATTTTAGCAGATGAGCCAACAGGAAACTTAGATAGTAAAAGTGGAAATGATGTAATGGAGTTATTAACTGAACTACATGCTACAGGAGCAACTATTATTATGGTAACGCACTCATCTTATGATGCTAAATTTTCTTCTAGAATTATAACGCTAAAAGATGGTGAAATAGTTTCTGAAAAACAAAATGAACATACAGTCGATTTACTAGTTCAATAAATATAACCCATTAATAATTGTAAGAAAATGATACAAACATGGTTTAAAATATTTTTTAGAAATAGTAAAAAGAACTGGTTAAACATTCTAGTGAATGTATTAGGTTTAACTCTTGGTTTTGCTGGGCTTATTATTGTTTTGTTATACTTAAACGATGAACAAAGTTACAATGCAACTAATCCGTTTAAAAAAGAAGTATACAGGGTAGCTCATAAAATGTCTAATGGTGATGTTTGGTCCACTAGTACAAATATTGAAGGACCAACTTATCAAGAAGAAATACCTGAAGTTGAAGAGTTCTTTTTATGTAATAGTTGGTATGATGATGCTTTGGTTAAGGTGAATGGTAAGGATGTTTTTACGCAAGATGTATTGCAAGGAGAGCCTAACTTTTTTAACTTTTTTCCTTTTGAAATTATAGAAGGAAGTAAAGAATCGTTTGAAAAAACTAGAAATAACATTGCTATTTCAGAAAAGCAAGCAAAAATCTTCTTCGGAAATGAATCTCCAATAGGAAAAACAATTAGTTTTTATAAAAGGGATTTTATCGTAACTACTGTATATAAGATAGTGGGGAAGCATTACTTTATGCCTCAAGTTATTTTACAATACAAAAAGCAACCTGAAGGGCATTGGGGAAATTTTTCAAAGAACTTATTGGTAAAACTATCTAAGGGGAGTAATGAGGAAGATTTTAATAGAAAAGCGAAAGACGTATGGCATAAGCATTCTGTACTACCGAATGTAAAAAGTATGGGGATTACGGTAGAAGAGTTTAATGAAAAATACGGTACAGAGGCTTATTTAGAGGCTATTGAAAGTATCCGTTTACACACAATTTCAGATGACGCTGGTCCTGAAGGTAAAGGGAATTATAGATTGATACTAATTTTAATAGGCTTATCGGTACTTTTAATTATTATATCATGTGTAAACTTTATCAATTTATCAATTGCTTCAGCAACCCAAAGAGCAAAAGAAGTTGGGGTAAAGAAAACACTAGGTCTTTCAAAAAAATCTTTAATAAGACAATATACCTTAGAGATTGTAGCACAAGGTACTGTGGCGTTTTTATTGTCTCTTATTCTTGTAGAGTTAATTTTACCTTCTTTTAACGAATTTATGAGAAAAGATATTTCGATTTTACAGTTCGGACTGTTAGCTAAGTTAACCTTGTTGGCAATCGTAATATCAATAGCTATAGGAAGTATTCCTGCATTTTACCTGTCTAAATTTAAATCGGTAGAAGTACTAAAAGGAAATGTTTCTAGAAGTAAGAAAGGAGTAATGGCTAGAAATGCGATGTTAGGAGTTCAGTTTTTAATTTCAGGTTTCTTTCTAACTGGATCAATTATCATAAACAAACAAGTAAATTATATGATGAACAAAGATCTTGGTTTTAAAGGAGACCAAGTAATCATGATTTCATTTAATAAGTATGATGATCGTTTTAAAAACTATTTAATAGCTAAACAAGAATTAGTAAAACATCCAAATATTGAAGCTGTAACTTGTAATTCTTTTATTATTGGAGGAGGAAGCGCAAGCTCAACAAATTTAACTTACAAGGACATATCTGTTCAATCTAATTCAAATGCATTAGATTATAATTACTTAGACGTAATGGATATTGATATTGTAAAGGGTAGAGGGTTTCAAGAAGAGATAGCTTCAGACACTATTAAAAATGTTTTGATTAATGAAACATTAGCAGCTGCTTTAGGAATAGCTAATGATCCTATTGGAAAAAAAGTAGATGCTGGATTTGGTGGGGAAGATAATGATGGGAAAAACTTAAATGTAATTGGAGTTGTAAAAGACCATCATACTAGAGGATTGGTAAACAAAATACCACCAACTTTTTATGTACATTGGAATAGTTTCGACTGGATGCGTCAAAATCTATGGAAAATTCAAATAAAAATTAAACCAGAAAACGTACAAGAAACATTAGTATATATAGAAGATTATTGGAAGCAAAATGTAGAGCAAGGATATCCTTACAATCCTCAGTTTGTAAACAAACGTTTTGCTAGAACTTATAAAAGATACGAGAAACAACAAACTATCTTTTTTATATTAACTTCTGTGGTCATATTGGTGTCTTTATTAGGGTTATTTGCTTTGGCAACGTTAACAATTCAACAGCGATTAAAAGAAGTAGCTATACGTAAAACCTTAGGGGCATCTATTAAGGAAATTATGTATCAATTGATAAAGAGTTTCTTAAAAATTACCATCATTGCATCCGTAATTTTAATTCCAGTAGCATATTACTTTATGCAAAACTGGTTAGAAAACTTTGTATATCGAATAGATATGCCTTTGATACCATTTATAATAACTCCAATTGTATTAACTGTTTTAGTGTTTATTGTAGTAGGAATTAAAGCATATTATGCTACTAAAGTAGATTTAATCAAATACTTAAAATTCGAATAGTTATGTTGCAAGTTTGGTTCAAATTATTCTTTAGAAATAGCAAGAAAAATTGGTTGAACACAGTGATTAATATCAGTGGATTAACTTTAGGGTTATCTGGCTTACTCATTGTGTTACTTTATATCACTGAAGAAAAGAGTTATAATCAGTGGAACCCAAATAAAAATGAAGTTTATAGGGTAAATATAAAGAAACCTAGAAGTGGAGAAGTATGGTTTACCAGTAACCCAGGAATGTATTTAACTTTTCCGGAAGAGATTCCAGAAGTTACAGAAGCGTTAATGGTAAAACCTTTTTACAGAAGTAGAACGGTGCAGTACAAGAAATCGTTTGAATATAGCGATAAAATGATATTTACTGATCCACATTTTTTTAATTTCTTTCCATTTAAAATACTAGAAGGTTCTGTTCAAAAATTTTCAGAAACTCGAAATTATATAGGCTTATCGAAAGCATATGCAGAAAGAATTTTTAAAGAGGATAAAGCTGTTGGTAACACGGTTAAAATAGATGGTAAAAACTACATTGTAGGTTGTGTCTATGAAATTCCGAAAAACTCTCACCAAGAACCAGATTTGTTAATGCAATTTGATACTCCTTTTGAAATTCATTGGGGAAATCATAATAATGAGCTCTTTTGTAGAATTACTCAAAATTCAGATTTAGATCTGGTAAAGGATAAAATGAATCAAATCATTGTAAATGCTCATAAGAGTATGGCTTTAGAAGAAGGAGTAAGTATAGCTGAGTTTGAAGCAAAATACAAAGCACCAACAATATTACTGGATAAGTTAGATACTATTTATTTACACAGCACGGCAAAAAGAGCTGGGCCTAGTGGAACAGGGAACTATCAGTTGCTTATGATATTGTTGGCTTTATCTATACTATTAATTATTATTTCTTGTGTTAATTTTATCAATTTATCTATTGCTTCTGGAAGTCAAAGAGCTAAAGAAGTAGGGGTTAAAAAAACCTTAGGTTTATCAAAAAATCAGTTACTATTTCAATATGCTTTTGAAGTTATTTTACAGGGAATAATCTCATTTATCTTTGCTTTACTTATAGTAGAGATGTTGTTACCATTTTTTAATCAATTCGTAGAGAAGGATATTTCTATTCTTCAAGTAAACTCACTAATTGTTATATTATTAACTTCCTTAGTACTCGCTTTTATTATCGGACTTATTTCTGCAATTTATCTTTCCAACTTTAAAGCAATAGAAGTTTTAAAAGGGAGTGTTTCTAAAACAAAGAAAGGGAATTTGGCAAGAAACATTATGTTAGGTATTCAATTTCTAATTTCTGGATTTTTTATAATTAGTGTATTAATTGTAAATAATCAAATTGGTTATATGATGGAGAAGGAACTGGGCTTTGATAAAGAATATGTACTTTCTGTAGAAATGTATAACATAAAGGATAAGTTTAGAAAATATGAATTGGCAAAGGAAGTATTGATAAAAAATAAGAATATAACAGGAATTACTTCAAGTATGTTTGTACCAGGAGAAGGTTTTGTAAATGGAACTTCTTTAATACATAAATTAAATGATATCCGATTCAATTCAGCCTCAAATATTATTGATGATAATTATTTAGATTTTGCCAAAATTAAAGTATTGAAAGGTAGAAGTTTTACAAAAGAATTGGCGTCTGACTCTTTAAAAATAATTATTAATGAAACAGCAGCAAGAGAACTTGCAATTTATGAGAATCCTTTAGGTGAAAAATTAAATTTAGGTTGGTTAGATGAAAATTCTAATGGTTTTGAAGTAGTTGGGATGGTCAAAGATTATCATTTTGATGGCTTTGATACTAAAATAGCACCGATGTTTTTTGTTCTTTGGAATAGCTTAGATTTCCCAGATAGTTGGCTTCCAGGAATTCAGTTTAAACTAAAATCTCAGAATATAGAAGAGACAATTGCTGAAATCGAAACTTTTTGGAAAGCAAATGTCGATTCCAAGTATCCCTTTACCTATGAATTTTTAGATAAGAAATTTGCCAAGACTTATGAAAAATTTAAAAAGCAAGAATCAATGTTTCTGTTGTTGTCAGTCATTGTAATTACAATATCGCTATTAGGATTATTTGCCTTAGCTACGTTAACAATTCAACAACGATTAAAGGAAGTGGCAATTCGTAAAACTTTAGGAGCTTCTGTACAAGAAATTATGTTTCAATTAATAAAGAATTTCTTAAAAATTACGCTAATTGCATCAGTTGTATTAATTCCTATAGCACACTATTTTATGCAAAACTGGTTAGATAATTTTGTATATCGAATAGAGATGCCTTTGATACCTTATATCATTACTCCATTAATTTTAAGTGTTTTAGTTTTTATGGTGGTTGGAGTTAAAGCGTTTTATGCCACTAAAGTAGATTTGATTAAATATTTAAAATTTGAATAGCTATGTTACAAGTTTGGTTAAAACTATTCTTTAGAAATAGTAAAAAGAATTGGTTAAATACGCTAATCAATATTGGAGGTTTAACACTTGGATTAACAGGGTTAATAATTGTGTTACTTTACTATAATAAAGAAAACTCATATGATAAATGGAACCCTCATAAAGATGTCATTTATAAAGTAGGTCACTCTTGGCCAGATGGTCAAACATATGACGATACAACACATCCAGAAGGTCCTAAAAGCATGGAAGTTATTCCTGAGATTATTGATTATATTTCGATGCCATCGTGGTATTATAGTGCTTTGTTAAAAGTTAATAATAAAACAACCTATGCAACAAAAATAGTATATAGTACCCCTAATTTTTTTGAGTTTTTTCCGCATAAAATTATTGAAGGGAATAAAAAAGAAATTTTAAATTCTAAAGATTTCATGGCCATTTCATTAGAAGTTAAAAAGAAACTTTTCGGCACGAAAAAGGCTGTCGGTAATCTAATTGTTTATGGAAAAAAGAACTATACCATTTCTGGAGTATTTGAAGTAGAAAAACCATCAACTATTGAACCAGAAGTGATTGTATGGGATATGGCCAATAAAAGTATGGTGAATAATTGGGATTCATTCTCTAACCATACTTATTATAAAATTAAAGAAGACGCAGATATAAAAGAAGTAGAGAAAAAGCTTCAACAAGTATTTATTGATAATCTCCATAAGACCAGTGCTAATAAGGAAGGAATGCCTTTAAATGAATATTTAGAAAAAGAGGCTTCAATTCCTTTTTTGGAGAAATTAGATGGATTACGATTGCACGCCAGAGGAGATGTTGGACCTTTAGAAGGGAAAGGAAATTATTTGTTATTATTGATAATGATGGGACTTTCCGTTTTTATCATCATTATTTCAAGCATTAATTTTATTAACTTGTCTATTGCCTCAGCTAGCTTAAGAGGGAAGGAGGTAGGAATAAAGAAAACCTTGGGTATTACTACGATAAGTTTTAATGTACAATATGTTTTAGAAATTGTAATTCAAGGATTTGTTGCGCTATTACTAGCATTATTAATAACAGAGCTTCTTCTGCCAAGTTTTAATACATATTTTAAAACAACGCTACATCTTAAAAATGTAAAACTGATTATTCAAATTAGCTTGTTAACGCTAGTGATTTCTTTATTAATAGGTGGCATATATGCATTGTACCTTCATAAGTTTAGTACTATAGAAGTGTTAAAAGGTAATTTTTCTAGAAGTAAAAACATGGTTTTTTTACGAAATGTAATGCTAGGTTTACAGTTCATAATTTCTGGATTTTTTTTGGTAGGAGGCTTAGTAGTGTACAATCAAGTGAGCTATATGAGTTCTAAAGATTTAGGATTTTCTGGAGACCAAATTTTAGTAGTAAATTTTGCAGATAATGCGCGTAAATGGGAACGTTATGAATTAGTAAAAAAAGTATTTGAGAATGATCCAAACATAATATCAATTTCTGCAAGCATGACTTCTCCTGGAGCAGATAATGACTTTTCAAATGGAGTATCCTACAATAACAAAGATGTTGATACTAAATTTATACCTATGGATTATGGTCATTTAGAAATGATTGAGACGGATATGAAATTTGGACGCCCATTTTCTGAAAAATTTGCTTCTGATAGTATCAATGGAATTATTTTAAATGAAACTGCTGTAAAGCTTTTAAATATTAAGAACCCTATAGGGAAAAAAGTAAGAACTTTCGATAAAGAATGTAACATTGTGGGAGTTGTAAAAGATTATCATTTGGACGGATTTGATAAAAAAATTCGACCTGCGTTTTATTTACATTTTAAATCGATACCTTGGTTGAAGTATAGTTTGAATTCAGTACATTTTAAAATAAAAAAAGGGAGTGAAGAAAAGGCAATTGCTAGGATAGAGAATTTCTGGAGAACAGAAATAGAACCAGGGTTTCCGTTAACCCATTCCTTCGTTAATAAAGCTTTTGAAGTAACCTATGAGAAATATAAGCAACAACAAACATTATTCGGAATCTTAACTTTTGTAGTAATATTAGTGGCTTTGTTGGGGTTATTTGCATTGGCGAGCTTAACAATTCAGCAGCGATTAAAAGAAGTAGCTATTCGCAAAACTTTGGGAGCATCTGTGAAAGAAATTATGTATCAACTCATTATAAGTTTTGTAAAGAACGTATTAATAGCATCAGTATTTTTAATTCCAATAGCTTATTATTTAATGCAAAACTGGCTGAATAATTTTGCGTATCGTATTGATATGCCTATTTTTCCATATGTTATTTCACCGATAATATTGATTTTGCTAGTTGTTACAGTAGTGGGAATAAAAGCATATAATGCAACAAAGGTAGATTTGATTAAATATTTAAAATTTGAATAATATGAAAACAAAATATATAGTACTTCTCTTATGGATGTGCACACCGTTATGGTTATTAGGGCAAAGTAAAACCCTGACCGTAGAAAATTTTAAAAAAGTGATTGTGAGTCCTCATATAGAAGTTGAATTTAAAAAAGGAACTAAAGAATCTGTTGAAATTATAGAGAATCATTCAGCTTTGAATATTGATGTAAAAGGAAAAACATTGCATTTATATTTAAATGATGCAAAAATAACTTCTCCAACCAAAAAAATGAAGGTGAATGGGTATATGCAAAAGGTGCCAATTTATAAAGGAAGATTGGTCAAAGCGGTTATTACTTATAAAGAAGTAGAAACATTTGCTCTAAGAGGCGAAGAAGATTTTTATTTTGCAAGTGCATTAGAGCAAGATAAATTAACTTTAACAGTTTATGGAGAACCAGAGGTGGTTATTGAGAAAGTTCAAGTAAATAAGATGAAAACCACTCTTTATGGAGCTAGTAAGTTTACTATAAAAAAAGGAAGTGTAAAAGAACAAAAATATACAGTTTATGGGGAAGCTCGAATAAAAGTAGCTGAAGTTAAAAGTTCACAAACTAAAATAGTAGCACATGGATCTGCTAATGTAAAAATCAATGTTTCTGATAGATTGAAGGTTACTTCCTATGGTGAAACAAAAGTGTATTATAGAGGTAGTCCAAAGGTATCAAAAGGAATTGTGATAGGAGATACCCTGATTGAAGCTTTATAGAATAGTTAATAAAAAAGAGATGGAATTCTATTTCCATCTCTTTACAATTTTATACTTAATTCACCACTCCATTGTTAATCGAAATACTTTTATGATCTTGAGCTGAAACAAAGTTAAGCTCTATACAATCAAACCTTTTATAGTTTTCTATATTATTTTTTAAGACGGTATTAATTTTTTGAGCTTCTTGATTCAATGATTTGTATGAACAATTATTAAGTGTGTATTCTACTTTTTCGGTAGTAAAGTTACCTTTTGAATCAAATTGTATTCCTTTATAGTAAGTATTTATTGAAACTGTTTCACAATTACAATTTTTAGTAAGTAAAGTTTTTATTTTTTGAATAGTAAATTGATCCTTATCATACTCTTTTTTATACAAGTCTAAAAGCCCAACAAAGTAGGTTGCAATGAAGACTGAGAAAGCAATGGTTAACTTATATTTTAATGTCATTTGGTTTTTCATTTTTAGTTAATTTAAAATTCATATCTGAATTCAAATTACCTTAGAAAAAATAGTGAATACAAGGATTACTTCCCTGTTTTAAAGAAAAAAGGAGAGTTGTTAAAGATGTTTCTATTTGGTTTACAGAGGTTTATTTTCTTTCTGGTAAAAAAGTAGAAGACTTGAAAAATGGAACCCTAAATTTATAAATTTAAGGATTTGAAGGTGGGTTATTCAGTTCTTTTATGTAGAAAGATGGATTTAACCCTGTTTTCTTTTTGAAATATTTACTAAATGAATCTGCACTTTTATATCCTATTTCTTCAGCAATAGATTGAATAGAATATTGTCTAAATTGTGTATCGTTTTTCAATCTTTTTATAACATAATTAATACGCAAATCATTAATATAGCCATTAAAGTTTTTTTGATAATGTGAATTAATTACTTTGGATAAATAGGTAGTATTTGTGTCTATTTTTTTTGCAAGATTATAAGAGTTGCACTCTTTTTTTAAATAGTATTCTTGTTCTTCTAATCTTTTGAGGTTTTCAAGAATTTTAATTTTAATAGTATTATTAACTTCTGAATCACCACTTTCTTTAGAAGAGTTATCACTAACATTATTATTGGTTTCTATGGTTTCTTTAAAGTTTCTATTGTGCTTTTTTTGATTGTTGTATAGCTTAAGTATTACTCCCACAAGTGCAGATGAGATTAATAAAGTTAACCAAATAGCGTATTGCAAAGAGTTTTTTTCAGAATTAATGGTATGTAACTCTGCTTTAAAATTTTCAAGTTCTTCGTCCTTAAATTTTAAAATTGCTTTGTCCTGAATTTTCCGAAATTCATTAGTGGTATGTATGTATTTTTCAAAATATATATTTGATTTTTCAATGTCTCCGTAGTATTTATAAGCTTTAGCTAGTAATTTATAATGATCTTCCATTAAACCTTCTTCTTCAGGTTTAACAACATAATCATCTAATCCTTTTTGTAATATTTGAATAGCTTTATGATATTCCTTTTTACCAATATAAGCACGACCATAGTTTGAAGAAAGTGCTAATTTCTCACTTTTTGAAATAGGTAAACAAATCTTTTTTGAACGATCAAATTGAAGAATAGCCTCATCAAAATTATGTTGTAATATTTTTACCAAACCAAGGTTTCTATACAAAGCTTTGTTTAAACAAGTGTCTTTTACGGTAGTATTGAGAGACAATGCTTTATTGACATACCACAAAGCTGAATCTTTTTCTTTTATTTTAAGGTAACTAAGAGAAATATAATAGAGAGAGGCTACTTGCGACCGTAATCGTGCTTTTTCTATATGGTTATTTGGATCCTTTTTGGCAGATAAGTTCAACTGTAAAGCCTTTTTTTGAGCTTTTAAAGCTCCATTATAATCACCAATGTAAGATTTGATGGTTCCTAATTGGGTCAAGGAAGCAGATTCCATTGAGGTGAAGCCAATTTCTCTAGATATAGTTAGAGCATTATTATAATCATCTATCGATTCTTTCCAAAGACCTTGAAGAAAATAGGAATAACCAAAATAGAAGTAGCACAGTGTCAATTCTTTCTTTAAATCTAGAGTTTCAGCAATTGAAATTAGACGCTCCTTTTCATAAACAAAACCATCAAAATTTCGCTGTTTAATTCGAAAATTGATCAATTGATTAAGCCCATAAAACTCTTCTTTAAGCTCTTTATCTGTTTTAGCCTTGTTGATATAATATTGTGCTAGTTTCTCAGCTTTGACAATATTAATTGAAGTATGTTGGTTTATAAGAACTCTTAATTCCGTATAGCTTTTATGAAATAATGTGTCTTTTTCTTGTGCATTCAAGTTAAATGTAGTGAGCCCAGAGCATATAAACAGTAAGAAAGCATAATATGTGTAGTTCTTTTTCATGAGTAAGGACCTATAATCATTGGTAAATGTATGAAAAATCATCATGGAAAGATACAATAGCATTTTTTATCTTCATGTACGATAGGAGTAATGGATATAATAAAGGGACCCTTGTTATAAGAGTCCCTTTTTTTATCTTGAATAATAATGAACGATATGATTATTTATTTTCAATCCATTTACGAGCGTTCACAAAAGCTTCTAACCAAGGAGAAACTTCGTCGTTTCTTCCATCAAGGTAGTTAGCCCAGTTCCATTGAAATGTAGAGCGCTCAATATGAGGCATGGTTACTAAATGTCGCCCTGTTTTGTCACACATCATTGCTGTGTTATAAGCAGAGCCATTAGGATTATTAGGGTATCCTTCATAACCATATTTAGCAACAATATTATAATTCTCTTCAGCTTCTGGTAAGTCAAATTTACCTTCACCATGAGAAATCCAAACACCTAATTCAGTTCCTACTAATGTAGATAACATAACCGAATTATTTTCTTGAACTTTTACTGAAGTAAATGAGCTTTCATGTTTTTTAGAATCATTATGAACCATTTTTCCATGAACTTTATGTTCTGGGTTAATCAGCTCTAACTCCATCCATAACTGACATCCGTTACAGATACCTACAGATAATGTATCCTCTCTTTTAAAGAAGTTTTTTAAAGCGGTATTTGCCTTTTCGTTATACAAAAATGCTCCAGCCCAACCTTTCGCAGAACCTAAAACATCTGAATTAGAAAAACCTCCAACAGCACCAATAAATTGAATATCCTCTAAAGTTTCTCTTCCAGAAATTAGATCTGTCATGTGTACATCTTTCACATCAAAACCAGCTAAATACATAGCATTGGCCATTTCCCTTTCAGAGTTTGATCCTTTTTCCCTGATAATAGCTGCTTTCGGTCTCTTTTTAATATTTCCTACAGTATCACTTAATTTTCCAGTAAAATGACTTGGGAAAGTATATTGTAAAGGTTGATTTTTATAATTATCAAAACGGTCTTTTGCTAAACCATTTGCTGTCTGTTTGTTATCTAGTAAAAACGAGGTTTTATACCAAGTGTCTCTTAATTCATAAACAGATAAAGCAAATACATCAGAGCTATTTTTAATATTTAAGCGATCAGATTCCGTAACATCACCTATTTTAAAGAACTCAATATTATTAGTGTTAAATACTTCTTCAACAGAAGTATCAGCTTGGAATACGATTCCTGAATTCTCTGCAAATAATAATTTGATACTATCCGTTTCGTTGATGTGAGACAAATCAATATTTGCTCCAATATTTACATCCGCAAAACACAATTCTAATAAAGTGGTAATTAACCCTCCTGAAGCAACATCGTGACCCGCTACAATTTTGTCTTCTTTAATTAAACTTTGAAGTACATTAAAGGTAGACTTAAAGAAATCATTATTGGTAATAGTAGGAGTAGTATTTCCAATTTTATTTACCACTTGAGCAAAAGAACTACCTCCTAATTTATACTCATCTTGTGATAAGTTGATATAATAAATACTTCCTTTATTTGGTTTTAAAACTGGTTCTATTACTTTAGATATATCATTACAATTTGCTGCTGCTGAGATAACTACTGTACCAGGAGAAATTACTTCTTCATTAGGATACTTTTGTTTCATTGATAAAGAATCTTTTCCTGTTGGTACATTGATTCCTAAATCAATGGCAAAATCAGAAATAGCCTTTACAGCTTTATATAAACGAGCATCTTCACCTTCATTTTTACATGGCCACATCCAGTTAGCCGATAAAGAAACTGATTGTAAACCATCTTTTAAAGGAGCCCAAATAATATTAGATAGAGCTTCTGCAATAGAGTTTTTACTTCCTGCCTCTGGAGCAATTAATCCAGAAATAGGAGAGTGTCCAATTGTAGTAGCAATACCTTCTTTTCCTTTATAATCTAAGGCCATTACACCCACATTATTTAGAGGAATTTGTAAAGCACCAACACATTGCTGTTTTGCTACTTTACCACCAACACATCTATCTACTTTATTAGTTAACCAATCTTTACAAGCTACAGCTTCTAGTTGTAATACTTGCTCTAAATAGTTAGTAAAGTTTTCTTTACTATAGCTTACTTCACTGTAATTTCTATTTACAGTTTTGTCATTCATAATTGTTTTTGGAGAACTTCCAAACATATCTTCTAAAGCTAAATCCATTGGTTTGTTACCATTGGTATTAGATTCAAAAGTAAATCTATGATCACCGGTTACATCACCCACTGTGTACATTGGTGAACGCTCACGTTCTGCAATTCTATTGAGTGTTTCAATATGTTTTTCGGCAATTACTAATCCCATTCTTTCTTGAGATTCATTTCCAATAATCTCTTTATCAGATAAAGTAGGGTCTCCAACAGGAAGCTTATCTAAATCAATTTTTCCTCCTGTATCTTCAACTAATTCGGATAAACAGTTTAAATGTCCACCTGCTCCGTGATCGTGAATAGAAACAATAAAGTTCTCTTCACTTTCTACCATTCCGCGCACTGCATTTGCTGCACGTTTTTGCATTTCAGGGTTCGAACGTTGTACTGCGTTCAATTCTATACCTGTAGAGAATTCACCTGTATCTGCAGAAGATACAGCAGCACCTCCCATACCAATACGATAATTCTCACCTCCAAGAATTACTATTTTATCTCCTTCTTTAGGAGTATCTTTTAAAGCTTGTTCTTTTTTACCATATCCAATACCACCAGCTTGCATAATTACTTTATCAAAACCAAGCTTACGAGCTTCTTCTTCGTGTTCAAAAGTTAATACAGAACCACAAATTAAAGGTTGTCCGAATTTATTACCAAAATCAGAAGCTCCATTTGAGGCTTTGATTAAGATATCCATTGGAGTTTGGTACAACCATTGACGTTCGTTCATAGCTTGTTCCCAAGGGCGATTTTCCTCTAAGCGAGAATAAGAGGTCATATACACCGCGGTACCTGCTAATGGCAATGATCCTTTTCCTCCAGCTAGTCTATCACGAATTTCTCCTCCTGATCCTGTTGCAGCACCATTAAAAGGTTCTACCGTTGTTGGAAAGTTATGTGTCTCTGCTTTTAAGGAAATTACAGATTCAAACTCCTTTGTTTCATAATAATCTGGTACATCAGCACTTTTTGGAGCAAATTGTTCAACTTTAGGTCCTTTAATAAATGCTACATTATCTTTATACGCAGAAACAATATCATTTGGATTTTGTTTAGATGTTTCTTTGATTAATTTGAATAGGGAAGTAGGTTGTTCTTCACCATCAATTACAAAAGTTCCGTTGAATATTTTGTGTCTACAGTGCTCAGAGTTTACTTGAGAAAAACCAAAAACTTCTGAATCTGTTAACTTTCTACCGATTTTTTCAGAAACTTCTTCTAAATACTTGATTTCTTCTTCACTAAGAGCTAAACCTTCTTGCTCATTATAGCTAGCAATATCTTCAATTTCTAAAATTGGTTCTGGTTGTATATCAATAGTAAAAGTTTCTTGATTTAGTCCATTGAATTTTTGAGAAATCATTGGATCAAAGTCAGAAAAAGTTTCTTCAACGCTTTCAAATTCTTCAATTCGAATAATACCTGTAATTCCCATATTCTGAGTAATTTCAACAGCATTGGTACTCCAAGGAGTAATCATAGCTGCTCTTGGGCCAACAAAAAAGGCGTCAAGAGACGCCGTGTTTATTTTAGGTTGGTTTCCAAATAACCAAGTAAGTTTTGAAATTGTTGCTGTAGTTAATTCTTCTGTTGTTTGAACAGCAAAAACTTTGCTGTTTGTGTTTCCAAAGAAATGAATCATTATAGTTGTGTTTGTGTTGTTGTTTTTAAAGGCGTAAATTTAGTTTATTCTGATGAGAAAAAGCATAAAAAAAGTAGCAATATTTTGCTACTCTAATTTAGTCTTTTCAGGAATTCTATTTCGTTCGATTTTTCCTTTTTTTACTGCTTTATAACTTTCGTAGCAGTTTAGTACTGCTTCTATAAGTTGTAAATCGCTGGCTTTCTTTATAAAGTACTCTGAGTAATTACAATCTCCCAAAAGTTTATTTAATTCGGCTCGGTCCATTTCTAGATACTCCATCATTACCTCTCTATCAAATTTACCTGCCAACATTTTTCGTAAATCGTCTTCTTTTTTAAGCTTTTTAAGCTTTTTAAGTTGTCCGGGCTTTTTTCCGAAGAGGTTATATACTAAATCAACGGGGTTCAAAATTTTTGACAGAGGAGAAACTATCTTTTGAGGTCTTCCTACTTCATATGTTTGTGGTAATCCATTTATATGAATTCTAGAGAAACGATCTTTAGGAACTTGTTTTACATCTACTTCCAATACTCCAATTAATTTTGTAGAACGAATAACTACTTCTTTTACTTCTTCTGGTTTTTCAGCCAAAGAAATAATTACCTCATTTCCTTTTAATAAATCATTCGTAATTTTAAGTTTAATAGAAGAAAACCCTAAGAAAGATACTAAAACTGTATCATTAGCTTTTGCCGTAAGCTCAAATAAACCTTTTTCATTGGTAATGGTACCAACTACTGTATTTAGGTTTAAAATGTGTGCTGCACTTAACGGTTTTTTAGTCTCTGAATGAACAACTTGACCTTTCAATGTTTCTTGAGCTTGAAAGGAGATGCTCCAAAGAATGGCTACTAATAAGAATAGTTTTTTTTGCATGATGCAATAATAAGTATATTTATAATGATAGTCGTTAATATTCTGTGAATATTACCATAATAAACAAATATTGTTCCGTTTATTTTATAAAAAAAGAGAAGTAGATAGAAAGAAAAAACCCACTCAACAAATTGAGTGGGAAAATTGCTATGAAAAAGAAAATTAGGACGTCTCCTAATTAGTTGTAATATAGTAATTATTTTTGATACTTACTAATTTTATCCAGTTTTATTTAAAAAAGTTTTGATTATAGTTTAAATCATACAAAGATGTACCTCTTCCAGAGCCCAAAATTGAAGATAAATACATATGGTTACCTTTTGAAATTTTTACGTTTTTTATAATTAACGTATTAAAACCAATAAACTCAATTTCTAAATTATATTTGGAAGGGGGTAGGTTTAATTCAAACATTCCTTCCTCATTGGTTATGGTTCCAATAATTGAATCAGTTACTTGGTTTTTAGCGACCACGTTGGCAAAAGGTAGGGTCAAGGTATCATTTTCATCTATTGAATTATCAAAAACTTTTCCTGTAATAGATGTTAAGTTAGAATTGGATGGTTTTAGTCTTTTTAAAATCAAAATTTTACTAATAAAATTTAAAGAAGGTAATGTGTCAGATTTCAAAAGAAAATATTCATCCTTTCCTTTGTATGAGTATGATGCCATTCCGCAATGATACACCTTGCGAGTACAGCTTAAAAAAATACTTAACATCACTATTACTAAAATTGGATAGCTGAATTTCATAAGTACTAAAGGTTCTCTACAATTTGAATATTATTGCCACAAGTATCATTAAAAACGGCAAATTTAACCGTTCCCATTTGTGTCGGTTTTAAACTAAATTCGACATCTCGTTTAACCAATTTTTCATATTCAGCTTCAACATCTTCTACTTCAAATTGTGTATATGGAATCCCTGCTTCCATTAAAGCATTTTGATAAACCTTTGAAGGTTCAAAGTGTAGAGGAGCAGGTTCTAATAATAATTCTGGTCCGTCTTGCCATTCGGGAGAAACCAATGTGATCCATCTATTTCCTCCATCTAAAGGAGCATCTTTTTTTATTAGAAAATCTAATTTTTTAGTATAAAACTCTAATGCTTTTTGTTGGTCTAGAACAGGAATACTAATAAGTGTTACTTTCATTGTAAATGCGTTTATTTATTGGGCAAAGTTCTCAACTTAGAAGCTATTATGCTTCTCGAAAATTGCTGTTTTTGATAATTACTAGGTGTATTTCCGGTTTTAGTTTTAAATAATTTACTGAATGATCCTAAACTTTCAAATCCAACAGAGAAGCAGGTTTCTGTAACACTCATGCCTTTTCTTAAGTATTCTTTAGATTTCTCTATACGTTTGTCAATTAAATATTGTCGTGGTGTTTGTCCGTAATACCTCTTGAAAAGTCGTAATAAATGATATTTAGAAGTAAAACGAACATGGGATAATAATGTTAGGCTTACTTTTTTATCATAGTTCGAGTCAATAAACCTTTTGGTTTCAATAATTGCTTTGATTTGCTTATTGTTCGAATAGCAATTATTTTTTATTTGAATTATTTTTTCCTGATAACTAGTCATTCATATATACCTTATCCATAAAGTTACAACATTATTTCTTAGAACTAAAGGTTTTCCATAAAACATCACTTCTCACTATTACTAAATAAAATACCTCCAATAAAAAGGGAAAACTCCCTGTTGTTTACCAAATAAACTGCAGAAGTAATTTAAGCTATTATTAATGTGGTCTTGGTAAAAAAAGTCTAGTTACTTTTTATATAAATACAATAGTCCATCATATATAGCTCTTGATAAGACCGAATGATGATTGGTATTTGGAATAGGATCAAACTTATATTTTAAGTTTTCTAGTTGTAAGGACGTAATGAGTTCCTTAATTTGATCATTTGCGATTCTTATACCTTTGACTTCATTCGTACCGTAACTATGATAAAGTTGGATATTATTTTTACTAGTTTTTAGTTTGGTGAATTTTGCATTATTTACTAATTCCGATGAATTCCATGATAAAGATCCAGATATTAATAATAAATCCTGAAACAAGTCAGGTCGATTTTGCAGTACATAAAATCCGAAAAGTCCTCCAAAGGAATGTCCAAGTAAGCCGCGACTTTTATTAAGATTTGGGTATTTCTTTTCTATATATTGAATAATATCATTCTCTAAAATGTTGACAAAAACATTGGCTCCACCAGTATTGTTTTTATTTAATTGATTGCCTTTACCCGTTTTGACGGATATTTCAATGTTATTTTCTGTATGCTTGTTTTTTAGTTTTTGAAGAAGGCCAAGATTTCTAAAAGGAGAAGGGGTAAAGTCCAAGTCTCTTTGTTTGTGCCAATCTTCTTGAGAACCATTCAAGGAGATTCCAACAAAAACTACATCTTCAACATAATCGCATAATTCAAGTATAGTGTAAGAACCTAAAGTTAAATCCTTAAGCCAAAAGGCATCTAAGTAATAAAGAGATTTATAGTTTTTCTTGGCATCATAGTTTCTAGGAAAAGTAATATTTAAAACATATTCTTTTTTGTTTTTAGAATAGATTTTGTGACTTATAGTTTTAGCTCCTAATGGAGTTTGGTGCGTAATTTGTGCAAATAGACCTAAGGATAAGAATAAAAAGACTAGGACTGCTATTTTTAATTTAAAATTTGTCATTTCCAATTTCTAAGTTATTGCAATTAATTTAAGTAGCTAAAATAATGATACCATCGAAAATAATGTTACAAATGGAGGACATTATGAATAATTTAATCATTAGGTGAGTACTTTATCTTTCCAAAAATCAATTGGTTTTAACTCGATAGTTTTCATTTTTCTATAGTTAACATCAAAAATATCTTGCGCAATTCCTTGAATTAAATTATCACTCCAAAGGATTATATCGTCTCCATACATTGAGAGGACTTGTTCGTACTTATCAATAATTAAAAACCTATGACTGTAATAAGGTATAATAGAAGGAACTTTTCCTTTATCATAATTAGCAGAGTTATTTTCTTTATGTACCCATTTAATATATCTTTTCATTTCCTGTAAATCGTCTGGAAAAGAATAGAAAGTTGTACCAAATTTACACTCTTCCTCTTCTGCAAGAATATTGATCCCTGGTTTGTCCAAACCATTCATGGTTCGATAAAATGTTTTTAACGATTCAGGAAATTCAATATCTAATTCTTTCTGAAATATTTCTAAATCCTCTTCATTTAATCCTTCTTTCCATTTAGACCCCGATTGTATTTGATAACCATAAACTTCTTCTAGTTCTATATTTGACCAAAATTTTTCACTAGCCGTTTTTAAAGCTTTAAAATCTTGAGGGGTGTTTGTCAATTTTTCTATTTGTTTTTCTTTCATATTGTAAAGCAGTTATTTTTTTGAACATATTTTTGACTTAAGAATATATCTTAAACAAAAGCAAAGATTAAAACAGTCTGAGTTATTTTTTAATGTTTAAACAAAGTTAATTCTCACTAAAAGGGATAAATCTATTAGTGAAAACTTGATTTAATTCATTTGTTAATTCGGTAAGTTTTTTGAAATCAATTACCTCAAGTGTATGTAAGTGATGAAACATGATATATTGGTATTCATAGTTCAAATTCGGGTTTACACTATTGAATTTACTTTTTAAGTATTTGTTTCTTCGTTGAAATAGCTCATTTATAAACTCTTCCATTTCTTTTTTTGAAGGGTAATCTTTATAAAACTCAATCCCTTCATAATCTATACATTTTAGTACAGTTGAAGCTATTTTGTAATTAAATATACCAAATGCACCACCAATTAAAAATACTATTAAGGTTCCATAAATTTTCTCTAAACTTTCAATAGCATACAACTTTAAAACTAAAAAGGAAAAAACCAAAAGAACAAATAAAACAAATATAATTAAGTAGTGTATCGGGTTAAATTTTAACGAGACAAATTCATTGGTTATATTCTCAAAGGGAATATTTCTACTTCTATAACCTAAAGAACTTTGTTCCGTAATTTTTAAACTCGTTTTTTGAATTAAAAAAACTTTTTTCTCGCCTCTATTTTCTTGTTCTAACTTCATTTTTTTTAAGTAACAACGAAAATAATTAATTGCTTTGATATGATTCAATAAGAGAGTAATAATCTTTACAAGCAAAAAGAGAAAAGTAAAAAAACACTTACAGATGATCATCTATAAGTGTTTTTTCTGTGCACATAGTGGGAGTCGAACCCACACGTTCTTACGAACACAAGCCCCTCAAGCCTGCGCGTCTACCAATTCCGCCATACGTGCTTAAACAAAAAAAGTTAAGCGTGATTGCTTAACTTTTGGTGACCGGGCTGGGGCTCGAACCCAGGACCCTCTCCTTAAAAGGGAGATGCTCTACCAACTGAGCTACCCGGTCATTGTTTGCTTATTTGTGAAAGCGGTTGCAAATATACAACGGTTTTTTATTTCTCAAAAACTTTTTTATGCTTTTTTTTTATAATATTTGTAAAACCTTAATTTACAATATGAAGTTTATTTTTTTAGGATACATGGCTAGCGGTAAATCAACCATTGGTAGGTTGTTTGCAGAAAAAAGAGGTTTAAATTTTATTGATCTTGATGCGTATATTGAAGAAAAAGAAGCAATGTCGGTTACCGAAATATTTAAATCTAAAGGAGAAATTTATTTTAGAAAACAAGAAAACCTGTATTTAAAGGAATTATTACAATTAGAAGAAGACTTTGTGTTAGCCTTAGGAGGAGGAACTCCTTGTTATGCTAATAATATGAATGTGTTGTTAGAAAGTGCAAATACGCTATCAATATATTTAAAATTAAAAATAACAACACTATTCAATAGGCTAACAAAAGAAAAGTCTGAACGCCCATTGGTAGCCGATTTAGAAGATAATGATATCATGGAGTTTATAGCCAAGCATTTGTTTGAACGTGGTTATTACTATAATCAGGCCAATATAATTGTAAATGGAGACGATAAAGAAGTAGAGATATTGGTAGAAGAAGTAGACCGCTTATTAAGTTAAATAAGCGGTAGTTTTATTTTCTTCAAATTTAACCACAACATGCTCTTTAATAGATGTTGACAATGATATCCCTTTAAAGTCTGCTTTAATAGGGTATTTTTTATGATTTCTATTGACTAAAACAGCTGTTTTAAACCTTTTTAAAGGTACTTCTAGGAAATGTTTCACTCCATAGATTAATGTTGTTCCAGAATGAAGTACATCATCTATAAGTACTAAAGCTTTGTTTTCATAGGCAGTAGCCGGTATTGATGTAGCAACAGAACCTATTGGGTTTTTCTTATCTATTGTTACTTCACAAAGAATAACTTTAATCTCAGAAATAGTTTCTAGCACTTTTCCAATCTTAACTGCAAGTTGAATTCCTTTCTCTTTTATTCCTGCTAAAACAATCTCGTGTTCGTCACTATTGCTTTCATAAATTTGATAAGCAATACGCTTTATTTTTTGTTCTATTTGAAGGTTATTTAAAATAATATTTTCTTCAGTAATCATTTATAAAAATTTAGATTGTTTTAATTCTATTCTTCAGAAGCGTCATAATAGTCATCTATATCTCTTCTATCTTTTTTGGTAGGTCTACCAGTACCTTTTTTACGATAATAGTCTTTAGAGTACTTTAAAAGCGCTGTTTTTTCAAACTCTTCCTTCGGTGTTATATCTTTTCTATAAAGATCAACCAATTTGGCACCAACACGATTTGGTGGAATGTCTAGTACCCTTATTTTGTAGTTAATCTGATTTTTTCGAACAATAATTTCCTCATTTCCATAAATTTCTTTCGAAGGTTTTAGATTTGTTCCATCAATTTTAACATGTCCTTTTTTACAGGCATCTGTAGCTAAACTCCTGGTTTTAAAAAGTCTGATGCACCAAAGGTACTTATCAATTCTCATAAGAAAAGTTAAATTTTGTCGTTTCTCTTTTTACAAAGGTATAAAAATGGTAAATTGCGCGTCAAAATTCAAAAAATAAATGATAAAATTTAGACACATTTTATTAGTAGCTATAATTGGTACTGTATTATATGCTTGTGGTAGTGATAGTGGAACTACAATTACTAACTTTGACCATGCAGGGCAAGCAGTAAAAGATAATGATTCATTAGTTAAGTTTTTAAAGAATCATTACTATGATGCAGTAAAGGATTCTGTGAAGTTAATTGATAGTGGACAAACTTCGTTATTCGACGATTCGAAATTGGTTACTAAAGATGTTTCATTTAATGATGTAGATTATAAATTATATTACTATGTAAACAGAGAAGGTACTCCAAATCCGGTGAAAGGAAATCCAACAAAAATGGATTCTATTTTAGTAACGTATGGAGGAAAGTTAATTTCTAATGCTACAACTATTGGAAATACTTTTGATAGTAATAAGCATATTTGGTTTACATTGGCTGGAGTAATAGAAGGTTGGAGACAAGGTTTTGTTGAATTCAAAGGAGGAGAGAATGTAACTACTACAGGAGGTCCGTTGACTTTTGCAAATGATGGAAAGGGAATTTTATTTATGCCTTCTGGATTAGCCTATAGAAATTTAGGTAGTGGTGGGGGAGTACCTGCCAACGCTAATTTAATTTTCTATTTTAATTTACATGATATTGTTGAAGATACGGATCATGACAACGATTTAGTTCCTTCAATTTATGAAGATCCAGATCAAGATGGTGATCCTAGAAATGATGATACAGATGGAGATAGAGTGGCTAATTACTTAGATTCTGATGATGATGGAGATGGTAAATTGACAAAGGATGAAGACACGAACAAAGATGGAGATCCTAGAAATGATGATACAGATGGAGATGGAGTTCCGAATTACTTAGATAGAGATACACGATAAAAATAGAAAGACCGAAGTTTTAAGCTTCGGTCTTTTTTTTTACTATGTATTTTAATTAGAATCGATATGAAAGCCCAATGATAATTTGATTTACACGGGTATCGAAATTTACGTTTTGAGAAACATTGTTATTCACAAAACTTGTTTCTGTATCATTTAAAGCTCTTTCCCAACGCACATCAAGTCCTAGCTTGCCTAGTTCAATTCCAGCTCCTAATTGCAGTCCTAATGAGAAACCATCTGATTTTACTTCACTTAAATCACTAAGGTTAAAATCTGAACTTAAGATATATTGAAAAGAAGGTCCAGCAAAGACATGAGCTATTTTCAAAAATTTCTTTCCTATTAAAACAGGAATATCAATCTTTTGTAAATCATAGGTGACTGATTTGTTTTGAAAAACAGGTGTCGGCGCTCCGTTACTTTGTTTATAGGTGGTTTCTGAACTTAGTTTGGTGTAAATAAGTTCTGGACGAATGTATAATCCAATAGCAGGTATTTTAGCCCTAAGCCAAAATCCACCATGAAAACCCGCTTTACTTTTAGCTCCAGATAAAACATCATCTTTCACTTCTACAAATGTGTCAGAATTATAGTTAATACCACCTTTTATTCCGAAATGAATTTGGCTAAAGGCAACTTGGGACGCACCCAGAAATAATAATAAAAGAACAAATTTTCTCATAATTTTTATTTTAGTATTTTAATGTTAAACGTTTTTTTTCTTAAAATGTTGGACAAAAAAAACATCATTATGTACATAATGATGTTTTTAATATTATTTTATATAAAAGTTTACTTTCGAGTAATCACTTTTTCTGCGGCTTTTACAATGGCAGCATCATTTAAACCATACTTCTCCATTAATTGTGCCGGAGTAGCTGATTCACCAAAACTATCGTTCACTGCAACAAATTCTTGAGGTGTAGGATTGTTTACCGCTAAACAACGTGCAACGCTTTCTCCTAATCCACCATATTTATTATGTTCTTCAGCAGTAACTACACAACCCGTTTTAGCAACAGATTTTAAAATAGCTTCTTCGTCTAAAGGTTTAATAGTGTGAATGTTAATTACTTCTGCAGAAATTCCTTTTGCTTCTAATTGCTCAGCAGCCTGTAAAGCCTCCCAAACTAAATGTCCAGTAGCTACAATAGTAACATCAGTTCCTTCAGTTAACACAATTGCTTTACCAATTTCAAACTTTTGATCCTCTGGCATAAATACAGGTACTTTAGGACGACCAAAACGTAAATATACTGGACCTTCATGTTCTGCTAAAGCGATAGTAGCTGCTTTAGTTTGATTGTAATCACATGTATTAATTACAGTCATTCCAGGTAACATTTTCATTAAACCAATATCTTCTAAAATTTGGTGTGTAGCTCCATCTTCACCTAAAGTTAATCCAGCATGTGAAGCACAAATCTTTACATTCTTATCAGAATATGCAATTGATTGACGGATTTGATCATATACTCTTCCTGTAGAAAAGTTTGCAAATGTACCTGTAAAAGGAATTTTTCCTCCAATGGTCATACCAGCTGCAATTCCCATCATATTTGCTTCAGCAATTCCTACTTGAAAGAAACGCTCTGGGTGGTTCTTTGCAAAGTCTCCCATTTTTAACGAGCCTGTTAAATCTGCACATAATGCAACTACATTTGAATTAGATTTTCCTAATTCAGTTAAACCATCACCAAAACCAGATCTAGTATCCTTTTTTTCTGTATAGGTATATTTTTTCATTGAAATTAATTTTCTTACGCTGTTATGTTGTGTTTTGTAAGCCCCAAAAATAAGAATATTATTTTAGGAGGGCACTTATAATTTCATCAATTCTTTATATAATTGATGGGTAGGTAATCCAACCACATTAAAATAGCTTCCTTCTATTTTTGAAATCCCAATTTTTCCAATCCATTCCTGTATTCCATAGGCGCCAGCTTTGTCATAAGGACGATAGTTTTCTATATAATAATGAATCTCATCATCGGTCAATTCTTTAAAGAAAACTGTAGTGGTGTCATTTACAATTTGCTGAAAGTTTTTACTTTTTATAGAAATAGAAGTAATTACCTCATGCTTTTTACCAGCCATACTTTTTAGCATTTTAAATGCATCTTCATAGGTTTTAGGCTTTCCTAATGCCTTATTTTCAAACCAAACAATGGTGTCTGAGGTGATTAATAAATCTTGTTCGGTTAATTCATTGTCAAAAGCTCTTGACTTTAAATCGGCTAAATAATCGGTGATTTCTTTTGCTTTTAAATGCTCAGGGTAAACCTCATCTACTTCTTTTAATCGAATTTCAAAGTCTAGATTTAAATCTTTAAAAAATTGCTGCCTTCTAGGAGAACCTGAGGCTAAAATAATGTTGTACTTAGATAGTTTATTGGATAACATACTTAAAATAATACGTAAATAAGGGAACACTTAAAAAAGTGAAATAATAGGCTATATTACTCTTCTTAAACAATGATTCATATTGTTTTGGTGTATCTACACTGGATAAATGATAAATAAGCCATAATTGTGGAACAATTACCGTTATGAATATGATGGCTTTAATGAATTTATCTTTTATAAATAATACCAAAATAACTACAGTAAGAATAAGTAACCCAATCAAAATAGCATTGGCAATATTTTTTGCTCTTTTTCTTCCTAATAATACAGGTAGTGTTTGTTGCTTTTTTTGATGGTCTTTATCAATATATTTGATATTATATAAAATACCACGAATTATATTGGCAAAGAATGAGTATGCAATAAAGGACATAGCAATCACTTCTACTTGAAAAAATAAATCGAGTTGAAGAGAGTCTAAACTTACTGGATAATCGAACCACCAAACTAGTAAAGCCGAAAAAATACGAATGAAGCTATTAACAATATTAGAAAAGAAGGTTTTGGTTCGAACAGTTTTATAGTAACTGATTAGTGCAAACAAGGCAATAATAAAAATAAAACTGTAATAAGGTTTTCCAACAAAAAAAGAGAGATAGGTGCCTAAAAAGACGCCTACAATTCCAAATATCATTGCAATATTTACTGCATGATCTTTAGAAAATATTTCCATGTATCTTTTCTTGTTATCAATATAGTAGCTGTATAAATAACCGGAAGCTAATATACTTGTTGTAGTTATAGATAGTAAAATAAGGTCTACGAAGCTTAATTTCGTTTCAAAATTGTAGCCATATAAAAAGCAGTATTTCAACATAAACTGTACTACAGTAATATGTAGCAAGTTTTTCCACTTAATTATATTTAAAAAGTGAGTTAACATATTAGTTAAAACTTTTCTTCAATCTAGCTAAATCTCTTTTATTATCTCTATCTTTTATACTTTCTCTTTTATCGTGCGTCTTTTTACCTTTTGCTAAAGCAATATCTAATTTAGCCCAACCATTTTCATTGATAAAAAGTCGTAAAGGTACTATCGTATTTCCTTTAGCTTCAACTTCTCGAGCTAATTTTTTAAGTTCTCTTTTATTGAGTAATAACCTACGTTCGCTTTTAGGTTTATGGTTGTAATGATGACCAAAAGCATATTCTTCAATATACATATTCACGACAAAAAGTTCGCCTTTATCATTAAACTCACAGAAGCTTTCAGTAATTCTAGCTTTACTTTGACGAATAGATTTTATTTCGGTACCAGTTAACTGAATTCCAGCCGTGTATTTATCTAAAATCTCGTATTCAAAACGAGCTTTCTTATTTTGTATATTGATATTTTTTTGCATAAGTAAAAGCAAAGATAAATATAATTGTTAAGCTTATTTATAATAAATAATAAACTATGATTTTAGTCATCTTTTAAAGCAATCTTAGGCAATAATTTTGCGCTAACATTAAACAAGTTATAAATTATAAGATTATGAGAAAAATTGTATTAAGTGTTGTTTTAGGGATGTTATTTTTTAGCTCTATAAATGCGCAAGAGACTTCAAAAAATGATGATTTTAAAAAATGGCAAGCAAGATTTAGATGGGTAACCGTACTTCCTAATGAGTCCGCTACTATTGGTACAATAGGAGGAGATGTTGAGATTAGTAAATCAATGATTCCAGAATTAGATTTTACTTATTTCTTTACAGAAAATATCGCAGCAGAATTAATTTTAGGAACATCGAAACATGATGTAAACGCTGTAAAGACAGCCTTAGGTGATGTAGATTTAGGTCATGTTTGGTTATTACCACCAACACTTACGATTCAATATCACTTTAATTTCAATAATTTTAGACCATACGTTGGAGCAGGGGGTAACTATACTATTTTTTATAATGCTGATCCAGGAGCGGTTGTTGATGTAGACTATAAAAACTCATTTGGATATGCTTTTCAAGTTGGTTTTGATTACGATTTAGATGATACCTGGTTTTTAAATTTAGACGCAAAGTATGTTGGATTAAGTACCGATGTAACTGTAAATGCTGGAATAGCAACTGTACCTGCAGAAGTAGATATCAATCCGTTATTAATTGGTTTTGGTATTGGAATGCGATTCTAATAGACAAACAATATAAAATTTAAAAGGGTAGTTTTTAACTATCCTTTTTTTTATTAACGAAACTTTAAATAGAAAGGATAAAATATTCTTGTAATTTTGAGCTTTAAATTTTCAAATATGCGTTATACAGTCCTTGTAGTTATTGCTTTAATTTTACAATCTTGTACCAAAGAGTACACTGCTCAAGAAGTAGTAGATCATTCTATTAAAGCAGCTAAACTAGATGTTTTAAATGAAGCTACTTTAGCTTTTAACTTTAGAAACAAAGCATATAAAGCAGTCAGAAATAAAGGTATATTTACTTTTACCAAAGAATACCAAAAAGATTCAGTACACATTAAAGATGTGTTGTCTAATAATGGTTTTGAACGATTTGTAAATGACAGTTTAGTTTCACTTTCTGAAAAGGACAAAGGTAGGTTTGGGAACGCTGTAAATTCGGTACATTATTTTTCAATTTTACCATTAGGTTTAAATGATAGCGCAGTTCAAAAGAAACTTTTAGCACCTGTAACTATAAAAGGAAAAGAGTATTTTAAAATTCAAGTTACGTTTTCAGAAGAAGGTGGAGGTGATGATTTTGACGATGTCTTTATTTATTGGTTTGCAAAAGACAGCTTTACGTTAGATTATATGGCCTATAAATATCATACCAATGGAGGAGGAGTACGCTTTAGAGATGTTTTAAAAGAGCATACAGTAAAAGGTATCCGTTTAGTTGATTATAATAACTACAAACCGACAACCAAAGACATTGATTTTTTTAGTATTGATGCCTTATATGAAGCTGGAGCATTACAAAAGGTATCTGAAATTGTTTTAGAAGATATTAAAGTAAATTAATTATTAATCAATCTTTAGTAAACTACTGTTTTTAATATCATTTATAATAGTTACCATATATAAGTTAGCATTGTTAAGATCGTTTATATCGGTATATTTTTCTTCTTCTAAAATCTTATTTACAAATTGAGGAGTGGTATTGCTATGTCCAACAATTAATACCGTTTTTCCTTTTGTATCTTTTTGAAAGTCGTCAGAATACATGTTTCTTGGATCGTACATTTCTACTTCTAAATTCTTACTTTTAGCAGTAGGTGAAGCTGTTTGTTTTGTGCGGTTGTAATTGGTACTATATACCATATCAAAATCAATGTTTTGAAACACTTTTGCCCAATTTTCTGCTCTTTCTAAGCCCTTAGTATTTAAGTCAGGATTCTTATTCTCTTTGTTAGTTCTATCTTTTTCAGCATGGCGAATCAAGTAATAGGTAGTGGTTTCTAATTTCTCCGGTGTACACGCATTGATAGCAAATAGTATTATAAATAGCTTAAAATATCTCATAGGTTAATCGTTAAAATAACGGGCTTGTTTAATGTATAAATCTTTGTTTGGACCATCAATTTTAAACTCAACGTCCAAGCCAAAATTAAGAAAGCTTTTTCGTCTTTTATAAACTTTTTTATGAAAGTGTCTTTTTAGTTTGTACAATTGTTGAGATAAATTTAAAATTTCCTTTTGAGACAAGATTAATTGATTGTTGTTTAGGCTAGAATAACTAATAACCTCAATTACTTTTTTGTCTTTGTATAAATCTACTTCAGCGCCTTCATAACATATAATTTGTTCGCTTACTATGTTGGGTTTTGGATTAACCACGGGCTCTTCTCCTAATTGTAAGTTAATTACATTTCCGTAAAAGTTCTTACGATATAAATTTTTTGTAATAGCTACACCATTAGCATATTCATTAGGAAAAGAGCGATGAGCTAAAACACCCATTGCAATTGAGTTTTGATTGATATTGTACAAATCTCTTTCTAAAAAGGCACGTTTTTTCCATAAACTAGCCCATACTGTTTTGATGGCTTTTTCAAAATTCTTTTTTGAATCATTTCGAATTCCTGTTTTAGAAGTGTATAAACCAGCACCACTAAAACCAACAATATCTTCTGCGTTTGTAGAACTTCTGAACCGAATCCTATCATAAGGACATTTGCTGTTATTCAGGTATTCATGAACTTGATTAATTAACGAGGAATCTATGGGAGTGTTCTTAATCTGATTTCTTATTTTTTTTAAGCCTATCTTTAACAAACTATCATTTTTTTGTAGTGCATAGTTGTTTATTGTTTTAGCAATCAGTGGTTCTATTTTATGTGTTTTAATATGTTGATTGTAGAAGTAAAAAGGAATTGCAAAGGAACATTCAGGAACTTTAAAATTAGAAGATTGAGCAATTTTAAATAATTCGCCAAAATTGGCAGCTTTGCCACCTACAGTTTGAATACGTTTATGATGTAGATTAGTTCCCGAAATCAATGTATTAGTTGTTAAGTCAAGCTTTAAGGTTTTTATTTTATTTTTTCTACGTTTTGTTTTTCGTTCAAACTTCTCTTTAGAAATGGGTTTTAGATAAAAAGTGTCGAGTGCTACTTCAAAAGACACGTATTGCTCATTCAAGTTTTTGATATATGCTGTTTTATAAGCATTTTTATAAGTAGCTACAGGGATTTTTCGATTGATACCCAATACAGAAATATGACTTAATGGAGTTTGCATTCTGGTAGTAATCACGCCATTTACAATGGGTAAATTCAAAACAGGTTTGTTAACTATAATAATATCAGTTCGTTGAATTTTAGCTGAATTTAAACTATCCATATCAATAAAACGAAGTCTTCCATAAGATTTCTCAGTGGAAATAGCTTGGTATTGCTGATTTTTATAAATAGCACCCGCTTCTATTGTAGGTAATGCAATGGTTGATTTCTGCTCAATAAGTCTCTCGGTGTTTAAAAAGAACTTTAATTCTTTAAAATACGAGCTCTTTTTTACTAAATCATATAAAAACCGAATGTCTTTTAGCGTCATACGATCCGCAGGAGAGAGTTCTAGCGTATAGGTGTCTAAACTTTCATAAAAGTTGATATTTGCTAGTAAAAAACGTTTCTTTTTATGAGTTGCTGCGTAGTTATGCTTATTAAAATTATCTAAGCTTTCATCTAGTTCTAAATAATTAATAACGAATTCAAAATGGTATTTAAAACGTTTACTATTGGTATAGTATAGTTTTTTGGTCTTTAAATCATATAAAATTTTAAGTGATTTTACGAAGCCATATTTGTTAGATAAAGGTTTGTGTGCTAGTAAAATAAAATCATCTGAATTGGATAGTTCAGTTTTATAATTCTGAGCAACAGATTCTAAAAGAAACAGTAATAAGCATAATATGAGCGCTTTAGTTTTCATTATTTACATGATAAATCAGTATTTCGACAGAGTCGGTTAAGTAATTGATTTTTTTAACATTTATTTTTTCAATTTTCATATTTAACTTTCCCTCCAATTCATCCATCAATTTTGTTCTATTGGTCAAACTCAATTCTTCTAAATTCGTTAGTGTTACTAGGGTAGCACTGTATTTTTTATATTTTCCTAAGTAATACTCCAAACACCAAATAAGTACTAAAATAATAATATTTGAAGCTATTAATTCAATATAAAAGTTTGTACCACTTAAAGAATTTATCATGGCCAAACCAATAATTGAAAAAAGGTAGGTCATTTCCTTAATATTAATAGAATTGGTTCGGTATCTAATAATTCCGAAAATAGCAAAAAGTCCTAACACAAACCCAAGTTCAAGTTCAATGTTTTTAAGTAAATAACACAATAAAAATACGACTTGCCCAATAACTAAATATGTAAAAAAATAGGCATTGTCTTTTGTAGATTTATAATAAATAAATCGTACAATGAACAAAGTAATTAGTAGGTTGAACAGTAGTTTTGATATAAATTCAATCATTTAGTTAGCTGTTTGCTACTAATTTATGAACATTCTTTGCCAAAAGCAAAAAAGCAAGATGTAAAGTTTACATCTTGCTTCTTCCAAACTAACCATTATGAAAAACTATTCTTCTTCTGAATTTGTTGGATTTCTAAATACTAGAGTATCATCAAACTCATCCAATAGAATAATACTGTCTGTCGTTATTTTACCTGCTAAGATTTCCTTTGAAAGTTGATTTAATACTTCCTTTTGAATTACTCTTTTTACAGGTCTTGCACCAAATTCTGGTTGGTATCCTTTTTTAGCTAAATATTTTATAGCTTGCTCTGTAGCATCTAAGGTAATATTCTGTTGTGCCACCATTTTTTTAATACTATTTAATTGAATTTTTACAATGTCTTTTATATTCGCTTCTGTAAGCGGTGTAAACATAATAATATCATCAATTCTGTTTAAAAACTCAGGTCTAACTGTTTGTTTTAACAAACTTAAAACTTCTCCTTTAGCTACTTCCATAGAAGTATGAATATCTCCTTTAAAGTTTTCAAACTTCTCTTGTATAATATGACTTCCCATATTTGAAGTCATAATTATGATGGTGTTTTTAAAATCAGCTACACGTCCTTTATTATCGGTCAATCTTCCTTCATCTAATACTTGTAACAAGATGTTAAATGTATCTGGATGTGCTTTTTCGATTTCGTCTAATAACACTACAGAATATGGTTTTCTACGAACTGCTTCCGTCAATTGTCCACCTTCATCGTATCCAACGTATCCTGGAGGTGCTCCAACCAATCTACTCACAGAATGGCGTTCTTGATATTCACTCATATCAATACGAGTCATGGCATTTTCATCATCAAATAAATAAGATGCTAGGGCTTTGGCCAATTCTGTTTTACCAACTCCTGTAGTTCCTAAGAATAAGAAAGAACCAATAGGTTTGTTAGGATTTTGTAATCCAGCTCTTGAACGTCTTACAGCATCAGATACAGCCTCAATTCCCTCTTCTTGTCCAACAACACGTTTGTGTAATTCATCTTCTAAGTTTAATAATTTCTCACGTTCAGATTGTAGCATTTTAGTAACTGGAATACCTGTCCATTTTGCTACCACTTCTGCAATATCATCATAGGTAACTTCTTCTTTGATCAATGCATTTTCACTTTGAGAAGCTAGTTCTTTTTGCTTTTCTTCTAATTGTTCTTGTGCTTCTTTAATTTTACCATAGCGTAATTCCGCCACTTTACCATATTCTCCTTGCCTTTCTGCTTTTTCAGCCTCTAATTTAAAGTTTTCAATATCAGTTTTTAGTTGTTGAATGGCATCCACCACACTTTTTTCTGATTGCCATTTGGCATTGATTTCATTTCGTTCTTCTTTTAAATTGGCTAGGTCAGCATTCAACGATTTTAACTTTGTTTCATCGTTTTCACGTTTAATTGCTTCTATTTCAATTTCTAATTGCATTATTTTACGATCTAACACATCCAATTCTTCTGGTTTTGAATTGATCTCCATACGTAATTTAGAAGCTGCTTCGTCCATTAAATCAATAGCTTTATCTGGTAAGAAACGATCGGTAATATAACGTTGCGATAACTCTACAGCACCAATAATAGCTTCGTCTTTGATACGTACTTTATGATGTGTTTCGTATTTGTCTTTGATACCACGTAATATGGAAATAGCACTTTCTGTATCAGGCTCATCTACCAAAACTTTCTGAAAACGACGTTCTAAAGCTTTGTCTTTTTCAAAATACTTTTGATATTCGTCCAGGGTAGTGGCTCCAATAGCTCTTAGCTCTCCACGAGCTAAAGCTGGTTTTAAAATATTAGCAGCATCCATGGCTCCTTGTCCGCCTCCAGCACCTACTAAAGTGTGAATTTCATCTATAAATAATACGATATCACCTTCTGAAGTGGTTACTTCTTTTACGACCGATTTTAAACGTTCTTCAAATTCTCCTTTATATTTTGCACCGGCAATTAACGCTCCCATATCCAAAGAATAAATAACTTTATCCTTAAGGTTTTCAGGAACATCGCCTCGAATAATTCGATGCGCCAATCCTTCAGCAATTGCGGTTTTACCTGTACCAGGTTCTCCTACTAAAATTGGATTATTTTTCGTTCTACGTGAAAGAATTTGTAGCAGACGTCTTATTTCTTCATCGCGCCCAATAACAGGGTCTAATTTTCCGTCTTGTGCTAACTGATTTAAGTTTTTTGCATACTTGTTTAAAGAATTGTAGGTTTCTTCGGCACTTTGAGAGGTAACACGACCACCTTTACGTAATTCTTCAACAGCTGCTGTTACTAGCTTTTCTGTTGCTCCTTGATCACGTAATGCCTGACCAATACCACTTTTAGACTTTACAATGGCTAAAATTAAATGCTCAATAGAAACATATTCATCATTCATCTTTTTAGCAATGATTGCAGCTTCATTCAGCGTTTTTCCTCCTTCACGAGAAAGCATTAAATCTGCTCCAGATACTTTAGAAAAACTTTCTAATTGTTTGTCTACAATTTGCTGAATAATATCTAGGTTAATATTCAGCTTTTTTAATATAAATGGTAACACATTTTCATCTACTATAGAAATAGCTTTGAATATATGTTCATTTTCCAGTTGATTATGACTATAACTCTGCGCTAATTGTTGTGCTTGTTGTATAGTCTCTTGAGATTTTATTGTATAATTGTTAAAATTCATAATATTGCCTTTTTCACTATCGGTAATTGAAGAGTCAAATTCGATACCAATCATGAGATTTTTAAAATAGCAGACATTTTGTCGTTTAAAACCTTGTTTTTACTGACGTTTTGACCGTGAAAGTTTTATGAATTTGATTCGACCACACTAAAAAGATTTTATACATGGGATTATTTAACATATTTAAAAATAATAAAGAAAAGAAAGAGGAAAAAAAGTATCATGTAAATTGGATTCCTCTAAGCTCTTTGCAACAGTTAGATCAAATAGTTGCACAATCTAAAAAAGAACCGATTGCTATATTTAAACATTCCACTAGATGTGGGATTAGTAGAATGGTAATTAATCGTTTTCAGGAGTCTTTTACAGAAGACATGAATGAGATAAAAGTATACTATTTAGACTTATTGAATTATCGCCAAATTTCTGATGAAGTAGGGTATAAGTTTCAGGTTTTACATCAATCACCTCAGTTGCTGATAATTAAAAATGGAAAGGCCGTAGCGCATGCTTCACATTATGGGATTACGGAGATTCCAATGGAAAGATTTGTAAAATAAATCAGGTTTTTCTTCGATTTTCTAATCAATGCTCGTATTTTTGTACGCTTCAAAAACTAAGTATACATTGAGCGAAAACACTACCGTAAATAAGAAAGTAGGGAAACAATTATATGATTATCAGAAGGAGGCTCTTCACAAGATTTTTAAGGCTTTTGAAGACGCTCCCCAAAATTATCATTTGTTGTACCAGCTCCCTACAGGAGGAGGGAAAACAGTTATATTTTCTGAAATAGCACGTCAGTTTTTAAAGCACTATCAAAAGAAAGTGTTGATCATGACTCACCGTATTGAGTTATGTAAACAAACGGCTAGAATGCTAGGAGAATTTAATGTAGAAAACAAAATAATTGATAGTAAAGCTAGTTTAGACGACCAAGGGAATTACGATTGTTTTGTAGCTATGGTAGAAACGTTAAATAACCGTTTGAATGACGATATGTTAGACATTTCTGATGTTGGATTGGTTATTATTGATGAGGCGCACTATAACTCGTTTACAAAGCTATTTAAATACTTTGATAAATCGTTTATTTTAGGAGTTACGGCAACTCCTTTAAGTTCAAATATTAAGTTGCCAATGAATCAAAACTATGATCAATTGATTGTTGGTGAATCAATTTCTTCTTTAATTGAAAAGACGTATTTGGCTAAGTCGGAAGTATTTTCTTATAACGTTGGATTGACTTCTTTAGAAGTAGGAGCTAACGGAGATTATACGGTTAAATCTTCTGAAGATTTATATACGAATACCGATATGTTAGGAAAGCTTGTAAAAGCATATGAAGAAAGAGCTAAAGGAACCAAAACCTTAATTTTTAACAATGGTATTAATACTTCATTATACGTATACGATACGTTTAGAAGAGCCGGATACCCAATTGCACACTTAGACAACACAAATTCAAAAAAAGAGCGTGCAGCTATCTTAAAATGGTTTAAAGAGACACCGAATGCTATTTTAACCTCAGTAAGTATTTTAACCACCGGATTTGATGAGCCAACGGTTGAATCAATTATCTTAAACAGAGCAACCAAATCATTAACCTTATACTATCAGATGATAGGACGTGGTTCTCGTATTTTAGAAAACAAGAGAACTTTTAATGTTATTGATTTAGGGAACAATTTCCATCGTTTTGGACCTTGGGGAGCAGATTTAGACTGGCAAAAGATGTTTAGAGCTCCTGGTTTCTACTTAGATAACTTATTAACTGATGAGGAAATAGAAAGTAGCTTTAAATATGAGCTTCCTGCAGATGTAAAAGCGGAGTTTGCGAATTCTAAAGACTTGTATTTCGATGTTAAAAAAGTATATAGAGATACTATACAAGGAGGAGAATCTTCAAAGCGTGTATTAGAAAAGTCAATTGAGCATCATGCAAAGATGTGTATTGAAAATAGTGAAGATGTTTTTGATGCGTTGATTTTAGCGAAATTATTAGGTGGAGATATTGATGATAGAATTCACCGTTATTCAAAATGTATTTCTAAGAGTACACACAATTTTATTGATTGGTTACGTGATGATTATAGAAAGAAGTTAAATGCGTATTTACGTAACAACTTTGATGAAGTTTATGAGCAAATTCACGGACATCCACCACCTGAAGAAGAATAAAATACTAGTATAAATTATAAAAATCCATTTCGTTTGAAGTGGATTTTTTTTTGTAACAAAACTATAGGGGTATCGTCATGATTAACAACTATAAAATACAATAAAGAGACTAGAATAAACTTGTTATTTCCAATAAACTTTCAGCTGTAGGCAACTATTTACATACAAGTATTGTCTATTATATAAATTATAAAATCTTAGAATGAAATTATTAAAAATCATCGGAATTCTATTCATAATGTTATTAAACATAAGGGCCTTGAATTCACAAATACTGAATAATAAAGTAGTAAATCCTATTGAATATTTTAAAGAAAGGGAACGTGCGGTTCAATTGGTAAAAAATAAGCAATGGTTAAAAGCAGTTCAATTGTTAGAAAACTTAACTTCTCAGTATCAAAATGACGGAGATTTGTATTATTTGTTAGGTACAGCTTTATTTCAAACGAAAGCCTATTCCAAGTCTATCATTGCCTTTAAAGCATGTTTAGACAAAGGAGGAACTGTGTTAAAAGAAATTCTAACAGGTTCTTCACCTTCGAATGATATTATGATTAAAATATCAAAAGCCTATGCCTTAAACAAGGATAAACCAAACATGTTGAAATGGCTCAAAATGGCCTTTGAATCTCGTTATGATGAAAAACCATTCTTAAGCAGTATTTCGGCGTTTAAGGCTTATGAAAATGATGATGATTTTAAGAAGCTTATAGGAACTTATAAAAACGAAAAATTTGATAGAAAAGCGGCTTGGATTGAAGACATCAATTACTTTATAAAGAATATAAAACAAACTCATTATAAGATTACAGGAACTACTACAATTAAGTTGATTGATGAATTGGCAGATCAAATGAAATCAAATATTGATCAATTAACAGATCAACAAATCGTTGCAAAGTTGATGAAAGTATTGGGATATTTAGGAAATGGACATAATTTAATAATCCCTACAACACTAAAACAAAATGCCTTAAAGCAATTGCCAATGCAATTTTATGTTTTTGAAGATGGTATGTTCGTTGTAAATGCTAAAAAGGAATATAAAGAATGGATTGGTCATAAAGTTGTATCAATAGAAGGAACTCCCGTAAAAGAAGCTTTATCAAGAACAAACCTTGTGAACGCTAGAGACAATGATATGCAAATTTCGTGGTTGGGACCGTATTATTTAAGTTTACCAGATGTTTTAAAAGAATTAAACCTTGTCAAATCAAGCAAAGAGGTTACGCTACTTTTAAAAAACAGGGCAGGAATTACGAAAGAACTAAAATTGAAACCAAGAGCATGGAACTTTTATGACTTTCCTAAGCTTCCTGAATTAAATGAAGAAGTACAACCTCTATATTTATCGAGGCAAAAAGACATATATTGGCATACTTCATTTGCAAAGCAAAAAGTACTTTATCTCCAGTTTAATGCTGTAGCTAATAAAAAAGAAGAAAGTATAAAAGATTATGCTGCTCGAGTTTCTTTAGAAATTGAAAAAAAAGCAATAGAACATTTAATTTTAGATATAAGGTTTAATCATGGAGGGAATGGTTCTTTATTAAAACCTTTAATAAAAATGATTTTGAATTTTGAGATTACACATCCAAAAGGAAAAATATTTATAATAATGGGAAGAGAAACTTTTTCAGCTGCTCAAAACTTATTAACGGAAATAACAAAGTATACAAATGCTATTTTAGTGGGAGAACCCAGTGGTTCAAGTCCAAACCATATTGGAGAAGCAAATTGGTTTAAATTGCCATATTCTGGATTAATGGGACTAGTTTCTTCTCAGTTTCATCAAACTTCTAGTGCAGAAGATCATCGACATTGGATTGCTCCACATGTTCCTATAGCTGTAAAAGGGAAAGATTATTTTGAAGGTAAAGACAAAGCATTAAAAACCATATTAGAACTTATAGCTACTTTAAAATAGGAGGTAAGTGGTTATAAAAGAAAAACTCGCTAGATAATAGCGAGTTTTTATATTTTAAATGTAGTTAACCTTACTCTTCAGCTGGTAATATTTTACCTGTACATTCTCCAAAACCAATACGTATTTTGTCGTTTTTACAATATCCACGCATAATTACAGTATCGTGGTCATTGATAAATTTACGCTCCGTACCATCATTCATTTTTAAAGGATTTTGTCCTCTCCAAGTTAATTCTAACATAGAACCGAAGCTATCCTTTGTTGGTCCAGAAATAGTACCACTACCCATCATATCTCCTGAGTTTACTGGGCATCCATTTACAGTATGATGTGTTAATTGTTGTACCATAGTCCAATACATATACTTAAAGTTTGAATTACAAACTACAGTTTCTTCGGTATTCTCTGGTTTGATAGCCATTTGTAAATTGATATCATAACTATCTTTACCTTCTTTACGTAAGTAAGGTAATGGTTCATGTACCTGCTTTGGATTTTCTACTCTAAAAGGCTCTAAAGCATCTAAAGTAACAATCCAAGGTGAAATTGTAGACGCAAAGTTCTTTCCTAAGAAAGGCCCTAATGGTACATATTCCCAAGCTTGAATATCACGTGCTGACCAGTCGTTAAATAATACCAATCCGAAAATATAATCTTCTGCTTCTTCAATAGGAATTCTTTCTCCTAAATCATTCGCTACAGTGGTAATAAAAGCCATTTCTAATTCGAAATCTAATAGTTTAGATGGTCCGAAATTAGGAGTAACTTCACCTTCACTAGGTCTTTGTTGTCCTAATGGACGACGAATTGGAGTTCCTGAAGGAACAATAGAAGAACTTCTTCCGTGGTATCCAATAGGAATGTGTAACCAGTTTGGTAGTAAAGCATTTTCTGGATCTCTAAATAAAGAACCTACATTGGTAGCGTGTTCTTTACTAGCGTAGAAATCTGTATAATCACCAACAGCCACTGGTAATTGCATTTCTACGTCTTCCATTCTAAAAATTATTTTGTCTTTGTGCTCTGCATTGTCACGTAAAGCACTGTTAGTAACATCAAAGATATCTGCGATTCTATTACGTACTAAGCGCCATGTTTTTCTTCCATCGGCAATAAAATCGTTTAAAGTATCTTGTAAGAAGATATCATCCGTTAACGGGATTCCTTCGAAGTATCCTAATTGGTGTAATGCACCTAAATCAATAGCGTAATCACCAATTCTTGTACCAATAGTAATAATGTCGTCTTTTGTTAAAAAAACGCCGAAGGGAATATTTTGAATAGGGAAATCTGAATTTTCATCAACTTTAATCCATGACTTTCTATTCGGATTATTTGCAGTTATTTCCATTTAATCGTGTAGTTTTTATTTTCATCAAACCTACATAATTTTTTGCATTTAATTTGTAAATTCTGAAAAAAATCAAGGTAAAATAATCGTAAATTTTGGTATAATTTTATAAGAAGAATCTTGTTTGAACATGAAATGAATTTGTTACTTTTGAGGTTTTATTATTAATTAGACAACAATGCAACACGACAGTCAAATTTTTGAATTGATAAGAGCTGAAAAAGAGCGCCAAACTAATGGTTTGGAGTTAATTGCCTCTGAAAACTTTGTAAGTGAGCAAGTAATGCAAGCACAAGGTTCGGTTTTAACGAATAAATATGCTGAAGGATATCCAAACAAACGTTATTATGGTGGATGTGAGGTAGTAGATATCGTTGAGCAAATAGCTATTGATAGAGCTAAAGAATTATTTGGTGCAGAATACGTAAATGTACAACCACATTCAGGTTCTCAAGCAAATACAGCAGTGTTTGCAGCATGTTTACAACCAGGTGATACTATTTTAGGTTTTGATTTATCTCATGGTGGACATTTAACGCACGGATCACCTGTAAACTTCTCAGGAAAATTATACAATCCGGTGTTTTATGGTGTAGATAAAGAAACGGGATTAATTGATTACGATCATTTAGAAAAACAAGCTCAAGAACATAAACCAAAGTTAATTATTGCGGGAGCATCTGCTTATTCTCGTGATATGGACTTTAAACGTTTTAGAGAAGTAGCAGATAGCGTTGGAGCTATTTTAATGGCCGATATTTCTCACCCTGCTGGTTTAATTGCCAAAGGAATTTTATCTGATCCGTTACCACATTGTCATATTGTTACCACTACAACACACAAAACGTTACGTGGACCAAGAGGAGGAATGATTATGATTGGAAAGGACTTTGAAAATCCATTTGGATTAAAGTTAAAGTCTGGAAAATTAAAGAAGATGTCTACCTTAATTAATTCGGCAGTATTCCCAGGAAACCAAGGAGGACCTTTAGAGCATGTAATTGCAGCAAAAGCAGTTGCTTTTGGTGAAGCTTTATCTGATAATTTCTTAGAATATATTATTCAAGTACGTGAAAATGCTAAAGCAATGGCAGATGCATTTGTAGCAAAAGGATATGATATTATTTCTGGAGGTACAGACAACCACTGTATGTTAATTGATTTACGTAATAAAGATATTACTGGTAAAGAGGCTGAAGAGGCTTTAGGAAAGGCTGAAATTACCGTTAACAAGAACATGGTTCCTTTCGATACACAATCGCCATTTGTAACTTCAGGTATCCGTGTAGGTACTGCGGCGGTTACAACACGTGGTTTAGTAGAGGAAGATATGGTACAAATTGTTGATTTAATTGATGAAGCTATTACCAATGCCAACAATGACGAAGTATTAGAGCAAATAGGAGAGAAGGTATTTGATATGATGAGCTTTAGAAAATTGTTTGTATAACAACAAGCATTTGATATATTATAAAAAAGGCTACCGTTATGGTAGCCTTTTTTATTGATGCCATTCGGCAAGTAATTCTCTCCGTTGGGAAACTTTATAACTCTTTATGTTGAGTAAAGGCATAAATTTGAGTACATAACTTAGAAAAATTGCTTTTGAAAAAGATGTATATCGCGCTCATCGTAGCCGGAATAGAGTATTTTCTTATAAATTAAATAAGAAATTCGTTCATTTTTCATATCAAAAAAAGCCTGACACAATCAAGTGGTCAGGCTTTTGGGTTTTATATAGCGTACTATTATTTATTCTGCTTCGTTGGCTCTTTCTATAATGGTTGGTGGCAAGGCTTTTTTTGCTTTTGCACCCATTTTCTTTAGTTTTTCTACACTGGTAATTAAATTTCCACGTCCTTCAACTAATTTATTCATTGCCGCTGAGTAATCAGCTTTTGTTCCGTCTATTTTCTTACCAATATTGATTAAATCCTTTAACAATCCTTCAAATTTGTCGTATAAAGCTCCTGCTTGACGTGCAATTTCTAAGGCATTTCGTTGTTGCTTTTCGTTATTCCACATCGTATCTATGGTACGTAAGGTAGCCAGTAGCGTAGTAGGGGTTACAATTACAATATTCTTTTCAAAAGCTTTGTTATACAAAGTATTGTCTTCTGCTAATGCAACAGCAAATGCCGGTTCTATAGGAACAAATAGCAATACAAAGTCTGGCGATTCAATTTTGTAAATATCTTCGTATTTCTTTTCAGAAAGTTGTTCTACATGTCGTTTTAAAGAACCAATATGCTCTTTTAAGAAGCGTTCTTTCTCTAAATCGTCATCGGAGTTTACAAATTGCTCATAAGCCGTTAACGATACCTTAGCATCAACAATCATCTTTTTGTTATCTGGTAAATGAATCACCACATCGGGCATGATACGTTTACCATCATCATTTACAAAAGACTGTTGTACAAAATATTCACGATCTTTTTCCAATCCAGATTTTTCTAACACACGCTCTAACACCAATTCACCCCAATTTCCTTGAGTTTTAGAGTCTCCTTTTAAAGCTTTCGTTAAATTGATGGTTTCCTTGCTCATTTGAGCATTTAACTCTTTTAAACCTAGCAATTGCTCTTTTAAAGCAGAGTGCATAGAAATACTTTCTTTTTGGGTGTCTTCTACCTTTTTTTCAAAGGTTTGAATCTTCTCTTGAAGCGGATTCAAAATCTCTTTGATATTCTTTTTGTTCTGCTCTGTGAACTTATTGGATTTTTCATCTAAGATTTTATTGGCCAAATTTTCAAACTCTTTGGTGAATTTTTCTTGTAATTTGCCAACTTCTTCTTTGTTTTCGTTGAGTTTTAGCTGTAAATTCTTTAATTCTTCGTTTTTTCTAGCCAATTCTATCGAAGAAAACTCTTTTTCGCGACGTAACTCGTTGTTTTCCTTGGTTTTTTCTTCCAATTGTTTGGCAACATCTTCACGAAACTGTAATAAAGCCTTGTCTTTTTCTTGTTTTTGAATTTCTAGGTTGCTTACAGAAGCTTTTAAGCCATTATTTTCACTTTCTAGGGTAGTAGTAGCCTTTTTTAAAGCCAGCTTACCTAATAAGTTACCAATAATGATTCCAATGATAATCGCTATAATACCGATAATAAGATAGATAACAAGGTCTTGCATTCGTTGAGTTCTTTTAGACAAATATATCTGATTTTTTTTGATGTTTATACTGAAAACCGTATCATTGAGACTAAATATGAATACGCATGTTATCTAAATTTATCTTTTCGAAAGTATTAGGATGGAAGTTGGTAGGTGAATTTCCGAAAGATTTAAAAAAATACGTCGTTATTGGAGCGCCACATACCAGTTGGAAGGATTTTCCTATGGCTATTTTAGCCAGAAACTCATGGGGTACCAAAATTAACTTTATTGGTAAAAAGTCGTTATTTAAACCACCATTTGGCTTTATTTTTAGATGGTTAGGTGGAGCACCGGTAGATAGAAGTAAAAGCACCAACTTAGTTGATTCTATAGTCGCTATTTTTAATAGTAGAGAAGAGTTTCGTTTGGCATTATCACCAGAAGGAACCCGCCAGAAAGTAGAGGAGTGGAAGACAGGTTTTTACTATATAGCCAAAGGGGCGAATGTACCAATTATCATGTTTACCTTAGACTTTGGTAGAAAACAAATAGCGGTATCTGAACCGTATTATTTGACAGATGATTTTGACAAAGATTTGGCTTTTTTAAAAGACTACTATAAAGATGTTGTGGGAGCAACCCCTGAATTACAATAAGTTATGGGGATAAGAAAGGCTACTTTAGCCGATTATGATGCCGTTTGGAACATTTTTTCAAGGGTGATTCAAACAGGAGATACCTATGTTTTTAATCCGAATACACCTAAAAGAGACTTAGCAAAACATTGGTTTGCGAATTATATGGAAACCTTTGTATATGAGGAAGGTGTTCGTGTATTAGGAACCTATATAATTAAAGCGAATCAATTAGATTTAGGAAATCATGTAGCCAATGCAAGTTATATGATACATCCAGAGGCTCAAGGAAAAGGAATTGGAAAACAATTATGTGAACATTCTTTGGAAACGGCTAGGAATTCCGGATTTAAAGCTATGCAATTTAATATTGTAGTTAGCACAAACATTGGTGCTGTAAAATTATGGGAACGTTTTGGTTTTAAGATTATTGGAACTACACCAAATGGATTTAGACATGTACAACTTGGTTTTGTAGATACGTATATCATGCATCGATCATTAATTACTTAATTATTTAGAATTTTGTTTCTGGACATGGGGCTGAAGAAATGTTTTATGAGAGGAAAACAATTTGAGTTCATTTATACTCTATTTAACAAGTACAGAATGTAGTTTGTTCATAAGAAGTGGTAAGCTAAGAAAAATGAATAGCTAAGCGAAATTTACTAAAAAAATAGTTCATATTTAATGTTCATAACGTTTTAGCTCCTGTTATATTGATTTTAATACAGGAGCCATGAAAAAACATTAATTAATGATTCTTATCTTAAAATCGGTTGAGAAAACTTTACTTACGTTTTAATTTTAAAATTCAGAAATGTTTAGATTATTGGAACTACTGATTTAAAACCTAATACTCTCTTTAATATTTGTTATTTTTTTGTTGAAATTATTAAATCTCCGTTAAAAATAGCGTTTTCTATGGATATAACTTTAGATACGACTTCTCCATTTGTAATACTATTTTCCTTCAAATATAACTCTTCAGATTTAATTGTACCTTCCAATAATCCATTGTGAACTATTGACTTTCCTTTTAGGTTACCAATAATTTCTGCAGAAGCAGCAGTAACTATTTTCTTACAGGATATAATTTCTCCTTTCATTTTACCTTCAAATCTTATCGAATCAAAATCACTTTTAATTTTTCCATTAATTAAGGTATTTCTACTAAAAAGAGAATAACTGTATTCGTTTTTGTGCGGTTTCATTTTTTTTTAAAGAAGCTTACAGCTACTTCTCCTAAACATTCGGTAAAGAGTAAAGTTATTTCTCCTATTAACTTTAATAATGACTCTTCATTCGTTCCATTAATTTTTGAATCAGTCGATTTTTTTATAGGGGGATCTTCTATCTTGTTTGTGGGAACTCTCATTGTGTTTTCTTATAAATAGTAGTTAAACCTTTTATTATTCATCAATTTCCTTGAGATTAATTATTCGATAAATTTTCTTCTGATTACTTATAGAATTCTCAATTATTTTATAGGTAATTATAAATTTAACTCCGTGATAATATTCTTTACTTAAATCTATTTTACTTAAAACTTCGTTTGTTACTTGATTGAAAAATATAGTTTCTTTTTCTCCAGTTGCTTCTTCGGTAAATAAAAACTTATATTTATCGTCTTCAAAACCTAAATAGTATCCTGTTAACTGATCTTTGTTCTCTTGATTCTCTTGAGCTTTTGTAATTATCGAATTAAGTAGTAAAACAGATAAAAAAAGCATTTGAATTAGCTTGTTTTTCATATGAATAATAATGGTGAATTTATTTCTTAATAATTTCATAGTTTATATTAGTTAATATCTTTAAAGGAAAAACTTTAATTGTCTTACCATTATCAACATTAAAAGTTACAGCATCAACTTTCACTATTTCACCCTGAAATCCATCTATGATAATTTCTGTACCTATTTCGAGATTTTTTCTGCTGTATGAACCAGAAATAAAGCTTTCTAATATATTTCTTGATGCAAATCCAAAGGCTATTGCAAATGATAGAATAGTGGATGCTATAATTATGGTAAGGTTTTGATTGATTATTAATGTATCTACACCAATTTGATTCAAAGCGGTTATTACAACAAATATTAAGACTATATAAAAGGCCATTGAGCTTAATGCTTTTGATCCAGACATTTCTAATGAACTCATAGCTTTTAGAATAGTATGTTTAATAAAACGAGCAATATATAACCCAATAATAACAATGATTATTCCACTCAAAAGCTTAGGTATATATCTAAATAGCTCACCAATTTCTTGTGATACTATTGTCCATCCAAGGACGTTAGATGATACTACTAAGAAGAATAAGACAACGATCCAGTAAGAAAATTTAGAAAACAATGCTATTATTTCTGTTTTACTTTTTTCTTCATATTTATTATCATCTATAGATAATACACTACCCATTTTAGTATTACCAAATTTTGTCAATAAAGCTGATATAATTTTACTTATTATTCTAGCAACAATAATACCTATACAAATTACTAGGAGTGCTGCGGCTATATTTGGTAGAGATTGTGTAATTTTCTCCCAAAGGCTATAAAAAGAGCTTTTGAAAACTTCAGGCCAGTTTGTTAGTTCATTTTTCATTTTATTTCCGTTTATTTTTGTTTGTTATTAAATAGTGATATCAGCGATTTTCCAAAGGTTATCGTAAAATGTTTAAAAATAGCTTCAACTAAAAAGACTTTTTCAACATGCCACATAACATCATCTTTTACAGATTTAGGCGTCTTTATTTTGGTATTTATATTTTTAAATCCTTTGTCCATAACTAATATTCTTTGTTTATAAGTATATTACAGATATTAATTAATTTTTCTCTGGTTCGTTTTAACCTCATTTTTACAGCAGATTCGCCAATACCTAATATTTCTGAAATTGTTCTGATGTTCATTTCGTCAATATATTTCATCATGATAATTGTTCTTTCTTCTATGTTTAGTTTTTCTAATCCTTTCTCAAGAATTTCAGAATAGAAATTATTAAAAACATTTTCATCTTCTTCATAATAAACTTTTAACGGTATATCTGAATCTTTAAAGAAATTCTTTTTCTCTTTCCTATATTCATCTATACAATATCTGTACGTAACAGTATATAGCCAAGAAGAAAAGTATTCCGTCTCCTTAATTGAGTGCAACTCATATAAAATTTTAATAAAAATATCTTGTGTTGCATCTTTAGCTCTATTTTCATCCTGAAAAAAGCGAAGGCATTTAGCATAAACACGATCAGTATATCTGTCATACAATTCACCAAAAGCGCTGACATCTTTTTTACTTAAAAACTTTTTAATTAAGTAGATATCTGATTTTTTTCGAGCGAACATAAGAGGTTGATTAATTTATTCTTTAGACGGGCAAAAACTGTATTGGTCACTTTATATTCTATTTTTTTCAATGAAGCATATTTACGCTGTGAATTGATGAATGTTTTCCAGCAACCCCAATTGCGGGTATTATAGCGACATAAGCTTCTAATCTTTTTGTAATAGGAAAACTAGATTCTTTTAATTTGCCTAGCATGAGATCAATATTGAGTGAAATTGAAATACTTTTTTTATTTGTAGTAAAAAGACATTGGGTTTTTCCTAAATATTCATCCGAATTTTCAAATGCTATGGGGAAAACAAAACTATTGTTCCAGTTAGGAACTAATACAGGTGTATCTAGTTTTCCTTTTACATCATAAATAAAAGCATGTAGATAATATTCCATTTCTAATTGTAAGTCTATTTTATGACATTCAATTTCGATTTGGACATTGAGGTTAAATAATTTATTTCCTACTATTATTTCTTTAGGAATATTTGTTAATTGAACAGAATTTATTTTCGCCATAATATGAGTAAAAAGATGTTATTATAAGGACGATAATTGAATTGTTTGGTCACATAAAATTCATTAAGAGATATTGTTGTTTTTTAAAAAACCCACTCCAAGGAGTGGGTAGGGAATTGTAATGAAAAAGAAAATATTCTCTATTTTCAAATAGAGAAAAATGGTTGCCTTTTTTTAAAAAGCAGGGGAATCTCTTTTTAGACGATTAAATTATTATTTGGTCACACTTTAATTTTAAATATTGTGAGCTATTATTAAAATTTGGAATTAAACCTAATTTATTATTTAAAACCATTTCTTTTTTTTAAAAAATACAAGCATTGAAATTGTCACAATAATTATAATTCCCCACATATAAAAATATCCATATTCTAGTTTCAATTCAGGAACATTGTTAAAGTTAGTACCATATATACCTGCTATAAATGTTATTGGTATAAAGACTACAGAGAAAATAGTAAGAAGTTTCATAATTTCATTGAGTTTATAGTTAACATTTGTAGAATAGACGGTTAATTGTTCACTTAACATCATCTTATAATTTTCCAATGTTTCATATATTCTATTTATCAACTCATTAAGGTCATTATAAAATGGTTGTTCACGTTTTGTAATTAAGGGTGTTTTATAATTCTTAAAGTTATTAATTGTTTCACGAGCAGGTCTAATATTTTTTTTAAAATAATTAAGTTCTATTTTATTTTTATTAATGTCTTCTAGGACATTTTTGCTAGGATTAGATAAAATTCGATCTTCTAGTTCTTCTACATTTTCACCGAATATTTCTATTAAGTAATTATAGTTATCGATAATAACATCTAATAAGCAGTATTTTAAGTAACTGAGGTTATAACTTCTAATTCTACCCTTTTTATTCCTAATCCTTTCTCTAATTGGATCAAAAACATCTCCTTTTTTTTCTTGAAAAGTTAGTAATACATTTTTGGTTAAAAACATAGATAGCTGTTCAGAGTGTAATGTTTGATCTTTACCTAAGAACATCATTTTTATGACTGTAAAAATAAAATCATCCTCTATATCAGACTTTGATCGTACTCCAGTGTTAACAATATCTTCAATCAATAAAGAATGTATATCAAAGCGTTCACATATCATCTTAATCAATTCTACATCATGAATACCGTCTATATTAATCCATGCATTTTTATATTGGGATAGGTAACTAAAAATTTCTTCAATTTCTAATATTTCAATTTCTATAAATTGGTTATCATCAAAAGCAATTAGAGTAATATAAATATTATCCTGTTTTTGCGTACCTATAAATATTGGTTTGCCAGGGATTTCACTTTTATTCTTTTGACGGGTAGTAAATCTCATTTAATTTATAATTTTTCTATCTTCTATTAGTTTCTGCAATTTAGCCAATAGAATTAATTCAGATTTGTTTTTACTATTATTTGCATTACAAATTTTATAACAGGTATCCAAGAGTTCAATATTAACTTCATTATTAAAAAAGCTGTTATTAGTTAAGAAAAAACTTTTAAAAAAATCATAAGCTTTTTCTGCTGATAAATTACCATTAATTAAATTTCTCATAGTTTCATAAATTAACTCTTCACTATTAAATCCATATTCATTTGTAGCCCATTCTTCTTTTATAGCCCAAACTATTTCCTTTTTTTCTTGAATAGTTATGGTTTTGTCAATCATAGAGAAAGAATAAAAAAGGTGGGTGATTGCGATATAAAAATCTTCATTAAAATTTAAACTTTTCATGACATTTCTGGTAAAATTAGTAAAGGTATTTTACTACTAAAAGTAACTTTTTTAATAACATCTTCGTTTAATAATTTATTAAAGAAATTATAATGATGATTGATGAGAACTAGTAATTGTCCGTTAGATTCTTCCACATATTTTTGAAGAGTGTATGATTCAGATTCTTCCCAGCTAAGCTTTTTATAATGAGTTTGTAAATCTTGTAATAATTCTCTTAGATTTACTTTATGAGTTCTTTGCTTATTTGTTAAAGCCTCTTCGATAGAAAGATTTACAATTTCCACATTGCAGCGTTTCATATTACTCAATCTAATTAATGGATGAAGTTCTGTTTTATTAAAAGGTCTTTTATAGTTTGTAGAAAGGATAATCCTGTCTATATTTTTATACTTATATTCTGTAGGAACTACCAATATAGGTGTATAGTCAATTGCTCTGATTATTTTAACTGTATTCGTTCCAATAAAGGTTTGCGCCAAACTTTTGGCGCCTTTTGTACCACATATCACCAAATCAATTTTCTCTTCTTTAATAGTTTCCTTTATGGCATTTGTTAAAGAGTTAGAATCGGCAATAGCATGATATGAAAAACCTTTATTTTCTCTATTGAGAATATCAACCAAATATTTCAATTCATCTTCAATTTCATCGTCCATTTGACTAAACCATTTCTCATTATATTCCTCACTTAATAAGTAAGATCTTTCGCCTATATAAACATCCAATAAAAAGATATTTATATTCTGTTCTGCAAAAAGTTTTTTAGTATAATTTAATGCATTAATTGCTGTTTCTGAGAAATCATAAGGAATTAAAATATTTTTCATTTGATTTATTTATTAAATAATACTTAATATTTTTTTGTAATCATCAAAATCTATATCTGCATTAAATATATTCAATGATTTTTTTATAATAGATTTAGCAGAGTCTTCACTAAATCCTAATTGAATTGCGTATCGTAGGACTAAATCACTTTCTTCTTTATCAATTCTATGATCAGAAAGAATGATTTTAAACAAATCTAACAAACGCTCAAGTCTATCATCTATATTGTTTTGAGGTATAATTGGATATTTGTTTGGAGCTTTTAGGACTTCTTTATATTCTTCCTCAGTTATATCCAATTTTTTAACAAACCGATTAATGATTAATTGTTCATCCGAGTTCAATTCACCATCTACTAATGCTATATTTAATATTGCAGAAAAGTGTGCCATATTGTTTCTATGAATACTTGATTCAAAAAGATCTATTATTCCCATTGTTTATTTTTTAGTTATTTACATAAAAATTTCACCTTTCTCTTTAAAGGTTTTAAATTCAATATGATAGTTGTTTGGATCCTGAACGAAAAACGAACTTTGTTCTCCATTTTGATCTTCAAAAAACGTTGTTTTAATAATTGTGTCAGTAGACCATCTATTTATTCTATCATAAATACTTTCCCAGTTTTCATAGTTTAGTATAATACCAAAATGAAATGTCGGTAATTGATTATCTTCTAAAACATAAAATGGGTATTGGAAAGTATATTCCTCTACTTTAACAAAAGTTAATTGCGTTCCGTATAGATTAAAATCTACCCATTTACTAGTAGATCTACCTATTTCTAGTCCTAATTCTTCCGTATAATACTGTAAGGTCTCATTTAGATCCTTACAAGGAAGGGATATGTGAAAGTTTAATTCCATAATTAAGTTAATTCTAAATCATCTAATCTTAAAACGATAAAATCTTCATCGTCTAAATCCTCCATAATTTCAGTATAGTACAATTGAAATTTTTTTCCTTTGAATTCTAATGTTCTTAAATCGTATTTTTCTAAAACTTTTTTATTTACTTCTTCAAAAACAATTTCATCATGTTCATCATTTTGAGTATTTCTGAAATAATAGTACCCACTCTCGTGACGTAAAAACACTCCTTGAGTATTTGCATCTTGAAAAGAACTGTAATATCCCATCCGTAATGGTTTAAAAATATTCATTATCAAAATCGTTAAACGATTCTCTGTCTTCGGAATAATCTTCTATAGTTTGATTAAGTTGTTTGTTAATCTTGACTAAGTAAATTGTATCCTCTGTTTTAACCTCTACAGCTTTTGTGGTTTGTCCTTGAGAGTTTTGAAAGGAAATAATATCTTCATACTCATATCCATCTGGATATTTTGCTACTAATAAATCTAATATATTAGTTGTTAGCTTACTATATTCAACAATAACTCTTTTCATTTTACATGTTTAAAAGATACGCAAAAATTAATGGAGCAACAATAGTGGCATCACTTTCAATAATGAATTTTGGAGTATCTATGTCTAGTTTACCCCAAGTGATTTTTTCATTAGGAACTGCTCCAGAATAAGAACCATAACTTGTTGTCGAATCTGAAATTTGACAGAAATAGCTCCAAAAAGGAGTGTTTTCTTGTTCCATATCTTGATAAAGCATTGGTACTACACAAATAGGAAAATCGCCAGCAATTCCTCCTCCAATTTGGAAAAAGCCAATTCCATTGTTCGAATTATTAGTATACCAATCTGCTAAAAAGGTCATGTATTCAATTCCACTTTTCATCGTAGAAGCTTTCAATTCTCCTTTTAAAACATAGGAAGCAAAAATATTTCCCATAGTAGAATCTTCCCATCCTGGAACTACCATTGGTAAATTCTTTTCAGCTGCAGCGTACATCCAAGAATCTTTAATATCTATTTCATAATATTCTTCTAATACTCCTGATAATAATAATTTGTACATAAATTCATGCGGAAAATAGCGTTCTCCATTTTTTTCAGCATCCTTCCAAATCTTTAAAATATGCTTTTGTAATCTTCGAAAAGCTTCTTCCTCTGGTATGCAAGTGTCTGTTACTCGGTTTAAGCCTTTTAATAATAAATCCCATTCATCTTGAGGCGTTAAATCACGATAGTTTGGAACTCTTTTATAATGAGAATGTGCCACTAAATTCATGATATCTTCCTCCAAATTGGCTCCTGTGCATGAAATAATGTGCACTTTGTCTTGACGAATCATTTCAGCAAAAATTTTTCCTAATTCCGCAGTACTCATAGCACCAGCTAAAGAAATTAACATTTTAGCTCCTTGTTCTAATTGAGTTTCGTAACCTTTGGCAGCATCTACTAACGATGCTGCATTAAAGTGTAAAAAGTATTTTTCTATAAAATTTGTAATTGGTTTGTTCATTTTTATAATATTTTTTCGATTAAAACTTGTACGATTTCAAATAAGATAAGAAGGATGATTATCCATTCTAGCATGCTACTATATTTATGATGGATGATATCACTAAATAGGTCTAAATTTTCTTTTATTACGTTTAGACTATTTTCAATACCCTGATGTCTTTTTGCAACATCCAGCTCATCTTTTAACTTGTAATCTAAAACTGACAGTTCTTTGTCACTCCAAGCTACTTCTGGTGAGTCAAATACAAACAAGTTTTCGGCTATGTTGTTTTTTAGATTTAAAGTTCTGCCTATAAACTTGCGCATTTTTGTTTTTGATAGTTTAAAGTTTCCTGTGTGCTCAAGCTGTCGAGAATACACCATGGTTTTCTCATGCAAATCAGAAGCCTTGTTCACATAATTCATTAGCGCTACTGATTGTGCCAAATTCAACATAATAATATGCGCTATATCATCATGGAGCTCTTTAATTTGTATACTTCCAAAATCAACTTCTATATCGTCATTTATGGTTATTTCATACTCTTCAGAAAGCATTGTTTCCATATTGTTTTTAGTTCCATTTAAATACTCTAAAACAGTTACTATTTCAAAATTCTCACAATTTAAAAACACTACACTGCCATAGTTTTTTAAGTAGATGTAAGATTCCTTATTTGTTTTATATAGAATAAAAGTATGCTCCCTTTTTAACAATTGATACTTGGAAAACCAATTTCGGATTCTACTCAGATCTATTTGAACTTCTAAATGATATGCTTTGACTAACATTTTTAATATTCTTCGTATTCGTCTTCTCTAAACTTAGAGATAGCTTTATGTTCCTTTTTGTCTTCTTCATCTTCATCTTCTTCGTTTAAGTAAAACTTATAGCTTAACATCTTGTAGTATAATTTGGCCATTAAAAAATCTGATGATTTATCAAGTTCATTGGGACATAGCTCTACAATATCAAATCCTACAACGTTTCTTTCTTCAAAAACGCGACGTAAAAAATCTAATGTTTCATACCAAAGTAATCCTCCTGGCTCTGGTGTTCCAGTACTAGGCATAATTGATGGGTCTAAAGCATCTAAATCAAATGTTATAAAGATATTATCAGTTAATTGATCTAGTACATCGTCAACCCAATCTTCATTTACAGCCATGTCATGTGCAAAGAAAACTTTTTCCATGTTCATTGAGGATTTTTCAGAGACGTCCATACTACGAATACCTACTTGTACTAAATTGGTGTTTTGACTTGCTTCATAAACTGCACAAGCATGATTACAAGTCGAACCTTCGTATTCTTTTCGTAAATCGGCATGAGCATCAATATGTAAAACAGAGATGTTATTAAAACATTCGTCAAAGGCACGGATAGTACCTATAGATATAGAATGTTCTCCACCAACAATAGTTACAAACTTCTTTTTATTAATGTATTTTTTTACTTCCGAATGTACTGCCTCTACCATCGCTTCTGGTGAAGAATTTTCAGTTATAGCTTCCGTTAAATACACTCCTTCTTTATATACTTCGCTATTGGTTTCGATATCGTATAATTCCATATTTTCTGATGCTTGTAAGAATGCATCAGGCCCTTTATCTGCACCTTTTTGCCAAGTACTAGTACCGTCATAAGGCACAGGAATAAGTACAATATTTGCTTTTTCTAACTTTGCGTATTGGTCTGGTATACCAGCGTAATTTTTCGTGTTCATTTTAGTTTTAATTGTTGTGTTATTACTCTTAAAATTTTCAGAATAACTAAACGTTTTAATACCCAAGAATTGATAAAAATTCTTCACTTTTTTGTTGATCTTTAAACAGTTTGGTTGTGAGCTTTCCATTTTCGTTTATGTCTATTAACACATGTTTTGGGTGTGGAATTAAACAGTGTTGTAATCCGCCAAAACCTCCAATAGTTTCCTGATAGGCTCCCGTGTTAAAAAAGCCCACATATAGTGGTTTTTCTTTCTCGTAAACAGGAAGGTAAATTGCGTTAGTGTGCTGCTCTGAATTGTAATAATCATCACTATCACATGTTAATCCACCTAGTAAAACTCGTTCATATTTATCATTCCATTTGTTCACAGGAAGCATAATAAATCGTTTATTAATAGCCCAAGTATCTGGCATTGTGGTAATAAAAGATGAATTGATCATGTTCCATCTTTCACGGTCGTTTTGCTTTTTTTGATACAATACTTCATAAATTGCTCCACTTGCTTCGCCTACTGTAAAGCTTCCAAACTCTGTGAAAATATGAGGAACATCAACTTTTGCTTCTTCACAAGCTTTGTTTATTTGGTTAATGATTTCATCTACCATATATTCATAATCATAGTCAAAAGCTAATGAGTTTTTAATTGGAAACCCTCCTCCAATATTTAAGCTGTCTAAGGATGGACATACTTTTTTTAAGTTGATGTATACTTTTAGACATTTTAATAACTCATTCCAATAATATGCGTTGTCTTTAATACCTGTATTGATAAAAAAGTGTAGCATTTTTAGTTCTACCTGTGGGTTATTAGCTATTTCACGTTCATAAAATGATACAATGTTTTTATAGCCAATACCCAGTCTGCTTGTATAAAACTCAAATTTTGGTTCTTCCTCTGAAGCGATACGAATACCAACTTTGAACTTGCTTTTTGTCTCATCTAATAGCAAGTTAAGTTCTTCATAATTATCAATAATTGGAATACAATTTGAATGTCCTCCGTCAATTAAACTGATAATGTTTGCTATATATTGATCTCGTTTAAAACCATTGCATAGCACATACGCGTTGTCTTTAAGTTTTCCTTCATTTTTTAGTGCTTTAACAATATCGATATCAAAAGCAGATGATGTTTCAATATGAATGTCATTTTTTAGTGCTTCGTCTAACACGTATTTAAAATGTGAACTTTTAGTACAGTAACTGTAATTATATGTTCCTTTATAATTGTGTTTTTCAATAGCATTTGAAAACCATTGTTTTGCACGGTTAATGTTTTCTGATATTTTAGGAAGGTAGGTAAACTTTAAAGGAGCCCCATACTGGTTTACTAATTCCATAATATCAATGTTGTGAAAAAATAAATTGTTTTTTTCTGTATGAAATTCCGCTTGAGGAAAATCAAATGTTTGCTCTATTAAATCTTTATATCTAGTATTCATTTTTTAGGTTTATTTTGCTTGAATTTCCTGTACGGACAGATAATTCAAAAAATGGTTTCGGCATATTGCTGAAACTTTTTTAAATGCATTGGAAACAAACGTTACTGCTACCTTGTAGCGAGTTTGTTATAAAAAAATAAAATGATACTTAGACTCGTAGTGCTAAACAACCACCGCACTGAATGTCAAAATTCAGTGGTAAAGAGTATTTTTTTGAAGATGAAGACACCTTAATTTTTTCGTTGTATTTTCCTAATACAAAACAACCTTTTGTCTTCTCATAAAAGTTGTTTACGAAATAAGCAAAACGTAACATTTAACTTATCTAATAAGATTGCGGTAAATGTAAACTATTTTTTAATACAAAAAACTTTTTTAATATTTTTTTTAAAAAAAATAACTAATTGGTTATTTGGGAGTTATTAATTCTATTCCTTTATATAAGATGATAATATTAGGAATAGTAATATGTTTATTGTCTTCAGGTAGAAAGAGTAGAGTATAAAAACCTGTAATATCTTTTACTTCACCTGTTAAATCATAATCTTTATCCAGAATTTTTATTGTATTTCCAATACGCATAGGATGATAAAAGAATAGAATAATACTTGCAGTTAGGTTTGATAACATTGACCATTGAGCAAAAAAACCTACCCCTAAAACAGCTAATATTGATGTAGCAAATACACCAAATTGTTTAAACTCAATTCCTAAAATTAACAAGAGTAGAAAAAATGAAGTAATAAGATAAAAGAGATAAAACAAATTAAGAATTAATTTTCTTCTATGTGGTTCTATTGAATTTTTAACAATATAGGATTTTGTTAATCTTTTTGTTAGGCTTATTACCGTAAATAAAGCTAATAATAGTATGGAAATTTGAATAACTATAGTGTACATTTTTTTGTATGCTTAAAAAACCTCATTCAATTTGAATGAGGTCTGTTTATAAAAATTATTCAACTAGTTTTAAAGATTCTAAGATTAACTCCATGGAGTAATCTTCATCATCTTCAGATTCGACTATTGAATAAATGATTTCGAATTTTTTACCTATTGTGATTTCTTCATCTAATTTAAATTCTATTATAAACTCCTTTTTAACTTTTTCGAAAGTGATAGTTTCTACCTCTCCATTGGTGTCAAAAGAAAAACTGTATCCCATTTCATCAAATCCTTCATATTTTCCAATTATTTTAATAGGATCAAGTGTATTATAATAAGTTAAGACAGAACTTGCCATTAATATTGAAGATAAAACAGCTATAAGCGTAAACTTTAAAAATTTAATATTCATTTCCTTTTAGTTTTTAATTAATAATAATAAATCTTGGAAATTAACCACAACAAGTCCAAGTTGCTTTTAGCAAAAATTAAACGATAATTATGCTCGTGGTTCAAAGGAAATGATGTTACATAAGCTTCAATTTTATATAATCAAAAATACTCTTTAATTTTAATATAATTAAAAAAAAATATTTAATTTTTTTTTATGAAAATAATATTTTTCAATACGTGTTTAATTTGTTGGTTATTAAGGGTTTGAAGTGTGTTTAAATGTTTTTGGATTTTATATACAACTAATTGTTTTTTGGCGTATTATTGGAAAGATAAAATAATTAAATAAAACAAAATGAGAGAAGAAATTAAAGTTATATTACCAGGTACTTTTGAACCTGAGAATCACTGGTATGAAAAGTCGCTTAATGCAACTATACATCCAATGGTAAGCTATTTTTTAAATCTTTCAACGGATCGAATTGTAAAAAGATATTGTCATTTAAACCCAAAAGTTAACCCTGATGATTTAAATGAAATCTTAAGATATAAACCAAGACATTATCATTTATCTGGAGCTGATTTATTGCATGTAACTACAGAGAAAGGAAAAAGACAAATGGTGATTATTGAAAATAACTCTTGTCCGTCAGGTCAAAAATCTATGCCATTACTTAATGAGTTTGATGAGCAGGGAGGATATAAAAAGTTTATGGAACAAACGATTAAACCTTTATTGAAAAAGAAGGTTAATGATGCTGTGGCAGTTATTTATGATAAAAATTTTATGGAAGCCTCTGGTTATGCTCATGCAATGGCCGATGTATTAAAAAAAGAAGTTTTTCTAGTTCCTTTTTACAACCAATTAGATAAATCCCATATTGACACAAGTGGAGACTATATCCAATTAAAAATAGATGGTAGTTGGATAAAGTTAGGGTTGGTTTTTAGATATTTAACTCAAAAACCATGGAATAGATTACCTATTAGTTCGAAAACAAAAATTATAAACCCGACAATAGTTTGTCTAGCAGGAGGTAGAAATAAAATGATAGCATCAAAAGCTTATTCATTCTTCAATGCTGAGCTGTTAAACAAAAATCTTAAAATTTTGACTCCGCATACCATTTGGGATGTGAATAAAAATGAAATTCCACTGTGGGTTAATAATATGGGAGGAAAGGCAGTTGTAAAAAATCCTTATAGCAATGCAGGACAAGGGGTATATACTATCGTTAATGAGAAGGAATTAACAGACTTTATGGAACTTGATTTTGATTATGATAAATTTATAGTCCAAAGTTTAGTTGGGAATTATAATTGGAGTTCTGTTACTTCTGAAGGAAAGTTTTATCATGTTGGAACTGTTCCAAACCAAAAAGGGCAGTCTTATGTACTAGATTTTAGAATGATGATTCATGGCACAAAAGAAGGCTATAAACCACTATCTATTTATTCTAGACGAGCAAAATCCCCATTAAAAGATGTGTTAGAAGATGGGAAAGCGTCATGGGATATATTAGGAACTAATTTATCTTTTAGGAAAGAGAATGGAGATTGGGGGTCAGATACTAATAGATTGTTACTAATGGAAAGAAAAGAGTTTAACAATTTAGGGATAGGTTTAGATGATTTGGTTGAAGCCTATATTCAAACAGTATTAACGTCCATAGCAATTGATAAAATGGCTATAAGGTTGATTAATACAAAAGGAGGTTTTAAGAGAAAGTTATTTAAGTCGTTAAATGATGATGAGCTATTAATTAAGGAAATTCTATAATGGCAAAAAAGTTTAAGAAAATACCTGTCATCAAAAGAATCAAGATAGATTCATATGAGAAAAACACATTATCATATAGATGGTTACATATAGTATCGAATGGTATTGGTCAGCCTGTTTATGTTCCGATAATTGTTGGAAGAGGAGTAGAGGATGGGCCAACACTTGGAATAACGGCTGTAGTCCATGGTAATGAATTAAATGGAATGCCAGTTATTCAGCGTCTATTTAACTCAATTGATTTGGAGAAACTATCAGGAACTATTATTGGTGTTCCTGTAGTTAATGTGCCTTCTATTTTAGTTAATGAACGACGTTTTATTGATGGAGAAGACTTAAATAGAATTATGCCTGGAAATAAAGAAGGGAATAGGAGTCAAGTTTATGCTAGTAGGGTTGTGAATAGAATAGTTAAAAATTTTGATTTTTTATTAGACCTACATACTGCAAGTTTTGGAAGAATTAATTCCTATTATATTAGAGCAGATTTATCTTCTAAAGTAGCTAAGCAGTTAGCGATGATTCAAAATCCTCAAATTATTTTAAATGCACCTCCGAAAGATGGAACTCTTCGAGGAGCGGCGGCAGATTTAGGTATTGATTCAATAACTGTTGAAGTAGGTGATCCAGATAAGTTTCAGAAGGGAATGATTCGGTCTGGTTTAACAGGGGTTTATAATACATTATCTTTTTTAAATATGTATGATACCGAGATGGAAGAAGCTGAAACCCCTGCTATTATATGTAAAAAATCATATTGGATTTATAGCCACGTAGGAGGAGTTCTTCAAGTACATTCTCAACTAACTCAAAAACTTAAAAAAGGAGAATTAATAGCAACAGTTCGTGATGTGTTTGGTAGGGTTTTAAAGGAGTATTATGCTCCAGAAGATGGAATAGTTATAGGGAAAAGTATTAATCCAGTAGGGCAAACTGGTAGTCGAATAATACATTTAGGAATATTGTAACGTTAGGTATAAAAACATATATAAAATTGCAGAAAAATCTAAATTAAATATGTCATTAACTCCTATTTTATTTTGTCTCATCAATGATTAATTTAATCGTAATAACCTTATACTTGACTATATCTCCTGATTTACTTTTTTATAAAAGTTCTTTACGTTTCTTATAAAACAAACGTTCTTGTTCTGCTTGATTTAAAGCTTTATCACTCTCTATAATTTGTTCTTCAGTAATTGAATTTAAATCTTCCCAATTAGCTTGCTCATATTTATAAAGTAACTCATTTAAAGCTTTACGAGTTTCTTTAGCCTCTATATTTTCTTTACTTAATAAACGTAGATTTCTACTAATAATATTTGCTCTCTGGAATGTTAATTCATCTTTGATTATTCCAGAATTAATCAATTTCTTTGCTTTAATAATCATTTCCATTTTCCATAAGTTTATTTATCAAGAATATTATCTAAATAATTGTTTTAATAAGGAATATATAATAAAGATAGTTATTTTCTTACCATTTAATATAGACAAGTTGAATTTTATAAGGTTAGTATTTTATATAGTTCATTAAAATATATTTCTTGTTGTTTAGTTTCTGTTAATGGCTTATTTTAAGGTGTTTTGTTAATAAAATAGACTTTACTATTTTATCATCAACTAATGTAAATTTACATTTACTTTTAAAATTGACAATTTTCTTAAATTGATACGAAAATATTTATTAAGATTATGAATCGATTTTAATTATTGGCATCATTATTTCATCTACATTATATCCTCTAGCTTGAGCCCCATTAATAATCATAGCTATTTGCTCTACTAATTGATCTCTTTGACTTTCTAATTGAATTATTTTTTTCTTTAGTAATTCATTTTGTTGCTTTAAAGTGTTTCTCTTTTTTTTACCTCTAATATCTAACCCTGCATTATTAAGTTGAACCTCTTTCGCCTTTCTAATCATTTCTGCTCTATGCTTAACAGCTAATGTTCCTCTGCTGTTAAGCCCTAATCGTCTTTGTAAGTTAGACCTAGTTATTGGAGCAAGCTTATATCCCGTATCTATCATTTTGTCTAACTCTTTCTTAAGACTTAAGTCCAGGGCTTTTCCTCTTAAATTCTTCATGCTATAGTGATTCTTTTCTAGTTATATAATTCGGTTTTGTCATTTCAATTCCGTCCGGAAACATTTGGATTGGGTTTGTAGTTGGAGAGAGGTCGATAGCTTTTTTTATATTCTTAATTTTATTTAGAATATCTTTTTCCCATTTACTTTTATTATTATGTTTATCCCCGCGTATTTTATTAAGATTTTTTTTAGCGAATTCTAATTGCTCTAACAATCGTTCAGTTTCACCTGGTGTATTAGTCCTATGTAAATGTGAGCAACCGTTCCAACATTGAAGGTGTTTTAAACATGGAGATTGACTAAAATCATGAGTGCATCCTCCAAATGGTGTAAGATGTAAAGCTAGACCATGAGTTTTTAAAAACGTTTCAGCATCTTCGATACTTTTATTATTTTTAAGAAGATGATAAGTTTCAGTCATTTCGCCTAAAATATTTTTATTTCTGATTCCTTCTTGAAGAAACCTAATTTTTTCAGTTACTGAATTAAAACTAAGATACTGTTGATGAAGTTTTGTTTTTTCTCTTATTGTAGTGTGCTGATATGCTTTGTTTTGGGTTAAATTTTGCCTTCCCAATGCAAGAGCCTGCTGAACGTTTGACATTCCTGCTAGTTCATATAAAGTATTTCTCCAGTGTCTAGGTTTATGACTTGTTAGTCTTATTTTACTACCATCAGCTTCAGTCAAGTTTCTTCTTTCAAAAATTGACTCTATCGAATCATTGGCTCCTAAAGCTTCATTTATTTCCTTTACTGAAACTAAACCTGGATATACCCATAAAATATTGGAACTTCTTTTAAACCTAAAAGCGCCATCAAATCTTAAAGCTAAAACTTCACTTAATTTTAATATTACTTTTCCATTATCATCTATTAGTACATCTCGTTGCATCAGTTTAGTATTTAATAACTCTTTTTCAATATCACCGACGTTGTAATATTTAGAATAAAAAACTTCCTTACTATTTTTCGATCTATACTCAAAGTAATTTTTATTTGTTCCCAAACTCTTAATACCTTTTCTCCTTAAATATCCTTGTAAGTATATTATTTTGTTAAAGCCTAATGAAGTATTCAATAATTCGAAATCACTAACACTTTTATTTTTATCATATTTCCATAATCTTCCAGGATTATTTTCTTGCCATAAACTTGTCTCTCTTGCCTCTTTTGTTAAAATTTTTAATCTATCAATGGCTCGTTTGGCAAAAGGAACATCTTGAGGAGCTAACCAATGAACCCTATCTTTAAATTTTTTCTCCGCATAATATCTAATTCCAAAGCTTTTTAATTCATTTCCATTCATATCTAAAATTGGACTCCCTTTCTTATCTAACTTTAATTTTTCCACCCAACAATCATATGGAATATAACACACTTCATTAGCTCTCATTCCAGTAACTATTAGTAAATCAATCGTTCTCAATAATATCTCTTCGTTTTCATTTATCGGATTGTTGGTACAAATAGCATATGATGACATAGCTTCAAAACTAGGAAGCTTACTTTTTTCTCTTAAGTCTATATCAGAAGAAATGTCTTTCTTAGAATAATAACGATGATTGTTTTTTATATTAATTGTATAATTTATAGGCTTTTCGGTAAGTCTTTTTTCATCAATTAAATCTGAAATAACTTTCAAATTTGTAGCAGAGTTATATATATTTTTATATTCAATAATTTTTAGATAATTAATACACTCTTCAAAATGCCATCTTGTAAGTAATGTTGGATCTTTTTCACCTCGCTGATACATTATAAAGTATAATCTCTTTAACTCAATTAAAAAAGCGTTTACTGAAGCAAATTTTGAACCTCTAACTCTCTTAAAATAACTAAGACAAGACTTAGTAAAATCCATGTATAAAGTAGGTAAGGGGTCTCCATTAGTTTTTAGATAAGTATTTGGAACTTTCTTGCTAAATTTTTTAGTAGTACGAAAAGAAATTACTTTGATGGCCCCCCTATGAGGAGTCCATTTAGTAATATTCCAGTCATGATTATCCCAATCAATTTGATTATCTAATGCAGAAAAGATTTCTCGCTCCTCAAAACAAAATATATGTAATTTAGTATTCATTCTTCTCTTTAAGGATATTAAGTATATCATCTACGGCTCTAATCGTTTCATTTAGTTGAGTTATGGGTCTATTATACTCAATATCATTGCCTTTCTCTGAAATATCTATAAAATATTGAGCTTGTTTTTGAAGTTCTTCTTTTACTACAATATGCTGTTTCTTGTTTCTAAAAGGATGAAACGTTATACATGTATAACAAGAATATACAGGATTTTTTTTACAAGAGGTATCATTAGGTAAACCACACATACCTATACCTCCAATGTATTGATTTCCAATAATTCCTTTAATTCTTTTTTCACCTTCTATATCTTTATCTTCTACAAAATTACCTGTCAACATTTCATTCAACTTTTGATATGTTATATTTTTGGCTAAAGCTTTAGCTTTGATATCGGCAATTTTTGGTGTTGAAGATATATAGGCTCTCGCAGGAACTGTAGAATTATGTCCAAGTAATTCAGCAATTATATCAGCAGATGCGCCTTGATCTGCAAGAGCTTGCCCTAAACTATGTCTAAAATCTGTGGGTTTTAATATAATGCCTTTTTTTAAAGTCTCTTTTTTTACAATTTTAGTAAAATTGGATGAAGTCAATCTTTTTCCTTTTTTATCTATAAATAAAGCATTATTACTATTTTTTTTATAATTTTTAAACAATAAAAGTTTCAGAACTTTTCGTCCCAAATTCGTTGAAATACTTCTATTTCGTTTTTCAATATTATTAGATTTGATTTTTTTAGACATTGGGAGAGACAAAGAATAATAGTCTTTACTCGAACCTTTAATTACTTCAAAATCTGATTTGTTTAACAAATAAAATTGATATGGTCTAGGGGCTAATTCAAGACAAAACTGTAAAATTATATTATCCCTCAAAATTTCAAAATCTAATTCATTCTCGTCAACCGACTTTGTGATTCTTTTTACCTCTTCAATACCTTTAGAGTCAACTACTTCTTGATTTAAGAAAATTTTATCATACGGTTTTCTTTTTGGTATATTATACTCCTTTATTTCATCATAAGCGTATTTTAAGAATAAATTTTCAAACTTTAAAAAACCAAATTCAAATAACTTTCTAAGAGAGTAAATATGACAAACATATTTGCAATGAATACAGAAATAAAAAACTTCTTTAGGCATAAAAGGTATGGACATTTTTTGCTTTTTTAAAGCATTGATAAACCCTACTTCACTTTTAGAAATAGATTCAATTGATAACTCACGTTGTCGATATATTAAATATAGTTTTAATATTTCCTTTGTCCGATTATCAAAACTATCCCAAGAAATACTATGATTGTTTCCGCCTGATTTCCATTTCCAATTATTACTTGCAAATTTTATTTTATAAATCTCACTTGGTAAATCCCCTTTGAATATCACATATTTAGGTAAGTTATTCATAATTAAGTATTCTTTGCATATTGGTTTTATTTGCCATTTTCGATATCATTCTTCTTGCATAATAACTTGGCATATTAGAATTAAACGACCATCCACAAATTACTCTTAATTCATCCTTTGCTCTCTCCATATCTAAGTCTTTTTTGTCTATTAAAAATTCTAACATGGACTCAGCAAAATAATGTCTCAATGTATGAGCAGAAAATTTAATACTTGTCCTCTTTGAAATTTCTTTTATTATTCCCTGAACACTTGATTTGGATAATGGCTTATTTTGATCACTAGTAAATAAATAATGTATTGTTCCATTATTTTTTCTATAGTAAAACAAGTATTCTTCAAATAGGAGGTAGGTTTTATCTGATATTGAAATTATTCTTTTACTATAAGAATTCTTATAACTAGGAGTATTTCTTCTAATATCTTTTTCATTTATATTGTTATCTATTTTAATAAAAAAAAGGTTGTCATTCCTTATAAAATCAATTGCTCTCAATAGTAATAACTCACTTAATCGTATGCCTGTTTCTATTAAAATTAAAAAAACTAAATAATTTCTAACTCTATTTTTATGTTTAAAAGGGTTTTCTATATTATCTGGATTACATAAGTTTAAGATTCTTGTTATATCATTGGTATTAAGACTATTATAACTTGGTATATATTTAATCTTGTATTTTGAAAATTTCAAATTTTGAATGACATTATTTAATCTATTTTGATTGAAGTTAAAACGGTTATAATAGAAGTACCATTGGAGATATGAGCAAACATTATCAATAATAATATTAAAATTAGTTTTAGATTTTAGTTTATCATTGAGCCAAAGATCAAAAGACTTTAGGCATTCTAAAACTGATTCGGGATTATTTTTTAATAACATAACAAAATCTTCTTTCTTAATTTCATATAAATACTGTACCAGATATTTATAAGCCAAAGCATGATTATATAAAGTTCTGTAGGATTTATTTCTAATATTAATTACCAAGTATTTAATAAATTGATATTCTACAGAGCCATTTCTGAAAACAATTGGATATCTAGATTTTGATTTTATAAAGTATATTGGTGTTATAGTAATCATAAATTTATTTTATATAATAAATTTATAAAATCTTTTCTTAATATAACAAACTGTAAATCAACTATGAACATATATTACATTCAATGTTATTTAACATAATATTAATTATAGTACAAATGTCATATATGAGTAAAAAGCCCAATAGTGTGTATTTAACATAGTTGTAGATATAACACACGCTAGTGTTTTATATAGCTAACAATTATGTTACAGCCTTTTTGCGACCTGTTGCCAATTTATATTCGTAATCTCTATCTCTGTATTATGTAAAAGATAAAGTATATTACTCGAGCCCTTTAGCATTTGTTTTGGACTTTCGTGAGAAATTCATATTCTGTACAATAGTTCATAATAACGAAATAGTTTGATATAATTTTAATTAAACCACACTTAATTTCTTCACCATATTCATGACTAAGTCCAAGAAATTTTCAAATACGCGATTCCCAGGAAATGTTAAATCATGTCTATTATTGTTACTAAAGACCTTGAATATCATTTTTACAAAGACAATCATATTAAAATCTATATTTAACTTCTCTTTTTTTAAACGCTTCTTTGCCGCCTTCAACTATATCTGCAATGTGTTCCCTAATTCCCATACTTTTTAGTAAATCTTTTTCTTTTGGATCTAATTCTTTAGTATTTTCTAATGGTCCATTTATGTAATCAAATCTATATGGGCTAGAAGTTTCTTTATCGTTTTGCCCTTTTTGATTTGCCACAATTATATTCTCTGCATCTGCATTTACAACTACATTTGGATTATGAGTTACAAGAATTATTTGCCTTTCGGATTTTTTATCTCTTAAATATTTAACTAAATCTTTTGTTATGGATCTATTATCTAAATTATCTTCTGGCTGGTCAATTAATATTGGTGCTTTAGAACTACTCAACCCAACAATAAGCATTAGTATTACAAAGCTTGCTTTACCAGTCGACATTTCCTCCATCTTATCACCATCATAAACCGTTTCCCAAAAATCTACGAAATAGTCATCAAGTATAACTTTAATGGCAGACTTTCTATTAGTTTTAGTATTTAAAGGAAAGCTTCCATTTACGATAGTATCAAATATTCTCTTTATTTCTTCAAATTCAGTGTTATTTTGAAAGCTTATTAAATCATCTTCCTTTTGTAATATATCATATTCCTTTTCAGGAAATTTTCTTCCATCGCATATGTCATATAGAGTTTTTATAAACTTTCTTACATTAAATTTTTGAGTTCCTATGATATCTAGATTCTGCTCTTCAAGTAATTTTGTTCTTTCATTTAGAGTTGAAATTATTTTGGGATATTCGTTAGAATTCTCAACATATAATTTAAATAAATTATCTCTCTTTTTGTTTAATTCTTCTTTGCTATTTTTTATTTCAACTTTTAGTTGATTTATTGCTTCTAATTTTAGTTTATCTGCCGTTATGATTTTATCAATATCCGTAATGTGCTTTTTAACTTTTTCATTTTTTATTAATGGTTCAAGTATTTTCTCAAGCCTTCTTTTTTCTTCCTCACTTGCAATGATAAGAGTTCTAAACAAGTTATCATTGACTAGTACGCTATCTTTGATTTTTATTGACTCTGAAAATGCTTCTAGATCACTAATTGCTACCTCCAAGAAATTGAAATTTTGGGTGAACAATTCTTTGATAGATTCCATTTCTAAAGAGTTCTGTATTGAATCTTTCTTATTTTTCAACTCCTTTAAAGTGTTTAAAATATCTCTATTAAAAGCCGATACCTTTCTATAATCACTGTTTATTTTTATTCTATCAGATTCAACCTTTTCTAATTTTAACTTCTCCGTATTATATTCAGCTATTTGTTTTTCGTTTAATCCAATTCCTTTTTTTAACTCAGCAATTTTTAATAAATTGGTTTCAATACTCTTTTTTAAAACTTCTTCATTACCTTTTTCTTTTAGTTGTTTATTTTTAGACTTAATACTTTCTTCCGTTTCAAAATAACTGTCTATTAAATCATTCCTTTTTTTATCATTTGATTTAACAACACTTAAGAAATCTTGATAATTAGTTTTGTACGCTTCATCTTCTAAAAGTAAACCTCTTACATATTTTAAAAGTTCTTCTCCTTTTTTATTAGCTTCTGGTTCAGCTAATTTGGTAAGATAATTCTGGGGGATATATTTAATTTTAGGTATGATAGAACTTTCTTTTTCATCATACAATTTTTGAGAAACACCAGATAAAGATTTTACTTCAAAATTAAAATTCTCATCATCTTTTCTAAAATCGTACTTTCTATCCATAATAGATGTTACTTCTTTGTTCGTTTCTAGAGTTGATGCGATATTATAAAGTAATATTGATTTACCAGATGACTTTCCTCCGATTATAACATTTAGGTTCTTATTAAATCTAATCTTTTCTGGTGTAAACAAATTATCAGATGAAAAATATTGTACTTCATCAATAATTAACTTTTCTTCCTTAAAATCAGGCTCATTTGGTTGTATTCTTATGCGTTGAATAGGCTCAAATATAATCTGTCTTAATCCTTCAAATGTTGGTTCTGCTTTTATCCAAAGTTTCTCCTTTCTCTTGTAATCTTTTATATTATGATTATCAGAACAAATTACAGTTGGTAACCATTTATTTATTTTGCTTTTTAAATATGGATTTACCTTTGAATTGTATCCTTCAATATCTGATACTTTACCTAGTTCAAAAACATCAACAATTTTGGCAATATCCTCTTTTTGTGCTAAAGAGTGAGGAAGTGAATGAGTTAATTTTTCTAAACCATTACTTTTAGAACCTGCATGAATACTGACAATTCCATCTAATTCTTTTATTAACTTAATAGTATCTGCTAAATCACAGTAAACTTCATTATACTTTTTATTTTCTCCTTCAATTTTTTTTAGCTCGGTATTATTCTTTAATTGCCCCCATATATATTCTAAGTTACAATTCTCACTAAATATTGCTATAAAATGAATTGGTTCACTACCTCTTGCATCTGATAAAAACTCGATGCCTGGCAGAATAGTTAATTCTTTATCTTTACATAAACTTTGTAATTCTTTAATTCTTTTTACATCAATTAGATTATGGTCTGTAATAGCTACAACACTAATGTTATTGTTTATTAAACCATCTACTATATCCTGGTTAGTAACACTTTTATCTTTGTAGTCATATGATGATGGTGTATGAAAATGTAAATCCCACTGTTTCCATTCTGAACCTCTAGTTTTGTTCGTCATTAATGATTATTTCATTTGGTTAATTAAAAAGTTCATAAATTTAATATATTAGGAAGAGGATTTGTTTACGGAATCCCGCAACTATTTGAAATTTAATATAGAATAATCCCATTCCATACATATTTTGCCTCCACTCCTCTACCCTTTCTGCAAAAAGAGTATTCCATTACATTTTTAAAGAAACTTTTGGAAAGAAAAAAATCCAAGAAAATTGGGGTAAAGAACTTCGCTTTTACCAAAGCAAAGTTACATAACGCAGAACATTATAGTACAAAAGTATTTGTAAGCTATAATTCTATACTATGTAAAATATCCCAGAAATTGTAGCAATTCTTTTTAATATTCCGTACTTGGGTCAATAATATTTCAAATACGCGATTTTCAGGGATATTGATTTTAGCTAAAGTTATCTGAGGTTTAGTTTATATTTCAAGATTCTATTTTACATAATACATAGCATCTGACAGTTTAGATTGTAGATTATCGTATCTCATTTTATCATCTTCGAATATTATTATTTATTTCTCTTTCTTCTTTTTAGCTTTCTTTAGGGAAACTTTAAAATCATCAACTGTTCCATGTAATTTTAAATTTAGGTATTTTACTTTCTTGTTAGGATCAACTTCTATAATTTCATCCTCTTCGTCTTTATTTCCACTATTTTTCTTATTCTTAAATAATTTATGCCAAACAGCTTTTCTAACGGTTTTCCAAGGAATTCTTAAGTAATATTCAATATTATTATTCAAATCTTGTGTTCCAGATAATTCCATATGTCCTAATGTTGATTCAATCGTCATATTAGGAATGTTAATGCGTCCGTTAATGATATCTATATGATTTTGAATTGTATCAAATTTGATATTGTTCAAGTTTTTATTACCCATATAACTAGATAACATTTTCATGGGTTCATAATTCTGTAATTTCCCATTAAAAACTTTGACATCCATGTGAATTTCAGATTGATCTAAATCTGGCACTAAATCAGGATATACTCTAATTTTTCCATCTATTGTAGTAGAAACATGTCCTTTTAAATTATCTGAAACCAAATGATCTTGTCCAAAATTTTCAAACTTAAATAAGAACTTATCCAAATCAATTTTAGTGGTTTTTATAGTAGGTTTCAGGTAAATTTTCTTCGGATTACTACCATTAAAGTAACCAGACATATTAAAATTACCTCCAGCTGCATTCATATGTAGTGTATCTACATAAATGTAATGATTCTGAGTTGTACGTAAATTTGCTTTTATATCTTGTAAATGAATTCGTTGATACATAAAATAATCTACATCTACATCAATTTTCATATCAGTAAATGGTAGCTCATACAAATTAAAAGCATCTGCATGTGCTGCAACATCTGCAGTTTTTGATTTTACGGTTATTGTTGCCTTCTCTGTTGTTTTATCAGGAGGAAATAGTTGGTCATAATCAATATAATTTGCTTTAAAACTCAGATTATTATCTCTTTTTTTAATTGCTGAATTATCTCCCAAATAATAGTTGAAGTCAATGTTAAAAGAAGTTCTCCCTATTTTACCTATAAAATCTTTTACTGTAAGATGGTCATCTTCATAATGAAAATCACCTGTAAAGTGTTCAAATCGTAAGGGATGCAAATGCATTTTGGTATTTAGCTTGTCTAACTCTAAATCTATAGAATGTAACGCGGATGCTTTATAATGCATACTAGAATTCACATGCAATGTCAGTTTTTCAAATTCTTCATGTCTATATTCTTCAGGAACATAATTTTCACCTTGATACGTGAAAATATCTTCTAAACGCAATAAATCTGAAGTTAAGGTAATGTCTAAATCTACATCGCCATTCAATTCTTTTTGCATCCAAAAACCATAATTATGTACCAATCCGTTAAAATGAAAATCAGAATCATCAATAAAACCAGTAAAATCTTTGATTTTAAGATCTTTATCATCGATTAATACATCTACATGAAAATCGTGGAATTTATGTGGATAATGCTTTAGTTTCGCGTTAAGACTATCTACAAAAAACGCTCCTTTAGGTAAATATTTACTTTCAGTAAAAGCTTTTGCAGAGGATTTAAATGAAAATCCAGCAGTTAAATCTTTGATTTGCTCATCTATACCTGTCCTTAAACTATCAGTAGCAGAAAATTTCGTGAGTTCAGAAATATCTAATAGCTTGGACTTAATATCTAAATGAGTAACGACTAGTGTATCTGTATGATGTACAATAGCAGGTAAATCTGATACATATCCAGTTATTGAAATATCAGATGTTCCTAATAGTATATCAAATTGATTGATTGTCGCTTTTTTTCCATTCATTACTATATGTGCATTCAGTTTTTTTAATGGCGCAGGCAGATCTTTGGAAGATAAACTTAGACTATCAATTTTTAACTCACTATAATACGCCTGATTCAATTTACTGAGTGCTTGTTCTGGGTTATCAATATCTATAATATCATGAAAATTCATTTTTAATGAAACATTTCCTGATGCAATATCTACTTCACTTAAGTTTAAAAAATCAGTCACAAATTCGAGATTGAAATCTGCATTTAATCGCATATCTATTTCTGGTTCATCAAAATTATTGATTACGACATTTCCTAGAATTTTTCCTTTTCCCAGTTTGGCAGTCATATCTTCTAGTGAGAATGTTGTTGTACGAGAACTTCGTTCTTTTCCGTTCGTAAAATGACCTTTAAATCCAATGTTTTTGACTCGCTTACCTTTGTTGGTGTTTTCTAAAAAAGCTTCACTTACACCGAAGTTTACATCAAAAAAAGGTACTTGTTGATTCAATGTAGGTCCTTGAACTACCGCGTTAAAATAAATTTTCCCTGCATTTTTATAACGTTCTAAAACAGGTATAAGATCCTCTGGAGCAAAGGCTATAAGCATGTCAAAATTTGGCTTTGCTCCTTTTATTTTAAGATCAAGATCAAAATCATTTTTTGTGTCTATTAATCCTTCTAATTCAAAATCACCATGTTCCATAGTAACTCCAGAAGGTTCAATGGTAAGCAATCCAGTATCTTTATCAAGATTAATATCTGTATGAAGATCAAAGTGTTTGTGTTTTATATATGTAGTATCGCCGTTACTAATTAAATTCATTTCAAATTTAGTATCAATATGCCCTGAAATAACTTCATTATCAATATTGAAACCACCATCAGCCTCATAAATAAATGTTTCTAAGTCTGTATTTTGACCTTCATCTTTTTTGTGGATATCTAAATTGTGTAATTTTATTTTTTGAAGTTTAAAATCTATTGGGGCTGAACTTTCTGTTTCATCAATGGATTTTAATGCGTTTAAAAGATTTAGACTTTTATCTTCATGAATTACAATATCAAAAAAACCGTCTTCTACAATTAATGATTTAATGGTGTAATCACCATCTAAAATATCCCAAAAATTAAAACCTACGTAGATATCTTTTACGTCAAGAATAACTGGTGAATTATCGTTTTTAGTTTCATTTATTTTTAGATCGTCTACCTTAAAAGAAATATTTGGAAAATTACTAAAGAGTGATAGATGAGTGTCACCTATATCAATAAAACCTTTGTGCGTTTTGTTAAGCTGAGCTATATGATCTTTAATAATACTATTTTGTTTTGTATTGATATATAACACCGTAACAAGGAGAAATAATAATGGTAAAAGCAGTACGCAAGCAATAAACCGCAACCAGATTTTTCTTTTTTTAAAGGCTTTAAATTTCATAATACTTGTGATTATTATAACAGTATAAACTTATTTATAAATGTTTAAACTAAAAAAAAACAACTAAATTTTATACAGTCATTTTTTGAACTCTTTCTAATAATCTTATAATTGATTTATTAGTTAAATGGGAAAATTGATTTAGTTTACCATTTTATATGAACTATACCTCCTCAACTATGGTTTCATTAAAAGAATTTTATGGCAATAGTATGATGCAAGTTAAAGCCCAAAAAGATTAATTAAAAAACTAAACCACTCCCCTATTACTTTGCTTCAATTTTATGGTAGCTCACAAACGACTAAATAGTCTATATATTAAACATATAATCCATAAAGTCAACTGATTTATAATCATATATTTGTGACATATATATGTTTAAGTGCTTCATAAAAAAATAGTTAAGTCAAATATTTTTTCAAAAAATCAAGAGTTTATGACTTTACTTTTGGGGAAGTTTTTAAAAATCTATTACTTATCGTTATATGTTATATCATGAAAATCTTAACAAAAAATCATAGAAATGCTTTATAACCTTTTTAACAATAAGAATGAAAAGGTACTTATAGTCAAGTCTTTTTCAGAAAAAAACATTACAACTCTTTTTGAGAAACCTAACTTTTATGCAATTTTTTTCTTTGAAGAAGCTCATGGAGTGATTAACATGGAGTCTAGCGAAATGCAGGTAAAAGACAACAATATCTTATTTTATTATCCCTATCAGAAGTTAGAATTTGAAGGGACTTTCAAAGGGTCTTATATACAGTTTCATCCTGATTTTTTTTGTATTGATATTCATGCAAAAGATGTTGGGTGCCAAGGTGTGTTATTTAATAATTTTTTAAACGACACTGTTTTACGTTGCTCTAATAAAGATTTTGTAATCATGTCTAATTCCTTTTTAAACTTAAAAAAAGAATTGTTGAATAAAGATGTTGGACAATTAGATATGGTTTCAAGTCAGTTAAAAATGTTGCTTATTTGTGCAGTTAGAATAAAAAGAAAGGAACAAAATGATGCTATTCTAAACAAAGAAAATATACATATACAATTAGAAAAATTGATAGAGAAAAATTATATCAACGAAACCTCTCCAGAATTTTATTGTAACGAGTTAAATATTTCAATGACAACGTTTAATCGTTTATGCAAAAAATATTTTAAGAATAGTTTCGTAACCATTATAAATTTAAAAAAAATTGCATCTGCAAAAAACCAATTGTTTTTGACCAATGAGTCTATTAAAAACATTGCCTATGGTATTGGTTTTAATGATCCTTTATACTTTACTAGAGTGTTTAAAAAATATAGTGGTATTTCTCCTAAAGAATTTAGAAAACAACTAAAAGATAATCGATTGATTTAATTGTCCATGTTTTGGATAATTAATCCTAAAATCTAGGCTTTTCTCAAAGCTACTTTTGTTTCAAACTTTAATTAATAAGTTATGAAACAAATACAATTCATATTCCTTCTATTTTTCATTGCAGTATTGTCTATGACAGGATGTAAAGAAAAAAATGAAGCCGTTAAAAAAGAGGCAGTAAAGACTATTGATTTAAAAGAAAGTGTTGATGGTTATACTCAATATACCATAGATACTAAGACTAGTTATATTACTTATATAGGTAGCAAACCAACAGGAAAACATAATGGCAAATTTTACTTATCTAAAGGTAATATTTATGTTAATAACCAAACAATTGTCAATGGAGATATTGTAATAGATTTAAATAGTATTACTGTTGATGATTTAAACGACAAAGAAGATGCTCAAGGTAAAAGAGTTCTTATAAATCACTTGAAATCTAATGATTTTTTTGATGTTAAAAATTACCCAAAAGGAAAGTTCGAAATAACTTCTGTAACACAACTAACTACCAAATATTCTATTGATGATAAAACAGAGTTTGAATCTATCAATCAACCGCTTTCAAATACAGAAAATAGCATAAGAAATCCGACTCATATTATGTCTGGAAGTCTTGAATTACGAGGATTTAAAAGGTCTATATCATTTCCAATAAGAATAACTTCTTCCAATTCTAAAATAATTATTGAAGGAAAATTAAATATAGATAGGACAGACTGGAGTATTACTTATGGAGAGGAAGCATCAATAACAGATAAATTAAAGGATAAGTTTATCTATAACACGGTTAACCTAGGTTTTTATGTAGAAGCTCTAAAATCAAATAAGAAACTATCAGCTCATACACTTGCACCAAGAACAATAGACGCTTTTGAAAAGAAGTTTGGTATTCATAAAGGGAAACGTAGAAACCATATAAGTGGTATTTGCTTTACTGGAAGTTTTATAATTAACAATGAACGAATTCGAGGACTGAGTTCTAGTAAAATTTTTAGTACAACACCCTTGAAAGTTATTGGAAGATTCTCACATAAAGGTGGTGTTAAAAAGGATGAAGCAGTACATGGAGAATATGGTATGGCATTTCAAGTAATTCTTGAAAATGGTATGACACATAATTTTAGCATGAATACACTAGATTTTTTTCCTGTAAGTACTCCACAAGGATTTTTACAGCTTATGACTGCTAAAATAAGTGGTAAAGAAGAAGATTTTGTCAAATTAAAAAAAGAGCATCCTGAATTCAAAAATTTCAAGGCTCACTATGGTAAAAAGCCAAAAGTTTTAAAAAACTATGCCAATCATCAATTTAATAGTGTAAATACTTTTTATCTAAAAAATGAAAATGGTAAGAAAACAGCTGTGCGTTGGTCTTTTATACCTAGAAATGAAACAATTTCTATTAACACCTCTGAAAATGTAAGCTACTATAAAGATTTAGCCGAATTATTGAACAAAAAAGGAAAGCTTCTTTGGGATATGGTAATAACAATTGCAAACCCTGAAGATGAAATTAATAATGCTGCAAAACAATGGACAGGACATCATAAAACAATTACTGCAGCTACACTTACCATTAATGCTGTAAATGAAGATGGTACTTGCCAAAATATCAATTTTGATCCTTTACAATTACAAAGCGGAATTTTACCTTCTGAAGATCCTATTTTAAAATTTAGATCACCAGCATATGCTACCGCATTTGTAAGGAGAAAACAAGAACAAAAACAACAAAAATAAAAGCTATAATCATGACAAGACAAGAGAAATTTGACCATTTCAAAAACTTACATCAAAAAGGCAACCCAATAATGCTTTATAACATTTGGAGTGCTGGATCTGCCAAGGCCGCTGTTAATGCTGGCGCAAGTATAGTGGCTACGGGAAGTAAACCATTAGCACTATCACAAGGATATCCTGACGGAGAAGTGATTCCGTTCGATACATTTTTACAAACAATAGAACAAATTGTATCTCATGTAAATGTACCTGTTAGTGTTGATTTTGAAAGTGGTTATGCAGGTAATGATGATGAGTTACTCGCTATCAATACGGAAAAACTTCTGCAAACAGGTATCATAGGATTAAATTTTGAGGACAAAATTATCGGAGCAAATGGGCTTTATAGTATTGAAAAACAATCTAAACGAATTAAAATCATACGAGAAGTAGCAGATGATTTAGGAGTACCACTTTTTATAAATGCTAGGACAGATATTTTTTTTGAAGAAAAAGATACCTCTAAATACTATAAACTCATGCCCGAGGCTATAGCAAGAGCCAAAGCATATACGAATGCTGGAGCTGATGGATTTTTTACCCCTGGTCTTGTTGATTTAGATCTGATTAAAAAGTTAACGAGCACACTCAATATACCTCTAAATATAGTTAAACTCCCTACAGCACCTATTAATGAAGCACTAATAAATGCTGGTGTACAACGCATAAGTTATGGTCCTTTTGCTTATATCAATTTGATGAAAGTATTCAGTGACAATTTAACAAAAAACTGTGTTGAAGAAAAAGTGCATATAAATTAATATCAAATAAATTTTTAATTATGAAAACAATAACAAACAAAAATCTAATTCTATTATGTTTAATATTAGTGGGATTATTCACTACAAGTTGTAGCAGCGATGACAATGATTATCTTAATACTCCAGAACCAAACTCATCAGCAATAAACTTGTCTACTAACACAAGTTTTGGAAAAATTTTAATAGATGGTAACGGAAATTCTTTGTATTTCTTTTCTAAAGATACAAAGGCTACTTCTGAATGTTTAGGAAATTGTTTAAATACTTGGCCAGTTTTTTATGCAGAAAACTTAACTGTTGGAACGGGGTTAGACATTGGTGATTTTTCTGTTATAAAAAGAACAGATGGTACCATGCAAACTACATATAAGGGATGGCCACTTTACTATTATGCTAGCGATTCTAATCCAGGAGATACTAATGGAGATGGTATTGGCGATGTTTGGTTTATTGCTAAACCAGATTATTCTATCATGTATGCAAATGCACAGTTAGTTGGGAATGATGGTAAGAATTACCTTCAAGATTATACTGTAGGTATAGGAGCTACAAGCTATATTGTAAGTTTTGCAGGAAGAACAATGTATTTATTTGCAAATGATAAGTTAAATACTAACAATTATACGGCGTCAGATTTTTCTAATAATAATGTATGGCCAATAGTCGAATTTTCTGCGGATATAATTCCAAGTATTTTAAACAGTAATGATTTTGGAACTATCGATGTTTTTGGGAGAACTCAGTTAACCTATAAAGGTTGGCCTTTGTATTATTTTGGACAAGATACAGAACGTGGAGATACTAAAGGCGTAAGTGTTCCTTCTCCAGGTGTATGGCCTATTGTAAATACAAATACTGCTCAAGCAGAAGCCAGTAGTACCATTATAAATTATGATGTCACTAACAATGGTGCTTCTGCGTTTATTTTTAATGATGGTGGTTTTACAAATGAAAGTAATCCTGCATTAACATTAAAAAGAGGGAATACTTACACATTTACAGTAAATTCTCCAGGGCACCCATTTATTATAAAAACTATTCAAGGTATTGGAACAGTAAATATTTATAATGAGGGTATGTCTAACAATGGGCTTACTTCAGGAACTATAACATTTACTGTTCCTAATAATGCCCCAGATAAACTATTTTATAATTGTGAGTTTCATGCTAGCATGACAAATACAATAACTATAATTGATTAAGCAGTTTTTATAACTCCTACGCTATCGCTAAAAGTATATTTTATACTTTTAGCGATAGTTTTTTTCAATCTTTCCACTAAAATAATATTCAATATGAGAGCAAAAACATAAAAGATGTTTTTGTCTTTTATAAAATTAGGTATATCTTTGCAGAGATAAATTTTTAATATGTTTTCTAAATCTTGTGAATATGGAATGAGAGCTGTCATATATGTGGCAAAGCAAACCTCATTAGGCAATAAAACCAGTGTAAAGGAAATTGCTAGTGCTACTAATTCTCCAGAAGCGTTTACAGGAAAAATATTACAAATATTGACTAAGAATAATATAATTAGCTCAATTAAGGGGCCATATGGTGGCTTCTTGATTTATGAAGAGAAAACAAAAAATGTAAAACTAAGTCAAATTGTCGAAGTCATCGATGGAGACAAAATATATACTGGTTGTGGACTTGGGCTGAAAGAGTGTAATGCTAAAAACCCCTGCCCTATTCATGATAAATTTGTTGATATTAGAAGTAGTCTCAAATCTATGTTAGAAACTACAACTGTATATGATTTATTAAAGTCTGAAACAGGTGAAGATAAAATACTACAATTAAAAAGATAGAATAACCATTTTTGAGTAGAGGAATTATGTCCTCTATAATTTTAAAATTAAAAAAGACAAAAACATCCGTTATAATAAAAGATAAAAATATCCTTTTTGAAAAAATGATCAAATCTAAAACCACATTCATCATATTAACTTCTACAATTTTTACTTGGGTAGGGTTCATTGGAGCCATAAGCTTTATGGAAGCTTGGTTAAAATTTCAAGCTGAAGGTGTTACCCTAAAAATTGGGTTATCAATTGGAAGCCTTGTTTTTAATGCGTTAAATAAAGTAGAGCTAATCCTAGCAATTGGTATTCTTATAACGTTTGTATTAACTAAAAACAACATTAAGATTGGTCTATTAAAAATAATGCTACTTCCCTATGCTATACTCCTATTTCAGAGTTTCTATTTGTTACCTGTCTTAGATAAAAGGATTTTATTAATACAACAGGGGTTTCCTATTGACAAAAGCTATGATCACCTATGGTATGTGATATTGGAAGTAATTAAAATCACAACATTAATACTTATCGGAATTCAAATTTTAAATAGATATGAACATAAATAACAACACTTTAATCTCAGAAATAGTTGCAGAGAATTATGATACAGCAACTGTTTTCAAAAAATATGGCATTGATTTTTGCTGTAATGGAGAACGAACAATTAACGAAGTGGCAAATACAAAGAATGTTTCTGTTGCAAAGCTAATTCAAGAAATCTCTCTAATAGAAATTAACACCATTGCTTCTCAAAGTTACCAAAATTGGGATCTAGACTTTTTAAGCGATTACATTTATCAAAATCACCATTTGTACATCGAAAAAAGAGGACCCGAAATAATTGCCTACTTAGAAAAGCTATGCAAAGTTCATGGAAAAAATCATCCAGAACTCTTTGAAGTTATAGAACTCTTTAAAGAAGCTGTAGGCGATTTAGCAATGCACATGAAAAAAGAAGAGCTTATTCTATTTCCTCATATAAAAAAAATAGCAAAAGCATCTAGGCAAGAGCAAACATTTGAGATACCTCCTTTTGGTTCTATTGAAAACCCTATTAGGATGATGCACTCTGAGCATGATAATGAAGGAGAACGTTTTCGAAGAATTTCTGAATTAACCAATAATTATGAAGCTCCAAAAGATGCCTGTAATACATACAAAATAGCCTTTATACTTCTAAAAGAGTTTGAAGATGATTTACATAAGCATATTCACATAGAAAACAACATTTTATTTAAAAAAGCAATCACGTTAGAAAACCAACTAAACAAGTAATAATGAAAAAAATTTGGACAATATTTATCCTAGTAGTCGTATCATCTTTTATTGCGCTAATTTGGGTAGGAACAGAAATATATCAAACACAACCTCCTATACCAGATAAAGTAATAGTTAAAGAAACGAATGAAATATTATATAATAAATCTGATATACAAATAGGACAGAACGTATGGGAATCTATTGGAGGTATGGAAGTTGGATCTATCTGGGGACATGGAAGTTATGTTGCTCCAGATTGGTCGGCTGATTGGATTCATAGGGAAGCAGAATATTTATTAGATTTTTGGGCTAAAAGAGAATTTAAAACCACATTTAAATCATTAGATGTTGAGAAACAGGGAGCTCTTAAAGCTAGATTGGTCAAAGAAATAAGAACAAATACCTTTAATCCTTCTAATAAAACTATTATAATTTCAAAAGATAGATTAGAAGCTATAAAAAGAAATAGCAAACATTACAGTGATATTTTTGCAAATGGACATGAGAAGTATGCCATTCAAAAAGGAGCTTTGACAGATACGATAAAACTTTCTCAACTAAATGCTTTTTTATTTTGGACTTCTTGGGCGGCAAGTACCAACAGGCCTAATCAAGACTACACTTATACTTCTAATTGGCCACATGAGCCATTAATTAATAATACCATTACTCCTGATTCTCAAATTTGGTCAGGGTTTTCAATTATTCTTTTACTCTTATTTATTGGAATTCTTACATACTACTACATTAGAAATCATGAAAAAGGAGAAGCAATTACAAGTCCAAGTAAAGATCCCTTATTAAAAATGCCATTATTTAAATCACAAAAAGCCGTCTTAAAGTACTTTTTTGTAGTCTCTTTATTAATCGCTTTACAGGTTGTATTGGGAATTATTACGGTGCACTATACCGTTGAAGGACAAGCCTTTTTTGGGTTCGAGTTATCTAAATACTTCCCTTATTCTATTACAAGGACATGGCATACACAATTGGCCGTTTTTTGGATTGCTGTAACTTGGTTAGCTACTGGATTATTCTTGGCTCCAATGATTAGCGGTAAAGAAATGAAGTATCAAATATTCGGAATTAACTTCTTGTTTGTAGCTGCTTTAATTATAGTATTAGGTTCAATGTTAGGAGAATGGTTAGGAGTTCATCAATTCCTAGAACTATCAACTAATTTCTTCTTTGGTCATCAAGGATATGAATACATGGATTTAGGTAGGTTTTGGCAAATATTTTTAGCTATTGGACTTATTCTATGGATGTTCATGGTTGGAAGACATATTTTATATGGAATTAAGAAAAAAGATGATTCGAAGCATTTATTAACCATTTTATTAATTGCTGTAATTGCTATAGGAATGTTCTTTTTCTCTGGATTAATGTATGGTGAAAATAGCAGTTTACCAGTAATCAATTATTGGAGATGGTGGTTAGTACATTTATGGGTAGAAGGATTTTTTGAAGTATTTGCAACAGTTACCATCGCTTATTTGTTTTCAAGAATGAAAATAGTTTCAGTTAAAACTGCTGGAAAAACCTCTATTGCTTCAGCTACAATATTTCTTGCGGGTGGAATTATTGGTACTTTGCATCATTTGTATTATTCTGGAACACCCGTGCAAGCAATAGCTTTAGGTGCTACTTTTAGTGCTTTAGAAGTGGTTCCACTTACTTTGATGGGCTTTGAAATAAGAGAGAATTGGAATTTATTAAAAGAAAATGATTGGATTAAACGTTATAAATGGCCTATTTTCTTTTTTATGGCAGTAGCCTTTTGGAATATGGTAGGAGCTGGTGTATTTGGTTTCTTAATAAACCCTCCTATTGCGTTGTATTATATTCAAGGTCTTAACACTACATCAGTGCATGCCCATACCGCTTTATTTGGAGTATATGGTATGCTTGGAATGGGATTCATTATTATCTGTTTAAGATTATATTCTAAGAGGACTTGGAACGAAAAGCTTATCAAAAATGCCTTTTGGTTACTTAATATTGGACTTGTGTTAATGGTTGTTTTAAGCTTGTTACCTTTAGGTATTATACAAGCGTATACTTCAATTACCAAAGGATATTCTTATGCACGAGATGCTGAGTTATTGTACACACCTACCGTACAAATTATAAAATGGATGCGTATTGTAGGAGATATTGTTTTCTCGGTAGGTATAGGCTATTTCTGTTGGTTTGTTATTAAAGAGACTGTTTTCTTAATAAAATCAAAAAATTAAATAATTAATGAAAATGATTAAAACAAGAGAAGATGTTTACCTATTGGTAAGCATCTTCTATCAAAAAATAAAAAAAGATCCTTTATTATCTCCAATTTTTGCAGATAATATTTCTTACAAAGATTGGAGTATACATATAAATAAATTAACTGATTTTTGGGTTACATGCTTATTTGGAATACCGCAATTTATAGGTAATCCAACCAAAAAACATCTAATTATTGATAATAAGTTTAACAATGAACTAGATCAAAAACATTTTGGAAGATGGCTTTTTTTGTGGTATTCAACTATAGATTCATTGTTTAATTGCTCCGTTGCGCAAAGAGCTAAATACATGGCTAAAAATATAGCTACTTCTCAACAAATGATAATTGTTGAGAATAGAAAGAAGAACATTATTTTTAATTGAAAATATTAAATAATAAGATATTATATTAGTGAAATATTTATTAGTATTTAAGTTTTTACATGCCACTTTACTAATGAAAAAGTAATTAAAACAAAGGTGAACAGATGCTCACCTTTTTGTTTTAAGATTTAAAAGTGTTTAGAAGTATAACAACATAAGAATATAAAATTCTAATGTTTTCATTCTAATGAATATCTATAGTTAACACACTGAAATTCAAGTGTTTTTTCAAACTAAAATACGATACCTAGCTCAGATAAAATTATAAATTTAAGATACTCTAAATTTATTTCTTAACAAAAGCAGGTATTACAACTTCTGTAATTTGAGTCATTAGCGTATCATCTCTATCATGACCAGAAATAACAATGGTTAAATCCAATTCTGCTACTACAATAACACGTTGTCCACCACCTCCCCAGGCAAATCTTACATCATAATTTTTACTCCCCAGCTTTACAAGTGTTTGGTACCAAAAATATCCATAACGATAGTCTTTAGGCATCCAATCTTGCGTAGGTTTTACAATTCCACTTGTAGCTTTTGCTAAATACATTTCTGAAATGAGTTGCTCTCCGTGTAACTTTCCTTTATTGAGTACCAGATTTCCTAATTTGATCATATCACGTGATAAGAATTTTACACGCCACCCTGCTTGAGGCAAACCACTGATATGATTTGACCAGTCATATTTATGAATACCAAGTTTGTCTAGTAACTCTTTTTTGATAAAGTCTTCCGCTGTACCGGGAACTACCGCATCAATCACGGTCATAACCAACATCGGATTAAAATTACCATATAAATACTTCTGAGAAGCTGAAGTTATAGGTGCGCTTTGCTCAAGAAGTGTTTGAACAAGCCCCTGCCCTTTCAATCTCACTGAATCTTTTTCAAATTCTTTCCATTTTTCTCTGTCAATATTCAATCCTCCCTGCATGGTCAAGGCCTTATGAAGCGTAATTTTTTCTGCTCCTTTGGTAAATTTACTTGGATCAGTATCTTTTAAAAAACTGATTAAAGGTGTGTCTAAATCTTCCATAGATAAATACCCCATTTGAATAGCTCTACCTATTATTAAACTGGTATATCCTTTGGTGGCTGATGCTTGTCCGTGAGGCACATTGATACGTCCTTTTTTATAGTAAGATTCAAAAATAAGCTTGTTTTTATGAGAAATAAGTAAGGCATCATAGTTTCCATGTTTATTTTCAAATATTTCTTGAGAAAGGTTTAAAATAGCCTTTTTATCCTTGTTACTTACTTGTAAAGTATCAACTCTTATTCCGTCTTTTCTATCTTCAGGAGTGGTACTAATGAATGGATTGTTTAAATGTGGAGTATTCCAGAATGAAACCTCCTTACTATCCTTTGAAATGTGTGTCATTATAGATGACAACCAAGCCACACTTTCTATAGTAATTCTTGGAAATGCAGTTTGATGATTACCTTCAATAGTTTCATGCTGTTTAGACAGTCGTATATCTGTTCGATTTTTAAACAAATCGAAAAACTCTCTAGCAGGTTCTTCCGTATCTTTTTCTAAACTACCATATGCCATATATACATTGGCATGTAACTTTTTATTTTCAGCTAATTTGTTCGTTGTATGTTTCGTGTTAATCTCTGCTAAATAGGATACTAATCTTTTACTTAAAGGACTACCAAGAATGTAATTATTAAAGGTATCAGGTTGTGTGATCAAAGTATATGCTCCAAAAGCACCACTGAGCGAGTAACCGAAATAACTTTTGCTATTAGGGTCTGTACGATAGTTTTGTTCTACATAGGTCATTACGTCGTCACGAATAAATTTTAAATGGTTTTCGGCTTGACCAAATTTTATTGAGAAATGATTGGATTTTGTACTCTTCCAGAATGAATAATCGAAAAAGCGGCTGGCATGGGCTCCAAACTTTTTCATTAGCTTTTCTGAGATGTTTTTTTGCCAAGAAATTCCTACTAGAATTACATCTTCTAGCATATATTCTGAAGCCCCAGATAACATTTCACGATGCCATTCAGCATCTGTATAATACAATACAGGATACTTTTTAGTACTATTTTTAGTATAGTTTTCAGGCAACTCAATATAAAGTTCATATTCCTGAGCTGTGCTTGTATTTTTTATAGGAATCACCTGAATTTGTGGCGATACCAAGGAGCTACTTTTTGTTTTTAAATCGATTGTAGCCGCAACATTTTCCTGAGCATATATGGTGCTCAAAGAAATAAAGCTGGCTAATAGTAATAATTTATTAGTTTTCATCTTTTGATATTGTGTTTGTATAATTCGAGCTACTTAACAGGACATTACTATAAAAAGGCATACTAAATCTTTTCTTATTCAGGTCTGAGGTCTTCAATAAATTGTGCATCCATCCAAAAAATATCTCCGGTATCACCACCATAACCTCTATGAAAGAAAAAATATTTTCCATCTGGTGACACACTTCCATAAGCTTCTCCGAATTCAGTATTTATTTTATCTCCTAAATTAATAGCAGGTCCCCATGAACCATTTTTCTTCTTGAAACTAATATAAAGATCTGCCTTACCATAGCCTTTTTCTCTTTGATCATCCCAGATTATATAAGATTCGTCTGGAGCAATAAAAGGATGTGCATTCCATTCTCCAAGTGGAATACCTAAATTTTGTGGTTTTTCGTGTTTTCCATCTATCAATCGCGAATAGCGAATTGAACCTGTTTCACTGGCTTCATCAAAATAATAAGTTCCTTTAGATGAAACTGTAAGGCGCATAATACGAATATCTTTAAAAGGAGCGTCAAGACGCTTTACTTCTGACCAACCAGTCTTGATTCGTTTTCTATATTTATTTCCTAAATGTAGCGTCTTACCGTCAAGAGAAATAAATGGTTCTCCTGCCAAGGGAGCAATAACAGATTCAACCCATTTATTGTTTTTGTATTGAACAACCACAAGTGTATTTCTTTTATACTTCCCTCCTCTTCTACGGAAATAAAACTCTTTTAAATCTGGTGTAAAGGCCGCTTCAGCTTCCCTATGTTCAGTTTTAATAACATCTGGAGCAAATAGTTCTGGAAGTAAACCCGGTGGTTTTTGTCCTAGATATATATTTTGGGTAAGTGGAAAATTATTGCGTTGTGATTCCTGCTTTTTGTTTTGACGTGCTATGCAAAATACTACGAATGCGAAGTAAATTAATAGCACACTAATTATTTTCAAATTTTTCATATGTATGAATAGTTTTTATTAGAATTCTTATCTCTATAGAATCTTGTACTATTTATTCTTTTGTAATTCTTTAAGTCGCGCTTTTGCTTTGTTATTTTGCGGATTTAACTCCAATGATTTGGCATAGTTTATCATTGCCAAGTCATTTTTACGAGCTTTTAAACAAGCTTCTGCATAACTTTCGTACACTTTAAAACTATCTGGATAAAGGTTTATATTTATTTTAAAGGTGTTTAATGATAGTTCCATTCTGCCCTCATGGTAAAAATCATATCCCAAGTCATCTATGTAGGCTTCAGTAACAGCAGGATGATTGGCATCTTGCTTCTTTAGATTCATGTATACAGAAAGTGCTTTTTTATAATTGCCTTCAAGAATGTATTCTACAGGCTCTTTTTTCTGGTGGTCTACCTTGACGTAGGTTGAATATATAGTTCCGTTATTCCACAGTTGAAGCATCTGCATTTTTCCACTTTTAGCATCTGTTTTAAACTGGATGTGCAAAGGAGAATTTCTTTTAACAAATAGACTATCAGAAATTTTGATTAATTCATTGGGAGTTGTTTTAAGAATGTTTTTAAGATACAATTGATTGTCTTTTTGAAAGACTTCTAAAATGGTATTATTAAACTGATATCTTCCTGTAAGTTGAGTAACTCCTGATGGAGTAATTGCTTTTTTTTGATACTTCGGAACAAAATTATCCCAGTTATATGCAAGTGCAACAGATCGAATTACTTCTGCATTGAACTCTGGAAAAGTAGAATTGGTTAGCACTACTACCCCATAGCCTTTATCTCTATGCGCCATTATTTCAGCATAAAAGCCTTCATTCCAACCATGATGTCTTAAGTAAATATCATTACTTCTATTTAAAAGTTGAAATCCTAATCCAAGTGTAAATGACCAATCAGAATCACTTACTCCATAAGGAGTTCCCATTAATTTTGTTAGTTTTTTTGATAGTGCTTTGGTAGGATTTCCTTTGAGCGTTTGTTGTACATTGGCAATAAATTTTGCATAATCTTCTGCAGTTGTCCATAGGCCATGTGAAGCCATTGCAGGGTATATTTTACTCCTTCCCTCTACCATAGATCCATCTTTTAAATAACCTGTTGCAGCAATGGATTGCTGGGCTGTGGTTAAAGTTTGATTATAGGTACTACTATTCATTTCTAAAGGTTGTAGTACAAATTCATTCATAATTTCGGGGAAAGGTTTTTTCTCAATTTCTAGCATCAATTGTTGTACAGGTACATAACTAGCATAAGCGAAACGTACACTTTCTTCAGGAACTTTATTTGTGGTGATAGGTTCATTTTTCGCTGGATAAGCTCCATTGAGTATCTCTACCAACGATGGAATTGTTTCATCTCTGTTGTACCTTCCCGTTCCTCGTGGATAGATTCCAGCAGAGTGATTCAATAGGTTTCTTAGTGTAACTTTCTTCTTTTTGGTGAACTCATTTTCTGGCACTTTCCAAGATTTTAGATAATTGTTAATGTTTTCATCTAAGTCTACTTTATCTTGTTCTACAAGATGCAATGCTCCATAAGCGGATACAGGCATACTTGTAGCTGCTGCTTGAAAAAGAGTGTTCTTTGTTACAGGAGTTTTACTTTCCTTATTGATAATACCATAACCTTTTGCCCATGCAATTTTACCATCGTGTATTACTGCAATACTAACTCCAGGAATTCCATAGTGTTTCATACGTTCTTCTATAGCCCAAGTAGCGTCTCCATTAATATGTACCCTAGTGGTAAGCCCTGTTTCTACCTTTTTAATTAGTTCATTATTAGCAATAGTACTCTCTTTTTTTTGAGTTGATTTTTTTATACATGATTGAAAAAAAAAGAGAATAAGGAGGACTGAAATACTTTTTTTCATTCGTTAAATTTTTTAATTAAAATAATTGATATAAAGATTATGGTTGTATAAAAGTATAGGATAATCCTTGCCAAATATTTTAATTAGGACAACTACTCTATTTAAATGATGAAGTAATTTCATCATGGATATAAAGCTTTGGTAAGAAATTATAGAGATTTGTATTTATAGATAGTATCTTTATTTTTTCTAAAGAAATAAGTATGCTAAAAAAATCTTTAAAAAAAACAATACTCATTAACATAGGCGCCTTCGTTTTGGTATTTACACTTGAATTATTGAGTAATCTATACTTTAGAGATAAGTTTGAAACTAGTTATGCCTTTTTCTCACATACAATAGAGTATGTTATTATGATCATGGGAATTATCTGGGTGAATCATTTTCTTTTAATCCCCTATTTCTTAGATAAGAAAAGATATTTCCTATATGTAATATTATTAATTGGTGGCCTTTTGGCTTTTTCTTATATAAGAGCAAATTCTTGGTCTGGTGTTTCTAAAGTATTTTTCTTTCTACTTTATACTACCGGAGCTGGTATGGCGGCGTTTTTGTTTAGAAGAAACCTTATGATCCAAAAAAGAAACAGTGAGAAAGAAAAGTTACAAAGAGAAATGGAATTGAATTACTTAAAGGAACAGGTAAATCCTCATTTTTTATTTAACTCATTAAATAGTATTTATGCCCTTTCCAGACAACAATCTCCAGAAACTCCTGATGTTGTTATGCAACTTTCAGAGTTAATGAGATATCAATTAGAAAGTTCTAAAAAAGACACTGTTTTATTAAAGGAAGAACTCGAGTTTATAGAAAACTACTTATTATTGGAAGAAAAAAGATTAAGCAATCGTAGTACCATTGAATTTTCTATTGAAGGAGATGTATCGAAGTTAAGAATTTCACCTATGTTACTGATTCCATTTGTAGAAAATGCTATTAAACATGGTGCTCAGAGTACCAACGAACAAAGTACTATTAGTGCCTGTGCTACCGTAAAAGATTCGATGCTGCATTTTAAAATATGTAATTCTAAGCCTAATAGTCATACGGTATCAAAAAGAGAAGGCTTTGGTCTTGAAAATGTAAGAAGACGTTTGAAATTATTATATCCTAACTCTCATACCTTAGAAATTAACGATACGGAAGAAGCATATTATGTAAATTTATCTATTGATTTAAATACGCAATAACAAACAGCAAATGATTAAAATTGGTATTATAGATGATGAAATACTAGCACGTAAAGTGTTAGAAGAATATTGTTCTAAGATTAACAACTTTGAATTGGTCATAAGCACCGGTAATCCGTTGGAGTTTGTGAATTTCATTCAGCAAAATGAAGTTGACCTTATTTTTTTAGACATAGAAATGCCAGAACTGAATGGTATGGAAGTTTTACGATCTCTTATAAAACCTCCGAAGGTTATTTTAACCACAGCCTATTCTGAATATGCCTTAGAAAGTTATAATTACGGTGTGGTAGATTATTTGTTGAAGCCCATAAAAATTGAGCGTTTTTTAAAAGCAATTAACAAAGTAGCGACTTCAACAATAATAGCACCTAAACAAGAGCATAGCGATACTAAAGAACTTCAAATAAAACACGATGGTGTTCCTGTAAACATTCCGTTTACCTCTATTCTATACATTCAGAGCTTTGGGAATTACTTAAAGGTGTTTACAGATGAAAGAATGTATCTTATTACCGAAACACTGGTTAATATAACGACGGTATTATCTGATAATTTTCAACGCACACATAAATCCTATATAGCCAATTTAGAGAGGGTTACAAAAGCATCTCGAGCACATTTGTTAATTGATAACAAAGAGGTGCCCGTAAGTGCTATGTATAAGGTTGTTGTGTTTGATAAACTAGAGGGTTTATCTAAGCTATAGAGCTATAAGATAATTTTAAACGATACATCAACCTCACGGTTAATTTTCGTAATACATATAATCAATTTCTAAGTTATCACCTGTAAAATAAACTGTCCAACTATCATCATCTATATGTGACCAATGAACTGCTATTTGATCAGTGCCATTATTGAGTTTATATATTTGCCACTTACTATGTCCATCGTTTTCTTCCATATAGGCTCCATCTCTTATTTGATCACCTAAGTATCCTGATTTTTCTACTAATGTTTTTCTAGCAAGTATAATTTGCATTAATCTTTTCTCTGTAGTTTCTTGTATTAATTCTCTATTAGGAAACTCTTCAATACTAAATTCCTCTGAATTAATAGTTACATTAGAAACATCTGTATTTAATACCTTATTAAGAATGGTATTACTCAAATAGGTCTCAACATTAATGTCGCCTATTACCTCTTGAGATTCATCGTCAAAAACGCCAATAACACCGTCTCTTGCCATTACTCCTGCTCTTTGACCTGCATTATTATTTAGCCAATTGATTAAGTCTTCTACTGTTATAAATTCCATGATTGTTTTTTTTGATTAAAATAATAAGTATTGTAAATTGAAGTTTACGGAATTTCGTAATTGTTAAAAATGAAAAGTTAATAGTGCTTTTATTAGTATTCTATTTAAACAGCGTCCTCCTTTAAATAACAATGTTTCAATGACTCCTTTTTTTAGTTTAAAATTTTAAACTTGAACTTCAAATTTTTAATTTTTGCTAACTCAGCATTTGTAAAAGTTGTTCCAATAATTTTAACCTTATTGATTGGGCGTCTTCCACCAGGTGCTGCTGCTCGTTCTTGGAAAAAAACTTCTAAAGTTGGATGTGAAAGTTTTGTTGCTACAGGATTTCTTAACTGCAATCGTAACCAACTAATAAATGCGTCTTTTTCACCATCTACAAAGTGAACTTCCTTATGATTACCATATCCAGCCATTAAATCATATACTTTTTTAGTTTTATCATCTGTGTATTCTACTGAATAAACTTGCACACAATTTTCCCAATTACTTATAGCACCTGCATTTGGATTTGGTTTTTTAGCAGGTAAGTCAAATGGATAATAAATCACTTTATCATCAAACTCTAAGTTACTATCACCTCTCATTTTATTTTGTACTGCACGCAATAGTCCTTTAGAAGTCACTTTAATGTCTACTTTTCTACTTTGACATTTCATATATTTAATCTCTCTACGATTCAATCCAATTTTGCTTGCATCTTGTGGAGTCTGATCTTTAAATAAACTAGAGAATAACATCACTGAATCAGTATTTAAACCTGCTTTAGATTTTGGAAATATTGTTGCAGTTATAATAACGTTATCACTAATATCTAATAAATTACTACCATGTTGTGAAATGGTGATGCTACTTTTATTAAACACAAAACCTGTTTTTAAACGTTTCAATTTTACCTGTAAGGCTTCAGCAATAGATTCCGTATTATTAAACCCTAATTCTCCGTTTGCCCCAAAATTACCTGTACCAGTTTTTATATTTTCATTTCCATTTGAAGAAGTTAGTGTGTCATTTATCCCTCCAGTAATTGTACCTATTAAATTTCCATTTTGATCATATACATTTTGAACATTACCGTTCTCATTTATCCTTGAAGTTTTATTATTACTTGCAATTGTATTTTGATTAACATTTGTTATTCCAACTTGACCTGTGAGCTTACTTGTAAAATTTGTTTCTTGCGTTCTAGATAAACTACCTAAATCTATTTCTTCAAATTCACTTTCTAATTTATCAATGGATACAATTTCAAAATCTGAGGAACTAAAATCTAAGGTTGTGTTCAAAGTTTGTAAACGAGTATTTGGATGCAAAAACTCAGGGGTTTCAGCAGTAGCTAATAATTGATAGTTTTTAATATTTCCAATTACAAACCTTACTTTTTGTGTTGCATAATCAGTTTTTGGCTTATTAGATTTTGATTTAGATACCAAACTTAGTGGTTGCTTTATATATTTTATTAGGCTATCAGGTTTTTGCACTTTGTCTCCCAATATTTCTAGAAATTTATGAGGAATTGAATCTCTTAAGTCAAAAAAAGTTTTAGCCTTTTCAGGTATACTTTTTGGTGATGTAACTGGTATTACAGCCACCTGAACATCTAAAAAATGTTTATTCAGCTTTTCTCCAACTTTAAATTTTCCAGCATGTGCGTTGGTCAACTGTGGTTTAGCTATATTACACGAAAAAATTAATGTCAGGAGAAACAAAAAATATGTTGTTCTTAAAGCGTTCATGATTATTTGATTTTAAATTTGGCATATTCTGTAGCTATTCCAGCACATACTCGTATTACAGAGCCTTTATATACTAATGAAACAGGTCCTTGATATGTTTTACCCCCACAATCAGGAGCTCCATCTATACAGTAATGTCTATAACTTCCAGAAATAGTATGCGAATCACCAATTGATAATCCATTCGCTTCAGTAATATTTGTATAAATGAATCCTTGCAAACAATCAATTGCATCTTGAATGATAATTTTTGGCCAAGAGTCATCGAATATAGATTTTAATGTAGAGGCTACTTTTTGATTAACATATGAATTAGAATAATTCGTATTTTCTATGAATGCTATTAAGTTACCTTCTATTGACTTTTTTATTATCCCTTTGGCCTTTTTCTCTCTATTTGATGTTATTAAAAATAGTCCTTGTTCCTTATTTTCGTCCCAACTTACTTCTGAGTTTTTGTGTTGTTTTTTAATCATTTTTTTAAGTTTTAACAAGTTCAATATTAGGAGAAAAACAGATAGACATAAATACCTACGGATAGGTATTCAATATCTTTTTTAAACTTAGTAATTCTAATAGGGATTCATTTACGGAAACCCGTAACTATCTCAAAATCAAAAAAAACACCTAATTATCTTAAGTGTTTTTTTGATTCCAGTTATCCTTGTTTAATTGGATGTATTATAAAAGAAAGAAGAAAGTTGTTCTTTAAAATGGAGCAAACCTATCTTTTGGTTCTTGCGGTATACTCCATCGTTCTCGTGCAGTAATAGCTTCTGCTGTATGTACATTTGTTTTTGAATTACTAAAATTACCATAACTACTAGTACTTCCGCGTGGAATTTGCATTTGATTTCCATAGAGCCACATAACTAAGTTATTACGTTGTCCGCTGGTTATTGGATGTGTAGCATGCGGTACATTACCGCGATGTATTATGGCTTTTCCTGGCTCAAACACAGTTTGCACGGTTTTCCCTGTGGTTTTATCATAAAAATCAACCTGTGATCCTGTAAAGGCTTCGTTTGGCAAGTTTATATTAATGTTTAAAGTTGCTGCCGAAGCATCTGTATGTGCGTGCAAATCTTTATCCTTATCTGGATTATATTGAATAGAAAAACCAAATGTTTGACTATCATACCCATAAGTTCCCAATAATAAACGAGCTACCGGACGCATATAACGATTCATGATATCGTTATAAAATGCTTGGAAATTAGGAGCTGCAAGATATCCCTCTGATCGTTCATCTAACATTACACCATACCGATTTAACTGGATACCATAAGGTGCACGTTTAGGTATTTGTGAATTTGCAACAGCCTCTAAATAGCTACGAAATTCTGCCAAACGTTCAAGATCAAAAAATTGAGCGCTGTAAACTCCTGGAATAATTTCTTCCCATAAATCAGCGACTGCATTTTCTTTTTCTGGGTTTTCCCATGCCTCATTGATGTCTTTTCGCAATTTCGAATCGAGTAAAGTCTCATCTAGGATTCCTAAAGTATCTTTATGCTCTATTTCCCATACTTGCCATGCTTCCTCCAATAATTTTTGGTGATTGTTCCAAAAATGAGACACCGAAGCTTCACGTTTAAGAGAGGCTTCACGAGAAGGTTGCGCTAAGGCACGGACTTGTTCAAGTGCATTATTTTTCATTTTTTTTGTGTTTAAAACTAAATATGTACCATGAATACTTGGTTTTCATAAGTATTCATGGTGATTATTGAGTATAAGTGAGGGTTAATCTCTTTGAATTTCTTGTAAATCAATTAACATATTTTCCCAATTCTTTTGATTGTTATGGTCAAATTGTGCTCCATTTTCATCTGCAATGGTAAATCGCTTAATTGCTGGTGTTTTACTTGTTGCCTGATATAGTTGATACGCTTCTTCTTTTAAGGCATCTGCTATTGGTAAATCTATAGATGCATAAACTGCACGTTTACAAGCTTCAATTGACTCTGAAGGGAATTTTGAAATACGTTCTGCCAATGCATCTACATAAGGTCCTATTTCATCTGCATTTAAAGCTTTATTAATTGTCCCAAATTTTTCTGCTTCATCTGCATCCCAATCTCTGGCACCTAGTATAATTTCTAATGCCTTACCTAGTCCAGCTTGACGCGCCATACGAGAAGCTCCACCTCCACAAGGTAAAATTCCCATGCCTACTTCCATTTGCATAAACTTGGCTTTTCCTCTAGCTGCAAAACGCATATCTAGTGCTAAGGCCATTTCGTGCCCACCTCCACGAGCAAAACCTTCAATTTTTGCAATAGTTGCTTGAGGTACATTACTTAATCGCTCTAAAACAGCTTGTAAATCTAAAAGCTTAACCTCGTTTCTTGGTACTACTTCCTCAGACATGTCTTTTAGTAAGTTTGTATCATAATGACATACCCAATACCCAGAGTTAGACGATTGAAAAACAACTACTTTTACACTTCTGTCTCTTTCCAATCGTAAGCAAAGGCTACTTAAGTCTGCTAACATTTCTTGTCCTTGTACATTTACAGGTCCAAAATTGATATCTACTGTTAAAATACCTCCTTTTTGCTCAGCTGTGAATGTTTGAAAATTTTTATAATCCATTTTTTTAATTTTTATGATTGTTTTTTAGTTGTTTACCGCAGCAAATGTGTGCTGTTTAATTTTTCCGTTTTCTATGATGTAAGTGTCTGTAGCTAGTTGTATATTAATGTGTTTGTTTTTTCCGTTCCAAACGAAGTAAACTACATTATCATTAGTTTCTTGCTTAATAGTGTTGAATTGAAAATTTTCAAAGTTTGGTAAGAACTCTTTATAAAATTCGAATATTTCTTCTTTACCCTGATAAGTTTTGTTTGGTGTAATAAACAACGCATCGTTTGTGTAATCGTCAGCGACTTTAAAAGGACTTAATGTAGCTACGGCCTTCATATGGCTTTCAAAAACATCCTGTGATTTTTTAATTATAATGTTGTTTTAAAATTATAATGCAAAGTTACCCTCAGGTATGTGTATGATTTTGGTAAGAAAAAAAGAGGTTTTAGTAAAAAACGAGGAAAGGGTGTTTATTTAGACTTTTTTAGCGTGGCTTGGTAGTTTTTTGCGCTCATTCCTTTATAACTTATAAATGTTTTATCTAAATGACTGCTGTCGGTAAATCCTAATTCTTGAGCAATTTCAGAAACGGTTGAATTGGTATATTGAAGACGTGTTTCTGCTAATTTTAGTTTATAGTTTAATATGTATTTTTTTAATCCAATTCCCATTTTGTTTTTAAAGTACTCGCTGATATAATTTTCAGAAATGTGGAATTGATTAGACATCTCTTTTTTAGAGAGTTTTTCAGAATCATGAATGTAATAATGAATGTAATTTATAATGCCTTGAATTTTAGAATCTTCAATATCTTTTGAAACAAAACTTACATTCCTAGAAACAATATGCAGGATAGCATGCAAGGTAGATTTTAAAACAGTTTCACTCTTTAAACTTTCGTCATGATATTCATTGCAAAGTACTGTAAATAGTGAGAGCATACTGCTTTCATCAGTTTTAAATTGGAAGTTTAAATGAGTTGTTCTGTTAGCCCCATGCAATATGGTTTCTATTTTTTTAAACCATTGTTTTCGCTGTAACTCATTTTCATCCGATAACATATTACCAAAAAAACTATTAAGAAATTTTACTGCTGAAACTGTTGTTGGAGTTTCAATTTCAAAATTATATTGATCATCTGGTATCAAAATAAAAATTTGATTGTCATTATAGTTTATCCTATGATTGTTAATGATAAGTGTTCCTGATCCTTTTTCTATAAATAAAATTTCAAAAAATCTAATGGGCATATACTTACAAAAAGCCAATGCAGTGACTTTTTCAAACTTTTGAATTACAATATTTTTGAATATGGTTCTAGGCATATTATTTTAACTATAGCTATTGTTTAAATAGGTAAATATAATTAAGTATCAATAGATCAATTAGTAAGAACACATGTAATAATAGTAAAAAACAAGGTTTTAACGTACCATCTTGAACAAAAGCTTTGTAAAATTGAAGACTTCCCTCTTATTATATCTTATAAAGCTATTTTAGAACCACTTATTTAGAAAACCGATGCTGCTTACCGAAGGATTAATAATACAATCTAAAATCAAGTAGTTTACAGAGTTTATAATGTTTCTTGTGTAGTTCTTCTACTGCATTGAACATATCATCGTCCTTTTTAAATAGGTTGAAAAAAGCTTTATCTAAATCGGCACTTGCTATTCCGTTAAATTCATTACCATAACCAGAAATAGCTTTAGCACCAGTAATATCTAGAAAATATTGAGCTTCTTCTTCGTCTAGATCGAGTACTTTGGCATTTGAAAAATGCAGTATCTTATCATGCAATCTACCTTCAAAAAGCTCTGCAATTTCTTGTAAACTATAATAATAATCATTCAAACAGATGCTATTGGCTTCACCTGTCATTACAAAATAGATAATTTCATAATTTTTAAAGTGATGATCATCTAAAATCAACGTATTTAAACTTTCTTCTAATCCTTCAATAGAGTCACACGTTTTATAAATACTAGCTATTCCATATTGCATGGTTAGCTCTTCCATTTTCTTTTGAGTTTGAGTAACCTCATTCAAATCAACATCTTCAACAGCTTCTAAACAGAATATAAAATAGTCTGTATTACTATATATTTTTTGGGGTAAATGATCTATCTTTTTTAACAAGTTTAAGTATTTATATGAATAAAAGACAAAAATAAGATAACTGTATTAATCAAAAAAAACTCCAAAACATATCTATGCTTTGAAGTTTTTTTAAAGAATTATTTTAATGCGTATTAGGGTCTTCTTTTACTTCCCCTTTAATATTCATTTCCATTTCATGATCATACTGGCAACATCCTGGTAAGTTTTCATAGGCAGCTTCACTTCCCATTACTTTATCAGTATCGTATCCAGAAGCAGCAATAGCCTTATGAATAGCGTCTATTTTTGTTTTAGTTTCATCATAAGAAACATTGATTTGTTTTCTCGACTTATCCCACTCTGCTTTTGTTACTCCTGCTACTCCATTTGCAGCTTTTTCAATTGTATTTTTACACATTCCACAGTTTCCTCTAACTCCAAAAGTGCTTTCTGCTACAGCCGCTGCTGTAGTACTCGTTTGTTCTGTTTGTGTTGGAGTTTCCTTTTTTGCTTCGTTTTTACAGCTTACCAAACCGATAGCCGCTATCAAAGCGATACTTAAAATTACTTTTTTCATGATTGTTATATTAATTATTTAGTATTGATTGTTTCTTTTACGGTACCACATTTTAGCATTGCATCTCCAAAATATGGGTTTAACACTTTATTTTCTTTGCTTAACCAAAAGCCTCCTTCATCACTGTCAGCCATCGGACAGTATTGTTTATAGGTAGTTTCCGTGATTCCAAAAGATTCTACTGCCATTATTAAATGGTTTGATAAGGGTTTAAATTCTTTTCGTTGAATTTTTATATCATCCGATTGCGCCATTATACCACTCTTAGTGCGTAAGGTTTTAGATAGTAACATCCATTGTTCATGTGCTTTTGGATCGCCTAATAATTTCATATCAACTTTTGCTAAGCTTTTATGTAGCTTATCAGCTGCTAATTTTGCTGTTGTTGTATCTGATTGTATCAATGCATCTTTTAAAGAAATATATTCATCATAGACACTTTGTAGTTGTGATTTGAAGTTATTGGATACTTCAAATGTTTCATTGATGGTTTTAGTATGATTCATCATCGACTTTTTGCCAGCCAACTGTGCCGATGCATCTATGGTAAATGTTCCGTGAGTAACCACTTCTTCTCCAGATTTGAGTCCATTTGCCACCATGTAGTTATCTCCTACTCTATTTCCTAAAACTACTTCTTTCATTTCGAAAATAGGAGCATCTGGTTTTACTTTTACATATACAATAGAGCGCTTACCTGTCCATAATACAGCAGATGCAGGAACAATTAAAGGGTTGTCCTTTTGCATTGCTTGAACAGCTACTTTCCCTTTTACAAACATTCCTGTTTTAAACTTTCCTTCTTTATTAACTAATACCGCGCGTAGATTGACAGTTCTTGTGGAAGGATTCAACACAGGATCAATAAAGGATATTTTTGATGTAAACACTTCATTTGGATAAGCATTAGTTGTAATTGCTATTTCTTGTCCTTTATGAAAACTTTGAATCTGATTTTCATAGATGTCAAAATTTGCCCATACGGTATTTAAATTAGACACTTTTAACAGGGCTTCTCCCTGTTTTACATAGTCACCCTGTGCTACTATTTTATGAATAACAATACCTGAAACAGTTGCATAAATAGGAAAATTCTCTCTTATTTTTTTAGCACTTTCTATTTGAGCTATTTGCTTATCAGATAACTTCCAAAGTTTTAATTTGTTTCGAACTGCCTTATACAAAGCAGATTGGTTTTCTTTTAAGCTAGCCGCTGTTAGTAATTCTTGTTGTGCTTTAATTAATTCTGGTGAATAAATGGTTGCTAACAATTGTCCTTTTCTAATTGTTTCTCCCGTTGAATTAATATATAAATGTTCTATTCTTCCCTCAAAATAGCTCGCTTGTACAAGATTGGTTTCTTCGTTTTCTACTATTTTCCCTGATATTGTAAGACCGTTTTCTTCTTCAACAGCAGTACCAATCATAGTAGTTTGTACATCGGCCAATGCCATGGCGTTTTTAGTTAGCTTGAACTGATTGGCAGCTAATCCCTCTGAACCTGATTTCGCAGGAATTAGATCCATTCCACAAATTGGACAATCTCCTGGTTCCGATTGCATAATTTGAGGATGCATAGAACAAGTCCACATTTGCTTAGCGTCACTCATTTCTTTATGATCATGTAATGCATTTTCATTAGATGAACCTCCAAAAAGTAACCAACCTAATACTAAACCGACTACTAATATTCCTGTATAAATTAGATACTTCTTCATATCTTAAAAGATTAACATTGTTATTGCCATCACTATCATAATAGCATTTTCTATAAAAGTTGCTTCTGTCATTGGTAGTTTTAAAGCGGTACCTAAACAAGCACAACGAATTGCTTTTTTATCTAACAATGTCTTGGTAACTCCAATAGTGGTTATTCCTAAAACCACTAAGGTTATAATTAAGGCTATGTTTACTTCAAAACGCAGTAAGAACATGAGTCCTAAAGCGGTTTCAATAAATGGATATATTTTGGCATATACTGGAACTTTTTTGGCCAAAGGATCATACATTCTAAAAGAGTCTGGAAACCCTTTTAAATCGAGCATTTTAAAAAAGCTAAATACGATATAGAATAAGCCCATAAAGTCTAACATAAACTCGTCCCAACTCCAATCATTTCTATGCATTAAAACACTTGCAATTGTGATATAGCCAAGAATTAAAAACAAAGGTTTTAACTGTACCAGTTTGCTTTGTTCTTCATCAAATAGATCAGTTGATACATAGGAAGACTTCTTTTCTTGCGCTATTTCTGAAATTTGATATTTTTCAGCCAATGCTTTCTGTAAATCTGCCAAAGGAATGTGTTCTTCCATCTCTATGGCTACTTCTTTAGTTGTTAAATCTACAATGGCATTTTGAACGTTTTGAAGTGATGTTAAGCTTTCTTCTACAGAGGCTTTACAACTTCCGCAGGTCATTCCTGTAACTTTATATATATGTTTCATCTTTTTAGTTTTGGGCGGTTAAATAACGTAGTGCTACACTTTGATTGTAATAAGATAGCTTTGAACTAATCATATTCATTTGAAACTTTAATTGTAATTCCTGTATATCTAATACATCATTAAAATCAATAGTTCCCGTTTCATAACTTTTCACCAAAATATTTTGCGCATTCTTCGCTTGCTTTAAGTTTTTTTGTTGTGTTTTATACTTGATAAACGTAGCATTTCGTAGAGAAACCACATTATGAAGCATTGCTTCTAAGCTATTTAATCGCTGTTGTTTTTGTGTTAATACTTCCTCTTGCTGCAAACTATGTTGTTTGCTTATAGACTTGTACCTTTTATTGAATATAGGAATGGATACAGACACCATTGGCATTACAATATCCTTTCCGTTATCGTTAAACGACATATTGGGTCTTTTTTCAACATTTATATAGTCTATTCCAAAGCCAAGCATTGGTTTGCTTTGTTTTTGATTCACTATTTCTGATTTTTCTACGGAAGTGTACAATCGATCAAATTTGATTAATTCTGGATGTAGCTTTAAATCTTCTGAATTAAAACTTTCCATATTATCAGGCATTTGTAAACTGTCTATAAGCAACACAGGTTCTAATACATCTTTGTTTAATAATTTATTGAAAGATGCTTGTTCTCCTAAAAACTGTTCTTTTAAAACCTCTTTTTTTTGAGTCAATTCGTTTTGTCGAATTTGAAGTTTTAAAACATCTACAGCAGATGCTTTTCCTACTTCTACAGAGGTTAATGCCAATTTTTCGTAGGTAGCAAGTAATTGAATATTTTCTTCTAAAACAGCTTGCTTAGCTTTAATTTCATATAGCTTATAATATGATTGAGATACTTCAGCTATCAATTTTCGCTTCTTTACAACAATATCTTGGTACGCGATATCTGCCAATGAAGCGGCATAATTTTCTCTTGCTGTAATGGTTCCGAAAAAAGGCAGCATCTGTTTTACTGAAACTTTAAATTTCTGTGCTCCTGTTCGTGTTTCAGGAGAACTAGCAAATACTCCTACTCCTATTTCTGTATTTGGTAAGCTATTGACTTCTTGTTGTTTTTCTGAAATACGTTGATGCTTTATTTCAAATTGTTGTATTTCAGGATTATGTGTCAAGGCTTCATTTATATAGACCTGTAACTCTTGAGCTTTTAAATCAAAGGATAAAAAAGCAATACTCCATGCTATGGCATATGTTATATAAGATTTATACATCTGATTTAGTTTTTACTACGTTTTAATAAAAATTCTTCTCGTAAACTATACAATACAGGTACTATAAAATACGAAGTAATGTCTATAATCATTCCTCCAAAAGCAGGAATTGCCATCGGAATCATAATATCACTTCCTCTTCCTGAAGAGGTTAACACCGGTAACAACGCTAAAATGGTGGTAGCCGTAGTCATTAAACAAGCTCTAATTCGTTTATTTCCTCCATGTAGCGCAGCAGCTCTAATTGCTTTAACCGTAGTAGGTTTTTCTTTGTCAAAGGTTTGTTTTAAATAAGTAGCCATCACTACCCCATCATCCGTAGCGATACCAAACAAGGCTATAAAACCAACCCATACTGCTACACTTAAATTAATGGGGTGCATTTGGAATAATTCTCTTAGATTTTTGCCAAATACGCTAAAGTTCAAGAACCAATCCTGTCCGTATAACCACATCATAATAAAACCTCCTGCAAAAGCTACCGCGATTCCTGTAAATACCATTAGTGAGGTTGAAATAGATCGGAATTGAAAATAAAGTATTAAAAATATAATTAGTAATGCCAACGGAACTACAACTGCTAAGGTTTTCTCTGCTCTTATTTGGTTTTCATAGGTTCCTGTAAACTGATACGAGATTCCCTTTGGAACCACCAATTCTCCAGAACTAATTTTTTGTTGAATCGCTTCTTGGGCTTTTTCTACCACCGCTACTTCCGCGAAATCAGATATCTTATCAAACAATACATATCCAATTAAGAATGTATCTTCACTTTTAATTACTTGCGCTCCTTGCTCATATCGAATAGAAGCCAATTCACTTAAAGGAACATAATTACCTTTTGAAACTGGGATGTAAATGTTTTGTAAATCTGTAGGATTGGAACGTAATTCTCTTGGGTAACGTACACGTATTCCATAACGTTCTCTTCCTTCTACAGTTTGTGTTATTTGCATTCCTCCAACAGCTACTTTTAGCTCGTTTTGAACTGTTTGAATTGAAATTCCATAACGTGCTAATTGTTCTCTATTGATATCAATTAACAAATAGGGTTTTCCTACAATCCTATCGGCAAAAACAGCTTCCTTTTTAACACCTTCTACTTCTTTTAAAATACTTTCTAATTGAATTCCAAAAGCTTCAATTTGTTGTAGATTTTGTCCTTTTACTTTAATTCCCATAGGTGCCCTCATTCCTGTTTGCAACATCACTAAACGGGTTTCAATAGGTTGTAACTTAGGAGCCGAGGTAACTCCAGGTAATTTGGTTACTCTTACAATTTCATTCCAGATATCATCAGGAGACTGTACATTAGGTCTCCAATTTCTATAAAACTCACCTTCTTCATCTTCAATAAGTTCTTTGGAAGTTACTTCATAAAAAAGCGTATTGGTAGTTTTATCGGTAATATTTGGGTTTGCAACCGTCTTACCATTTTTCAACAGATATAATCCTTCTTCATTAACTCTAAATCGTTGACGTTCTCCATTGTTATTTAACAAGTATTCTGGCTTGTATAAAATTACGTTTTCATACATAGACATTGGAGCTGGATCTAAAGCCGACTCTACTCTACCTGCTTTTCCTACAACTGTTTTTATCTCCGGAATATTGGCCACAGCCATATCCAGTTGCTGTAATACACGTTTGTTCTCAGCCACACCAGAATGTGGCATCGAAGTAGGCATTAATAAAAAAGAACCTTCATTTAAAGAAGGCATAAATTCTTTGCCTGTATTCTTAAATATTAAAAATCCGAATACCAATACCATTACCGGAATGGTAAAAAACAACAACTTGTTTTGCAAAGCCCATTGTAATATTTGACTATAATATCTTTGGAAAACAGTAAAGAAACCTAATAATCCGAAGCAAATAATGGCTACAAATATGATGTTTAATAAAATACTTTTATCTACTCCTAAAGGCCTCCAATAGGTTGCCAATAAACCTACAATTGCCAATGTAGAAATAACAATATTTACAAGGTTTCCACTTTCAAATGTTACTTTTTCAAACTGAACTAAGAACCCAACTATACCGAAACCTATTAAAATAAATCCTAAAGGGTTTCCATAGACAATCCCTATTACTCCTGCTAAAATAAGTAGTGTATTTATCGCATATTTTAGTTTTGTTGTACTTCTTTTCCTTTTGAAAATAAGTGCCGCAAATGGTGGAATAATAAACAATGCTACTATAATTGCAGCGATTAACGCAAAAGTTTTAGTAAAGGCTAAGGGACGAAATAACTTCCCTTCTGCACCAATCATAGTAAACACAGGTATAAAACTTATAACTGTTGTTAATACTGCTGTAATAATGGCTCCAGATACCTCTGAAGTAGCATTATATACAATGGTATTAATATTCAGTTTTTCTTTATTTACTTCAAGATGTCGAATGATATTTTCTGCTAAAATGACGCCAACATCCACCATGGTACCAATAGCAATGGCAATTCCTGATAAGGCTACAATATTCGCATCTACACCAAAAGCTTTCATGGCTACAAATACCATTAAAACAGCTACCGGTAATAATCCAGAAATAAGCACAGAAGCTCGTAGATTAAAAACCATTACAATAATTACCAAAATGGTAATCAAAATCTCTAAGGTTAATGCTTCATTAAGGGTATGTAATGTTTCTTGAATCAACTCAGTTCTATCATAAAAAGGAACAATGGTTAATTGTGAAGTTCTTCCATCTTTAAGTACTTTACTTGGTAATCCAGTACTTAACTCATTGATTTTATCTTTTACATTGTTGATTACTTCTAAAGGATTTGCTCCATAACGAGATACCACTACACCACCTACTACTTCTGCTCCTTCTTTATCTAATATTCCTCTGCGAGCTTTTGCTCCTAAAGAAACATTGGCTATATCTTTTACTCTGAGAGAAGTGTAATCTTTAGATGATATTACAGCATTTTCTATATCAGCTATTCCTTTGATATACCCCAAACCTCTTACCAAATACTCGGCTTGATTAATTTCTATAGTTTGAGCTCCAATATCTTGGTTACTTAACTTAACCGCTTTTACTACCTCTTGCAAGCTAATATTATACTGACGTAATAATTCGGGTTTTACATCAATTTGATATTCTTGAACATATCCTCCTATTGAGGCTACTTCTGATACTCCACTTGCAGAAGAAAGTGCATATTTCACATAATAATCTTGAATACTTCTTAATTCATGTAAATCCCAACCTCCAGTGACATTTCCTTCTTCATCACGCCCTTCTAGAGTATACCAAAAAATTTGTCCCAATCCAGTAGCATCTGGACCTAAAGATGGACTTACCCCTTCTGGTAATAAGTTATTTGGTAATGAATTTAATTTTTCAAGTATACGCGACCTACTCCAATAAAAATCAACATTTTCTTCAAATATGATGTATATACTAGAGAATCCGAACATCGAAGAACTTCTAATGGTTTTTACTCCAGAAATACCCAATAAAGAAGTAGTTAATGGATAAGTAATTTGGTCTTCTATGTCTTGTGGAGAGCGACCATCCCATTTTGTAAAAACGATTTGTTGATTTTCTCCAATATCAGGAATAGCATCTACAGCAACTGGATTATTGGGTAATAAACCTGTATTCCAGTTAAATGGAGCTGTTACAATTCCCCAACCAATAAAAAGCAGTAGTAATAAAATAGCTACTAACTTATTTTCTATTAAAAACTTAATGCTTTTATTTAGCATATAAATACGTTTTAAACAATTAAACTTAGGTGTATAAACACCAGCTATGAAAGCCTATAAATAGAATTTATAAGCCTTACCTGTTTTTATTGTTCAAAAATCATATTAAATATACCTCGTCAAGAACTTGTATGTCTTTAACGATAAGCGGAGGTGCATAATCTTTAAAAGGTACTACCTTATCATGTAAGGTATTGAAAAGATTAAGGTATGAGTAGTAAAATGAAGTTACGAATAATTGTTGTTCAAAAGACAGTGAATCAAAAGATGATTTCTTTAAAGTGTCTTGCCCTTCGATAAAATCAATGGTATCATTACAACAATTTTTCTTTGAAATAGAACACCCATCCAAAGTGGCCATATTTTCCATTTCCATTCCGCAAGATTTTGCTTTACCAAAATAGCTTACCTCTACTAGATTGTCACCACAAAAATGACTACTAATAGTAAATGACATTGTAGAAAATAATACTACAAAAGCCATTGTAATTGCCACTATTTTATTGAAAACTTTTTTCATCTTACAATGCAAAGTTACAAAAAATTCAAAACCAAAATATTAAAGAAACTATAAAGCCTCAGTTAAAATACTTTTTCTTAATTATTTAATGATGAAATTAACTATGTACAAATTGTGTTCCTTCTTGTAAAATAAATAAGGGTTTCCATTTATATAAGATATTTTAAAGTGTAAATTTTATGACTTTACTATTCTTTTAGTTTTTTCAGAACTTCTTCTTTGTAATATTCACCAATAACTATTTCAATAGCCCCAATTTCAATGTCTTTTTTTGTAAATGCAGTTACTTTTTCATTATTCACAACATAAGATCTATGTACTCTTATAAAACGATTGTCTAGCTTCTTTAAGAAAGCACTCAATCCATGCTTTATAATAAGCTTTTCTTTCTCTAAATGTATGCGTATATAATCTTTTATACTCTCTATATAAAGAATTTCATCAAATTGTACCTTAATGTTTTTCTTATTTGATTGAACATACATAAAACGCTCTTTCTTTAGAGGTTTGGCATTTTCTATAAAACGTTCTACTGCTTTAAAAAAACGAGAAAAACTAATGGGCTTTAATAAATAGTCTGTTGCATTAAGTTCAAATCCCTCTATCGCATACTCTCGATAAGCGGTTGTAAATATTACTTTTGGTTTTTTAGAGAGACTTTTAAAAAAGTCAGTTCCTTTTAATACAGGCATTTTTATATCTAAAAAAATCAAATCTACTTCATTATTCTTTAGCACTTGATGAGCTTCAAGGGCAGAATCGCAAGAGGCAACTAGCTCAAAGTCATTTAATTGAGATAAATGACTTTCTATCAGTTCTCTTCCTAATTCTTCATCATCAACAATTAAGCATTTATATGTCATTTTGATTGGAGTTTTAATGTTACTTTAAAAACATTATTGCTTTCAATAAAATTAAACGTGTAATCCTGAGAAGGATACAAAAGGTTTAATTGTTTTTTTATGTTTTCTAATCCTATAGATTCTCGTGCATCATTTTGGCCAACATCAGAAACAATCGTCGGAATACTATTTTCAATAGTAAAACAAATTTCTTTTTCTATAGTTGTCAAGTTTATTTTTATAATGGCTTTATTAATCTCTTCTTCTACTCCATGTTTAAAAGCATTTTCGGTAAGGGTTAACAACAATAGCGGTGCTATTTTTACATCCTTTTCAACAGCATGATTAAATGTAATATGCAACCTTTTTCCATATCTTATTTGTTCTAAAGCTATATAATTTTCTAATAGCGTTATTTCGCCCTGTATACTCACATAGTTATCTTTACACTTGTATAAAATATAATCTAAAATATCAGAAAGTCTTTCTATTACCTCAGGAGATTTATCTGATTTTTTTAAAGACAAGGCATATAAACTATTCAGTGTATTAAATAGAAAATGTGGATTTAATTGGTTTTTTAACGCTTCTAATTGTGAGGATCTTTTCTGTTCCTTTAAACTTATGATTTCTTTTTGCTGACGATAATAATTAATAATAATTAAAATAACTGTTGGAAAAACAAGTGATGGTATATTATTTAAAAAAGAAAATCCGTTTGTAATTCTTTCTTGAAAAATTAAAGGTGGTCTAAAACGAAATACCTCAGGGTATTTTGGTAATAAGTAATAGCATCTCATCGCGGTATACAGTATATAACAGAGATACACAAGAAATACAAAACCAAGAATAGATGACAATTTATGTTTTTTTGATACTACTTTCGGAATTACCCAACGCACCACACCATAAGTAAGTAGAATTTGAACTACTACCAAAAGAAACATTTTTTCAAATAAGAAAACTTTGTCCTTTTCTAATGGCCATCTAGAACTTATATAATACAACAGCATTATCCCCCAAAAAACAATTTTGAAAACAACCTTTTTATCTTGTTTGAAAAATAGTATGTTCCTGATTTTCTTCATTTAGGTTAATAGAATTGATTATATCTAGTCAATGTAGAATTCATTACCATCCAAATATAACTACTCTTATCTCCTAATTAGGTAAATAACTAGAGTAAAATTATCGTTTTGAAATCTACTACATATTTTATTTCTCTCCTTTAAGTTTCAATAAATTGGCTTTGTACATATTCAGTCTTCTATCGTTTTGTTCTTTAGCAAGTAAAACGGCCTTTTGGTAGTGTTTTAAAGCCTCTTTTTTATTTCCTTGTAACGCTAATACTGAAGCATAACTATCATGTGAATTTGGAGATTTAGGAAAGAGTTTTAAATTCAATTTAAAAATTATATCGGCTGTTGCTATTTTCTTTCGATCTAGATAGGAATATCCTAAATCATTGATAACAAAATCTTCTAAATGTTTTCTATTCAGTAACAATTGAAACAACTTATAAACTTCAAGTTCATCATTCTCAGAAATTTGCTCTTTTTCTAAAATCGATTTGAGTGTTTTAAAAGGATGTTCTCTATATTTCTTTGCTGCTTCTTTTGCTAATAGTAACGCTCTATTTAATGCTTCCTCCTTTGTTGTTTTAACATCAGGTATTACTCCTACTCCTTCCCAGTTAGATTTAGTTACAGGACTTATAGATCTGGCATAAGGCATAATAATACCATATCCTTTAGGAAGTCTCATGTAATTTACAGGGTGTGCTCCTCCTCCAGTTGTTTCTCCAACAATTATAGCTCTATTTCTACTTTGTAAATCGTAGGAAAAAGCTTCTGCTGCAGAAAAAGTACGATTACTCGTTAAGATATATATTGGCATGTCTAAACGTTGTCTACCCTTAACTGCAATCGTTTTTATTTCTGTTCTTGAATCGGTTCTTCGTTCATAAGTTCCCGATAAATGTGTATGCTCTTTTAAGAAATAACTACTCCAATATCTCCCAAGTCCGTTTCCTCCACCATTTTGTCTTAAGTCAATAATAATGGCATCTGTAGTTGATAAATAGTTCATAATATCATCAACTTTCGGAATATCTTCTCTCCTAAAACCTTTCAATTCAACATAGCCTACATTCCCTTCCAATACATCTATTCTTCCAAACCCTCGTGAACGAAATCTCACTAAATTACTTAGATGACGTGACATAAAATCCATATTATTTTGTCTTCTTCTTCGAGTTCTTGGAGGTGCAATATTAAGATGTTTATCTTTTGTTATTTTTTGCATTTCCTTAGATAGTGCCCTTGCAAAGTCTCTTGGAGTGGTATATTTATCAAAGTAATTGGTTAACATCAATTGATCTAAATGCTTATTCGTTTCTTTAGCCTTCTCAAGAAAAATATAATTCTCCATCATCAGCTTTTTAATACTTTTTATAATGTCATTTTTTGATTGAGCAAAATGAGATAATGGTAAAAAAATAAAAAATAACACAAGTAAGTTTTTCAAACATTTCATAATTAGTTGTTTTACATGTTGAATTGTGAAAGTATTATTAAATGAAATGAGTTTTTTTAAATATAGACGAACATGGATTACTCGCAAACAGAAAGTGCATGTTTCAGTTTTCATAATTTTAAAACTTACACTTGAACTACTTATAACAAAAAAACTCAATACTGTTTATGATCGTATTGAGCTTTAAATTTATAATAACCGAATGAATAAGTTCTAGTCACGAGTATGCCTCATCATTGGGCAAATTGTTGCATTTGATTGTTGTTTAGCCTCGTTCTTTTTCTGATCAGCTTCTAAAGTAATTGACGGGAAACGTTTAGATGGTGGAATATCTTTTTCACGTCGTAAAGTATTTACTTGAATGTGTGGCCATAACGTAGTTCCTCCATCAGATCCAAATTGGAATTCAAAATCTACAATTTGTTCGTATTGTAATTGATCAAAATACCCTCCAAACTCTTCATCGTAGATCTCTTCTATCCACATACGATAGCGCATACGTACCACACGACAATAACGCTCAATCATTGGATTATTGATAACCCCTCCTTGAATTCCTGTGTTATGAAACGAATCTAACGAAATCATATCATACCTTTTGAATTTTAGTCCTTCATTAGCATCTGATAACTTCAAATTAGGCTGAACGGTATATGGAAACTTTGCTCCAAATTGATCGTAATTAAAGATTTTCTCAAAGTATGCACGGCCACTGTTTACTCCTCCTGGCTCTTGCTCTTCACGAGGAAGCTCTGTCCATTTAGGTTTTTCACGAGATCCTGCTATCAAATCTTTTTCCGGATTAATTCCCATCGTTGGTGATACCGCTAAATATTGTTGTTCCCAAAGATTAGCAATATGCGGAGCTTTACCTTCTCCTGATTCTGCAATATTACCAGTGATATGAATGGTTGTTCCATGCGGAATAACTCCCGAACGTGATATTTGATATGGTGGTACAAACTGAGGTCCTAATTCACCTGGACCAATTACAGGTTCTCCCCCATCTGTTTTTACCGATTCTTCATCTGATGTATGTTTAAACATATTTGGCGGATTTTGAAACGGGCTCTTAGCACTCCAAGGCATTTCATGATCTCCTAGCCATAAGTACATTCCATTTTCAAAATGCTGCAATAAATCTTCATTATCTATAATCGCTGTTTCATACTTAACCGCAGCATTGAATTGCTCGTTAGAGCCTGCACGGTTACGAACAGGTGCATCTACAGGAGTAAATTTTAATTGTTCTCTATATTCTTGAGATTTAAAGTGAAAAACTCCAAAAATAGTTTCTGAAGAAGTTCCTGGTGATGGCATTGGTGTGGTATGCAATCCTGTTGGACCTCCTTTCCAATTTACCCAAGTACCATGTAATTTAGATAATATACCAAACTGTGGTCCTGTAGGTTGGCCTTCCTCCCATTCTATATAGGGTTTTACTGATGATTTTTGAGGCTTGCTCATAATTTTGTTAGTTTAAGGTTAGTTATTTATGCTGGACAGATAAAAGGATATTCTTTATCGTCTATTAATTTTTCTATGTTAAAGAAATCGTTTAACACCGATTCTGCCGTACAAAAAGCTCCTTCTACCCAAGCTTGATCGTTAGAATAGGTAGATCCAATAATATATAAGTTGCTATCCTTACCTTTTACTAATGAAGATGGCTTACGTATTTTTTGTTGTACATCACCAATATTGTAATGAGAGAAATACGCATGGTATCCTGCATTAAATGGTGGTAAAGACCAATCCATATATTTAGTTTCTAAAGGTTCTGGAACTGCCGTATAATTCGCTTCTGAACCAAAGTGTAAGTTTGCTAGTTGCTGACGTAACATCTTTACCATAATTGCAGGTGCTTTTTTGGGACCTTCCAATGGCTGTGTATCTTGAGATTCTGCTACTTTACGTTCTCTATTAGGTCCTATTTCCAAGGCTTTCCAGAAGGTTGTATAACGGATATCATCATAACTGGCTAGAATTCCGTAGATTTTTTTACCTTTTTTATCTCGTGCATTGTCACCAAAATACACTACTTGTCTAATCGGCATGTCCGTTGCACTTGGTCCAATAGTATCTAAGTGTGCTACTTCCGTAATTTGTTGCTTCTCTTCATAGCTTAGACTTGCTTCAATTATAGTTTCTGTAGCTTCTAAAAAGGAAGCTTGTGTATCGTAGGTTACCTCTATAAGTGAAGTTACCGAATTATCATATGCTTTGTTGTTTTTCTCTGCCTTTTGTTTTGCTTTAGCTGCTTCTGAAGCTGCTTTTTCAATAGCCTTAAGGTATTTAGCAGGAAACTTATCTTTTTTAAGTTTTTTAACCCCTTCTTGCGTTAAAAAATAGCTATTTAACTTAGCAGGATATTTTGGTGGTGAAGGTATATCGTCTCTCCACCAAGGAGAATCAAAAAACATTCCTATTTTATAAGAAGGTTGCATTAATACAGATTCTAAATACAATTGTACTTTGTCTTCATTTAAGACATCAAAATCACCTGCTTTTTTGTTCATATAACGTGTAGCCTGTGCAACTAAATCTATTGCATATCTTCCCATAGCTAAGAAAGCAGCATCACAAGTTTTCGCATCTAGTTCTTTGGTCGGTTCTTTTCTACTTGCAGTAGTAAAATGTATTACTTTTTTATTTTCTAAAATAGAACGAAGTCTGGTATTTGGGTAGTACTGAAAGTCGATTCCTTTTTCTTTTGCAAGCTTTACCACTTCTTGAAATAAAGTAGAGAAAATACCAGAATATCCGATAGTTAAGGTTTTATAAAGGGTTCCAGGTGTAAATTCATTATTTACTTCAAATGATTGCGCAGAATTACTGTTTACTACATTAGAAGAATATCCGTTACCGTCTGCTAAATAACTAAAGCCTTCTTGTCCTAATACATCATACGCTAAATTCCAGTAGCCAATATCCTTTAATTTTTGTCCTTTTTTAAAGACAGAATCATCGCCTAAATCTTTGGTGATTTTACCATTTTCATAAAATTCACACCATTCTTTTCTTGTTGGTGGTAAGGCATCTTGCGAAACATCAATACCAACACTTTCTATTTTAGTAAAACCATCGTCTGGTGCTGAGTATGCTCCGTAATTGTTTACATTATATGGTGCAGGATTATTAGCATCAATTTCTGATGTGTACATGCTCTTTGCTCTCAATGATAAAAGCGGATCACTAGCTTCATTAAAAGGAACTGAATATTTCTCTAAACCTATTTCGCTAATGGTTTTGGTTACCAATCGATGTCCTGGGTTATTAGCATCATTTGGATTAGGATTGTTTTTCGTTTTCTTATAATCCCAAGCAGAATAGCGCATTCCTCCTAATTCTAAATAAGAAGCATCCGGATCATCTTTATAGTGCCAAGTACAAACTCTTGCTCCAGCGGCTCTAGTTCCTTTTTCTTTATTTGAGAATTCATATTTTCCCCAATCGTATAATTCTAAGACATCTCCCTTTTGTAAGTTTTTAGAGGTGTCTTTTGAATTTGCTGGCTTTCCTTGAAGTAATCTCCATGCGGTATATAAACCAGCGGCTCCTGCTCCGAAAATAGAATAGGTTTTGTTTTTCATTGTTTTTGTATTTAATTGGTTAGTTACAGTTCATTTTTTGTGGCGTTAAGTTTTTCATTTGTCCTGCCAAATCTTTTTCAGGAATAACGATCTCAACTAAAGTAGGTTTGTTGGTTTTTGTAGTAGTAATAGTGTCTAATACATGATTGAGCTCTTTGATGGTACTAGCTTGATACCCATTAGCACCATACGCCTTTGCTAAGGCCATATAGTCCCATTTTGGTAAGTAATCAAATTCATCAAATTTTCCATTCGGACAAAAGGCATCTACATCAACAAACACTTGTTCGATAGCGTAAACCTGATTGCTCATCACGAAAATGACACTATTTACATCGTATTTTGCCAAGGTTGAAAGTGATTGGCAAATCATCATAAATCCGCCATCTCCAGCTATTGTCCATGATTGTTTTTTACTTCCTAATTGAGCTCCTAAAGCAGCACCAGTTTCATAACCTATACATTGCCAAGCAGCAGAGCTTATAAAGCTATTTTGTTTCATTCCGTAAATATTGGTGGCTACATACATGGCTGAACTCACTCCAAAAGTTAAATTAATATCGTCCCATAGATTGTTCTTTTCTATATGCTTCACTGCATGTTGAAAGAAACGGTTATAGGTAATAACCTCTGGTTTTCCATTGTATTTAGGATCCGACGAAGAAGTCCAAGGTTCTGGATATTTTGGTTGCTTTGGAGCTTTATTGTTTAATGGATATGCTTTATCCTTTTCAAAACGTTCTAGCAAAGCTTCCATAAAATCTTCCATAGTAACCTGTTCGTAATTATAGTATCCAGCTCTAATGGTTGTAGTAGTAGCCAATACCATATCTGAAAACTTATTTTCTACAAACCATAAGTAATCATCTGTAATTAATGTACCTAGGCATAAAAAGCAATCAGATTCTTTTACATAATTTGTTACGTTTTCTATAGAAGCTGCATCAGAATAGGTTCCTATAAATTTGTCTCCTTGTTCATCTAATACTGTTTTACCTAGTGATGTGGTTGTATATACAAATCCGCTTGCATCTATAATTTTTTGAAGTAAATCTGATAATCCATGTCTTAAAACCTCAACACCTGCAAATATCATTGGCTGTTTGGCGGCAGTTATTTGTGTCCATGCTTGATCTACTGCATTTAAAAGTGCATCAGGTTTACTTTTTTTAATTTTTGGTTGTAATTTCTTCTTTGAAGGTCGTTTACAAGGTTCACCCCAAACTTCACTATAAGCAGCGATGTATACGGGTTTTTTGTGTGTGATAGCAGCGACTAAAAGTTTGTCTATTTTTTTTGCTGCTCCAACTGATGTACTCAAAGTTTCTGAAGCAACAGTAACATGATTGTATATTTCTTGATCGGCTTTAAGATTACCTGTTGAATGATGATATAAAACATCATACATATCGCCAATTTGACGATCATTAGATCCTGGAGTAGCACTAATAACTACTATGGGACTTGACTCTACATAAGCACCAGCCACGGCATTTAAGGCACTAAATGTACTTACACCATATTGTAAAGAAACGGCCGCTAATCCTCTCGTTCGACCATAGGCGTCTGCAGCATAAGAAGCATCTAACTCATTGGAAGTTCCAATAGTTTCAATACCATCGAACTTTTCTAAAGCCTGGGTAAAGTTTTTAACGTAATCTCCGGGGATTTGAAATAACTCGGTAACGTCTAATTGCTGTAAACGAGTTAATAGGTAATCCGCTACTGTGAACGTATCCTCTTTCATTGTTAATATATTTAATTGGTTAGTATAGTGATACCCATTCGATACTTAACAATTTCAAAGCTGTTACTTCATCGATTGGTTTTATAAAATTCAAAAAATAATAGTGTTGTTTTAACTAAAAAGGATTGAATGTAGAGAATTTGAGTATGAAAGTGAGATTGGATGTATTGAAAGGAAATCCAAATTCCTTTAAAGCTACTAAAAGAGCACTACAATACATGTAGTGCTCGGATATTTAGGGTATTATAAGAAAAAAGATTTAGTAAGATATCCCTCTAAATCTTAGTGAAGTTACGGCTTTTTTAAAGATAAAAAAAGCACAGAGAAAATGTATACTTCTCTTTGCTAGTGTTTTAAGTAATAAAAGTGCTTGATAGCGCACTATACATATAATTTAAAAATTAACGGTTACGCTACCCTTTAAGAAAAATGGTGTACCGGGTGTAAAATGAATTTCTTCTGTGCTAGTTGCCTCCCCTTGTAAACGAGATTCTGTAGCAAATTGAGTTTCATTCCAGTCTACATCAAAAAGATTTTGAACTTGTAATCCGAAAGAAACATTTTTTAATGTATACCCTACATTAAGGTCTGCCACGGTATACCCTTCTGCAACAATTGAATTGTCTTCATTCGCAGGCCTATCACCAATATGTCTTAATTGTATTCCTCCATAAAAACCTGATTCACCTTTATAAGCTAACCCACTTGTTAAGGTAAAGTCTGGTGCTAAAGGAATATAGTTTTGACCAATTGGTTCATCTTTAGCTCGTGCATGTGCATAGTTAGCATCTAAATTAAAATACAATTGATGTATTGGTTCATATCTTAGACTAAAATCAATTCCTTGACGATTCGTTTTTCCGCTAGGCTCAACAATTCCTGCATCTCCCACATACACAAACTCCTGCTCTAAAAATAAATACCAATAAGCCGTATTTATTAATAATTTAGGAGAAGGTTTCCAAATGAAACCCGCATCGAAACCATAAGAGGCTGGTAAAATATCATTTCCATTTTGTGCTACTACTACTCTAGTATCGTTAGAGTGAAACCCCTTTCCTGTTTTTACATACAATTGTAGGTCTTCATTGTAATTATAAAAAATGTTCAACTTTGGACTAACAATACTTGCTGTTTGTGATTGTGTTTCGTAGTTCGTTTGCAATGTGTTGTTATATTCGAAATTGAAATAATCTAAACGTAACGCTGGATTTATAGTGAACTTACCATAGTTAAAATTAGCACTGGCATAGGTACCAAAGTTAGTTTCATTAATATCTCCAAATTGTATTCTATTCAATGTTTGTCTGCGATTTAGTGTATGAGATAACTCATTGCTGAAACTTTGATCATTACGTAAGCTTATTCCAGCTGTAAAACTTCCATCTATGGAAGAAAAATCTTGCTTGTATTCACTATTAAAACCGAAAATATTACGAGTTTCCTTTTGTTTGATTTGATCACCATTTATAGGATCATCTAAAAAGAAGGTAAAATTAGAAAAGAGTTCAAAGCTATACTTACTATAAAATACTTTGTTTTTAATAGAAGCATTTTCAGAAAGTATCTTATCATAAGTTAGTAAAAAGTTAGAACGACTTGTATTACCTCCTTCTGTATCATCAATTGCCCCAAAACGGTTAATTAATCCACTATCTACTGCACGTTGTGGTATTTGACCTGATGCATCCCATTTACTTGTAAAATGAGATAGCATTACTCCTATTTTATCAGAATCTGAGACATTAACTGTATATTTTCCAAAGATATTAAGGCGATTAAAATTTTGCGGACTATCAAAATAGCCATCGGTTAAAATATATTCTGAAGCAATATAAGCACTTTGTTTATTGTTGTTGATTAAACTAAACATTCCTAGTAAACGTTTGGTGTCAAATTGACCTATCTCTAGTTTTAAAAGGTTGTTTTTTAATCTATTTTTAGTTTTAAAATTAACATATCCAGCAGTATTGAAATTTCCTTTATCTGCATAATAAGCTCCTTTTCCAAAGTCAATTTTCTCTACTGTTTCAGGAATTACAAAATGTAAATCTGCATATCCTTGTCCGTGAGCATGTGATACCATGTTTACCGGTAAGCCATCAGCCGTAATAGATATATCTGTACCATGATCAATATCAAAACCTCTTAGAAAAATTTGTTCCGCCTTTCCACCACCAGCATGTTGCCCTATAAATAATCCTGGAACTTTTTGTAAAATTTCTTGTGAAGAGTTCACAGGATTAGTTTGAATATCAATAGCAGTAATTACATTTAAAGCGTTTAATTTTTTACCAATAGTAATTTCTTCTAGTGATACTAAATTTTCTTCTAATGTTATGGTCATAGGATCAAAACTCTCTACGACAACTTTAATTTTTTTATAATTAATATGACTCACTACTAAAGTATCTCCTAAAGAAACATGATGAAGTACAAATGCTCCTCTTTGATTACTATGTGTATGATGCTTATCGTTTGTATTTAATAAATGTGCCTCTATAATAGGAATATTATCAGTAGAAACTACTTTTCCTTTTAGCGTTTGCGCAATGAATTGTTGTGATAAAAGAATAGAACAAATCATTAATAGATTTTTCATTTTAGCTATTGTTTTATGAATTTGGTTAATGTAAATTATTGAATGTGAAATTTGGGAGCTAAGGTATAATGACTTTCCCTTTTTTATATTTAATATATCGTTAAAACTCTCTTGGTTTTAACAAATAATTAATGTTTGTGCTTCTCTATAGATTTAGCCATTTTCCAATTAAAATAATGTGCTACTGATACTAAGGAAGCACCAATAACAGTGTTAATAACTTCCCATAGTTCTGTAAATTCGAACCTTCCAATTCCTATTAAAAAAAATCCTGCCAGAGCAAATAATAAAGGTTTTACTTGATGGTGATTCGTTTTATAGCTTGGCCATAACGACATAAAAACAAAGAGTATTCCTAGTGCTATAAAAGTCCATTCTATATATGGATTCTCTAAAAAATGTAAGCTACCTAATGAAGAGAATGATAACACAATTGGTATTACCGCACAATGTATTGCGCAAATGATAGAACTTGTAAATGCTATAATGTCTATAGTATTGTTTTTTATTTTCATTTGTGACTGTATAAATATTATTTTTAATTTTAATGCAACTTAGTTGCGTTAATATGGTGCAAATATACCCTATGTCTTGAATTGTACAACAAGATTTAACAAAATGATTCGGTTGATGAATTCATCTAAGATCTCATTTAGTATTTACTTGAAGAAATTCTCAATTGTAAAAGAACATACCTCATATAGAGTATTTAATTCTATATGAGGTACGTAATATTGGGGTTTATTGGTATTATTTAATAATATTTGATCTTTCGTAAAACTGTTTTGCTTTAATTGTATCACCAAGTTTACTATAACAATCCCCTAAGTAGTTCCATACTTTTTTCGAATTAGGAAACATTTGACTTACTGGTGTTAAAATACTAATAGCTGCTTGATATTGTCCTTGATTTATTAATAACTTTCCTGCATTCAGAAATTTGTGTTCAAAATTAAAAAACTTATACCTTGAATCTTGCATCATTCTAGCAATCTCCTTTTGTAACATTTCCATATCTCCTTTCATAAACAATCCTCTTATATAATCCATAGGTCGTAATATAAATCCATCTGGATTATAATTAAAAATCGCCTTTAACAAAGGATCTTTATTGAGTTTATATTCATCAAAACTCATGTCTACAGATAAATGCGGTGCTAACCATTGATCGTTAGCCCAAGGTGCTTTATCCTGCCACCAAGCAAAAGACAAACGTATTTTTAGTTTACTATTTGGTAAGGGTACTGGTGTAGCATCTCCATAAAAATTAATGTTTTCACTTGTTGGCTCTCCTACAAATATAGCATTGGTATAATTATCTAAACGGTTTACCAAGTTTTGACAAGCTGAAAAAGTACGTCTTCCTGTTATTACAAATAGTTTACCCTCTTGATTGATTTTTTTTGTTTCTATAATTCCAGTAATAATTGGCTTAACTAAATAATTATTACCTCCTCCGTTTAATCGAACATCTAATATTAATTTTTCTACATCATTATTTTCAATGAATTTAAAAACTCGTTTATAAAATATTTCAATTGATTCAGATGAATCATTTCTAACTTTACTATGTCTTATATATACAGTTTTATACTCAGGTAAATATTCATAAAAGTATATCTTGTCTAAATTCTTTAGATATAACGGTGTTTTACTTTGTATCCTAGCACTTAACCAATCATTTTCATTCTGGACAAATCCATAAGTGGTTGGAACGTGTTTCTTATTTGGTAAAACATTAAACTTTTGTTGAAATTGATATCCTTCTTTTTCTAACGTAAGCGTTATTGACGATTGTAAAGTACTTGTAATTCCCTGCGAATGTAATATTTCGGGATATTGTAAATTATTTATTCCATAAGCTTTAAAATATTGGGAGTTTTCTGCTTCAACAGTAGGCTCAATTGCTTTTAAAACTTCTAAAATAGGCTTTCCTTCAACCGCAATTACTTTTGCGCCAACGGCTTTCGGATAGTTCTTGTGTGTACCTTGTATAAAGATACCATTATTAAATTCATATATACGAAAAGGAAATTGTGAAAACTCGAATGGTTTTTGATGAAACGGAACATAAGTATGACCATATTTAAACAAAGCCACCAATCGAGAAATCCCAACAATTATCTGGTGTTCTTGTAGATTTGGAATTGCATTATATAATTCTTCTGCAACTTTATCAAATTCTTCTGCACTCACCTTTTTAAACAGAAAAGGATATTCTTTGTGTACCGTCTTTTGCAAAAAACGTACATCTTGTTGCCATTGCTTTTTGCTTAGCGTTTCTTGTGCAAAACTGAATGAAACCAATAAAAGCAACAGAGAAATAAACAATCTAAATTTCATAATGAATATTTTTTTAAGTTAGACATTACAAATGTTTTGATTTTCATCCCTCTATACTACAAGTTTTTTTTGAACTGTCGTATTTGATTGTTGAATTGTAATTTAGCAATTAAGTATTCATCCAAACTTTAAAATCACTTGTTTTTTGTCTACTTACTATAAACTCATGATCTCTAGCATTTAACACTGATAAAATTATCCTATGATTAAAATAAGGCTCTAGACGTTGAATGGAAATTTTGGAAACAATTTGTCCTCTATTTATTCGATAAAATTTGGAGTTATCTAACGACTGAAATACTTGATCTATTGTTTCATCAATAATGTATCGTTTATTTTGATGGGTTACTCCAAACGTAATGCTTTCTTGAGAATAGATATAAAGTAGTTCAGAGATTCTTACTTGAACAAACCCGCTCCCCTCTTTTACTAAGATTCCTGAACGTTTTTGAGGAGTTTGCATATTACTAAGAAGCTCTTTTAAAATGAAAGGCTCTAAAATAGCTTGTTTGTTTGATTTTATATACTTATTTACCGCCTTATCTAGTTCTTCTTGTTGAATTGGTTTTAATAAATAATCTATACTATTTACTTTAAATGCTTGAATTGCATATTGATCAAAAGCTGTTGTAAAAATTATGGGAGTTATAATCTCTACTTGTTGAAAAATTTCAAAACTTAAACCATCTGCCAATTGAATGTCCATAAAGATCAAGTCGGGTTTTACATTGTTTTCAAACCATAAAACTGCATCTTCGACAGCATCTATAACCTCTAATAATTCATAATCGTATTTACCGTTATTCAATAATTGTTGTAATTGATTTACTGCACGAGGTTCGTCTTCAATAATTAATATTTTCATAGTTTTTTGTTTTGATTTTGGTGCTTCAATAAAGGCAAAAACACAGTGAATTCATGACCATTATTCTTAATAATCGGAGCTATATTTGAGATCAGTTTATAACGTTTTTCAATATTCTTCAATCCAATTTTTGTTGATGGAATTTTAGTTGATTTTGGTTGAATTTTATTCTTTACAACCAAATAGTTTACGGTAGTTCCAATATCTATTATTAAAGGCTTAGTTTTAGAAACAACATTATGTTTGATAGCATTTTCAATTAAAAGTTGTAAACTCATAGGAACAACCATGTACTTCTTTTTCTCTTCAGGAATGTTCCAATGAATCCTAAGATTTTTTCCAAATCTTTCAGATTGTATATAAACATATGCCTTGGCAAATTTTAGTTCCTTTTCTATAGAAATTAAATGTGTGTTTTCAGATTCTAAAATAAAACGATAAACATTAGATAAATTATCTACAAATCCCTTGGCTTCTTGTTTAGTATCTTGGTCAATAATATCTCTTAGCGTATTTAAACTATTGAATAAAAAATGTGGTTGTGCTTGATTTTTTAATGTATCCAATTGAGCTTGAATCATTACTTGTTTTGCTTGCTCCTCTTCTCTAATTGATTTTTTTAAGCGTACATAATAATAAATAGCTTCATAAATAGCCATCACCATAATTACAATTAAAATTATCGGTAAAAGAACTTTAAAAATGACTCTATGTGTTGAATAATAGCCTAAAAATGTGAAAAATTTTGCCAACAACGGCCCTACCGTATAATCCACTATGAAGATTACACTTGTGATAGCAAAAAAAAGGAAAGTAATTCGTTTAGCATCATCTTTAAAATCGGGATATTTCTTACGCAAAAAAATTAAAATAGTCCTAATAATTATCCAATCGCAAACTGTTGAAAATAAAGCAGCAAACCAGCCTATCATAACAAGTTCTAAACTTTCTCTTTCAAAAGGATTGTTAAACAAATAATTACCTATAAGGCTCACAATAAATATCCCAATTAGAGTGAACCATATATCATTAAACCCTAAATATTGTATACGTTTTTTTTTGTTCAATAGCATTGAATAGCATTTTGTCCTTAAAATTAATCATTTTAATAATTATTCTCTGCAATTTATAAAACAGTAAAAAAGTAAATTTTAGTACTTTTAAACCAACGTATTCTAAAACCCCCATATGAATGAATAAACTGTTTCGTATACTATTAATCATTTTACTCTTTTCTGCTTGTAAAAATGATGACACAATAGATATTGAAATGGGTACTCCATCTGAAACATTTATTTCAGCGGTAGATATTTCAAGATTTCCTGAAATTTCTAGCGCAGGAACAAAATTCTATAATACTAATGGAGAATTAAATAGCTTCTTAAATATTCTTAAAAATAGTAATATCAATACAATTAGGTTAAGGCTTTGGGTAAATCCTAATACTGAACATTCAGGTTTTAATGAGGTTAAAGAATTTTCTAAAAGGCTAAAAGAACTTGGCTTTAACATATGGTTAACGCTACATTATTCTGATACTTGGGCAGATCCTGGTCAGCAAAAAATACCATCTGAATGGATGGGGTTGAGTTTTTCTGGTTTAAATGAAAAGATTTATTCCTATACAAAAAATGTTATGGAGCAGATCAATCCAGAATTTGTTCAAATTGGAAATGAAATTAACAATGGAATTCTACACCCCGAAGGACATATTACTAATAATTACATTCAGTTTAGTGAACTAATTCAATCTGGGATTAAGGCGGTTAGAGAACACTCTCAAACCTCAAAAATAATCTTACACTTTGCGGGTATTGACGGTGCCGATTGGTTTTTTAATCAAGTTAAAACATTTGATTATGATATTATTGGACTATCCTACTACCCTATTTGGCATGGTAAATCTATTGCAGAATTGGAAACGAAAATGAATAGTTTGGCAACAACTCATAATAAACAAATCTTAATTGCGGAAACAGCTTACCCTTTCACACTAGATTGGAATGATTGGACAAATAATATAGTTGGATTACAAGAACATTTAATTTTGCCAGAATATCCTGCCTCCAAAGAAGGACAAAGACTTTTTGTAAAAAAGATGAAAACAATTTGTAACAAGGTACAAAACGGAATAGGGTTTTGTTATTGGGGAGGTGAATTAGTAGCTTGGAAAGGTACTGAAGGAATAGATGCTTCTCCATGGGAAAATCAGGCTTTATTTGATTTTAATAATAAGACTCTCCCTGTTTTGAATGAATTTTAAAAAATACTTTTTCATACAAATTAACTAGTAACAAAGTATTTAACTAAAAAATTATATATTTGTAAAACAATTAAGTTGTGTAGTCTTAAAACTGCAACATTTATTTTCTGTCATTAAGGAAGAAGATTGGGAAAATAGATGAAACTCTTACGGAAGAACTCCGTATACCTTAATACCATTTGGTTTTAGGTGTACGGAGTTTTTTTACACCTATACCAGATAATTTCAAGTTTAATATTTAAAATTATTTCAAATGAAAAAATTATTCATTGGTTTAGGTAGTATCCTATTAATTACTGTTGTTGGACTTACAATTTTCCCGCAACTACTGTATCTGTTTTCGTTTACTCAAAAATGGGCTTTAAAAATGGAAGGAGAGCAATCCGCTCTTTTCTATTTTAAAAATAATCAAAAAGACTCCTTATATATGAAAGGAGTTATTTACAGTGGAACCTACACTGATTTAACCCAAAAACTTAATGAACATCCTTCTATTACAACCTTGGTTATGGAAGAAGTTCCTGGCTCTATTGATGACGAAGTAAACTTAAAAGTTTCTCGAGAAATTAGATCTAACAATATCAATACCTATATACCAAAAAATGGATGGGTTGCTTCGGGAGGAACAGACATGTTTCTGGCCGGTAAAAAAAGACAAATTGCCATATCTGCAAAGTTAGGTGTACACTCTTGGGCAGATATGGAAAAAACAGCTACTGATTATCCTAAAGAGGATAGTTCTCATACTAAATATTTAGAGTACTATAAAGAAATGGACATTCCTACTGATTTTTATTGGTATACTTTGCAAGCGGCTCCTGCAGATGGAATACATTGGATGACACCAATAGAAATTAATACATTTAAAGTAGTTACCCCATCGTTAAATCTTAACCAACTTTTAGAAAATCAAAAAGTATTAGCTTCAGATGAGTATGCTGGTCGAGGAACGGGTAATAACCTAAAAGCACAAGATTTAATTCGAAATCATTTTAAAAAGAATAAGCTTCTTACTTTTTCAAATAATTACAATCATTCTTTCTCTTTCAAAAATGAAAACACTCATAAAATAGATAATGGAACTAATATTATTGGATATATTAAAGGGAAAAAATATCCAAATCAATATATCGTTATTGGAGCTCATTACGACCATTTAGGTATCATAAATAGAACTGTATACAATGGAGCTGATGATAATGCTTCAGGAACCTCCGCTTTACTAACTTTAGCAAGCTATTTTAGTAAAAACAAACCTAACTACTCTATAATATTTGCTGCTTTTGATGCAGAAGAATTAGGACTTTGGGGATCTAGAAATTTTGTGAAAGAACCACCCATTCCGTTAAAACAAATCAAAATCAATTTTAATTTTGATATGATAAGTCGTAATCCAAACAATGAAATATATGTAGTCGGTACACATTATTATCCGCAATTTAAATCAGGAATTGAAAATATTATACAATATCATCCAGAATTAACTATTTCTTTCGGACATGATGATCCAAATGATAAACAAAAAGATTATTGGATGGAATCCTCCGACAATGCTCCTTTCTTTAAAAATAACATTCCTAACATAACCTTTAGTGAAGAAGATCATCCCGATTATCATAAACATACCGATGATATTGATAATACCAATCCTGAATTTTACAAAAATGTAGTTGTTCTAATTAAGAATACTATACATGTATTTGATTCTAATTTATTAATTGAAAATAATGATTAATAAAATAGATATAGAGAGAACATATAAAATCATTTCTTCAGGTATTATAGAAACTCCTTTAATACATTCACCTTTACTCAGTCATATATCTGGAGCTAATGTTTATTTCAAATTAGAAAATCAGCAAAAAACAGGTTCTTTTAAAATGCGAGGAGTATTATCTAAGATTAATAGTTTAAACAAATTTGATTTTAACAAATTGTTTGTTGCCTCTTCTACTGGTAATCATGCTGCAGCTTTTTGTGAAGCTTCTGAAAAATTCGGTTTTAAAGGAGTACTATTTTTACCAGAAAATACAGCATCATCTAAAGTAAGTGCTATTGCACACTACAAAAATGTAGAAAAGATCTTCTTTGGAAAAAATAGTGTCGACGCTGAGATGAAAGCAACTCAGTATGCATATGAAAACAAGGGAATTCTTATTCATCCTTATAATGATTTAAAAATTATTGAAGGACAAGGAACTATAGGAATTGAAATTAAACATCAATTGCCTCAGGTAGATGTGATACTTGCTCCAATTGGAGGCGGAGGATTAATATCTGGGTTGTGCTGTTACTTTAAAGATACTTCACATGTTAAAGTTATTGGATGTCAAGCTGAAAATGCTTCTGAAATGTACAGGTCGGTAAAATTAAATTCTATTGTACAACCAAGTATAGAAAAAACGATTGCAGATGCTGTAGCTGGTGGAATTGAGCATGACTCATTAACCTTTCCTATTATTAAAGAACATATTAGTGGGTTTGAAATTATAAGTGAAATTAACATTAAAAGAGCCGTTGCCTTTATTGCAAATCATCATCAAATTCTTATTGAACCTAGTGCAGCATTACCAGTAGCCGCTTTATTAAATAATAAAACTTATAAAAACAAGAATGTTGTATTGGTAGTTACAGGAAAAAAAATAAATATGGAATTACTAACCGAAATACTAAATAAGTATGGCAATTATTATTCATAAAAAAGATATCGAAACTATTACCAATACATTAGATGTTGTAAAAGCTATTGAAAATGGATTTATAGCCTATAGTATTGGACTTACCGTAGTTCCACCAGTAGCTGAATTGCTTTTTGAGAAACCCAAAGGGGAAACACATATTAAATATGGATATATTAAGGAACAAGACTATGCTATAGTTAAAATAGCCTCTGGATTCTATGAAAACACTCAATTAGGTATTTCTTCTAGTCAAGGTTTAATGATTTTATTAAGTCAAAAGACAGGAGAAACTAAAGGAATTCTTTTAGACGAAGGATATTTAACAAACATTCGTACTGCCGCAGCTGGAGCATTGGCTGTCAAGTATTTTGCACCTAAGAGCATAAAAGGTATAGGCATTATAGGTAGCGGTATTCAGGCAAGATTACAATTACGTTATCTTCAAAAATATACCTCATGCAAACAAGTATGGATATGGAATAAAAACATTGAGGGAGCACAAAAATTCAAAGAAGAACTAGGAAATGATTTTAATATACAAATAGCAAAGAACACCTCGGAGCTAGCTCAAAGTTGTAATTTAATTGTAACTACAACTCCTTCTGAAAATGCTTTATTGAAAGCTGAAGATATTCAACAAGGCACTCATATTACAGCAGTAGGATCAGATACTCCAGAAAAACAAGAATTAGATAGTACAATTCTTCAAAAAGCAGATATTGTAGTTGCAGATAGTATCTCACAATGCAAAAGTAGAGGTGAAATTTACCATGCTCTAAAAAATAAAACCATTTCTTCCGAAAATATTTTAGAGCTAGGAACTGCAATTCAAAATCCATCGCTACACAGAACCAATGAAAATCAAATATCTGTTGTCGATTTAACCGGAGTAGCTGTGCAAGATATTATGATTGCCACTGCGGTATATGATACATATAAAAACAATAAACTAAAAAACAACTTTTAAATATAATGCTATGAACATTCCAATTTTTGAATTAGAAAGAGTACAATCTCTTTTTGAAAATACCGTAGATTATAATTTAACGGAAAGTGGATTTCATCCATATACATTAAACGAATTACTAACCAAAGATGAAATTGATGGATTAACCAATACCGTATTAGGTTACGGACAAACGAATGGTTCCATTCCTCTTAGAAAACGAATCAGTTCTCTTTATAAAAGTACAACAGAGGAAAATGTCTTGGTTACAAATGGATCTTCTGAAGCTAATTTTATAGCTTGTCATACCCTTTTAGAAAGAGGAGATGAAGTTGTGATGATGGTTCCTAATTATATGCAGATATGGGGAATAGCAGAGGAAATGGGCTGTACGCTTAAAAGTTTTCAGTTAAGATCAGAGAAAAATTGGCAACCAGATTTGGAAGAATTGAAAGCCAAGGTTAGTTCAAAAACTAAAATGATAGCTCTGTGCAATCCAAATAATCCTACAGGATATACATTTACCAAACAGGAAATGAAAGAAATTGTTGACATAGCTAAAAGTGTGAATGCTTGGATATATTGCGATGAAGTATACCGAGGGGCTGAATTAAATGGTAAAACCATTGAAAGCTTTATAGGAATGTATGATAAAGTAATGGTAAATGGAGGTTTATCAAAAGCATATGCCCTACCTGGTTTACGCTTAGGATGGCTTATTGGGCCAAAGGATTTGGTAGCCGATACTTGGGCTTATCATGATTATACCTCTATTACAGCCGGAATAATGAGTCACTATATTGGAGAAATTGCGCTAAGACCAGAAAGAAGACAACAAATTTTAGATAGAAATAGAAGGATGTTGAATGAAAACCTTATAGTTGTAAAAAATTGGTTGGATGAATACGGAGATATTTTTGAATATGCCGAACCGCAAAGTGGTGGTATGCTATTTATTAAATACAATATCAATATTAATTCTACCGAATTAGCAGAATGGTTGCGTAATGAAAAAAGTGTTTTCATTTTAGCGGGTGATGTTTATGGTATGGATTACCATTTTCGCATTGGTATTGGAGAGCGAAAAGAATATATATTGAATGGTCTGGAACGTATAAAAGAAGCTTTAAAAGAACGATTTAATATTTAAACAATAAATAAAGAGTGCAGTGATCATAATGTATTTCTGCACTCTTTTATTTATTTTAAGAATTTCTATTAAAAGGAAAGTTATTACTTCGGACTTATTTCTACATCAACAAATTCTATTTCATTAAACATAGTTTTACTTCCTCTTCCTTTAGATTCCATATCTGTTCTTAAAGGTTGTGGATTATTAAACCATTCTTTTTCACCTACTTCTCTAGGAGACGGAGGTTTCGTATATTCTTCCTCTATGGAATAATTATAAATATCTGTCTCTGGATTAAATGTCGAATCTTCTTTCCTTAAACTTTTGTGATAATTTTTTGTGTTGCCAACACGCTTTCCTAACTCAACCAACAATTCTGCATCAGGGATTGTAACGTACTGTTTTCTTTTTGTAGAGACTAAACATAATGCCGTAGGTTCTTCACCTTCTAGTGGTTTTGGTAATATAGCATCGAAAATTTGATTGACTTCATGATTACTATCTTCATCTCGATTCCACGGTGTAGCATTAAAACTACCATGATGTCCAGCCTTTAAAAAATCAATAGGCTTATTTAGTAAATCTTTTCTTTCTTTCCACATAACATTCCAACTACCATTCTTTTTTCCTGCTTTGAATTCTCCATGCCATTCCGCATCACCTACAAACAATAATCTGTTATTACACCATTCTATCAATAATACTGTGCTAACATTGTTCTGAATACTCGAATCATCAACAGCAAATGCCAACGCATTTGACACCATTCTTGCTTTTAAAGTTCTAAAATCAGCCCCATTAATATTGGTTGGTTTTGCCGATTGACTAGATTTAGGATGTTTTGAAATTGTATCGGCCACCTCTGTAAAGCCTTTCAAACTTCTATCTATATCTTTTCCTAGATAAAAATGATCGATATCTTTTTCAGGAGCTAAAACTGTAATTTTAGTATCATCTTCGACATTCAATTTATGATGGTCAAATACTAATCCTGCATGAACATAATCAACTGAAATTCCATTTTTATTAGGTAGCTCTTGAGTTAATGCTTTTGTAGCTCCTTTATTCCTAATTCCATATAATCCTACTAAATTTCTTAACTCTGGACTAAAGTTGACCTTATCCTTTTTTAACTTAATAATTTCTTCTTCTACTAGGCCGTTTAAAGCCAACGTTTTCTTTGCCTGCGGATGCTGCTCATTCATAGCCGCTGTAATCCAAATATTCTCAATCTCTATATTTTTAAAGAATTTAGGATCAAATCCTTTGATATGATCTTCATGACGATGTGTAACAACAATCAAATCAAGTCGTTTTTTGTTCGAACCAGAAACCGTTGGAAGCATATGCTCTTCTAAATGCTTAATAGAACCATCTAATACTCCACTATTTATTCCTTCTTTAGACCCACAATCAATTAAAATGTGAAACCCATCATCGTTATTTGGAATTCTTACATAAAAACAATCCCCACAACCAACATTATAACTTCTTATTAAGAGCTTATTTCCCATTTTTTATTAGTGTTTAATTGTTCTTCATGTTTTAAATTAAAATGAGGTGTTAGCTCAAATGATAGTAAATTATTTTCCTCTTTTACCAAAACATTAGGAATTCTAGTTCCTAAAAACCCTTTGGTACTACCAATCAATGCTCCTACCTGCCCAGATTGTATTCGTTGTGCTAATGTTTCTAAAAATTCTTCTTTTCTTTTTTTTCCTGCTTCAATCTCCTTCCTTCTATTAGGCTTGTTTACACTTCCTACTTTTAAATCGGTACCAGGTTTTCTCATCCATGAGAGCAGAGTTCCTTTTTCATTAAAAACCAACGTTCCTCCGCATAACATTGTGGTTACCTTTCCGTTATACTCACCGAACTGTGGACCTCTTAAAACCACATCTTCTCTCCATAAATATTGAAGTATTATTTGTCTTGGCATTCGTATACCTCTTCTTATAAATTTGTTTGCATCATATAAATCAGCCACAATAATATCTTGATTTGCTGGAATCATTAATTGTGGTCTATTATCATTCAAAAATTTATATGCCGCTGTTTTAGACCTTGAAATACTATCAATACTATGATATACTTGTGGATTTAGTTCTTCATAAATATGATTAATTTCTTTCAATTCCTTTGCTTCTCCCTTCGAAAGAATCTGTCTATCATAAAATGCATCAATCATCATATCATAGTAGTTATTCGGATCTTTTGGGTCCGCCAATATGAATGATTTTAATACGGCTTTAGCATAGTCTTTAAATGTAACATCTATCGGAGGTAACAAATCTAACGGTTGAACTGCAACACTTTGCATTCGTTGTATCGCCCAATAAAAAGCTCTATTTGCCACATCTTTAGCTGTATCGCCAGAACTTGCTTGTGCCCTTTTCACATAACTATTTGCAAATCCTTTTAAAATATCAAACATAGCACCAGTCATCACTTGAGAAATAAAATGTGGACTCTGACTTTCTTTAACTTTTTGTTGATTCATTTTTAGTGAATTTCTAGCCGTTCTTAAATATGGCTTTTCTATGACCGAATCACCAAACTGCTCTGCCAAAGATGATAAGATCTTTTCTTTATCAAAATCACCATCTGTTTTGTCTGCTAATCTTTTTCTGAACTGATTGTTTCTTAATAGAATTAAAATAGCTGTAATATCACCTATATATTCATGAAAAGCACCCGTTTCAACTAGAAAGCTATTGATAAAATAAGGACGTATTCCGTCTAAGACAGCATGACCAAATTCATGATTTATAATATCTGCAGAAAGACACGTATAAATTCTATCGTCGTTATCATTATCAAAGTAATAGAATTGTAATGATTTACTTGATCTATCATAAAAAGCATTTTGCCCATAACCAGCATGAGGCACTACAATTAAACGATTTCCTTCAAACCCAAAAGGAATAGGGCGTCCTAAACCAAAACCATTTTCAAAAAAGGCCAAAGCTCTCTGTAAAATTGCCCAAACATTCACTTGGTGAAATTGTAAGTTATTTAAATTTGATTTGTCTAGTACTTTTTTATTTATGTCATAAAACTGTCCCTCCTTTTCATTCCATTTTGCTTTTGGTAACAGCATATCTGTATCTCCATTGTAATCAACAATTGCAAAGCGGGCACTTGTTGGCCCATCTGAAATTCCTGGTTCCCAAGACACGTAAAAATTCTCATCAAAACCAGCTTTAGGATCTTTTTCAGCTACCAATGGATCTTGAAGATATACATCAAATGGTAATTGTATATGTAAGGCTTTTTCAACATCTAAATTAAGATAATTTGCCGCTGAATAAGCATTCATTCTAACTTCCTTTGTTAAGGATATTTTTTTAGATCTACTCATTTGCCTTGGTTTTAGGTAATTTTTGTTTTAGGGTTTCTATTTCTTTTAATAATGCGGCTTCCTTCTCTTTTAAAGATTTAATTTGTTTGTTAAGATTTTCTGTTTGTTCATTGTTACCTATTCCATCGTCATCTCTTTCTCTAGAAAGCACATACCCAGCTATAGTACCTAATAAAGCGGCCAAAGTTGATCCCGAGATTAACTTATCTCCTCCTACCAAAGCTAAAATGCATATACCTGGGAACATCAATACAAGACCAATATATTTTATAGATTGAAATCCTAAATACTGATTTTTATAACGTATGTGATAAAAGAATAAAATGATTAAGGTTAACATAATCACAAAAAAAGCAATACTGATATTTTGTATAATCTCTCCAGATATTACTATCTTATCGTTCCTTTTATCATCATTTCCTTTACTTATCTTCTTCTTTTTTGTCTCATTATTTTCTTTTATCGAGTCAGTTTGAGTTTTTACAGTTGTCTGTGTCTTGGTTTCTTGAGAATAAATAGCTTGTTCAGGTAGCGTAAAAACGGCTAATAATAGCACAAACATTAAGCACTTGAATTTAGTTGTATGTTTCATATGTAGTTTGGTTTTAAGTTATTAATATAAATGTGTACTATGGAATTGGAAATACCTATCCATAAGTAATTACAACACCATAACGGTATTATTAGTAGGAAAATAAGGTTGGAAAAATCACTTTTATCATAGTGATTAGATAAAATTATAAAAAAATATTCATTTATTATCTTCTTTTTAACTGTAAAAAACACATAAATTTCTTTTATGGAATATTTTTAAAACACTCAATATCTAAAAGTTACAACACATAGAAGATAATTATCTTTTTACGGTAAGTATTAAGATGACTACTTAAAAAATTATACACTACAATTATTTAACACTTTATTAAACGCTACTTAGTTGCAATAATAAAATAATCATTTATATTTGCAACTAGGTTGCATTAGTGTGATTTGATATTAATTAACATTGAATGTTATAATTGCTCTAGAATCACATACTAACCTACTTTAACGAACATATAATTAAACTACACATGATTACAAAAGAACAAGTATTAGAAGTACAAGAAAAATGGGGTAACGGAGTCGTAAAAATAGGCGCATTGAAAGAAAATAGGGTTGAATGTGAAGCCTATGCGAACAATTTTCTTGATGAACGTTATAGTTTTGGGTCAGGTTCGGTTTTATTTAAGCCAACCAAATGTGAACTAGAGCAATTTAGACCTACAAAAATAGAGGCATTATCTTATTTTATTGCTGGCGACAATAGAGCCTGTAAAGAAGATAAAGGTTTTGCAATTCAACCATGGACTAAGGTTAGATTTGAGAATTCAGGTTTTATTCTTGAAGAAAACCGTGCAATTGCCATGGGAAACTATTTTTTCACAGATTTAGAAGGAAATGAGGCTAAAGTTGAATACACGTTTGGCTACAAGCTTATTGGGAATGACTTAAAAATTGATGTACATCACTCATCATTTCCATATACCAATCCAGATATTGTAGCTTAATGCATTCAGTACTTTATCTTCTATGTCCAACCGATTGTTTAGAAACCCATGTTAATAGCACTTTTAAACATCAAAACTATTTTTATACATCTCTTGGTAATTCATTTACCACAGATTATAAAACTATAGATAGTTTAAAAACGTTAATGCTTGAACATAACATTAGGGAGATTAGTGTTGTCCTTTCCAATGATAATCCAATTTTTTTGGATGCGTTGGAAGGACAATTTTTCACTAAAATTAGTGGATTAAAACACTTTTATTCTAAAATAAGTAATCAGAGAAGACACTCTGAAATCATTTGGAATTCGGATAATCGCAAGGATGCAATACTTTCTCATTTTCTTAACAATAAAATAAAAGAACTTCAGGATAGTTTAGGTAACTTTCCATTTCATTCAGTTAAAATAAACGGAAAAATCTATGATAGATTCGAAAATAGTTTTAAAAATGTATATTCGAGTCTAACTTGTTTAGAGAAGCATTCCTTAAATTAAACTATGGAATATAATAGAAGAAAATTTCTTTCCTTTTTAGGAAAAGCTAGCCTGGGAGTAATGGCTACACCTCCTTTTTTAGTAAGTTGTGGAAGTACTACCACTCCCCTTTCCTCTAAAAATATATCTAATGAGGACTTAGACCGATTGAAAAAGGTTATTTTAAAAAACTTAGCTCCCACAGATCAAGATGATTTAATACTTACAGAAGGACTACAACATCATGTTATTGTAAAATGGGGAGACCAAATAAGTAATACCGATACTTTTGGGTTTAATAACGATTTTACTTGTTTTATTCCATTGAATGACAACAATCCTAAAGATGGTTTGTTATGGGTAAACCATGAATATGTAAACCCTTTATTTGTTTCTAATTTCGATTATAGAACTTACAGAAACCCAATGGAACATCGTACTATTGAGCAGGTAAATAAAGAAATGTATAATGTTGGTGGGAGTATTATTAGAATTAAGGAAGTTAATGGGAAGTGGGAAGTTGTTAAAAATGATCCCTACAACCGACGTATTACCGCACATACTCCTATGCAATTGAACTGGGATACTCCTATCAAAGGTAAAACCATTGCTATTGGTACAAATAGTAATTGCTCTGGTGGTATTACACCTTGGAAAACCTTTCTAACTTGTGAGGAAAACTATAGTGATGTATTTGGAGAAACGATGTACGACTCAGATAATAATCCAATGCATAAACAGAGTAACTTAGATTGGGAACGTTTTTATAATTATCCTCCAGAACATTACGGTTGGGTAGTTGAAATTGACCCTAAAACTGGCAACGCCCAAAAACACATTGCTTTAGGTAGATTTGCTCATGAATGTTGTACTTTATATGAGTTAAAAGATAAACGTGTTGTTGCTTATACTGGAGACGATAAAAACGATGAACATTTATATAAATTCGTTTCTTCTAAACCACATTCTTTAAAAGAAGGAACGTTATATGTTGCAGATACAATTAATGGAAAATGGTTAGCTTTAGATTATAAAACACAACCAATTTTACAAGAACATTTCAAAAACCAAACAGAAGTACTGATTAGAGCTCGAGAAGCTTCCAAATTATTAGGAGCTACCGAATTAAATCGTCCAGAAGATATTGAAATAGACCCTATTACCGGAAATATTTTAATCACCTTAACCAACAACAAACCTAAAAATGATGTTCATGGATCCATTTTAAAAATTGAAGAATCAAATGGCAAATTTGATGCTTTAACCTTTAATGCAAGTACGTATTTAGCAGGTGGAAAAGAAAATGGATTCTCTTGCCCAGACAATTTGGCTTTTGATTTATCTGGAAATTTATGGATGACTTCAGATATGTCTGGAAGTTCTATGAACAGAAGTGATAAACCCTATATGCCATTTAAAAATAACAGTTTATTTGTGATACCTAGGCATGGAGAAAATGCAGGTAAAGTAATTCGAGTAGCTTCAGCTCCTCGAGATGCAGAACTTACTGGCCCATGGTTTTCTCCAGATGGAAAAACATTATTTTTAAGTGTCCAACATCCAGGAGAACAAACTAATGATCTCAAACACCCTACTAGCACTTGGCCTTTCGATAAAGATGGAATTCCTAAGTCTGCAGTAGTTGCTATTCAAGGAGATCTCATTGAAAAGATGAATAACTTACATAAAATATCAACATTACAATAGATGTATTCGTTTCTTAATCTCAAAAGATTAATGTAATTTTAAACTCTCTTGAAAAATTTACCAATTAATTTGAAGAAAAATAAATGAAACCAATCCATTTACTTTACCTATTATTATTAATTATATCTTGTAAAAAAAATCCTCAACAGCTTACTAAAATTACGGCAAAAACCATTGCTATCGATAGTACAATTAACTCTTCTCATAAAATTGATAGTCTAATACAACCTTATAAAAAGAAACTAACTTCTGATATGCAACAGGTATTGTCTTATGCTTCAAAAGACTTTTTAAAAGAACAGCACTCTGGACAAAGTGCTGTAGGAAATCTTCTGGCAGATCTTTGGTTTGATTCGGCTAGTTTTATTTTTAAAGAAAAAACAGATACATCTATAGATTTTGCCTTGTTTAATTATGGAGGTATAAGAGCAACCATTCCGAAAGGAAAAGTAACGGTTGAGCGTGCATTTAAGTTAATGCCTTTTGAAAATGAATTAGTAGTAGTTACCCTTACAGGGAATAAAGTTATAGAACTGGTTAATTTTTTTATCAATGACAAAAGAGCACATCCTATATCTAAAAATATAGAATTGATTGTTAATAATAGCGAGTACTTCTTAAAAATTAATGGGAAGGATTTTGATAAAAATAAATCTTATACAGTTCTTACATCTGATTATTTACAAGGAGGTGGAGACAATATGGTGTTTTTTAAGAACCCTGAAAGTTTAGTAAAACTAGATTATAAAGCTAGAACGGCAATCATTGATTATTTTGAAAAGACCGATACTTTGAAAGCAGGAATAGATAACCGTGTAATTATTAAGTAATGAAAAGAAGAAAATTTATAAAACAGATTGGAGGAGCCTCAGTTTTAGCTGCGACGGGATTAACCTTACCTTCATTTATTGGAAATAATCAACGTCACATTACCATTTTACACACCAATGATACACATAGCCATATAGAACCTTTTAATAAAAATCATAATAGATATGCCAATCAGGGAGGAGTTTCAAGACGAGCTAGTCTTATTGAAGAAATAAGAAATGAAAACCCGAACACCTTATTATTAGATGCTGGTGATATTTTTCAAGGTACTCCCTATTTTAATTTCTTTGGTGGAGCACTTGAATTTAAATTGATGAGCATGCTAAAATATGATGTAGCTACCATTGGAAATCATGATTTTGACAATTCTATTGATGGTTTATACAAGCAACTTCCTAATGCAAAGTTTGATTTTGTCTCCGCTAATTACGATTTTAAAAATACCGTTTTAGATACACATGTCAAGCCTTATAAAATTATTATTAAAGATGGTGTAAAAATTGGAATATTTGGATTAGGTGTTGAACTGGAAGGATTGGTAAGTAAAAAAATGTATAAAGAAACTCGATATCTTGATCCAATTGAAATTACCCAAGACATCACTACAGAATTAAAAAATGAACAACAATGTGATTTGATTATATGCTTATCACATTTAGGTTATTATTATAAAAACAATCCAGATAAAATTTCTGATTTAAACTTAGCTAAGGCTACCAAACATATTGATTTAATTATTGGAGGACACACACATACTTTTTTACCTAAACCAACTATTGTCAAAAATATAGATGGAAAAAATATGCTAGTTAATCAAGTCGGAGCTTATGGCGTAAATCTTGGAAGAATTGATTTTTATTTTGATGAGTTTAATAATAAATCCTCATCAGGAACCACAATTTTAGTGTAAAAATTTGTTTACTGTGTAATGGACAAATTTAAGTTTAAACTAGAATTGGGATAAAAAAAGAAGCACAGGCTACTATGAACCTGCACTAGGATTAATTCGCTCAGCCCCCCAGGACTAAAACTAATTGCAGGTAAATTACATAAAATATTGGTAATGAGCAAACAAAACATTCTGCAAAAATTGCAAAAAACATTTTCAAACAAATGATTATCAAAGACTTAAGTTATTTTACAACAAGTTAAATTTCCCAAATATTCTTAGCTAAATAACTACCTCCAAATCTTAATGACTCAAAATCAAAACATTACACAATCGTGTTCTGTAATGTTTTATAGTATAATACTACACTTCATAAACTGCTAATACTATTCTATGCCTAATCTAGGGGGCTACCTTTTGATTTCCAAAATTCTTAAAAAGTTTATTTCTCTATTTTTTGCATACGTGCGTATTAAGAATAAAGTAAACAAGACAGTTGTAGTTAAAAACATAATCATAGTACCTATCCATTTTAATTGTGTTACTAATGATGATATAAATACTTGAATTGTAGATATATTTAGATGACTTTGTAATAAATTTAGTAACAAGAAGTTTTCTAAGGAATGAAAAATAACTACTGGAATAACTATCCAATAACTAATTTGTATGTTTTTTGGAAACAGTTTTTTAAGAAGCATTACTAATAATAAGAAATAAAGTACTCCATGTATAAAAGGATAGATTGTATATACTCCTGAAAAAACTTTAGAATACATATACATTCCTTCATTTCCCAACATTTTAAACTGTTTTAAGACGTCAAAATAGTCATAAGAGAATTTCTCTTCTAAAAAAACTACCTTGCCCCCTAAAAGCTTGTATATTTCATTCTTTATTTTAAAAACATGAAATGTAAATAGTGAATCTATAATAAACAGAAATATTATTGTTTTCCATGTTGCTATTTCTTTTAAACCTTTCATTATTAGTATATTTTGTTTTCTAAATTTAAATTTGATCTATTTGAGTTTTAAAATTAACGCTATAATTAGATCAAGCTTCAGATTGTTCTTTATCAAACCGTTGCATAATGGTTAATTCTCTTTAAAATCGATATCTGAACCCAATAGTGGGCATGTTTTCAATGAGTCCAGGGGAAAACCTGAATCCTTTGTTATGCTTACTTTGAGGAAAAATGTAATTCATGCCAATACCTATAGCTGCACCCCCAAGCACATCCCATTCATCATGTTTTTTAGACTTTATACGAGAGTATCCAACATAGCTTGCTAATAAATACGCAGGGATTCCTAACTTCCAACCATATCTTTTTTGAATGGATGCTGCACTAACAAATGCAATAGATGTATGTCTGGATGGAAAACTATTCTGACTTTCACCATTCGGACGTTCTTTAGCTATTATAAGTTTTAATCCATACGTTAATCCAATAGTTCCAAGTAATGATTTTGAGAACTCTAGCGTTTCGTTTGAATTTTCATTCCATATAAGTGCAGATCCTAAAGACAAAGCTGGCATTGCTCCAACTAAAATATCTCCCATAATTTTATGATTTCTTTGAGTAGAACTTAAAGTCGAAACCTGCGCGAAACTACTTGTTATGGTATGTAGTAATAATGATATTAGAAACATCATTTTATTATATCTTCTCATACATAAGTTTTATTCTCGATTTTTTAAAGAGTTCAATCGCTCTTTTTAATCAATTATTGAGTAAAACTAATTACTAGAAGATATGTATCAAATTTATATAGGTTCGTTAAGCGTATTGTAAACCCATTTCTCTTAAAAACGCAGATAAATAAGGAGGTGAAAAGCGTTATTCTTCCTTTTATAAAGGATTGTAAAAAAGTATTAAATACGTTTTTAGTACTCTTATGTTATACAATGAAAATTTAATTTAACTTTTGTAAAGTACAATCTATTGATTTATCATATTCTTTTTAAACTCAGTTGGAGTCATTCCATAGTGCTTTTTAAAAGCAGTATTAAATGAGGATTTCGACTTAAAACCTACTTCAGTAGCTATTCCTAGTATTGTATAATTATTAAATGTATCGTCCTTAAGATATTTTACAAACTCTTCCAATCTCTTTTTATTTATAAAATCTTGAAATCCAGTTTTCATATGTACATTCAATACTTCCGAAAGGTGTTGCCTAGGAATATTCATCCTTTTTGCTACCTGATTTACGGTTAAACTTGGGTCTTTAAACAGCTTTTCTTCTTCCATTAACCTCAAGAAATCAATTTTATAGGCTTCAATATTAGCTTTTTTTAAGCTCGAAGTTTTGTACTCTTTTAGTTCTCCTTTAGGAAGAATTTCTTTAGGAGTAACTACTAATTTAAACAATATAACATATAACAATAATGCAGATATACCTATAACTCCATAACTTTCTAAAAAGGGAATGGCATCATGTTCTCCAGTAAAAAAGTAAGAAAAAGAGTCTATAACATATGCAATACTATATGGCACAATAAAAATCAACATCCATTGATCTTTTTTCTTTTTAAGAATATCTTGTATGATAGATCCAAGAAAGTACATCATGATAACCCCAATAATACCTTCAGCTATTAAAAACGGGAAAGTTTCATTTACATTAGGAAGGTTCTCCATGGCCTGCAACAGCACAAAAACCATATAGGGTAAAAAGTATAAGAAGTCTTTCCTTTTAAAATTTGTTTCATCTGTGTTATGATACTTTATCAACAAAAAGAACAGTGTAACCACTAATGGTGAGTGAAAGACATACCAATTAGCGTCAGTTTGAAACAAGTTGAAATCATCATCTCCAACAATATGCAATAACAATGACAGAATAGTTACAAATAGCAGCCAAAAATTAAGACGTTTATACATGTCTTTTTTAATAAAAAGCACAGTTAATAAAAATAGTCCTTGTATCAATGCTACAATCTGTATGGTTTTTAACATGAAATAACGTTAAATAATTAAAATGAAAAATATAAAATTAATTTTAATCTTTAGATACTAATAAGTCTATCAACTGCCGATAATAAAGTTTCATCTGTTTTAGCAAAACAAAATCGTAGCATTTTTTTATCTGTAGCATCTCTATAAAATACAGAAATGGGAATAGCTGCTACTCCATGCTTTATGGTTAATTCTTTTGCAAATTCGATATCACTTTTCTCACTAATATCTTTGTAATTGACTACTTGAAAATAAGTACCTTCTGAAGGTAATACTTCAAAACGACTTTCTTTTAGTGCCTTTTGGAACAAATTCCTTTTTTGATTATACATAGTAGCAACCTCATTAAAATCTACTACATCTAAATACTGAGAAATAATATGCTGTGCGGTACTATTTACGCTAAAAACAAGAAACTGATGCACTTTTTTAATTTCTTTCATCAAAATTTCTGGAGCTACTAAATAACCAACTTTCCACCCAGTTACATGTAATGATTTCCCAAAAGAACTTGCTATAACGGTTTTATGAATAAGCTTAGGACGCGTATTTATTGAAATATGAGCATGTTTAAAAGAAATGTATTCATAAACTTCATCACTAAGTAATATTACTTGTGGATATTTATCTAAAATAACTTCCAATGCTTCCATGTCCTGCTCACTCCAAATTTTACCTGTTGGATTATGAGGGTTATTAATGATTAATAACTTAGTTTTTGATGTAATTGTTTCTTCTATTCGATTAAAATTTGGAGAATAATCATCATTCAGTGCTATTCTTACTGGTGTGCCTCCCGCAACCAATACTGAAGGCTCATAGCTATCATAGCTGGGATCTAATATCAATACTTCATCTCCATTGCCTATCAAAGCATTTATGGCTGTATAAATTCCTTGTGTTGCACCTGATGTAACCAATAATTCTGTATTTGTATCTAGTTTTCTCTTATAATGTTTTTCTGTTAATACGGCTATCTTTTCCAATAAGCTCGGTAATCCAATCATTGGAGTATATTGATGAATATTTTCAACTAACAATCGTTCAGAAATTTGTAATAACCGTTTATCTACAGAAAAGTTAGGAAATCCTTGAGATAGGTTAATTGCATTATGCTCATTCGCTAACTGAGACATTACTGAAAATATACTTGTCGTAGTATTGGGTAATTTTGACATTAGAAACAATAGATTTATACGAAAATATAGAATGTTTTAATAATAATTGCTAATTCCCTTTTATCCTTTTCCACAATCTTTGCATTAAAAATTTAGCATCACGATCAGTTTTAGGAACTTCACTTACATGAATCTCTCCATTTTTATATTCTAAGAGATAGGAAAACACAAAAAATGAGCTACCGCCTTTCCTCGGTATCAAACCAAACCGTAAATCATTAAAATACCACTTGTCCTCTTTTTCTTCAATAATGTACCATCCTTGACTAATACCTATTAATCGCTGTACTTTAGGAAAAACCTCTAATTCTGACGTTACTCCCCGTTTCTTCGGAAATTTTTCAAAACTAATAGGCTGTGTATCAAAAAAGGAATATTCTCCCATTAGATAATACTCTGGAGTATCAATATTTGCATTCCATAATATAATATTTAGTGCAGAAGGACGCGAACTTATTTCAGTATACGCTACCCCTTGTTTTTCTAGTGCTTTTTCAAATTTCAGGTTAACAACGGACTTGATAAGGAGCGTAATAATTAAATAAGTTGAAGAAACAAATAATCCAACAAAATTGAGACGTCTTCTTGTTTTAGAATTCCTTTTAAAAAATAAGACAGATAATAGACAAATTAAGAAAGGTAACGTATACATTGGATCTATGACAAAAATGGAATTGAAAGCAATTCTTGTTTGAATAGGCCATAAAAACTGCGTACCCCAAGAAGTAAACATATCTAACAAAGGGTGTGTAACCAGACTCCAAAAAAACAATGTACTCCATGCCTTCCACTCAATATCTAATCTCCGCTCTAATTTATGTACCAACCAACCCAATAATGGAGCCATAAACAAACAAAACACTAAAGAGTGACTTATACCTCTATGCCATTCTATAGCTGTAACCGTATCTGTTAGTTTACCAAAAATAACATCTAAATCAGGAATTGTTCCAGCAATAGCACCATACAGCATAGCTTTATTTCCTGCTCTTTTCCCCAAAACAGCTTCACCAACTGAGGCTCCTAAAACAATTTGTGTTAATGAGTCCAATAATTTTTTTTACAACAAATGTACTTTATTTTAACTCATTATTTCTTTGAAGCAATCATTTCCTCTCCTCCTTCATTAATTGTAAAGCTTATAATCTTTTCAGTTTCATTTTTATTAAAAGTCAAAGTAGCATTTCTATTACCAATACTAAACTTATTCGATACTATTGGAGATAACTTCATGGCTGTTCTTCCTGGAAACTCAATAAATAAACTATCTTCTTTTCTTGTAATATTTATAGAATGTCCTGAAGATAATTGATAAATGCCTAAATAACTCTCCATTATGATATTTGATATTTTAATTGGACTCTTTGTCTGTTGCTTTACATTTATGCCCAATTTTCCTAATGATTCTATGGAACTTGAAATTGTTGGATCAATTTCTAGTGCTTTTTGATATGCTTTTATTGCATTCTCTGTATCCCTCATTGCTGTATAACCATCTCCCAAAGAGTCCCAAATATTGGCATTCTTAGGAAACATTTGGGTGTTCATTTCAAATAAGGGCACCACCCAATCGCGATACTGCTCTCCAGCTAACAACGTATACCCTATCTTGTTCAAAACATTAACATTGTTAAAACGAGTACCAAATTCATCTCTTATGAGAGTCAACAGTTCTTTAATTTGTTTAGGACTATTACTTTTTATAAATTTCATTACCAATGTATATGGACTATTTTGTATTGGTTTTGGTGTATAGCTCTTATTAAAAAGCATTTCTTTTAGTTTCCAAAGTATTTCTACCTCTCGGCTATATGCATTAGTAGAAAATATAATCACAACGTCTTCCTTGGGTAACCACATAAACTCATGAAAGAAAATACCATTGGATCCATTGTGCGTAATCATTTTTGTGTTCCTTTTTGATTTAAAAATCGCCCAGCCATAAGCATAGTGACTTTCATCACTTCCCTCCTGTTCTTGTATATAAGGAGTTATTAAAAGTTTTGTATGTTTAACATCAAGAATTTTATTTGATTTTAAGGCTTTGTACCATTTAAACATATCTTCTTGCGTAGATTGAATACCTCCATTTCCCTTCAAAACCCAAGATACTTTTCCGTCTTCCTTAAAACGTGTAACCATGGACCTCCAATATGTAATTCCTTTATGATAACCTTGAGCTAAATTAGCAGATTTCCATGCAGGAATCAGATATCCGGTTTGCAGCATACCTGCTGGTTTAAACAGATATTCTTGTAAAAAATGCTCATAGGGCAATTCAGAAACAATTTCAATTATTCTAGCTAAAATACTATAACTAGCATTAGAATATTGGTGCTTGGTTCCTGGAGTATACCTCAGTTCAGTATCAAACAGCTGTTTAAAAAATTCAGAGGTTGGTATATGATCAAAATCACCGTTTCCTATTACATCTAAAAATCCAGCCGAATGCGTTAATAATTGGTGTATCGTAATATTCTCTTTGTCTTTTGGTAATTCCTTAAAAAATAATTGCAAAGAATCATTTAATTTCAGTTTACCAAGCGCTACTAATTTTAGAATCGCTGTTGCTGTAAACTGCTTCGTTACAGAGCCTGTTGAAAAAATCGTTTGAGGGCTATTCAAAAGATCTAATTCCTTATTAGCTAACCCATACCCCTTGTTTAAAATTATGTTTCCTTCTTGAGCTACTAAAACTGCTCCAGAAAATCCATTCTCCGTTCCTTTGGTTAAATATTTATCTATTTTTTTATACAATTCTTTTCTATCTACCAAAGATTGTGAGTTACAAACACATGAAAAGAAAAGTAAGTTTAAGATTAAAACAATACGTATCATAAAAAGGAAGTTTTAGTTTTTGTTGTCCTTATTTGTTCCTTTAAATCTTTTTAAAAATACTTTGACCAAATTCTTAAAAAGATATACACCACGTTGTACAATATTCTTTTCAAATTCAGCCATTCCTTTTTTCAAAATAGCTAAATCTCTTTGAATAGATTTCTTTTCAAAATCACTTACTGCTCCTTTCATAAATGTTACATCTTTTTTTATAGAGTTTCTTTCAAACTCACTTGTTTTACTCTTTAATTCAATCACCAATTCAGACATTAGAATATTTATTTCTTTTGAATCGGCAGAAGTATTCCAAATATTTTTAATGTCTTCCCAAACTTCTTGTTGTTCTCTTTGCTCCATCTTATTTTATTTTAGAAGTTATACAATTCAGTAGCTGTTTTCGTATCCGTTTCATTTTAACTGCTATATGATTCTCTGATAGTTCGGTTACCTTTGCAATTTCTTTATAAGGCAAACCTTCTAAAGAAAGTATTATGATCGATTTATCTACTGGTTTTAATAATGATATACAACTTTGTAAGGCTTTGTACTTTTCATCCTGATCTGGGTTAGTTGTATTTTGTTTTGTTACAAATTGAATTGAATCTAGCCTAACGGTTTTATCGTTTCTTCTCTTAAGCCTTTCTCTTGAACGCATACAAACATTCAATGCAACCTTATAAATCCAAGTATTTATACTAGATTTTCCTTTAAAGTTGGTAAATGATTTCCATATTTGATAAACTACTTCTTGAAATAAATCTTCTGGCTCTATAGGGTTTACTGCATAGATTTTACAGATTCTATAAATCTTTCCTTTATTTATTTCAATAAGCTCTTCAAAAGTTTGATTTGGTTGATTTTGCATATTGTAATTGCTTCTTTCTACTACTTTAGTGACAGCAAGTTTTAAAATATGACAATTAAAGTAAACTAAATTTTAGTTTTTTAAGATATTGAAGTAAATTTTGATAAAACTTAAGGACAGAAAATAAGAGTATTTACTGTTTTCTTATGAAAAAACTTTCTTTCTATAAGTTGATGGAGTTATCTCTTCAAACTTCTTAAAAGCGCTATTAAATGAAGATAAACTACTAAATCCTACATCAAAAGCAATAGATGCTATAGTAAAGTTCTTATTATTTTCATCTTTAAGAAGTTCTTTGGCTTCCTGTATTCTTTTATAATTAATAAAATCATTAAAATTTTGCTTAGCATATTGATTAATCACTTCGGAAGTTTTCTGTGTACTTTTTCCTATAAGTTTACTTAAACTAGCTAATGATAAGGTAGTTTCTAAGTAAAGTTTATCCTTGTGAATCAAACTAACTATTTTATCAAACAAAATTCTATCATCATTAGGCTTAAATATATTACCATTTAAATCAGTAACCTTCAATTTGAATGCTTTATAACTTAAATAATATACTACCAAAGAATACATGATAGGACCAATGATATATGGAACTGAATCTTCTATTATATTTAAAAAATAAGAAATCCAAATTAGTATAAATCCTACCAATAACATTTGAAGCCAACTACGTATCGATTTATGAGCTTTTGTAAGCGTCTTATTCCCATTCAATTTTTGGTTATCCCTTAATGTTTTGTATGATAGAAATATATAAAAAGCAAAATGCAAATAGATAAAGATTAAAATACTACCAAAAATAAAAATCACTTGTTTTTTATTAGTATTGAAGCCTTCCTCTGGTGCAAAAAAACTGGCAATTACTACAAGTAGGAATGGCAATAATTCTAAAAAAAAGTAACTAGGAAGCTTAAAATTTATCTGAGTCATTCCAGCAACATACCATCGTAAAATAGGACCAATCAATAATAAAAAAGATAATCCCGTAAAAATAAAGATTGGTTCTAAATTATCACCGAAATTGAGCATTACAGATTTACCTATTCTGAAAGCCATAAAAATTAAAATAAAAGCTAATAAATAGTTCGTTATTAGCTTTTTCTTTTTGAAAAAAATAAGGTGTATAGCGAATGTGACTCCATGAATGAGTCCTGCACTGCTAATAATAACGAGAAGTATATTTAAAAAACTCATTTAACTAATTTCTCCAAATGTACTTATATTTTAATACTCTTACCTTCACATTTTTTAGCAAAATCTACTAAACTAAGTAAATTAATAAAATCACCTATATTTCCTCTCATTGCTGCAATAATTCCATGCTTTGCTAATAATACCCTATCTACAACCTTTCGTTCTTGCAAAAGAAACCTTTCAATTTGTTCTTTTGCTTTTGATTTATCATTCTTGTAATAAGAATTTAAAACCGTGACAGCATTTTCTTCTCCAGTTTTAACTCTTGGTTTTAAAGTATACCCTAGCTGTTCAATCATTTTCTCTGCCAAACTCCATGTAGACCAAGGATTTTGCCCTGTAATCAAATTCTTATCATGGCTCACTTTTTCTAAATACATTGCCCCTTCTTCAAACTTGGCTCCTTGAATAGTTAACTTATCTTGGAGTAAAAAGGGAAATATTTCCTTAGCATCTGAAATAAGAAGAAGCTCTTCTTTATTCGTAAAACTACTTACTTTTTTATTCTCTAATAATAAACGACCATTATCTAATTGAACATTTACCAAAGCTGACGGACCATGACAAACTGCCCCAATTACTTTATTTGATTGATAATATTCTTTCACAATAGTTTGTATTGTTTCATTGTTAGGAAAATCAAACATAGTCCCCTTCCCTCCTACAAAATAAATAGCTTTATAATTTTCTGAGACAATATCTTTTATAGGAATTGTATTATTGGCTTTTTGCTGTGCTACTTTATCGTTTAAAAAAGCAAAATCATATCTCCCCATATCTTCATCGTCAATTATAACTGGAGCTTTTCCTCCTTTAGGACTAGCAATATCCACTTCAAAGCCATTTGCTTCAAAAACATAGTAAGCACGTGCCAATTCAGTCAATTCATACCCCGTACTTTTCCCACTCTTTCCCATAATGTTAGTACTAGTAACTACTGTCAAAATTTTACCTCTATTAGGAATAATATTTTGTGATAGATATGGTAAATCTTTTACTTCTGTCTTTTCTAAATTTGCTTCTCTTGCTGGTAACGCATTTCGTAACCATAAAACAAAACAAATGGTAATTGTTAATAATAGCATTATAAAAACTCCTATCCATTTGAGAACTCGATACTTTTTAAACATTTTAATACATTATTTTAAATTGCTTGCAAGTACTTAACTAAAAGTCTTTTATACTGTTGAAATGATAATTTCGTCAGAGTGAATTATCTTCTAATTCATTTAAAAATTCGTTCATAAAACTTTTTATGGCACAAAAAAAGCGGGATCTCCCCGCTTTAGTATCTTATAATGGAAATAGATTAAACTCCTCCACAAAAAACTTGATTCATACAAATGTATCCCGGTGGCAATGGCTCACAAGTATGACAGATAATGTAAATCCATCCTCCATTTACGGTTTTTTGCTCAGTTTTATTTAATACTGTTCCTAAATTTGAAATGTCTTTTAGCATAATAAAAATTTTAAGTTGGTCAAATTTAATAGCTCATAAGGGAATTAAAGAATAAAATTCCGTAAGATAAGTAAGGTTTTACCTTATTTTTTTTAAAAGATTTTATTTTATTACTATAAATATAGTTTTATTACTACAAAAATAGTAATAAATAAAAAATAGTTATATTTGCCTTATGGATGAATTAACAAAAGCCGAAAAACAAATAATGCAATACGTCTGGAAATTAGATAAAGCATTTCTTAAAGATATTGTAGAGCAATTTCCTGAACCCAAACCTGCATATACAACTATATCAACCGTAGTACGTGTTTTAGTAAAAAAAGGTTTTTTAAATTTTAACACCTATGGCAAGGTGCGTGAATATTACCCTTCAATTTCAAAAGAATCTTATTTCAAAAAGCATTTTAGTAATGTCATAGGGAGCTTCTTTAGTGGTTCTAAAAGTAAATTTGCATTATTCTTTACAGAAAATGAAGATTTTGATTTATCAGAATTGGAGGAGATAAAAGGTATTATTGAAGAAAAAATAGAAACATTAAAAGAAAATAATGACTAACATTTTTCTATATCTAGTTGAAAGTAGTTTTGTTTTTTCAATCTTGTATGGCATATATAAGATAGGTTACAGTAAAACTACTTTTTATAGTTTTAATCGATGGATTCTACTAATTATACCTATTGTCTCATTTATTGTACCATTAGCTAATACGTTTACCTCAAAAATATCTACTACTCCTTCTTTCATTAAGATTCCAGATTTTCAAGAATTCATACACAAAGGTGAAGAATTACTAACTCAAAGTGATGACATGGAAACAACAGTCTATTTTTCTTTTGAAGCTTTGTTTTCGGTAGTTTATTTTCTCGGTCTTGCTCTGTTACTAATAAAATTAGTACAATCTATTTTAGTCATTGTTAAACTAAAAAAAGAATCTCCATCATTTACTGAGGAAAAAGTTAGATTTATATTGACTGATAAAAAAGATACATTTTCCTTTTTCAATTGGATATTCATTTCAAAAGAACATCAAGCCATCGATAATACTTTAATTATTACGCATGAAAAAGCACATATACTTTTTAAACATACTATAGACATTCTTTTTATTGAACTATACATTCTCTTTTTTTGGTTTAACCCTTTTGTGTATAGTTATAGAAAATCATTAAAGGCCATACATGAATATCAAGCAGATGCATATGTATTGAATAAAGATGTCAAAAAATCGACTTATTTGTATGCCTTGTTAGAGAATATACAAATTGTCACTTCGAATAATTTATATAATTATTTTAATCAACCTGTAATCAAAAAGCGAATAGATATGATCACTAAAAATCCAACAAACAAGATGTACAAGCTCAGTTATTCTATACTAGGCGTTTCTACTTTATTATTATGTTTTGCCTTTACAAAGGCTAATAAGGCAGCATTAAATCCAAAGCTGCATTATACTACCACACATTTTACAACACCTCCTTTTCTATTTCCTGTGCAGAACAAGAGTCGAAAAGACATTTCAAGTATTTACGGTCAAAAAGGAAGGTATTCTAAGAAAACTGGTAAGAAGTTACATCAAGGAATTGACATCAAAGCTCCTATAGGCACTCCTGTAGTTGCTACTGCAGATGGAGTTATTATGAAGGCTTCTAATCAAAAGGCTTGGGGTAACTTAATTGTCATTAACCATGCTGATGGCTACCAAACTTGGTATGCTCACTTGGATGGTTTTAACGCAAAGGAAAATCAAACTGTTAAAAGAGGACAAATTATTGGTTATGTAGGAAACACTGGCTTTTCTACCGGTCCACACTTACATTATGAAGTACGTTTAAACGATAAACATTTAGATCCTTTGGATGTTATTGAAGAGTAACATAATATTTAATTTATAAAACAAACCATCTCTTTAGAGGTGGTTTTTCTTTTTAAAAATCTACTCTAAAAACAAAATTAGGAGTAAAACCTTGCGACACATTATCGATGGTGTTGATAGAAGGGAAAAAAGTATTGTTAGATGTGTTGAAGTTAAACAATACTGAATGATCTCTATTAAGCACATTCTCCTGATCAAAAATATTTAATAAAGAGATTCCTATTTTACCTTTCCACTTTTGATTCTTACTAAAATAGAAACTATAAGTAGATGAAAAATCAATACGTTCATAGCTTTCTAGTCTTTTACTATTTTTTGCATCAAAATTAATCGATAGGTTTTGATTAATTCCTAAGGCTTCTGTGAAAGGAATTCCTGTTTTATAATTCCATCCTAAAGAAAAGTCAAAGTTTCCTAATTTGAGGTTATGCGTCCAATTAATATTATGTGTAGAATCAAAATTTCCTGGAAATGGTCTTCCATTATCTATATTTTCAAAAACAAATTCATTGCTTTGATACCCATAACTTAGCCAAGAACTATAGTGTCTCCAGCTTTTTTTAATTAATAAATCAATTCCGCTAATATCACTTCTTCCATTAGAGAATTCTTCTTGTACATTATTAAACCCACTTACAAAAGAAGTTAACCCTGTAATTGTTTTATTATAGTAGTCAAAATCAATGGTCCATCTATTCTCTCTGTAGGTAAACCCTAAAGAGAATTGACTACTTTTCAGAATAGGAAAATTTTCATTAGACAATAACCAAACTTGATTTTCTAATCCAAAATCAGAGGTTGTAAATTCTAATAATTGACTTATATTCTGTTGTTTATGCTCAAATGATGATTTTAAATACAGTTCATCCGACAACATGGCTTCCCAATATAATCTTGGTGAATAAAAAACTTTATTCGCTCTAGAAAAATGGGTAATTCTATTTCCAAAGTTGAATGAGAAAATATCGTTTCTAAATAAATATTCTAAATAAAAAGCATGGTTATTATCATGACCAACCTGATTAATCAAATAATCTAATTGGGGTAATGTAGAATAAGTTCTTCCCAACTCATATCCAACTTCATTATTTACATAGTTATATCCTAAATGAAGGCTACTCTTTTTATTAAGCTGAAAACCAATACTTGTATTAAAACCAACACTTTTAATCGAGTTCTTTTTAACGGAAGATTCTGTATAAGGTCTTCCTACTTTTACTTCTCCGTTGTAGTTATAATCTAAATCATAATTAGAATAAAAAAGATTTGTTTTTTGCTCTATTTTATCCGACCAATTTCTTACCCATTTTAAATTGACTCCATAATTCTGAATATTTAGAATATCTCTAGTCACGAAATTCCCTCGATCATAATTAAATAAATAATCAAGCTTATTTTTAGTTTCTAATTGATTAATGGATAAAAAATCTTTTTCAGAAGCTTTATAATTCAGTTTTATATTATGATCTAAAAAATAAAAAGTCTCATCATTTTCTACGAGACTCGAAGGATTTTCTTTGTTCGATTCTATAATAGTGTTTTGAAAAACCTTCTTCGTAATTTTGTCAATGGTTGGAGTGTTGATAAAATCAGTAAAGGATCTTCTTATAGATACGTTTGCTCCTAATTTCTTACTAATAGGAATTTTTAAATAAGCATCGGCATGTGTTAGATTTGTTCCAAATCCTCCCTCTAAGTTTTCTGGTATATCGCTGTCTGTTTCTATATCAATGACCCCAGAAGTGTGATTTCCATACTGCGCTCTTGAAGCACCTTTATACACCTTTATACTCTTTGTTATGTATGGATTAAAGGCAGAAATCATTCCAAAGAAATGAGCAGAATTATATATTTTAATTCCATCAAAAAGTATCAAATTATGATCTGGAGTTCCTCCTCTAATATGTAAGCCTGAAACTGTTTCATTTGGACTTTGAATTCCTGGAATTAACTGAAGACTTTGTAATATATCGGGTTCAACTAGTCCTGGTAGAATTCCTAATTTCTGTGGTTGTATGACCAAAGCTCCGTCATTCTTTTTATTAACTCCACTTGTCAAATAATTTTCCACTAAAACTTCTGAAAGTAATGAGGTGCTTGTTCTAAGATTTACACGTAAACATTTATCAGCTTTAAAAGCTCTAACTACAGAAACATTTTTTGAGGCATACCCTACATAAGAAATATTAACATAATCACTAATCTGAACATCTTTTAATTCAAAAAAACCATTTTCATCTGTAATAGCTGCTTTATTTCTTTTGGTATTAAAAATTGTTGCACCAACCAAGGGTTCCATCGTAATAATGTCTTTAATATAACCGCAAACGTCTATTTTCTCAATGGCTGTAATGGTATAATATCTTTCAGTTACCTTATTAAAACTAATGAGTGCTTGTTTCTCTAACTTTTTAATAACATAAGTTATTGAATCTGATTCTCGCATGAGAATAGATACTTTTTTGGATGAAACAAGATCATCAGAAAAAGAAAATTTCACTTGGTGTTTTTTCTCTAACAACAAAAGCACCTCTTTTAAAGGCGCATTATTTAAGTTCTTTTGTTGCGAAAAAATTATTGAGTTACAAAAGAATAGAAAAAGTATTCCGAATAGTCTTTTATGCATTTACTACTTTACCAATGAAATTGTTTTTTCATTTGTAAATGTAATATCTATTTTCATAGGAACAAAAACTGTTTTTAAAGCAACTTGTAAATTATTGTGAGTAAAACTTCCTGTAAAACGTTGGGTCAGGTCAATTTCACCTGTGTTTTCTATTTTTATATTGTATTGGTTTTCAATAGATTTAACCACTTCACTTAAAGGAGTGCTTTCAAACGAACTCTCCCCTGTCATCCATGAATTTGATCTCGAAAAATCAAAGTTCCACTGTTCAGATTTTGATGAATTCATTAATCTATACCCCATTCCTTTGGTTAAAATAATATCATCTTTCGAGGTTGTTACATTAACTTTTCCTTCATAACAAGTAACTTCGAAATAACTAGCATTGTTCACTACGTTAAATTGTGTTCCTAAAACTTTAACTTCTCCTTGTTTTGTGTTCACTGTAAAAGTTTGTCCCTTCTCTACTTTGAAATACCCTTCTCCTTTTAATTGAACTTTTCTATCATTTTTCCAATTCTTTTTATTAAAAGAAACTGTAGACTTAGAGTTAAGCGTTAATTCAGAATTATCAGGCAATAACACAGCCATTTGCTCTCCAAATCCTGTACTATAATTAGTATCTCCAGTGTTTAAGAAATAGAAAACACCTAAAAGTACAGCTACTGAAGCAGCAACTGCGTACATTATTCTGTTTCGTAAATTTACAACCTTACTTTTAGCTTGATTATTAGTTGCTAACTTTCCTTTTACTTTATGTAATAATTTATCTTGATCAAAGTTTTGAACTGATAACTCTGAAGATTTCTCAATAATCTTTTTATAAAGATCATAATCCTCAGATTTTTTGAACTCCGATAATTCGTCTTGAGTTAAATCATTATTAACCCAACGAGCTAAGAAAGTATCATCGTAGTTATATTTCATCTTTATCCCTTTTTATGACTTAAACAGCCTATTCGTTATTTACCCTACCTAAATTTTACCTATTTTTTCTCTCAACGTTTTTAAAGCCTGTGACATTCGCTTTTCAACCGCTTTTGTAGAGATTCCCAAAAGTTCTGCTATCTCTTTATATTTCTTTTTATCAATTCTATTTAATAAAAATACCTCGCGTTGCTTTTCTGGTAAATCTTGTATGGCCTTTTCCAATTTAACTAAAAACTCTTTTTCTTCCAATATAAATTCAGGGGATTCATTAGTTATACTAGGCTTTGCATTTTTTTGGTGTTTTAACACTACTTTTTTGTGAGCAACATTATTTAAGAATAAATTATTAGCAACAGTAAAAAGAAAAGACTTTGCTTTTTCTTCAATTACTTTGCTACAATTATCCCACAATTTAACAAAAGATTCTTGTACAAAGTCTTCTGCCAAATCCATATTTCCACACTTGTAATACATAAAATTTCGTAAAGTTTCTGCGTTTTTTTTAAAGACATCTTCAAAAACTTTCGGATTACATACATTATCACCTTTTTCCATATGGAGCAAACATACCAAAAAAATAAAAAAGTAGGGTATTTTTTTATCTAGTTGTTTTTTAGCATATACGCCGCGGTAAAAAATATTTAACGTTTAACACAAGAGAACCCTTATGAAAAATTTAAAAAATATAATAGCAATAGCTCTGTTAGCTATCTCTATTACCGCGTTTAATGGTTGTAGTAAAGATCAAATAGTTGTACCTTCTTCATCAGCCACAGATAATTCAAATTCTGGTAACGGATCTTCTTCTGGAAATAATGGAGGAAATACTTCTACTGGCCAGGAAGTAGGGCAACAAGGTGAAATTACACTTTACAAAGTAAATGGTGATAACATTGAAAAAATTAAAGACTACAAAGTTTCAGGAAAAGATTTAGAATATCAAAATGATATTGCTAAGCACAATGAAATTTGGGATTTAGTAAAGAAAATAGTTCCTAAAAACCAAAGAGATAAAATGGGTGAGTTTTTAATTTACAACGGAAGTGTTACTGGTAGTGCTGGTTTTGTTGCTGAAATTAAAAAGGACTTATCTAGTTGGGTAATGGGAATTGCTATTAATTATGCTTATGAAGGTGGATTTAATGCAGGTGGTGAAGTAGCTTATACAATTATTCATGAATTTGGACACATATTAACCCTAGAAAAATCACAAGTTGACGCTTCTATTACTCAAGCTAATTGTAAAAATTATTTTCCAGGAGAGGGTTGCGCTAAAGAAAACTCATATATTAATGAACTGCAAAGTAAGTTCTGGAAAGATATTTGGTCGGAATATCAAACCGCTCAAAATGATCAAAATTCACAACAGCAGTTTTATCAAAAATATAAAGATAGATATGTTACACAGTATGCTTCAACAAATCCTGGTGAAGACATAGCTGAAGTATTTGCAACATTTGTCACAAGAAAAGATAAACCTAACGGTACTACTATTGCTGAGAAGAAAATTTTATTAATGTATGATAGATCGGAATTAATCGATTTCAGAAATCATATTAGAACTAATTTAAAGCTTAGAGGTAAAGGTAATAGTGCTGCTTTCGAATTACCAGAACCAGGGAAATGGAAAAAAGCCAATACTATTGGTAATCCTTTTAAAACTAAATGCAGAAGACATTAAAATATTTATAAGCATTACTAAGAAGAATATACCCCACTCTCAAACAACCTCTTATTATATTCCTTAGTAATGCTCTTTTAACTTTAAAAAATATACCTATATGTGGAAAAATAGTTATATCATTTTCTTTTTTACAGTAATATTTTTTAGCTGTTCTGCTCATAAGGATGCTAAAAGTAATACTCTCTTATACTATGGTAAAACAAGATGCTTAGGTAAATGTCCTGTATTTGATATGTATATTTATGAGGATGGAACCCTATTTTACGAAGGTTTTGAAAATGTCTCTGTCATTGGTAAGAAAGAACTTAAACTGAGTTCTAAAGATCTTTCCTTTTTAAAAGAAGAGTTAAACAAATTAAGTTTTACCGTACAAAACCAACAAAAAAGAGATCTTCCCAATATCATTTTAAAATATAACGGCAAAAAAATGATTACTCAAGATAGAAACAAATTAAAAACATTGCTTGACTTCCTAGAAAAAGTTACCCCATAATTTTAATTTTAAGTTTTACTAAAAGCTCTATTTGATAGAGCTTTTTTTGTGCAAACACAGTATTTTTACGCCCTAACTATTCTTATTTATGAAAATAGAAATACTCTATGAAGATGAATATTTCGTTTGTGTATCTAAACCGAACAATGTTTTAATACATCATGCTAATTATTCTAAAAATGTATCAAATGAGCTTTCTTTGGTAGAGCTTCTTTATAATCAATTGGATCAAAAATTATATCCTTTACATAGGTTAGATAGAAAAACATCTGGCATACTCATTTTAGTCAAGGATACTAAACATGTTTCTAAATTTCAAAAGTTATTCTATGATTATAAAATTAAGAAGATTTATTATGGACTTGTAAGGGGCTATACTCCGAATAACTTGCAAATTGACACTCCTGTTAAAGGACGAGACAGTAATGTATATAAAGAAGCTGAAACAATTTTAGAAACGATTGAAAGTTTTGAATTAAATATTCCTGTAAAACCATATAACACTTCAAGATACAGCTTGGTAAGACTTACTCCTAAAACCGGCAGACTTCATCAATTAAGAATACACATGAATAAAATAAGTCATCCATTAATAGGCGATCCTAAATATGGAGATAACAATCATAATATAATGTTTTCTGATAAACTTACGATCTCCAACCTATTTTTACATGCTTACTCTATAACCTTTCAACACCCTTTTACTCACAAAGAAATAACACTTAAAGCCCCATTTCCTAAACATTGGGTAAAAATATTTGATGAATTTAACTGGCATATGTTTTAGGTCTGCAGAACAAAACCAAAAAAGGGAAATCTAAAAATAGATTTCCCTTTTTTTATTGTATGATCATTCGAAAACTTATATCTCTTTGAAAATAGCGTGCATCATACGTTTCTTATCATTTATGCTTTCTTCTAATGAAATCATAGTTTCAGTTCTACTAACACCGTGAATTTCATCAATTGCATAAATAATCTCTTTAGCATGTGCAGTATTCTTCGCACGAACCTTACAGAAAATATTATATTTTCCAGCGGTTACATACGCTACTGTTACATTTGGTATTAAACGCAGATTATCCAATACATGTTGTGTCATTGAAGTTTTTTCTAAAAATACCCCAACATGCGCGATAAATGAATATCCCATCTTTTCATAATTAAGGGTTAATGTTGACCCTTGAATTATTCCTTCGTCCTCCATCTTCTTTACACGAACATGAATTGTTCCTGCAGATACCAATAATTTCTTCGCGATATCGGTAAATGGAGTACGTGCGTTTTCAATCAAAATGTCTAAAATTTGATGATCAATCTCATCTAATACAAACTTTTTCATTTTTTGTTTTCTTCAAGTAATATTGCTAATGTATAATTTTTTTGTAAGACAAAAAGAATTTTGTTGTTAAAAATTCAATATTTAGTCAAATTTATTAAATTCTTTATGACCGTGGAAATTTGATAAATTACCTTTTTTAACCTCTTTTAAATTCAGTGCAAAGGTACCATTTTCTACTTTTTCTTCATACATAAATGCTATTTCTTTTTCTTTATTTTCATTCCTATGAATTACATCATAGAAGTTCTTGATATTGTTTGGTATAGAAAAATATTCTTCATAATTCTCGAACTTATTTTCTATTGAAATATGAAATATCCCTTGTAAAAGAGCATAAAAGTTAAATTTTCGTACCTCTTCTCGATCATAATCTTCTTTATAATGGCCCGCCTCAATTAAAATAGTATTATGTCCTAATTTTTGAAAATTATCACCAGTAGCTGTAGGATAAAACTCATCCGTATATCTTCCTATATAGTTAGGAATAATTTCTTGCAACAAATTATTCATTGCTACAATTACATTCATAGTTTGAATTCTACCTGGAGTTAACTTTCTTGTTTCTTCTTCTGAGGGAGCTAAAAAAGAAATGGTTGCAGGATTAGCAGTTCCCTCTACACCAAAAATTGTTCTTTGATCATGTAAGTTAAAACAAAAGTGAGGATTAAAATCATCTAATACTTTGCGTAATATCTTACTCTCTTTTGCCTTTAAATCTACAGCATCTCTATTTAGGTCAATATTATTTGCATTCACACGAGTATAAAACTCTGCTCCATCAGGATTTAATAATGGAATAACCTGTATTGTACATTCTTCAATTATTGATTTTACCGTAGCTGAATCTTTAAAACGAATAATAAAATTTAACAAGTCAAATACTGCCTTTGTACCAGTACTTTCATTTCCATGCATTTGACTCCAAACAAGAATTCTTTTGGTTCCTTTACCCAAGTTTAACTTATAAATAGACCTTTCTTGTTCAGAACTACCTATTTCTTCAATATCAAAAGAGTCCTTAAATTTTTCTATCAAAGGGTGTACTTTATCTGCAGGAATCCACCTTCCAAAAAGACTACTCTCTTTAATTGATAGGTAGTTTTCTTCTAAAAACTTTAAAGACAATTTCATTCCTAAAGCGCAAACCAGTTTGTTACTATACTCTTTTCTACAGGTTCTTGAGAAATATGTACATAGTCGTTCTTTATCATATCATACTTATAGTCTTTAGACCATTCTTCGATATTAGCATGTAATTCTTTTAATGAAGTGCATATGTAACTTACTTCTTCAGAAGTTATTGTTGGATGAATAGATAGACGTACCCAACCAGGTTTTTCCGTATTACATCCCTCTAATATTTGACTTTCAATAGCTTTAGAAGTCTTTTTATCAACATTTAAAAGAAAATGTCCATACGTTCCAGCGCAAGAACAACCTCCTCTAGTTTGAATTCCAAAACGATCATTTAACAACTTAACCACCAGGTTAAAATGGTATTTTTCAAAATAAAAAGAAAAGATACTCAACCTATCTTTATGCTGAGGAGCTAGAATATGAACTCCTTCTAGACTTTCCAACGTATTAAACAATACAGGGTTAATCTCATCTTCCCTTTTTTTCATATTCAATGTACCCATTTGATCTTTCAATTGGATGCACAAGGCTATTTTAATGGTTTGCAAAAAAGCTGGAGTTCCTCCATCCTCTCTTGTTTCTACATCATCAAAATAATCATGATCTCCCCAAGGATTGGTATAACTAACAGTTCCGCCTCCTGGATTATCAGGAACCATATTTTTATATAACTTCTTATTGAAAATTAATACTCCTGATGTTGCTGGACCTCCTAAAAACTTATGTGGAGAAAAGAAAATTGCATCTAAATACTCATCCTCGTTATCTGGATGCATATTTATATCTACATAGGGTGCTGAACATGCAAAATCTACAAAACATAATCCTCCATATTTGTGAATTAATGCCGCTACTTTATGATACTCAGTTTTTATTCCAGTTACATTAGACCCTGCTATTATAGAAGCTATTTTAATAGGTCTATCTTTATATTTCTCAATAGTTTCTTCAAACTTATGTAAACAAACCAAACCTGCATCATTACAAGGTACCACCTCTACATCAGCAATCGTTTCTAACCAAGAAGTCTGATTAGAATGATGCTCCATATGAGAAACAAAAACAATAGGTTTTAACTCTTCTGGAATATTCGTATGATCCTTTAAACTTTCTGTTACTTTTAAACCTAAGATACGTTGAAACTTATTCACTACCCCGGTCATTCCAGACCCTTCTGTAATTAAAACATCATCTTTAGAGGCATTAACATGTCTTTTAATGATATTTCTAGCTTCATGATAAGCCAATGTCATAGAAGCTCCAGTTGTAGAAGTTTCTGTATGTGTATTGGCTACAAAAGGTCCAAACTCATTTATCAATTTTTCTTCTATTGGTCGATACAATCTACCGCTAGCCGTCCAATCTGCATATACAATTTTTTGTTGTCCATATGGAGATTGAAACGTTTGATCTATACCTATTATATGCTTTCTAAACTTCTGAAAATATTGTTCTAAATTCATTTGATAATAGTTGTTGGTAATACGAATTTCAGTAAAATTATTGAATTGAAAAATACTTTGTTAGATATTTAACAATCCTAGTAAATTTGTATGGTTATAAAAAATCCCGCAAAGTTGCGGGATTTTTTTTATTTAATTATTTCTTCTATTTCTTTTATAAATCTCTGTGCCAAGTCATCTGCTTTTTCTTGTGATGTAGCTTCAGTATAAATTCTAATAATAGGTTCTGTGTTAGATTTTCTTAAATGCACCCATTCATCAGCAAAATCAATCTTAACTCCATCTATTGTATTTACCTCTTCATCTTTATATTTTTCAGCCATCGTTGCTAAAATTTTATCGACATCAATTTTTGGCGTTAATTGAATTTTGTTCTTACTCATAAAATAACTTGGGTAACTATCACGTAGTTCTTTACATGATATTTTTTTATGAGCTAAATGAGATAAAAATAATGCTACTCCTACTAAAGAATCTCTACCATAATGTGAGTCTGGATAAATAATTCCTCCATTACCTTCTCCTCCAATAACAGTATTTGTTGCTTTCATCATTTTTACAACATTCACTTCCCCTACTGCACTTGCCGTATAACTTCCTCCATGTTTCTCAGTAACATCTCTCAAAGCTCTTGATGAAGATAAATTAGAAACGGTATTACCTCCACCTAATTTTCCTAAAACATAATCAGCACAAGCAACCAATGTATATTCTTCTCCAAACATAGATCCATCTTCAGAAATTAAAGCCAAACGATCCACATCTGGGTCAACTACAATTCCTAAATCCGCTTTCTTTTTTACAACTAGTTCAGAAATATCCGTTAAATGTTCTTTTAAAGGTTCTGGATTGTGCGGAAAGTGACCATTAGGCTCACAGTATAACTCAACACATTTTACACCTAATTCTTTTAAAAGCATTGGAATAGCAATACCTCCTGTTGAGTTTACACCATCTACTACTACTTTGAATTTAGCTTTTTTAATGGCTTTTTTATCTACTAAATCAAGTTTTAATACTTCTTTTATGTGCTTTTTAATATAGTTTTTCTTCTTTTTATAACTCCCTAAATCATCTACTTCTGCAAAAGTTAAACGATCGCTTTCAGCTAATTTTAAAACTTCTGCTCCATCCTCACCGTCAATAAACTCACCTTTTTCATTTAAAAGCTTTAAAGCATTCCATTGTTTTGGATTATGCGAAGCGGTTAAAATAATTCCTCCATCAGCTTTCTCAATTGGAACTGCAACCTCTACTGTTGGGGTTGTTGACAAACCTAAATCTACAACATCAATTCCTAAACCTATCAATGTATTAGAAACTAAACTACTAATCATTTTACCTGAAATTCGGGCATCCCTACCTATGATTATTTTTATTTTTTCTTTTTCTGAATTTTTACTTTTTATAAAAGTACCATAGGCTGCTGCAAATTTTACAGCGTCTATTGGTGTAAGATTATCTCCAATAGTACCTCCAATAGTTCCTCTAATTCCCGATATAGATTTTATTAATGTCATATTAATTCTTCAATTTTTACAAAGATAAAACTTCTTGCAAATAAGAATAACAAAAACTTATATTTGCTGAAAATAAAAAATGTTATGGAAAATGTATTGATTGAAGAGCAATTGGTATGCTCTTTTTGTAAAAAAGAAATTGAAAAAGAAGTAATTTTTTGTTCGCACTGCGGACACCCTGAAAATGGAACAGAGAAACAAAGAGCACAGTTTTTTGCTAAAAGAGCTATGCAAAAGAATAAAAACATTGATGCTGGAGAAAAAATTAAATCTGCTCGAAATACTTTATTTGTTCTCTGTGGTTTAATAATTTTGTTTGGTCTCTTTTCATATTCAAGTAATAGTAGTTTACTGGAATTGGGACTTAATTTTTTTGTAGGTTTTATTTACCTAGTACTTGCTTTTTGGTCGGAAAAAAAACCTTTTATAGCATTACTCATAGGTTTATTTCTATACATTACTTTGGTTGGTGTTTCTGCCATAATTGATCCTTTAACTTTAATAAGGGGTGTTATTTGGAAAGTAGTTATAATTTCTTACCTAGGAAAAGGATTATACTCAGCATATGAAATGAAAAAACAATCTTAAATTTACTTTCAGTGGTAACATGTAATTATTGCAACCAAGTTTATCAATCTAATGTTAATTTTTGCTCTAATTGTGGTAAAAAAATTGAAATTAATCATAAAAAGAGAGTATCGTTAGATGTCATCATTGCTTTTTATGTTTCTATCCTCGTATATATAGGTGTTTCATACTATATTCTTGATGCTTATCCAGACAATTTTAGTGCTGAGATTATAACTGAAAGTTTATTTGCTTTTTTGGTACTTGGATTTAGTGCTTCTAATTTTAAAGATTTAGTAAAATTATACAAACTTCCAAAAATTAATATTTGGATGATTGTATTTGTACTCCTCACCTTTGCAAATGCTTTTGTGGTTAACTATTTTGTCTCCTTAGTTAATGGAGTCGTTGATCCAGAAAATTTATCAGAAAGCTATTATGAGTATTATATTTTTCTTGATCACCCATTAATATGGTCTATTTTTTTTATAGCCATTTTACCTCCTATTTTTGAAGAGCTCGCCTTTAGAGGATTTTTGTTTAATGCTTTAAACAAACTTACTTCAGTAAAAACTACGATTATAGCAACTTCATTTTTATTCGCTTTAATTCATTTATCAGTAGTATCCATTTTATGGATATTTCCTTTTGGTATATTCTTAGGGTATTTAAGATGGAAATATAATTCATTATGGATTCCTATGTTGATTCATTTTATCCATAATTTTACAGTACTAATGATTGATTATTATTCGTATACACCTATTTAAAAAACAAAACCGCTATAATACTATAGCGGTCTCTTTAAATAGTTTTTCAGTGAGTAATAATTTTGATTAAATTCCTAAACCTTTATATACTTTTTTCCTTGTTATTTTCCCATTTGAGTTTTGAAGTTTAATAATATTTAATCCCTTAGATAAATGTTTAATCACACCTTCTTCATTAATTTCTTCTGAATTAAGGGTTTTGATCATATATCCTTCAGAAAAACTATTTCTAAATTTTGCTATCACACCTTTTGTGTAATCTCCCTTTGTGGGGATGTTACAATTCTTTTTTTCTGAAGTCGAGAGTTGCATAATTTTAACCGCAGTATAAAATGGATGCTTGTTGGGTGTTTCATATTTAGAGTAAAAGCTTTGTCTATTGTTTACTTGTGAATTACTACATGGAACGAATTGATAATCAAAACCTTTTTGAAAAACTACTTCACTGGCTTTGTTCGATATAGAGACTCCCAAAAAGTCGGGTTCATAGCTTCCTTTATAGGGGTAATACAGGCTTTCTATCGTATTTAAAGTGCTTTTTAACACCTTACTTGTACCTAATAGGAGTCTCATTCGTTGTACTTGTCCTTCAGTAAAATATGCATTCTCTAATGATCTACAGGGTAATGTAGCTGAACTCATGAAATTATTTGCTGGAACTTTTGTTAATCCCATTCCACATTTACTATTTCCACTCTTACCACTATATGTGCTACAGTCAGAGGATACTTCATCTGCTGTAAAAGGTACAGAAGCTGGAGTATCTTCAACTCCATCGTTTCTTTGAACTGTTTCACATATACTGGAATTCCATTTGTAATGTGTATGCTGTAACGAAAAATTGTGACCAATTTCATGAACTAAACTAGAAGTTAGCAAGTAATCATCATCCATAATAGTTGTTATACCTACCCTAGTAGCAGCACCAGATATCTTTTGCTCATCACTTGGATGCGTAGCTAGTTCTTTTACTATAAAAACATTTAAACTATTTTCTTCAAAAACTTTTTTCTCTTTAGAATATGTTATTAAATGTTGAAACGTACTTGTTCCACCCAAATACACTTTTAAAAAATTATCATTGTAGAGATAGTTAAATCCCTGAAGTTTAAAATAGATTCTGTGCTGATTAAATGCGTTATTTAGAATAGCAACAGCATCTAAAATATGTTCTTCACTTACTTTATGTTCGGTTTTATTCTCTCCTTCTTCAAGAACATGAAAATATATATTTACTACTATATTATCAGTATTCCTAAAGGAAGAGTCTCGAGCATTATAACTATCAATGCTTAAATCATTTTGCGAATTCCTAATGCATTGTAAAGGAACTACATTATGTTCCTCAAGATAACTCTCAACTTCACTTAAGTCAATTTTTTGACCAGTAACTAGGTTGTTAAGATTGGTTTGTGAAATTGTAACATGTGTGATAAGGGAAAAAAACAAGGCTGCGAGCTTTGTTATTTTTTTCATTTTAGATTAAGTTAAAAATTAAGCTATAGACACATAATTCTCAATCTAATTTCTGTGGACGCCTGGGGGACTTCTAAACAAAAATTACATTAAAATTAATTTACATCGATGTAATAAAAACGTATTACATCGTATTATCAATTGAATTTCAATTCGTTGCAACGATTAAATATACTAATTTTTAACTATGTTTTAAAAACGTTCATCGAAAAAAACGACACAAAAAAAACCGCTACATTAATGCAGCGGTTCAAAATTTATAATGTTGGAAAATTATTTTCCTTCCATTTTTCTTTTTAATTCAGCTAATCCACCGATATCTCCTAAAGTAGTTTTCTCTACTTCTTGAGCTTTCTTAGCAGCAGCTTGTACATTTCTCTTTTCTTCTTCTTTAAAGATAGAAGTATGAGAAACAACGATTCTACGGTATTCTTTGCTAAACTCTGTTACAACGAATTGTACAGTATCTCCTTTAGCTAATTTACCTCCGTCTTCTTTTTCTAAGAAACGAGTTGGTGCAAAAGCTTCTACTCCATCAGCAAAAGCAACAGTTGCTCCTTTATCGTTCTTTTCTTTAATAGTACCTTCGTGAGTTGATCCGATAGCATATGTAGCTTCATGAGCATCCCAAGGGTTATCTTGAGTTTGCTTGTGACCTAAGTTTAACTTACGGTTTTCAACATCTAATTCTAATACTTGAACTTCTAACTTATCACCTACAGTTACGAAATCTGATGGGTGCTTAATTTTCTTAGTCCAAGATAAATCAGAAATATAAACTAATCCGTCGATACCTTCTTCTAACTCTACGAATACACCAAAGTTAGTGTAGTTACGTACAGTACCTTCGTGCTTAGAACCTACTGGGTATTTAGTAGTAATATCAGTCCATGGATCTGGATGTAATTGCTTCATACCTAAAGACATCTTTCGCTCTTCGCGATCTAATGTTAAGATTTGAGCTTCTACTTCGTCTCCTACTTTTACGAAATCTTGAGCAGAACGTAAGTGAGTAGACCAAGACATTTCAGATACGTGGATTAATCCTTCAACACCTTCAGCAACTTCTACAAATGCACCGTAATCAGCTAAAACAACTACTTTACCTTTTACGTTATCTCCTACTTTTAAGTCTGAGCTTAACGCTTCCCATGGGTGAGCAGATAATTGCTTTAATCCTAATTGGATTCTTGATTTGTTATCATCAAAGTCTAAGATTACAACGTTTAATTTTTGATCTAATTCAACAACTTCGTTCGGGTGGTTGATACGAGACCAAGATAAATCAGTAATGTGAATTAATCCGTCAACACCTCCTAAGTCAACAAATACACCATAAGAAGTTACATTCTTAACAACTCCTTCTAATACTTGTCCTTTTTCTAATTGACCGATAATTTCACGTTTTTGATCTTCTAAATCAGCTTCGATTAATGCTTTATGAGATACTACTACGTTCTTAAATTCGTGGTTAATCTTAACAACCTTGAATTCCATAGTCTTCTCTACGTATTGATCGTAATCACGGATAGGCTTCACATCAATTTGAGAACCTGGTAAGAATGCTTCAATACCAAATACATCAACGATCATACCTCCACGAGTTCTACACTTAACAAAACCATTAACGATTTCTCCAGTTTCGTGAGCGTTGTTCACACGATCCCAAGCTTTGATTACACGTGCTTTTTTGTGAGATAATACTAATTGACCAGTGCTATCTTCTCTTTTGTCAACTAATACCTCTACAGTATCTCCAACAGCTAAGTTAGGATTGTAACGGAATTCGTTTAAAGAAATAACTCCTTCTGACTTAGAGTTGATATCAATAATCGCATCTCTATCAGTAATTCTTGTTACTAAACCTTCGATAACATCACGCTCGTTTACGAAACCTACAGTTCCTTCTAACGCTTTTTCGAATTCTTTTAATTTAGCTTCATCAACTTCATCAATACCTTCTTCGTATTTGTGCCAATTAAATGTTGCTAAAAATTCTGCTGGATTTACAGCTTCTGCTGTGTTTTTTGTTTCTTCAGACATGTCTGAAAATAATTTTGTATCTTTTTGTTAATCAGATTTTTAACGATATTAACGCAAAGAGAAATTAAACTTAAAATAAATATAATTCTAAACCTTTTTAAATCTGTTCTCGTAAAAAGGCGTGCAAATTTACGGATTATTAATGAGTTAACCTAAAAAATAACATCAAAAAACTAGGTAACAAGAAGTTAACTTATTTACACTTTCGGAGTAAAATGGATAACGAAGGTACTTTGAGGTGATTTTTCATACTCTAAAACTCCTTTTAATTGATCTGTTAAAATATAAATTAATTGCAATCCTAAAGATTTAGATGCTTTTAAGTTAAAACCTTCTGGTAACCCTTCTCCACTATCTTTATAAATCAACTTAAATACTTCTTCTTCTTTCACAATATTTAAAGAGAGTTTATTTACTTCGGTTCTACTAAAGGCATATTTGTATGAATTAGTGATTAACTCATTTATTATTAACCCTAGATTAAAGGTAGTTTCCGCATCAAAAATTAAATCATTGGGAATATCAACTAATTTCTCTACAATCAATTCTTTTTCTCTAATCGTCTCTTCTACAAACTCAATTAATTGACTGATATATTCTTTTATTCTAACATCCTTTAACGATTCATTACCATATAATTTCTCATGAACTAGTGACATAGATTGTATTCTACTTTGACTATCTGATAAAGCATTGATAATATTTTCATCATCATACTCTCTTTTTTGCATTGCCAAAACTCCAGAAATCATTTGCATATTATTTCTAATTCGATGATGTATCTCTTTGATAAGAGACTTAATTTTAAACAGGTTTTGTTCTAGCTCATCATTCTTAGATACCACTATAACATTTACTTCTTGAAGCTTTTTATTCAATGATTCATTTTTTAAATATTGATACAATGCTAAGAAAATCAATATACATAGAATACCATACCATAAATAAGATATTTGATAAAGAGTATGATTTACAACTGGTTGTACTTTATAAGCACTACCTATTTTTAGTTTCAGTCCGAAAAGATCAATTGTTGAATATATGAAAGCCTTATCTTCAACTTCAAAATTCTTATAATATTCTTTATCCTTTATTTTATTGTAAATTGGAGATCCGTTATAATAAGCCTCTCTGGTTAAATCATTTGCTCCATTGACTAAAAACTTATGTACATATAAATCCTCATTATGATTTTCATAAAAATAATCCAGTAAATATTTTACATTTATAATAGGAGTTACATATCCTAAAACTTCATTTTTATTATTTCTTGCTGAAAAATTGAATGGAAATCCAGCCCAACCTTCTCTCAAATTTATTGGAGTAAACAATTTAATTTCTTTTGAATTCATTAAATCATTCAACTCTTTGATTCTTTTTTCATCTCTAATATTTTTAACAGAAATACCTTTCAGGTTAGAAGGATCTATCCCTTGAGGTGTGATTACGTATTTAAAAACATGTGCTGTATCAATATAATTGATTAATAATGAATCATTAAATCGTATTTCTTTAAGAAAATCACTCAAATAATTTTGCAATTGTTTTTCAGAAGGAAACTCTCGTGTATTTTTCGTAAAACTTTTAAATGAAGATACCAAAGAAGCGTAAACTTCAATTCCTGCTTTTGCTCGTATAATAGCATTTGTATGAGCTTTATTTAGCTGTCTGTTAACCTTTTGTTTTTCTAATTCGTTATAATCATTTAATAAAAGAAACAACAAAAATGCTCCAACGAGTAAAATTATAAACGTTGTGATGTAGTATTTTAAAACCCTCAACACTAAAAATTTTTAGTAATAAACTTCGGTAATAGTAGTATAGGAATAAACGTAAGTTTGTTAAGAGTACAAAGTAACTAAATAGATTTTATTTCAACCTTATATAAATTGTTAAAAACCTCGAAAATTGGGTCAGCTTCTTTTTTACGAACAGAAATTGTGTATTCACAATCCAATTCTAATTTTTGATTTAAGATCGTTATACTTCGCTCTTTTATAATACGCTGTACTTTGTTCATCATATCATAACCAAACTTTAGCTTGTAATGAACGTCAATTGTTTTTTCAATAATATCAGACGCTTCCAAAGCCAATTGCGCAGAACTACGATATGCATTTATCAGCCCTCCTACTCCAAGTTTCGTTCCACCAAAGTAACGAACTGAAACAATCAAAACATTCGTAACATCAAACGCTTGTATTTGACCATAGATTGGCTGTCCAGCTGAATTACTTGGTTCTCCATCATCATTGGCTCTAAATCTAATTTCTTCCGTACCTAATTGCCATGCATAACAATGATGTCTTGCCGTATGATGTAACTTTCGTAATTCTTCTAATCGTTCTTTTATATCTTCTTCAGAATTTACAGGAAAAGCATATCCAAAAAACTTACTATTACGATCTTTGAATAGTGTTTCTTCTGAAGGTTTAGTTATTGTTTTGTATGTATCTTTAATCTCATTCATTACGCCGAAGCTACTAATAAAATACTAATTATGGCCAATCCTATTCCTACCCAATTCTTTTTGATTAACCTTTCCTTAAAAAAAGCTAGTGCAAAAACCGTAGTTAAAACAACTATAGAAACGTTATTGATAGTAAAAAGCGTCGAGCTTTCCATTCCCTCAGTTTGTAAAGCTTTGATCAAAAGCTCCATTGAATAGTAATTGGGAATTCCTAAAACGATTCCTCCTACTATATTTTTCCAATGAAACTGAATCTTATTATTAAAAATTTGCACTAACACAATCATACACCCTATAATAAATGCGCAACCAAAAATAGTTGCCAAAAACATAGGCACTGCACCATCAGACACATAAGTAGTTTCTACATATTTCAATCCTGCATCTATACAACCAGAACCTACAAATAACAACAATGGTAATAATAAGTTTTTAAACTTTACTGGACTTGTATCACTCTTTGCAGATGATAAATACACGGCTACAAGTGCTAATAAAATCCCTAACAACTTAACAATACCAATACCCTCATTATAGGCTATAACTCCAACAATAATTGGAATAACCACCGACATTTTTCCTGCTACAGAAGCTACCGATAATCCGTTCTTTTGAGCGGTTAACCCCATGACATTAAAAACAGAAATAAACAGGATACCTAAACAAAATGCTCCAAAAAACCAAGGTTGATTTGGTACTTCGCTTATTGAAAGTGAAATATCTGAATTGAAAAAACCAAAGGATAAAGCAATGGCGTAATTAACCACTATTGCTTGAAGTGTATTTATTTTAAATACATCAAACAATTTAAATATTACAAAAAGTAAACTAGAAACTAGTATACTTAAAACTAAATAAATCACCCTACAAACTCTTTTCTACTTAATAAATTAACTACATCTTCCTTTTCTGGATCATTATTCCATACATGAATACCTAATTCACTAGCTGCTGCCGTATTTTCAGCTGTATCGTCAATAAAGATAGTTTCAGAAGCTTCTAAGTTATTTTCATTTAAAACAAATTCAAATATATCTGCATTAGGTTTACGCATTTTTATTTCATGAGATAAATAAAATTGCTCGAAACAACTTTTAAACTCATTATATAATTCCATTCCCCAATCATTTTGAATCCATGAAATATGCAATTCATTGGTATTACTTAACAAGAAAAGTCTGTATTTCTTACTTGTTGCTAATTCTTTAATAAAAGCTAGTCTTCTCAAAGGAAAGTCTAACAAAATTGCATTCCAAGCATCAATCAAATTCTCTTTCGAAATTTGAAATTTATCATGAAAGAAACCAACAAACTCGTCAGTAGAGATTAATCCCATTTCATATTGATAATACTGTTGCATCATTTCATCTGTAACTTCTGTCACTCCTAATTTTGCAAGTTCTTTATAAGTTGCTTGTTTGTCTAAATTGATGAATACATCACCATAATCAAAAATGATATTCTTAATCATTCCTATATATTTTTAAAATATCCTTATCTATCTTTTCTTCGGAAGTAGCTCCTACATTTAATAATGGCGCTTTAACTCCGTTTTTAAACTTACTATTTCCTACAAACACGCGTGCTTCATCCCACAAATTAGCATTGATAAAACTTTGTAGTGTTTGTGCTCCTCCTTCAATAATAACTGATTGAATTTTATGCTTTTGAAGCATTTCAATTATTTGTTGTACTATCTCCTTTTCAAAATCAATTTGCTCATAACAAATCCCTTCACTATCCTCTTTACTCTTTTCTGTAAGAACAATAGTCTTCACTTTACCATCTAAAACAGTAGCCGTATTTGGTATTCTTAAACTTTTATCAATTACTACTCGTATAGGATTAAGACCGGACCAACTTCTTACAGTTAAAGACGGATTATCTGCTATAACCGTATTTGTTCCTACTAAAATCGCATGCTCTTCTGCTCTCCATTTATGTACTAATTGTTGAGAATATTCATTAGATATCCACACCGGTTTTTGTGCTTCTTTTTCTAAAGGAGCTACATAACCATCTTTAGTTTCTGCCCATTTTAGTATAATATATGGACGCTTTTTATTTTGAACAGTAAAAAAACGCTTATGATGCTCAAAACATTTTTCTTCCAAAACCCCAACAATTACCTCACATCCAGCCTTCTTTAATCGCTCGATCCCTTTTCCTGCTACTAAACTATTGGTATCTACACAACCAATCACTACTCTTTTGAGTTGTTTTTCAACAATTAAATCTGCACAAGGAGGTGTTTTTCCAAAATGAGAACAAGGTTCAAGAGTTACGTATATAGTTGCTTCCTTAAGTAAGGATTCGTTTTTTACAGAACTTATGGCATTTACTTCTGCATGTGGTCCTCCATATGGATTTGTATATCCTTCACCTATAATGACATCATTATGAACAATCACTGCACCAACAGAAGGATTTGGTCTTGTAGTTCCAATTCCTTTCTTAGCAAGCTCTAAACAACGTTGTATGTATTTTTCGTGCTTCAAAAACTAGAATTTAATTTTAATATCTTCTGTTTTGTCTACAGGATATACATGCGAAAATCCGAGTACTTTGTAGCGCAAATCTCCTTTAAACTGAACTTTTATACTTTGATTTATCAAGGAATTTAGCAAACCACCTAAGATCCCATTTTTATTATTCTGAAATACTTCCTTAGTTGGAATCACTACTTGCAACGGAATTGCAAATTCTTTTCTGGCTGGCACTTTAAATTCTTCCGAAGAAACTCTCGCTAATTCTGCACCATTTACAATTACTTTTATAAAATCTGTTGAAATTTTACCTCCAATGTCATTTGGATTTTCGAAAAAAGCATTGGCCGATAGCTTAATAGTATCAGAAACGATAGACAATAACTTTACATCATCTACCTTTATAAAAACAGGCTTTTGTTTTACAGAACAATTCCATAAAAACACTGCCGTAAAAAAATACAATAACTTCTTCATTTAAATTCTCGTTTTTTGGTAATTTGCTCCTGCAAAAGTAGCACATTCCTATGACAACATCCGACTTTATAATCAGAGAAATAGAACAAAAAGATAATTTACAGCTTGCCAAGCTTATTCGTGAAGTTTTAGTTGAATTGGGAGTCCCTAAAGTAGGAACTGCCTATGAAGACAAAGCAACTGATGAAATGTTTGAAACCTATCAAAAAGAAAAAGCTGGTTACTTTGTTATTGAACATCAAGGTACAATTGTAGGAGGAGCTGGATATTCTCAATTGGATAATTACGAAGGGAACGTATGCGAATTTCAAAAAATGTACTTCTCTCCTACCATTAGAGGAAAGGGCTTGGGAAGTAAATTAATTGATTTTTGTTTAGAAAAAGCAAAGAAAGATGGATTTGATCAATGCTATTTAGAAACCATGCCTTATATGGAAGCAGCAAGAGCTTTATATAAGAAAAACGGCTTTGTAAACCTTGACAAACCTATGGGAAATACCGGACATTATTCTTGTAATGTATGGATGTTGAAAGAGCTACAATAAGCAGAAATCGCTATGAAAACACTTTTATTACTAATATTTAGCCCTAAAAAAGGCGCTTTAAATTTTCAGAATAGATTTAGAGATGATCTATATAAAGAAGGAATGTTTTTGGCTTTTCTCTATGGAATAGTACATGCCTTGAGGCCACTAGAAATTTTTAATAATCAAGATCATTTAATGTTTCCAAGAGCACTCGGAAAAATTTGGGAGATTTGTTTATATCTACTAACATTTATGGTGTTAAGTTTTATAATTTATAAAATAGGGCAATTCTTTAAGGGAAACGCAAATTATAAGGAAACGTTTGCTTTATTAATGTACACGTATTTTCCTATATTTTGCTGTGGATTATTTTTGGATTTTTTAAATAACCCCTATTTATACAATTTTGAATTCAATACAAATCTTTTTAAAGCTTCTATTTTTATTCTAAGTTGGTTATTATCAATTAGAGCATTATTAATAGGAATTAAAAAGATTTATGATTTAAACCTTAAAAAAGCATTTATTACCATTCTGCCAATATTAATTCCTTTATTAGGAGTAGTTACAATGTCCATATATTTGCATGAATTATATTTTTAAGATATTATCAATTGAGCACACTTAAATCGTACAAAACCTACTTTACAGAACAATTATCTGTTGTTTTTCCACAAACAGAAATAGATACCTTCTTCTTGTTTTTAATTGAAGAATATTTAGGATTGCAAAGAATCGATTTGGTCATGCAACCAAATTTCGAAATCCCCTCTGAAAAAGAAATAATTTTAAACGAGGCTTTAAGTAGACTTCAGAAAGAAGAACCTATTCAATATATCATTGGAAAAACAGAGTTTTACGGATTTCCTTTTAAGGTTAATAGAAACACCTTAATTCCAAGACCAGAAACCGAAGAATTAGTCGATTGGATTTTAAACGAAACTACTCAAGATGGTAGATTGAAAATTTTAGATATAGGTACAGGTACTGGGTGTATTCCAATTAGTATCAGCAAAAACTTAACAAATGCCAAGGTTAGCGCTATTGATGTTTCAGAAGAAGCTTTAAAAACTGCCAAAGAAAACGCATTGCTGAATCAGGTAGTAATTGACTTATTACACGATGATATTTTAACAACAAATTCTTTGCCTAAAACATATGACATCATTGTTTCGAATCCGCCCTATGTAAGAAACTTAGAAAAAGAGGAAATTAAAAACAATGTTCTAGAGAATGAACCTCATTTAGCTTTGTTTGTGGACAATCATAATCCCTTAATTTTTTATAAAAAGATAGCAGATTTAGCAAAAAAGCATTTAACAAAAGATGGATTGTTATTCTTTGAAATTAATCAATATTTAGGAAAAGAAACAGTGGCAATGTTAGAAAACAAAGGGTTTACAAATATTGAGCTACGCAAAGATATCTTTGGAAATGATCGTATGATTAAAGCTAGTTTGTTATAGATAGCATAGTTTGCTTTAACCTTTTTATCAATTCATAAATTTCTTCTTCATTATAACTTGCAAAGCCAATTCGCATGGCATTGTGATGTGTTTCTGCCATATCATAACGCATATAATCTCCAATAGCTATTTGATACTCCTTTCCTACCTCTTGTACTTTCTTCCAAGAGTATTTGTTATTTAAGGTAACCCAAATGGCCATTCCTCCTTTAGGAATCTCAAAACTAAAGTAATCACCCAATTCATCTTTCAACAGCTTACAAAATAAATCACGACGCTGTTGATATACTTTCATTACTTTTCTAATATGCCTATCTAAATCACCAGACTTAACAAAATCGGCAAAAGTCAATTCTAGCAAGGCATCTCCTTGCCTATCTACATAACCTCTTAGCTTTGCCGCTTCATCAACAAAATCTTTAGAAGCAATTAAATATCCTATTCTAAAAACAGGAGCCACCGTTTTACAAACAGATCCTACATAAATAACATTTCCTCCACTATCATGGCTCGCTAAAGGCAATATAGGTGCATGATTGTAATTAAAATCGTAATCATAATCGTCTTCAATAATGGCGAAATTATAGGTTCTTGACAATTGTAATAAATGAATTCGTCTTTGAGCTGATAAGGTAACCGTTGTAGGATGATGATGATGAGAAGTTACATAAACAGCTCTAATGGTTTCTTTTTGACATATACGTTCTAGATCATCCGTTATCAGTCCGCATTGATCTACGCGAACTCTTTTAAGTATAGCTCCAGTATTCATGAAGGTTAAATCAGCAGAAGCATAATTAGTTTCTCCTACGACAATAACATCCTTTAGTTTTAATAACAATTGAGAAGAAAGCCACATCCCCATCTGACTTCCTCGCGTAATTAATATATTTTCCTTGGCTGTTTTTAAACCTCTTGATTGATTAAGATAATTTGCTAAAACTGCTCTCAAAGTATCATTTCCATAGGTAGAGCCATAATCTAAATGATGATACGTACTTTTTCGAGAAGTTATTCTTCTGTATGTCCTTGCAATTTCATCTAATGGAGTTAACCTACCATCTGAAGTTCCATCATTCAAGTACATAACTCCCTCTTTCTTTTGAGTTAATTTATGTTCTAAAACAGAACTCGCATAAAAAGAAAACCCAGAAGTAACCTGAGAAGATTCATAAGCAGTATCTACAAAGTCTTGCCGTTGAATTACAGGCAGATCAGTATTTACAAAAGTCCCTTTTTTAGGAACACTCTCTACCCATCCCTGTAGAGCAAGCTCTTCATAGCTTGCAACTACCGTTTTTCTATGAATTTCTAGAACTTCTGCTAATTGTCGTGTACCAATAAGTTTGGTTCCTGTAGCCAATCTACCATCTCGTATTAAGTTGATAAACTGATTTGATAGCTGCAAATACAAAGGTTCTTTTAGCTTTTTATCTAACGATATGGAAGTTTTATACGGAAACATCTGGACTATTTATTATTTTAATTCTGGACGAATAGAATAGTCCATAAAAATACTACATTTGAAACATAAAACTTCTAAAAATGACCAAAAAAGACCTACAAGCAAGCGAATACAACGAGTACTATGGAAATTATATCAATCTAGTAGCTGCCGACACCGAACTAGTTGCTGGATTTGAAAAAGATGAAAAATATGTTATTGACTTCTTTTCGAATGTTCCAGAAAACAAATTATTACATCGATATCAAGAAGGAAAATGGACAATCAAAGAAATTTTGCAGCATATTATAGATACAGAACGTATTTTCATGTACCGTTTCTTTAGAATTGCTAGAAACGATCAGTCTCCATTAATGGGGTTTGAACAAAACGATTATATAGAGCCTTCAGAAGCTAACAATAAATCATTAGAAGCGCTGTTAACGGAGTTTAAATTAACACGCCAATACTCTTTAAACCTCATTGCCAGCATTCCAGAAGAACATCTGATAAATATGGGAACCGCAAGTAATGCAGCAGTATCAGCAAGAGCTTGTGCATATATATTATTAGGTCATAGTATGTGGCATATCAATATTATTAACGAACGCTATTTATAATGCTAGCGCTAAGACCAAATTGTGAACACTGTGGTATCGATTTACCCAATACTTCAACCGAAGCAATGATATGCTCTTTTGAATGTACTTATTGCAAAACCTGTGCTTTAGAAGTATTTGAAAATATATGTCCGAGTTGTACAGGTAATTTTGTTCCAAGGCCTATAAGACCCCAGCAATATGTTCAAAAATACCCTGCTTCTACGAAAAGGGTCTATGATCCTAAAAATTTAGAAGAGAAAAGAGAATTAATTAATAGGTTTAAAAATATTCCCCCAGAAACGAGATAACAACATGATAACCATAAAACAAGCTTCTACAAGCCATACAGAAACACTTGCGCTCTTAGGTAGAATTACCTATTCAGAATCTCATGGGCATTATATAAACAATGCCGAAGATTTATTTAACTATAACAATGAAGCCTTTTCCATAAAAAAGACACATAAGGAAATAGCAAGTGAAGAAAACATTTATTGGATTGCCTATGTAAATAACTTCCCTGTTGGTTATGCTAAATTGATTTTAAATCAAGTTAATGAACATATTACCGATCAAAATGTATGTAGACTAGAAAGAATCTATGTTTTGGAAGAGTTTTTAGGAAAAAAAGTAGGATTTCAATTATATGAAACAGTCTTTAACAAAGCCAAAGAACTAGAGTTTAACCAGCTATGGCTTACAACATATATCAAAAATCAAAAAGCCATGAGGTTTTATGAGAAACTCGATTTCAAAAAAGTAGGTGATTATACTTTTTGGGTCAACGGAAAAGCTTTCGAAAACTTTATTTACGCAAAGGAACTCTAACCTTAATAAAAAAACAATGCAAGAATACTCAAAATCAAAATTAAACAGAATTAAAAGAGGTCAAAATAGAGCTACCTATGATATTGAAAGAATCAATACTATCTTAGATGCTGGATTTATTGGCTTTGTTAGCTATACCTATGAAGGAAAAGCTATTTCTTTGCCTATGGCCTATGGAAGAAAAGACAACAAAATATACTTACACAGTTCACAAGCAAACAGAATGCTTTTAGCACTTTTAGAAGCAGGTGAAATGAGTATGACCGTGATGCATTTAGATGCTCTAGTTCTAGCTCGTTCAGGGTTACATCACTCTGTTAACTACCGCTCTGCTACCGTATTTGGAACTGTAAAGAAAATAGAAAATGACCAGGGAAAATCAGATGCTTTAGAATGCTTTATGGAACATATGATGCAAGGAAGATGGAATGAAATTAGACCTATGCATCCACATGAATTGGACAGAACCTTAGTAGTAGAAATGACTATTGAATCGGCTTCTGCCAAAGTAAGAGATGTTGGGGTAAATGATGAGCCTGAAGATGAAAGCTTACCTATTTGGGCAGGTTTAGTTCCTCTTAAACAAGTAGCACAGCACCCTATTTCTGACGATAAACTTCCTGAAAATATTGCTATTCCAACACATGTAATGAATTACTATCAAGCAAATCAATAATCAATAATTTTTGTAGTAAATTGGGGCTATGAAAAAATACGATGTTGTTATACTCACTAGCAAAAGTTATTTAACTATAAAAGAGGGTGATAACTATATTCAGAATGTAATAGACGAAGACAATTATGTACTTCAATCATTAGAAAAACAAGGTTTAAAAGTTATTCGCTTGTCTTGGGACGATACTAGTTTCGATTGGAGCAGTACAAAATTCATATTATTTAGAACTACATGGGATTATTCCGAACGCTTTTCAGAATTTTCTAAATGGTTAGAAAAAGTAAGTCAACAAGCCATTTTATTAAACTCTGAAGCCATTATTCGATGGAACCTTGACAAACACTACTTACTCGATTTACAAAAAAATGGAGTACATATATGTGAATCTTATTTTATTGAAAAAGGAGCCTCAAAAACCCTTGAAGAACTTTCTACTCAATACAATTTACAAGAATTTGTAGTCAAACCATGCATCTCAGCAGGTTCTAGACATACCTATAAAATCAATTCAGAAAATATAGCAGCACATGAAGCTATATTTTCTGAGTTAATTTCTCAAGAAGCCATGATTATGCAACCCTTTCAATACAACATTGTTGAAAAAGGAGAAGTATCTTATATGGTTATGAATGGTAAATTTACTCATGCGGTATTGAAAAAAGCAAAATCTGGTGATTTTAGAGTACAAGACGATTTTGGTGGTTCTGTTCATGAGTACACTCCTACTCAACAAGAAATAACCTTTGCCGAAAAAGTAGTACAAGCATGCTTTGAGTCCCCTATTTACGCTCGTGTAGATGCTTTTATAGACAACAATAACCAATTGGCGCTTGCAGAGCTAGAATTGGTAGAACCTGAATTGTGGTTTAGAAATTACCCTAAAGCAGCAGATGAATTGGCTATCGGAATTAAAGAATTGACTCAGATATAAATGAAAAAACTATTTAAATTTTTAGGAATCTTATTGCTATTGATAATTATAGTAATTGGAGCGGTTTATTTTATCAACAATGAAAAATTACCTGAAGGAAAACAGGGAGCTGAAGCAGATGCACTTGCTACTAAAATGCTTACTGCATTAAACTTTGAAAACTATAAAAATACCGAAGTTTTAGAATGGTCCTTTAGAGGAGCCCACCATTATAAATGGGTAAAAAGCGAAAATATGGTTATTGTAAAGTGGGATGATAAAGAAGTACATTTATTCTTAAATCAACCTGATAACAATAAACTGTATACTACAGACAAACAACTTGTAAAAAATCCAGACGCTAACGTATTTAAAAAAGCGCAAGACTTCTTTAACAATGATTCTTTTTGGTTAGTTGCACCTTTTAAAGTGTTCGATCCAGGTACAGAAAGAAGAATTGTACAGCACAATGGTAAAGACGCCTTATTAATCACTTATACTTCTGGTGGTACAACTCCTGGAGATTCTTATTTATGGATTCTAGATGATAATTTCAAACCTGTTTCTTACAAAATGTGGACACAAATTATTCCTATTGGCGGAATAGAAGCTACATGGGATCAATGGACCAAAACAGAGGCTGGAATTGAACTACCAACACAACATACGCTTTCCTTGTTTGGATTATCAATAGACATGGGGGATGTAAAAGCAATGAACACAAAAGCAGATATCGTTGCCAATCGTATTTTAAAAGCCATCAATCATGAGGCGTATAAAAACACGCGTTTTTTAGAATGGAGCTTTGGAGGAAGACGTTCTTATAAATGGGATAAAACCAAGCATATTGTAGATGTTTCTTGGGATTCTATTCGTGTGAACTTACATCCAAACAACTTAAATAAAAGTACCGTTTTTGTTCATGAACAACCATTAGAAAAAGCAGATACGAGTTTAGTAAATAGAGCAGAAAGATTGTTTAATAATGATTCTTTTTGGCTAGTTGCTCCGCATAAACTATTTGAACCAGGTATTCTTCGATCTATTAAAATGGTGGATAATAAAGAAGCATTATTGGTGAAGTATACCGTTGGAGGAACCACTCCAGGTGATTCTTATTTATGGATATTAGATGAAAACAATATTCCAAAAAGTTATAAAATGTACGTGCCAAGTATGAAAATGGAAGGAGTACCAGCAACTTGGCAAGATTGGATTACCACAGAAAGTGGAACTTTATTACCTACTAATCATGTATTTGAAAATGGAGGTAACTTAAGTATGGGAATTGTAAAAGGATATAATTAAGCGTTGAATAAAGAAATACTACATAGAGAGGTACAAGAGTTCATCAATTCTAACCTAAAATCAGATATAAATAAGCTCATCCTTAAAGGAAGTCCTTTTACGAACATTTCTATTCAAGAATTGGCTAACCAAATTATAGCCAAGCAAAAGTCTGAGAAAAAGCTTCCTACATGGTTTGAAGCAGCACCTATATACTATCCTCCTAAATTAAGTATAGAGCAAACCTCTTCAGAATTGACGGCAGCATATAAAGCAAAATTGGTATCAGGGAATTCTATCATAGATATTACTGGAGGTTTCGGTATTGATGCTTACTATTTTTCTAAACAGTTTAAAGAAGTAACACATTGTGAAATTAATAAAGAACTTTCTACCATTGTTACTTATAACTATGAGCAACTAAAAGCTAATCATATTACAACAGTTGCTAAAAATGGGTTGGAATATTTAGAAGAAACTTCACAGCAATACGATTGTATTTATATTGATCCTTCTAGAAGAGATGATGTAAAAGGGAAAGTTTTTTTATTAAAAGATTGCTTACCTAATGTTCCAGAAAATATTGATTTTTTATTTAGTAAATCAAATACCATACTTATCAAGAACTCCCCTGTTTTAGACATAAAAGGCACTATAGACGAACTTCGTTTTGTTAAAGAAATCCATATTGTAGGAGTTAAAAATGAAGTAAAAGAGCTATTATTTTTATTAGAAAAGGGATATGAAGGAGTGATACACATTAAAACGATCAACCTTCAAAAGGAAAAAGATCAAATATTTGATTTTGATTTTCAAGAAGAAGCAACTGCCTCCTATTCCCTACCCTTACAGTATTTATACGAGCCGAATACCGCTATTTTAAAATCAGGTGGATTTAATCAAGTAGCCCAACAACTCCAAATAGCTAAGCTTCACCAGCATTCACATTTATACACTTCTAATGAATATATAGATTTTCCTGGAAGAAGCTTTAGCATTAAAAAAGTAATCCCTTTCGATAAAAAGCAATTAAAAAAAGAGATTCCAAATTTAAAAGCAAATATTACCACGAGAAACTTTCCAATATCTGTTGCAGAAATTAGAAAGAAAACCAAATTAAAAGAAGGTGGTAATTTGTATCTCTTTTTCACCACCAATTTAGAAAATAAACATATCATAATTATATGTGAAAAGTGCTTTTAATTGGCAATAATTCAATAAAACACACGTTATAACAATGACTGAGAAGTCCCTATATCTGTTGTGTTTTATTTATTTAAGGGAAAAATAAAACGTACACAAAAAGCCTTGGTATTCCAAGGCTTTTTAAGTTATACTCCTCCTTATTTTTTGTAAGTTTGTACATATAGAACATTCATGCAAACAAACCAATACGATAGCATTAAGGTAAAAGATAATCTAAGTGATAAAATATCAGATCATTTGGTTATTGAAGCTCCTTTGCAAATTAATATTAATTCACAATCCTATACGGTTGTAATGCGTACTCCGGGGAATGATATTGATTTGATAAGAGGTTTGTTATATGCTGAAGATATTTATAAAGAAAAAACAGCTTTAAACTTTGATATTGAAGAAGAAAAGAAAGATTTTTCCAGTATTATCAATGTTACTATTTCTAAAGAAAAATTAGGAAAAGGATATCTCAACAAAAGAACACTACTATCAGTTTCTTCCTGTGGTATTTGCGGAAAAAAGGAATTAGATGATCTTCATGTATCTGGAAAAGCCTTGAGTAATTCGAAAAAAGTTACACAAACTCAGATTCAACAGATGTTTCAGTTATTAAGCAATCATCAAGAAACGTTTAAAGTTACAGGGGGAAGTCATGCTGCTGCTATTTTTAATAAAAAGCAAGAACTACTTACTATAAGAGAAGATATTGGAAGACATAACGCCGTAGATAAATGCATTGGAAGTTTATTAAAAAATGAAATTCTTGCAGAGGCTAACGTACTTTTAGTAAGCGGAAGAGTATCTTATGAAATAGTTAGCAAAGCATTTCTCGCTAAAATTCCTATTATTGTAGCAGTATCCGCTTGTTCAACCTTGGCGGTTGATTTTGCCAAAGAATTCGGTATTTGTTTAATCGGATTCAGTAGAAATAATAAAATGACCATATACGCTAATCCTCAATATATATCTTATGAGCGATAAAAAAATACATGCCCAACCTCCTGAAAAATTAACAGGAATTAAATTAACCGAAATTCCTAAATCTGCTGTGGGAGTGAAAGCTATTAAATCTGCTTTAAGCCATGTTTCTGATGAAGTCGGAATTGGAAAAGGAATAGGATTATTAGCTAAAATCAATCAAAAAGAGGGTTTTGATTGTCCAGGTTGTGCATGGCCAGATCCAGATGAAAAACGTGCTTTTTTAGCAGAATATTGCGAAAATGGTGCTAAAGCTATTGCTGAAGAAGCTACAAAAAATAGAGTTTCTCCTATGTTTTTCACTACCCACTCTGTACAAGAAATGTCAGAATGGTCTGATTACGAAATAGGAAAAAGTGGACGTATTACGCATCCGATGATCTTAAAAGAAGGAGCAACACACTATGAAGAAATTTCGTGGCAAGATGCTTTTAACCTTATAGGAAAAGAATTGAACGCACTAGCTTCTCCAGACGAAGCTATTTTTTATACCTCAGGAAGAACTAGTAACGAAGCAGCTTATTTATACCAGTTATTTGTGCGTCAGTTTGGTACTAACAACCTACCCGATTGTTCAAATATGTGTCATGAATCTAGCGGTGCTGGTTTATCTGAAACATTAGGTATTGGAAAAGGTTCGGTTACTCTAGATGATTTTAACCATGCTGATTTGGTAATTGTGATGGGACAGAACCCAGGAACCAATCACCCCCGTATGCTTACCGCTTTAGGAGATACTAAAAAGCACGGTGGAAATATCATTACGGTAAACCCATTACCAGAAGTTGGACTTTTACGCTATAATGACCCACAAAATCCATTAAAATGGATTGGACCTGGTCAAAAACTAACCGATATTTTCTTACAAGTTAAAATTAATGGTGATGTAGCCTTGTTAAAAATCATCATGAAGCTTTTACTTGAAAAAGAAACACAAAATCCTGGTACTATATTCGATTTGGAATTCATCAAAGAGAAAACCCAAGGATTTGATGCGTTAATAGAAGATATTAATAATTATACTATTGAAGACTTGTTACCTCAAACCGGTTTAAGCCTTTCAGAAATAACAGAAGCTACAGAGCTTATTGCGACTAGCAAAAATGTTATTATTTGTTGGGCAATGGGACTTACTCAACATAAAAATGCCGTAGATAATATTCGTGAAGTGGTAAATTTATTACTGCTAAAAGGAAGTATTGGTAAAAAAGGTGCCGGTACTTGTCCAGTAAGAGGGCACTCTAATGTTCAAGGAGATAGAACTATGGGTATTTGGGAAAAACCTAAAGAAGGTTTCCTTAAAAACCTAGAGAAAGAATTCTCTTTTGAAGCACCTCGTAAACACGGATATGATGTCGTAGCTGCCATTGAAGCAATGAAAACGAAACAGGCTAAAGTGTTTATTGGAATGGGAGGTAATTTTATTTCTGCAACACCCGATACTGAATATACTGCGGAAGCTTTGCAAAATTGTGATTTAACGGTACAGATTTCTACCAAGTTAAATCGTAGTCATTTAATTCATGGTAAACAAGCCTTGATATTACCTTGCTTAGGTCGTTCAGAAAAAGATATGCAAGAAACCGGAGAGCAATTTGTATCTGTAGAAAACTCAATGGGTGTAGTACATAAATCTAGCGGACATTTAAATCCACTTTCAGATGCCTTATTAAGTGAACCTGCAATTGTTGCAGGTATGGCAGAAGCTACTCTTAAAGACTCAAAAGTTGAATGGTCTAATTTAGTAACCAATTATGATCTTATTAGAGATAAAATTGAAGCAACTATTGCTGGTTTTGACCAATACAACCAACGTGTTCGTGAAAAAGGAGGCTTCTATTTACCTAACAATGCGAGGTCGAACGACTTTTCTCTTACCCATACTGGTAAAGCGAACTTTACTGTGAATCAACCATCAGATGTTTCTTTAGAAAAAGATCAATTTATGATGATGACGATTCGTACACATGATCAATATAACACTACGATTTATGGATTAGATGATCGTTATAGAGGTATTTTAAACGAGCGAAGAGTTATTTTTATGAATCCTGACGACATGAAGTCATTAGATATCAATAAATTAGACAAAGTAGATTTAACGAGCTATTTTGAAGGCGAAAAACGCTTTGCTAATGGCTTTTTAGCCATTCCTTATAGCATTCCGAAGCAATGTACAGCAACCTATTTTCCTGAGGCAAACGTGCTTGTTCCTATTAAAAGTAAAGCAAGAATAAGCCACACACCGGCTTCTAAAACGGTAATTATTTCTGTTAAAAAAAGTTAAAATTAAAAAAAATTGTATTTTAGTCACCAGTAAACCTATTACTTAATCAAAACACAACGGTATGCCTTTTATAGAAGAAGAGAAGTTTAAACTAATGCAAGAAGACTTCGACAATGCTAAACTGAAAAGAGAAGAAGCAGAAAATGAGCTAACTAAAGTTCAGGAAGATTTTCATTCATTTAAGAAAAAATCTAAGATTACTCCTATTCTATTTGGTATTCTATTCGGTTTATCTGCTGCTTTAGCTTATTATTTTTATACGAACGGTGGTGGTACTGTTTCTGATTCAGAAATCGCTGCTATCAAAAAGAAAGAATCAACTCGTGTAATTGATAGTATTCAAAGAGCACAAGCAAGGGCTAAACGTAATAATAAAGGAAACGACAATTCTACAGATGATGTTGCTTCAAATACTTCTGAAGACGCTATGGATACTGCTACTTTTGAAGGAGATGTAGACAATGCTACACAAGGAGAAACTGTATACTCTGTTCAAGTTGGTGTTTTCTCTGAAAAAAGATATCCGTTGCTTTCTTCAGCATTTACTCCTGGAATTGCTGCTGCCAATGGTAGCTACTTTAAGTATTCCTTAGGGTTATTTTCTACTGTAGAAGAAGCAAAAAAATTACGTAGTGAGCTAAGAAATATTGGTTTTAAAGATGCTTTTGTGGCTTCTTATGTAAACGGAACAAGACAAAAAATACATCACTAAGATTTTATGATATATTCAAATTTGAAAAGAGCACTCATGATTATTGGTATTATGAGTGTTCATTTTTTGTATGGACAACAAGAAATTCCTGAAAAGAAAACTCAGTTAGGCTTTGGTCAAATAGATTTCCTATCTATTAAAATGCCAATGGATGAAGCCAATATGGATTTTACTGGACTTCACTACAATGTTAAACTGAACAATTGGAGTTATGCAGGTGTTGGGTTTTATGGTGCTGTAGGTGGAATTCGTGGTGGTTTTTTTACTTTGGGAGTCAACGCAGGAATTCAACAAAAAATAACAGACAATTTTTTTATTGACACTGGAATTCATTTCGGTGGTGGTGGTGGCGCAGCTGCTCCTGATGGTGGAGGTGCTTTTATACTCCCCCACTTTAACGTAGGATATGATTTTAAACATTTCTCTGCAACGGCAGGATATAGTTATATCAACTTCTTTGATGGTGGAGATATTAATAGCAGCCAGTTGAATGTAGCAGTTCAAATTCCGTTATCATTTGAAACAGCTAGTTTTAAAAATAGAGAGAAGACATTTGCTATTGACAATTTACAAGCAACTCGCTGGAAAGGTAATAGTAACCGAATGTCTTTAATGGTTCATTTAAACAATTTATCTGTTACCAATGGATCTTATGAAGGAAGCACTATTCGATTGGCTGGATTTGAATTGAATTCTTATTTAAACGATCAGTTTTTCTTTTTTGTAAAAGCAGATGGTGCTTACCACGGTATTAGAGCTGGATATATGGATATTTTCTTAGGAGGAGGATATCACTTATCTATGAACAAGAATCGAACAAACATACTTGCTAAATTCGGTGTAGGTGCCGGAGGTGGTGGAGGTGTTGATACTAAAGGTGGTTTCTTAATTTATCCAGATCTATCTATTGAACAAAAATTGTTTGACAATGTATACGCTTCTGTCAACAAAGGGTTTATGATGAGTCCAGATTCACATTTTAAATCATCCACTTTTGGTGTAGGATTAAAATATTACGTTGATAAAGATGGTACTTTTAGTAAAAACAATCGTTTTACAAAAGGAAAGTTTAAAGGCTTTGAAGCTATTGTTAAGCAAGATGTATATTTAAACGCTGCTAGAGATGGTGGATTTGAGCAAAATATGCATCAAATCTCTTTACAAATCAACTTTTTCTTAAACAAATACATCTATGGAGCAGGACAAACTTCTTTTGCCAATTTTGGAGATGCAGGAGCCTATGCTGAAGGAATTGTTGGTTTAGGGGCACAGTCTGGTAACTTTTTTAACAACACAACCTCAGTATTTTTACAGGTATTAGGAGGTGCTGCTGGTGGTGGTGGAATTAGCACTGGAGAAGGACTCATTGTAAAGCCAAGTGCCGGTATTACGCATAGACTTACCGATAAATTACATATTAGAGGTGGTGTGGGTTATGTTAAGGCCCGTGGAAATGGTTTAAGTAGTGCTTTTATCAATTTTGGTGTGAATTATAATTTCTCATTCTTAAGCGTTAAAAAGTAAGACCATATAACATATATTTAAAAGAGGGGCTCATTGAGTTCCTCTTTTTTAATACTACAAGTTTGTGTTATAAAACTAACATTATTCTAAAAACGAACATTATTCTCATCTAATATAATTGGCAGTTATCTATAACTAAGCTACATCATATAATCATGCAATAGTGGAGTTTATTTGCTCAAATCTTAACAAAAATACCATTTACTAATGCATAATTGGTCTTGTTTGGATTTTTCACATAGCATTTCCCTTGCTTAACTATCATCAAACTATCAGGTATATTTTCAAGAAGTTGTTCTTTATTCACCAATTTGTTATTACTATCCATTTTATCAAAAACAATTATTGGATATTTGTTTTTATACAAACACCATCCATTAGGTTCAATTTCCGAATAAGTAGCTTCCCCTTCTTCCTGATAATCTGGGTCAATATCAAACCTATTCAAATGAGGAAATTGAATTAAAGTTAAAATAGTATCCTTTTTTATTTTTCTTAAATACAAATGATATGAAGGATGAGAAAAATTATAGGTATCCATATCTAATGGAGTATTTTCTATATACTTCTCTACCACCCTGTTTAATTCTTTTTTAAAAGCATATTGTTCTTTAAGTTTTACATTTTGACAACAAGAGAAAAACAAACTAAATATTATAAAGAACAGTGAGTAATACTCTTTCTTGATACAAGGATTATTGTGATATCTGGATTTCATAGCTACTATTTAATACTCTAAAATAACAAAAAGATGGACTTTCACTCATCTTCTTGCTTGTTAAAATATTAACTCATTACTGCACTCAACCACACGATACAATCGTGCAGAAGCAGAGAAAACCGATTAAATTTATGCAATTATTCTTATAAATTGAATAATAAATACCATTAGAAAGAATATTGACAAAAACGAATAAAGCGATAACCTTTGATAGTAAGTATATACACCTCCTTCTCTATTCCTGTATTGCTTTGGTAACACTTTAAATGTATAATAGAAAAAAATGATAAAAGCTAAAATACAAGTGATAACTGGATACTCTTTAAACAAGTAAATTATTCCTCTCAGGAAATCTCCAAATAAATCTTTCATTAGTTACTTTTTTTATCTGAACTTAACACGATAATTACATCATTAAGCTAAACAGCTCTCTAAAATACTGCTTTCTACAAAAACAAGAAGATGAACTTAAATTCATCTTCTTAATTGTATTTATTATTAATTTAATTCTGTCCCCATTCTTAGGTAACCATTGAATAAAATTGTTCGAGAGTGCGAGGTGGTGTGGGTTATATAAAGACTCAAGGAAATGATTTAAGTAGGGCTTTTATCAATTTTGGGGCGAATTATAATTTCTCTTTTCAAGCGTTAAAAGGTAATACTATAACATATATTTAAAAGAGGAGCTCTTTGAGTTCCTCTTTTTTAATACATTAAACAAGGTATTTTATATTTTTAAATTGCTTATCTCTATACTATCTTCTTTCTTATCAAGCTTTACTATAACTGTTCTTCTTTTTTCATTTTTACGTCCATAATTGGTAAACATAGTAACTTTTAAAATTGGAGGTCCTGATATTTTTTGAACGGTATCGGCATAATAATCAATCATAATTTTATATTCTCCTTTTATCGCTTTTTTAAGCATAAATTCTTCTGGTCCATATCCTTCTGTCATATCCAATGACATTCTTCCTCCTATTTCTGTTTCTATGTTCTTATAAGAAGCTTTTTCCTCTTTTGGATCAACTACCCATAAATCTAAATCAGTATCATTATGATTCCAATCTACAACAATACGTACATCAACAGGCATGGATTTAAAAAGCTTTTTTTGATGCTTATCTAATCTTAACTTGCTTCTATACTTAGACACTAACCTAGTTAGCTCTACAAATACCACCGCTTCAATACCATCAAATCGTTCATCTTCATCTTTGTTTAGAAGATCTCCATTATAAATTTTATAAAGCAAATCAAAACTATCTTGATAATCTCCCGCTAGTTCATAAGCTAAAGCTAAATCTCTATAGGACTGAGGTTCTTCAGGTCTTAGCACTAAAACTCTTTTATAAATGTATTTTGCTAAATCATACTCCTTAAAATACTCCAACTTATACGCTAATGCCTTTAGAAGTTCATAATTATCTAAATCTATCTCTATTAAATTTGTCAATATTCTAATAGCCATTTTTTTTGCTCCCCTTTGATCAAAGAAATCAGCTATATCTATGTAAAACATTGGACTATTAGAATAATGATCCCTGATTTCTAAATACCTATCGTAGGCAGATATAACAGAAGTTTCTTTTTCTAGAACTTCCAAATAGGGAACTTCAGGATTCCATGCCTTTAATTCTATTCTTTGTTCGATTAACAGATTTAAACGATCTATTTCTTTTTTATGAGTTATTAATCCCTTTTTGGTAGTAAAAATAATGATTCCATTTCTGGCTTTTTCTCCATAAAGCTTTACCGCATCAATTGGTTTTATAACTTGAACAGAAGCTATTTCATTAGGCTTAAGCTGTTCTATAACCTTTTTATTTACAGGAATTCCATTGACTATATACATTATTGTCTCTTGATATATATTATTCCCTCTTACAACCGTATTTACATTTTCAGAACTATTTTGAGCAACAACAACACCTGATGTTAACCCTTCACTAGATTTAATAGCAACACTACCAGTATAACTTCTTACTTGTCTTGAACCATAACCTACCACCACTACTTCATCTAATAGGTTATCCTCTCCTAGTTCTATATCTAATATATTCCTATTGCTAACAATAACTTCTTCAGTTACATATCCCACAAAAGAAAAAACTAAAACTTCATCTTTTTCAACATTAATTGTGTATTTACCATCAAAATCTGTTTCTGTTCCTCTTCTTGTTCCTTTTACCCAAACAATAGCACCAGGTAAAGGACCTGAAGAATCTTTAACAATACCTCTTACAACGTTTTTAGAATAATCAATATCAGAGACCAATGTCTTTTCTTCTGAATTGTTATCTGTATTCTCTATAGAATTATCGACATTAGAATCATTGTTAACGGCATTATCATTAGAATTACTAGTGTTTGTATTATTTGAAGAAGCTATTACTGTTTGGTTCCTAGAAATGTTGCGAGTACTAAAAGTTTGACTTGTTCTCTTAGTATTTACCTTTTTTAAAGGATAAGTTTCATTATACCAATCTGTAACTTCTTTATATTGATCAAAGATATCTTCTCTTCTTAATTCAAAGTCTTCTCTTTTGGAAATTTGATCTTCTTCTCTTTCTCTTAACAGTGCTTTGTATTGTCTTTTTAGTTCTTTTGGCGGTTCTATTTTATATTTTACATAGTCCTGAATTCTATCTAAAATTAGCATTGATGTGTAATCCGTAATTAATTGATACTGTTTAGCTAAAGAAATAATTGCTTTTTTATTTTCTTCTTTATCTACACTTAAATATTTTAATTTTTCTTTTGCCCAAAGTCTTTTAACCTGACTTGATTTCTTAGATCTATCTAAATCAATATAAATTTCCTTTATTATCTCATCTTGACACCCAAATATTAATTTGATTGTAGACTTTCTTTTAAACCTACCCGAAATCACAAAATCATTCATAATATTTACGCTGTTTTTTGGATATACCTCTTCTAAACTAGAAGTACTTTGATACCCTAAAAACTGTAATGCTTCTCTCTTCAATAACTTAAATGCTTCATTGCTATCAAGTTTTCCTAAATTTATATACACACCTCCTTGATTAGTTGCAATGGTATTTAATAAGAAATGATCAGCGGAGATTAATGAGTTGATTGTGTAAATTGTTTTACTCTTTAACCTTTTTATACTTCCTAAATTCGTTAATCCATCTGAAAATAAAAGTACCTCTTTAGCGTCTAGTTGTATGGTTTTTAGTATTTCTAAATTGGTTCCACCATCATAAGTTTGAGCTAGTATTTCTTTTTTAATGATATTCCAATTTCCTTCAGATATGTTGAATTTTTTCTTGTTAATTATGGCATTATTAAAAGAAACAAACTCAACTTCTACATCTTTCAAATAACTCAAGTACTTACCCAATAGCTCTAGTTCTTTTGTTAAGGTTTTATTTCTCATTGAAAAAGAAGCATCCCAAAGTATACATATCTTTTCAGGCTTTTTCTTATCACGAAATTGATTCTTAAACTTTACAGAAGTATAAAAATAATCTCTGTAGGTTAATGTTTTTTCTGTATCGAAAGAACTTGCTATGATTACTTTAATTGGTTCTTGAGGTTTTACATTCTTTTGTACTATAGAAGCGTTTACAACATTCCCTTTTCTTATAAAATTTGGGTTTTTAGATAATACACTTACTATCTTTATTTTATCGGATTTGGAGATCCCATAAACAAAAACATCTATCGATACAAAATCTATTGTCTGTTTAAATCCTAATGGTAGATTATAAACTAACTTATTCTTATTGCTTGAAAGCTTTTCTTCATAAGTCAAAACAACTCTTTTAGTAGCTTTAGGTAAAATTGGATACACCCTTGCTTTATAATTATTTCCCTTAGTTTTTTCTAAGAGTGCTGGATCAATATTTTGTCTAATAGTTGTTTCATAAGCAACACGTGCAAGTTCTTTTTCTACAACCACAGCTTCTCTTAAATTTCCGTTTAGCTCCATAGCAAACTTATAAACTGACTGTCCTTCTCCTAAAGGAAATGAGAGTTCACCTTCCAGTGTCCTATCCAATCCGTTATAAAATTCCATATCATAAGTAGTCGTTGCATAATCTCCAGTAATTTCTGTCTTTACTTTTAAACTTGATAGCTTTAGCTGCTCACCATTTTGTAAAGTGATTTTTGGAGTGTTTTGAGAATAAAGTCCAAGACTTATTAGTAAGAAATTGATGAATAGTAGTTTTTTCATAGTATAGGCTTTAATATTAAGTAAAACTCAATATTTATACTAAAAAATAAAACCAGTAATGAGGGTAACTACCTTTTTATTGAGGGAAGCTATCTATTTTATAAAATCTAATGAATTGTAGTAAACTAAAGAATGATCCAAACCCTAATACGCATCTATATCTATAATAAAGCGTATTGGTCTAAAGTCTTGCACAGCCTCGAAGGTGTTTTTAATTTTTTGAAGTTGTTCCTTTGTTTTCGCTAAAGACTGTTTTGGAGGAATTTTAACAATCAAGTTTTTAATATACTGGTTTCGTATACGTGCTACTGCTGGTGCTGAAGGTCCTAACACATGTTCTCCAAATACATTTTGCAAAGATTTAGCCAACCAGTGAATCCCTGTATCCACTCGTGTATAGTCTTTATGCTTTAAGGTAATTTTTACCAAACGATAATATGGTGGATAATGAAACTGCCAACGATCTTGAAGCTGTTCCTTATACATTTCTAAATAACTATTGGTTGATACTTGCTGTAGTATTTGATGGTATGGATTAAAAGTTTGTATGGCTACATTTCCTTGTTTCTTGGTGCGTCCTGCCCTACCTGACACTTGTAACATTAATTGAAAAGCGCGCTCATGTGCCCTAAAATCAGGAAAATTGAGCATGGAATCTGCATTTAGAATCCCTACTAAAGAAACATTTTCAAAGTCCAATCCTTTTGATAGCATTTGTGTTCCTACCAAAATATCTATTTCCTGAGCCTCAAAAGCACCTATAATCTTTTCATATCCATACTTCCCTCGAGTGGTATCCAAGTCCATACGGCCAATATTATGGTTTGGAAATAACTCTTTTAATTCCAATTCTATCTGTTCAGTTCCAAAACCTTTGGTATCTAAAGTAGAACTTCCACAAGCACCACAACTGGTAGGCATGGCACGTTGGTAGTGACAGTAATGGCATTTTAGTTCTCCTCTAAACTTATGATAGGTTAAACTTACATCACAATTCGGGCATTGGGGAGAAACTCCACAAGTAGTACATTCTACTACTGGAGAAAATCCACGTCTGTTTTGAAATAGAATGATCTGTTCCTTTTCTTCCAAAGCTTCTTTCATCATAGTCAACAAACGATCAGAGAAATGTCCTGTCATTCGTTTTTTACGATGCTTTTCTTTGATATCTATCAATTCTATTTTGGGTAACTGAATATTTCCAAAACGTCGCTTTAGTTCTACAAAACCGTATTTTTGTTGCTCTGCGTTATAATAACTCTCTAATGATGGTGTAGCAGAACCTAATAATACTTTTGCTTTATGCAAATGTCCTAATACTACAGCCGCATCACGAGCATTGTATCTTGGTGAAGGTTCAAATTGTTTATAAGACGTTTCATGCTCTTCATCAATAACAATTAGTCCTAAGTTAGAAAAAGGTAAGAATGCAGAAGATCTTGCTCCCAATATAATTTGAGCTTTTGGTTTATTCTCAAGTACATTATTCCATACCTCTACGCGTTCATTCATAGAATACTTAGAATGAAATACAGAAATAAAATTTCCAAAGTAATTCTGCAAGCGCGTTATAATCTGAGTAGTTAAGGCAATTTCAGGAAGTAAAAACAATACCTGTCTTCCTTCAGCAATTACTTCTTTAATCAACTTTACATAAATCTCTGTTTTCCCAGAACCTGTAACTCCATGTAATAAAGTTACATTTTGAGTATCAAAAGAAGTTTTAATTTCATCAAAAGCCTCTTGTTGAAATTCATTCAACTCTTTTATTTGATTGGTTTCTCCTTGATAACTAATTCTATCTGTTTGAATATGGTAAAATTCAAAAATCTCTTTATCAACTAAAGCTTTTAAAATAGAGGAAGAAACGCCCGATTGTTCTTCTAAATCTTTTGCTTTAATAGGCTTTTTAGCTGCTTTTAACTGAAAAAAAGTCATTACAGCATCTCGTTGCTTTTTAGCCCTAGAAAGTTGTTCTAACAAGTCTTGTAATCCTTCATTAGAATTGTATACAGTATTTAAACGTACATATTTAACCAATTTAGGTTTGTACGTCTCATAAATTTCTTCTTTGATGTATACCGCACATTTTTCTATCAATGTATTGATAATTGGTAATACTGTTTTTTTACCTAAAATATCTGATACTTGATGAATGGTTAATTGAGAATGATGTTGTAAAGCTTCAAAAATCAAAAATTCATCATCAGTCAATATAGATTCCTCAACAAAAGCTTCATTCTTATAAATGATTGTTTCACTTTCTAACATAAAAGCAGAAGGCAATGCTGCTCTATATACGTCTCCTAAGGAACACATATAGTAACTAGCTATCCATTGCCAATGTTGCAATTGTTGTGAATTTACAATCGGTACATCATCTAATATTTGATGAATATCTTTCGCCTCATACAAGTCTGGAGCATTTTGGTGAATATTAAACACCAATGCCGTATAAATTTTACTTTTACCAAAAGAAACTGCCACACGCATTCCTTTTTGTAAGAAATGGGCTTCTTCCTTGGTTACCGCATAGGTAAACGTTTTTTGTAAAGGAATGGGTAGTATGACGTCTATGAAATAAATATGAAGTTCTTTTTGATGAAACCAAAACTACGTAAAATTCACTACATTGTAAACAGAAAAACAACGCTATTTATGACTTCATCAGAATGGAAAAACAAAGGTAAATTCTTAAGTATTCAAAATCAGCAAGTTTTTGTCATTGATGAAGGCGCATCAGATAATACTATGGTTATTCTTCATGGCTATCCTACCTCCTCTTATGATTACTACAAAGTACTTCCGGAGTTGATAAAACACTATAGAGTTATAATTCATGATCATTTGGGGTTTGGTTTTTCTGATAAACCATTAAATTATTCCTATTCTTTAATTGAACAAGCTGATGTTGCTTTACTATTATGGAAACAACTCGGATTAAAAAATATTACACTACTCGCACATGATTATGGCACAAGTGTTGCAACAGAAATAATTGCTCGACATCATAAACAACTGTTAGATATTAATATCAAAGAATTGATACTTTGTAACGGAAGTATGCATATTGAATTAGCCAAACTAAGGACGATCCAAAAATTGTTAAAGAATAAGATTACTGGTAAATGGGTTGGTAAATTAGCGAATCAGTTTATCTTCAATAGGAATATCCGTAAAATTTATTTTGATAGCTCCAGAGTGAGTCAACATGAACTTGACGAAATGTGGTTTCAAATAAATTATAACAATGGAAGAAAGGTTATTCATTTGTTAAGTAACTATATAAACGAACGATATTTCTTTTGGAATAGATGGATTGGAGCTCTTAAACAAACACAAATTCCTACTAAAATTGTTTGGGCTACACATGATCCAATAGCCGTAAAAGCCATTGCTGAACAACTTCATAAAGAGATTCCAAATAATCAATTAATTTGGTTAAAAAACGCTGGTCATTTTCCAATGCTTGAATCTCCAAAAGAATGGGTAAACAAAGTAACTTCATAATTTAAATGTTAACAAGTGTTAACTTTTGTGTGTGTTTTTTTCTTAAAATTCTTAAACTCTGTTAAATCACGTTAAGTTTTTATTAAACTCACGTTTTTAGTGAAACATTTTTTCATAAAGGGTAGTCTTATAAGCAAACCATAACACATAAAACTCTAATTATGAAAACATTCAAATCTTTAGTTCTTATACTTTGTTTAAGTGTATTTACTACGTTCACAATTCAAGCAAACGAAAACCCAAACCCTATCTTAAAAGCAAAAAAAGTATTGCATACGGAAATTGCTAGTATAATTGGTAATTCTGCTCCAATCAAAACCAATAAAACTGTTAAAGCCAATGTGTCGTTCATGTTAAATAGCAAAGGAGAAATTGTTATTCTTGATGTAGATTCTAATAGCAAACAATTAGCTTACTTTATCAAACGTAAACTAAACTATAAGAAGATAAACCATGAAGATGTTAAAAAAGGAAGTGTGTATGAATTACCAATCACATTGAAAAAGGGTAAATAACCCATTATTTATTACTATTACTGCCCAAAACCCAGGTTACTACTATTGTGTAATTTGGGTTTTATTTTGCCAATAAATCATCTAATAAACTTCTAATCTTTTCAGTATTCCAATTAGCCGGTCCTTTTTTATCCACTATAATTTTACCACTCTTATCTAAAATAAATGTTGCTGGAATTGAATTACTTTGCAATTTAGAAGGTACTGCACTTACATAATTGTATGTAGGAAAATTATACTCATTCTTTTCATAAAATTTAGAAACCGTACCCCAATCTTCATTGGTTACCAGTAAAAAGGAAACCTTATTACCATAATCTTGATGTAATTTTTTTATACTAGGCAGTTCTGCGATACATGGTGGGCACCAAGTAGCCCAAAAACTAACAAAGATTACTTTTCCTTTCTCTTCTTTAAAGTTAATATTTTGAGCATTTAAACCCTTTAAATTCCATTCATAAGAATCTAGGTGAACTTGTTCCTTTACTTCATTAACACTTGGAGAAAAGGAAATTAAGCGTATAAAGTATACTCTTGTTGACGGAAAAAGCAATAATCCTAATACAAGTAAAAAAAGTATGTTTGAATAGTGCTTCTTTAAAAATTTAATCATCTAAACTTGGTAAAATAAATTCATCTAAAACACTCTTTCTCGCCATCATGTCTTCTATATCTTTTACTGTTCTTGGTGCTTCTTCAGAAAGGTTAACTGGCCCTTCATTTGTAATTAAAATATCATCTTCAATTCTAACAGCTATTCCCCACCACTTTTTATCACAAGGACTTCCTTCTGGAATATAAATACCTGGTTCTACGGTAATCACAGAATTATGTCTAAATTGTCTATAGTTTCCAGGGTCATGTACATCTAAACCTAAGTAATGTGAAGTACCATGAGGAAAATAACCATGTGATTCGTCGACAGATTTAATAATTCCTAACTCAAACAACCCTTGATTGATAATTTTTTTTGCCTTTGCTCCTGGTTCCCAAAAATTATTTCCTACTTTACTCACCTCAATACCTGCATTTTGAGCCTTTAAAACAATTTGGTAAATTGCTTTCTGTTCTGGAGAAAATTTACCATTTGCTGGAATTGTACGGGTTACATCTGCCGTATATCCACGATATTCTGCTCCTAAATCCATTAATACTAGGTCTTTTCCCACCTTCTTTTTACTGTTTTCAATATAATGTAAAATACATCCGTTGTTTCCAGCTCCTACAATAGAAGGGTATCCTTCATATTCAGCCCCATATTTTTTATATACAAATTCATGAATTCCTTGAATTTCGCTTTCAGACATATGAGGCTTCATTGCTTTCATTACTTCAATTTGTCCTATAGCAGAAATTCTAATTGCTTTTGTTAGCAATTTTATTTCTTCTTTTGTTTTTACCTCTCTCATATCTGCCAATTGTGTAGGTAAAAACTTGAAATCTAAATTTGTCTTTCTGGTAGCTATTTCTATTTTAATTTTATGCTTGACCTTTTTTCTTAAATCATCTGTTTTTGCATCAACATATTCTGAAATCAATTGATCTTTCTTAAATTCTGGATATTTCTTAAAACTTAATGCTAAGTTTTTAGCCACTTCTTCCAACTGAGCATCTGGTACATTAGCAATTATTTGATGTACATACTTCACATTTGGACTTTCAATACTCATTTTATTAAAACCAGAAGATTCTTTAAAAGACGTTACCAAATCAAATACTTCGGCTTCATTTACTAAAGAGTTTCGATAATCATCACTAAATTCCTCAACATATACATTGTCAAATTTCTTAAAATCTACAGCGTTCTTAATAAACTCTTCGGCATTTTTAGCTACACTAAAACCTAATTCCGTCTTAACTCCTTCAATACCCAATCTTTTACCATCCCATAATTCTCTCAATGGATCTTTTTTCTGTACGTATAAAACCTCATTAAAACAACTTCCTGAAGCATCCTTCTGGTTCTCAGAGAATAAAACCAATACTGCATTCGGTTCTCTATATCCTGTTAGGTAATAAAAGTTAGGGTCTTGATGAAAAACATAATCTACGTCGTTTGCTCTATTTCTAACGGGATTTGAAAATAACACTGCTACAGAGTTTTTTGGCATTTTAGCTCTTAAAACCTCTCTCCTATCCTTATGAAACTCAGCAGATAAATATTCTTTAGACATTTGAGCCTGAGCAGTATATACAATCGAAAATAAAAAACCAATTACAACTAACCTTCCTATCATTCTTCCTTCTAATTTTAAATAAAAACTCCCAAAAATACTATATCTCATACTTATAAAAGAAAAAATTAACAAATATTAAGATAAGATATGCGTAGAATATTCAACAAAACTTCAGTTTTTGTTTGCTATTTTTTCAATACTTTAGCGTCACTTTAAACAAACAATAAATTTATCAATGAAAAATACTGCTTTATCACATATACACGAAGCTTTAGGTGCAAAAATGGTACCATTTGCTGGATATAATATGCCTGTACAATATGAAGGTGTGAATGCAGAACATGAAACGGTTCGTAAAGGTGTAGGTGTTTTTGATGTAAGTCATATGGGAGAGTTCTTTTTAAAGGGGGAAAATGCCTTGGCTCTAATTCAAAAAATCTCTTCTAACGATGCCTCTAAATTAGTTCCTGGTAAAGCTCAATATAGCTGTATGCCTAATGCGGATGGTGGAATTGTAGATGATTTAATCATTTATATGATTGCAGAAAATAAATATATGTTAGTGGTAAATGCTTCTAATATTGAAAAAGACTGGAATTGGATTTCTCAACACAATGATTTAAATGTTGCTATGGAAAACCGTTCTGAAGATTGGTCTTTATTAGCTATTCAAGGTCCAAAAGCTGCTGAAGCAATGCAATCATTAACTTCTGTTGATTTATCTACTATTAAGTTTTATACTTTTGAAATTACTGATTTTGCGGGGATTCCAAATGTAGTGGTATCTGCAACAGGATATACTGGATCTGGTGGTTTTGAGGTATATGTTAAAAATGAAGATGTAGAACAACTTTGGAAAAAGGTTTTTGAAGCTGGAAAAGATTGGAATATCAAACCTATTGGATTAGCTGCGAGAGATACGCTCCGTTTAGAAATGGGATACTGTTTATACGGAAATGATATTGACGATACTACCTCTCCTATTGAAGCTGGTTTAGGGTGGATTACTAAGTTTACAAAAGACTTTGTAAATGCTGAAGCTTTAAAGAAACAAAAGGAAGAAGGAATTACTCGTAAATTAGTTGCTTTTGAATTAACAGAACGTGGTATACCTCGTAAAGATTATGAAATCGTTGATGCAGAAGGAACTGTTATTGGTAGAGTAACTTCAGGTACGATGAGTCCTTCACTTAGTAAAGGTATTGGACTAGGATATGTAACAAAAGAAAACTCGAAAGTAGATTCTGATATTTTTATCCAAGTGCGTAAAAAACAAATTCCTGCTAAGGTAGTTAAACTACCTTTTTACAAAGGATAAGTAAATACTAAAATAAAAAAGCTTCTAAATATTTAGAAGCTTTTTTATTTCTTATAAGAACCTTTCTTGTTCTTAACTCTCTCTAAAATTCTGGCATACTTAAAGCACTATTACTATAAAATATATAGTCTTAGCAATACTTTTAGCTTTATACAATAAAAAAGCAGCTCCCCCGAGCTGCTTACCCCTATAAATAATTTAATTCCCCAATTAAATACTCAATTTCTTGAGCACTTCAAAGTTGAAAAATAAAAGAGCTTTTTTTAAACAAAATACCTTAAGTGCTGGTTTTTAGCACTTAAGTGTCTTTAATAGATCCTCAAAAGTAAAAAAGACGACTATAAAGTCGCCTTTTTCTTATTTTTTATAAAGTAAATCTATTGATTTCCTAAAATAATAGGCATTCCGCTCTTTCCAGAACCTATGATAACTACCTTACTGTTAGGAGACTCTGACAACTTAGTAGTTGCTTCAATTCCTTTATCTTGTAAGATTTTATCGGTTAACGAAGCACTTAGAATTTTGTTTGCATCTGCCTTTCCTTTTGCTTCTATTCGTTGACGCTCTGCTTCTTTTTCAGCTTTTTCAATTCTAAACTGATATTCTAAAGCTTCTTGCTCTTGCTTTAATTTACGCTCAATTGCATCACGAATTGTATTTGGTAATTGCACATCTTCTACTAAAACTCTCTCTACAATGATGTATTGATCTTTTAAAGTTTCTTGAGCAGAGGCTAAAATTTCTTGCTCGATTACGTCACGCTTACTAGAATATAATTGCTCAGGTGTATAACGTCCCACAACACTACGTGCTGCTCCATTAATCGCAGGATCTAATATTTCTGAAATATAATTTTCTCCTTTCGTCTTGATTAAAGAACCTAATTTATCGTACTCTGGTCTAAACCATACTGTACCATCTACTCTAACCTCTAATCCGTTTACAGATAACACATTCATTTGGTCGGATATAGATTGCTGACGTACTTTTTGAACAATCATTTTATTCCATGGAGCCACAATATGAAACCCTTCTCCATAGGTCTTTTCTGTATTAATACCATCTCCAAAACGTTCAAATAATACTCCTGCCTCACCAGGACCAATAGTCTCTGTTGATTTTGCAATAAAAAATATCAAAACAATTGCTATAGGAATTAACAATCCTGTTTTTGGAAAATTCAATTCAATCTGATTTCTTGCCATTATATAAGTTTTTTTGTAAAAATACTCATTTAATCTCAATCAGCATACACACATTGGTCTCCTTATAGCTCAAATTCCAAGGTTACAGGCTTTAAATGAAAAATAAAAAAAGGAGCTTGCAGCTCCCTCTTTGCTTATAATGCGATCAAAATTCCTGTATTAAAAATAAATCCATCGGTAGGTGCCCAAATGTCTGTAAAATCAGGATCATTATGAGGAGGTGTTACCATAGATTGATAGTTTTGTTGCTTGGTATCTGTAAAGTTCTCAAAGTTTGCATAAACACTTATTTTACCAAAAGTTCTCATTGCCATAAAGCCCATTGTCCAAAAATCTGGGGTTTCTGTAAGATCATTTCTTAATTGTGAACTTTTATAATAGGCTTCATATCCTATTCTCCACTTATCATGTACCTCATACATTAAAACTCCTCCAATACTATGCCTTGGAGTCAATGCTTTTTGATTTCCGTTCAACTTAACATTATTAAAAGCATAATTGGTAAATAATATAAAATCTTTATACTTAAGTTTTAAATTGGTTTCTGCACCATAACTATTCAACAAACTTTTTGAATTGATAAACTCATAATTTGTGCCGTTATTTTGTAAAACAAGTGAGTTCTTTAACTGTGTATAAAAGAACAACTGATTAAATGATAATGAAACATGCTCATTGAATATTTTGGTTTTATAATTTAAATCACCATTAAAACCAATAGATGTTTCAGCTTCAAAGTTATTTGCATTAATTGGTAATACATTTTCATAAGAACGTTGCTCCCCTTCTTCCGTAAAGATAGTTGGTATTTTATATCCTAACCCTCCTCCTATTCTACTCGATAGATGCTCACAATATTTTATATGGATAGAAGCTCTAGGAAGCACAAATACCCCATAATTATTGTTGTAATCGGTTCTCAATCCACTTTCTAGTGTAACTACCTCAGATACTCTCCAATTGTTTTGCGCAAATATTCCTGTAGTAAATTGTGAATAACTCCTATCAATAGTAGACACTTCATCTTCATTAAAGTTTTCACTAACGATGTTTCCTCCAAAAACCCAATCCAGTTTCTCCTTATAAGTATTGTAAGTTGCTTCCGTAAAAGTGGCCCATTGCTTTCCTTTGAATTGCATGTTTGGCATTAATAAATCACGTTTGAAATAACTCACACTATTTTTAAAACTAAAGCTTTTATCATCCGACAATTGATTACTATAGCTCAATTGTGTGGCATATCGTTCAGATGTATTCTCTTCATAAAAGTTATGTTCCGGACTAGGACTACCATTAATAACATCTGCATCTCCGCCTATTCTATTTTCTAAGGTAGTATTTAGGTTGAATCTCCATGTTTCATTTTCATTGGGATAATAGAAAAATGAAGGATTCACACTAAAGCTTCTTACTTTAGGAATGTCTGTAAAATGATCATTATTTAAATCGGTTGCCTTTTGTAGATTTCCAGAAGTATATAAGGTCATTCCAAACTTACCATACTTTTCACTGTAAAACGCATTTAAAGTACTTCCATTTCTAGAAGTTTGATCATACATGAGTTTTATCTCTCGTTCCTCTTTTGGTTGTTTAGAAACTAAGTTTACCAACCCTGCAATAGCTCCTCCACCATATAAGGTTGAAGAACTTCCTTTTACAATTTCTACTTGCTGTAAGTCTAACGGTGGAATTTGCATGATGCTTAATCCGCTTGAAAAGCCTCCAAATAAAGGAAAACCGTCCTTCAACAACTGTGTAAAACGTCCATCAAGCCCTTGTATTCTTATGGATTGATTTGCAGAGTTTGCGGACGTTTGCTGCATTTGAATCCCTGTACTTTCTCTTAGTACCATAGCAATATTTGCTGAATTCATTACAGCCTTTTCACCTAATTCCTCTGCTCCCACTACTTCTATTCTTGTGGGTATTTCTGCTATAGAACGCTTACTTCTGGTAGATTGTATCACTACTGCATCTAAAGTTTCTTCGTCTTCATGTAGTTCAATGGTGATTAGATTTTTATTATTTGGAAATTCTAAGGTTTCCTCAACAGTTTCAAACCCCATAAATGAAATAATGAAGGTTTGTTTTCCATTTGGAATATTATTGATCGATGCCAATCCATCTAAATCAGTTTCCGAACCAATGCTTGTATTTTTAATGTATACAGATGCTCCTACTATTGGATCTTTTTCATCAGAAAGCACCTTAAATTGTATAGCATTTTGCCCAGATACACTGGTTGCTAATAGTCCTATTGCAAGGACTAGAAATATATGTTTTATCATGTATATGCTTAAATTAATTATAATATATATACGACATCTTCTCTTTTGAAAAGATGCATATTTAGGGCTCTAAATGAGCGATACTTATATAATTAATTAAGCTTTAGGTGGTTGAAAAACACCGTTTAAAAAAGAAAAGCTATATGGACTTTGATAAAAATTAATTTCTTGTTTTAACTCAAACAAAGGAACTATTTTAAAGTCTGTATTTACAGGAATATATTCAGCAGAAAAACTAACTACAGTACAATGATGGTGGTGTTCTGTATCTTTATCTTCTTCAGAATCATTTTGATGATGAATTTCTTCATGTGCATCATCAATATCAACATGTTCCGTTAAACTATCATATACCACTACATCGTTATGCGCATGCAACGGAGGCATTAACAATAAAGAGGTTAACAATATGATTAGTAAGTTTTTCATGCTTATTTCTATACTACAAAAGTAACAAAGTTTTGTGAATTGGTTACTCGTTTAATCGATCTTTAACGTATTCAACCTTTGTTTTACCATGTGCTACTGGTTTTCCTTTATCATCTAAAGAAACCATAATTATTTTATCAATGGCAATTATTGTTTTACGTGTTATCTTATTTCTAACCTCGCAATTTAAGGTAATTGAAGACCTACCAAATTTTACAACCTCTATACCAATTTCTATAATATCCCCTTGCCTTGCAGAACTTACAAAATCAATTTCAGACATGAATTTGGTCACTGTTTTTGGTATTTCCAACTGAATAATAGCATACAATGCTACTTCTTCATCAATCCATTGCAATAAACGTCCTCCAAATAAAGTTCCATTTGGATTTAAATCTTCAGGTTTTACCCATTTTCTTGTGTGAAATCTCATATTACTTATTTACTACAAAGGTCTTCCAAATTCAATTTTTAAACTAATAACTACCATCTCTTTTTTAAATTTTACCATAGTATTTTCTGATAAACCATTCTAGAGTTAGTAATAATACCGCTACAAACAAAATCCATTTCCAATCAATTAAATTACGTTCTGTCTCATTTGAAGATTGAATGGTATAGTAGTTCTTGTTATTGATTAATGCAGCTTTTAAATTCTCAAATTCTGTCTTGTAAAACAAACGTCCTTGAGTATTACTTGCTAAATTTGCTAACTTATTTACATTGGCGTTCGTAAACTGCTCTTCTACTTCATAATCTGTTACTCTAAAAGTCCCTCTTCTATTGATCGATTGACTATCTACAGAAACTTTAAAATCATATTCACCAGGTAATACATCTTCTAAAATTGCTACGTAAGAATTACTTTTTAAAGACATTGGAAATCTTCTTTCTTCTCCAGTTTCTTTACTAGTTAATGACAACCATAGGCTTGCTCTACTATCAAACAAATAATTCTTATCTAAATAAAAAGCAGAGATTTGAATGCTTGTATTTGCAGGATATAACTTCTTATAAGTAACCTCTAATCGATTTCTTTTCTTGTTTGACGAAATGTATTGAATTATTGATCCTAAAAATGAATCAAACTCTTCAAACGAATCATTTCTTAAAAAGGAATTCGCCCTCCATTTCCAAATTCCCTCACCAAATAAGGTTGCATATTTGCTATTGGCTTTTTCAAAAGTAGCCAATAAAGGTTCATTAGATTTAACGCCTGTTATTTTTTGAAATAATAGCACTTGTGCTTCTTGATTTAAAGACAGTTTTCCAAACTTATCTTTCAATGGAGGAAATTGATTAAAACCTATATTTTTTTGTTGAAAGGTTAAAAAACTTTCATTGTAAAATGCTTCATAATTTTCAGATTGGCTAATGGCATTTTTTTGAAACCCTAATTCCCTTGAATTTAGATAGTTCCAATCAGTATTTTCTCCTGTAATAATTAAAAAATTGGACTTTAAACCTGAAAGAAAATCATTAAAGTAATTATTTGGTTGAAACAATATAAAAAACTGATAATCAGTGTTTTTTATTTTTGAAAAATCTCTAACAAAAACATCAACACTTCGCTTTTTATTACTTTCTAAAGCTCTTTTAATAGCTCCTAAATCAGGGTGTAAACTAGAAGCTAATATGGCTCCTTTTTGTTGTTCATCAATGACCTCAATAGAGAAATTTTTACGGTTATTTTTTGTGTTTTTTTCTCCTTCAATCTGACTAACGGATGCCGTATAAAAATGTGTTCCAACTTCATCAGATTCTAAATTAGCAACAACGGTTTTTGTATTATTTTTTGCTGATAACTTTATATTTTGACTAAATACATTACTCCCTTTTGTTGCAATTGAATACCTAACAGAAACTTCTTTTTTCCCTTTATAATGAATAAATGCCTCTACAGGGAACTTATTTTTTAAATAACTATATCGATTCACATTAAGCTGTGAAATTTGAACATCTTGGTAGGAAGTTGTATCACCAAAAGCAATTGGATATACACTCAATTTAGAATTGGTAAATTCATAATCATTTCCTATTGTTTGATTTCCATCAGATAATAATAAAACTCCCCCTAGACTTCCTTTTAACAACTCGTTTACCTCTTTTAAGGACTTGGATATATTGGTTTGTTTTTCAGTAAAATTTAAAGAATCGTTTGCCAACAACCCGTTTCCAAATCCATATTTTTTAATATCAAATTTGTTCTTCAATTCATCATCTTCAACTATGTTGGCAACAAATTTTTCTAAATTTTCATTTTCCTTAAAAAAAGGGATAGATGACGAATTGTCTGAAAGTATCGCTAAAATTGGTTTTTGATTAACTATGGAACTTACTGTTATTTTAGGGTTTAATAATAGTAACAGCAACAAAAACACACTAAGAGTTTTCAATACAAATAATAGAATTGTAATTTTCGGTTTTCTCTTTACCTTAAAAAAGTATTGAAAAAAAGCTATAAAAACACCTAAAAAAAGTGCCAGTAAAATATAAATGAGTGTAATTGTTTGCACGCAAAATCTTTTAAAATGTGAAGATAAAAATATCTCTTAAATAATTAAACTTAAACTTATTTTTCGTTTATGATTAGGGTCATAAACTTCTTAGGTATTTGCAAATAAATTTGTAGTAAAATATTTAAGGCATGAGTATCACTAAACAATTCACAGTAAACACTTCAATAAAAGAAAAATCTAGTTTTAATATAATTAATCTTATCAATAAAAGGATTGATCAAGAAAAAGAAAATGCTATTGGATTAGCTGTTGTATTTATCATGGTAGGAACCATGATTGCTTCTATTTCTGCCGCATTAGCCATACACGGTAAAATTAACTTATTTGCGCTAGTTTTTTCATGCATTACTGCAATGGGTGCTAATGCAACTGCTATTAGCCAACAACCATTTAAAACCATTGTATGGGCGTTTATAATTAATATTATTGGAAATATATTGTTGATAATATATCAACTTATGTAGTTGTTGGTTTGGGTTTCACTTCAAACATTCTAAAAAAGAGCATTGAGGCTATGTTTCGTGCTCTTTCTTTAGCTTCTGTAGCTTTATTACCATGAAAAAGCTCATCGATAGTTGTAAACCATAACTGAAGCCATCGTCCAAAATGTTCTTGAGAAATGACATGATTAAACTGAGCATCTACATCTTTATGAGCTTTCATTGGATTACCTTTAAATTTTCTAACAAAGAATAAATTGGTTTCCCAAAAATCAGTTAGTTTTTGAAGATGATCTTCCCATTCTTCTTCTGAAATTATTCTTAAAAATATAGGGCCAATGAAATCATCCTTTTTAATTTTATCGTAAAAAGTTGAAACCAATAAATAAACATCTGCTCTATTTTCTATTTCCTTTGTTTTCATTTCTCTATTTTAAATAATTCAAAGCAAAAGTATATCTTTATACAATTGCAATTTATGACTTAAATCATAATGATACCACAAGAAATTTTACTAAAATACAATGCAACCTTAAAAACATTTGAGAAAGATGTTTCCCTCTTCTCCGAAAATGACTCTGCTCGTTATTACTATCAAATTGTGAGTGGAGCCGTTAAGATGAATAATTATAATGAAGATGGTAAAGAATTCATTCAGGGTATATTTTACAAAGAACAGAGCTTCGGAGAGCCTCCTTTGTTTATTGATATCAAATATCCGGCAAGTGCAGTTACTTTAGTTACCAGTCAAATCTTATTGGTTCCTAAGCAATATTTCTTTCAATTGTTAAAAGAACATCCAGAAATACATTTAAACATTACCCAAAGCCTAGCCAAAAGACTGTATTACAAGGCTATTATAGCCTCAGAAATATCTAGTCAAGAACCTGCACATAGAGTACTTAGATTTATTGACTATTTGAAAACAGATGTTTCTAAGGTAACTGGAAAATTTACATTTAAAGTAGCTTATACAAGACAGCAAATAGCAGATATACTCGGACTTCGCGTAGAAACCGTAATAAGGGTAATTAAAAACCTTGAAAAACAAGGAGAATTAAAAATTGTAAAGCGAAAAGTTTATCGTTAAAATTACTCTACAATTATCAACTGAAAAAGAATAGTATTTTCTATTTTTGTGCCTTTCAACACAACAACACATCATGAATTTAACACATTTAAACGCCATCTCTCCTATTGATGGTAGATACAGAAACAAAGTAGAAAAGTTAGCTGATTATTTCTCAGAAGAAGCACTTATCAAATATAGAGTGAAGGTAGAAATCGAATATTTTATTGCTTTGTGTGAAATACCTTTACCACAATTAGCTGATTTCAATAAAGATTTATATCCTGAGTTACGTAAAATCTATGGATCTTTTACAGCAAGCGATGCACAAAAGGTTAAGGATATAGAAAGTGTAACAAATCACGATGTGAAAGCAGTTGAATATTTTATTAAAGAAAAGTTTGACGCCTTAGGTTTAGACAAGCATAAAGAATTTATCCATTTCGGGTTAACTTCTCAAGATATTAATAACACTTCTGTTCCTTTATTAATTAAAGATGCAATGGAAGAGGTGTACTTTCCTACTTTAGATAGTCTTACAGCAAAATTAGCTACTTTGTCTGAAGAATGGGAAAACATTCCTATGTTAGCGCGTACCCATGGACAACCTGCTTCTCCTACAAGATTAGGAAAGGAGTTTTTTGTTTTTGTAGAACGTGTAAATCAACAAGTTTTATATTTACAAAAAACACCACACGCAGCTAAATTTGGCGGAGCAACTGGAAACTATAATGCTCATAAAGTTGCATATCCTTCAATTGATTGGAAAAACTTCGGAACTCATTTTGTTGAGGAAATTTTAGGACTACACCATTCATTTCCAACAACGCAAATTGAGCACTATGACCATATGGCTTCTTTGTTTGATGGTTTAAAACGTATCAACACTATTTTAATAGACTTAGATAGAGATGTTTGGACTTATATCTCTATGGACTACTTCAAGCAAAAAATTAAAGCAGGAGAAGTTGGGTCTTCTGCGATGCCTCATAAAGTAAATCCAATTGATTTTGAAAACTCTGAAGGAAACTTAGGAATAGCCAATGCTATTTTTGAGCATTTAGCTGCTAAATTACCTATTTCTCGTATGCAACGTGATTTAACAGATAGTACTGTTTTACGTAATGTGGGTGTTCCTTTTGGACATACAATCATTGCTTTTACAGCTACATTAAAGGGGTTAAATAAATTATTGTTGAATGAAGCTAAGTTTGAAGAAGATTTAGAAAATAATTGGGCAGTTGCTGCAGAGGCTATTCAAACAATACTTAGACGTGAAGCATATCCAAATCCATACGAAGCATTAAAAGGATTGACTAGAACTAACGAAAAAATCACGCAGCAATCTATTGCTAGTTTTATTGATACCTTAGATGTTTCAAATGATATTAAAGAAGAATTAAAACAAATAACTCCATCAAACTATACAGGAATTTAAATTGATGATAATTGCCACTGGAAATACGATTGTTTTAAGAGATTGGTTAGATACCGATTTCTTAACGTATAAAAATTGGCATCATCAAAAATTTGAATGGACGAAGTTAAATGGTCCCTATTATCCTATTAAATCATTAGCAGAGTTAGATAAGGAGATTGAATACTTAAAAATTGATTCTAAAAAGAAAAAGAGAATCGTAATAGCCGATAAAAACACCAACCATCTTATTGGTACTGTTAGTTGGTATTGGCAAAGTGAAGAAACTCATTGGATTTCTGTAGGATTGGCTATTTTTGATAATAGTTTTTGGGGTAAAGGTATAGGTCAGGAAGCATTGGCTTTGTGGACTAGTTATTTATTTTCCATTTTTCCAAAAATAGTACGATTAGATTTACGAACTTGGTCTGGAAATATGGGTATGATAAAACTCGCAGAAAAATTAGGTTTTAAAAAAGAAGCTATTTTTAGAAAAGCAAGAATTGTAAACGGTGCATATTATGATGCTCTTGCTTATGGAATTTTAAGAGATGAATGGAAAAACAGATAAAATGATAAAAACAATTTTTAGGAACTTTTTAATGTTGTTTGCTACAGCACTTCTTTTTAGTTGTGCCGCCGAGAAAAAAGGAGACCCAACTCGTTTTAAATATGGTACTTTTGAAATACCAGCAGGAGATAACTATGGTAAAACTGTTATTGTTAGAAAAGATAGTTTACAAATAGAACGCTACACTAAAAAAGTAAGCATATCTAAAGACAATACTGTAACCGAAAAAGAAGAGGTGCATATAGATACACTTTATATAAAATGGAAGAATAACTTTGCATATCAATTGCGAATGAAAAGTCCGAAAACAGATTTAGATAAAGATCCTATATTTGTGCAAATAACAAAAGTAGCTGATAGCTCATACAATTTCACAGCGAGAATTGGCTATTCTAACTTTAAACAAAAAGGAACCGTTTACAAAGTAAAATAACTATGGAAATATTTTTACAACCAGACACGTGGGGTGCTTTAGTAACCCTTACATTTTTAGAAATTGTTTTAGGAATAGATAATATCATATTTATTTCTATTGCAGCTAATAAGCTTCCAGAAAACCAACAAAAGAAAGCAACTAACATTGGGTTGGTACTGGCGATGTTACTACGTATTGTTCTACTTTTTGGAATTTCGTTGCTTATCGCAATGAATTCTCCACTGTTCCATATAGATGTTTCTTGGTTTAAGGCAGGAGTTACGGGACAAGCATTAATTTTATTTGCAGGAGGTATTTTCTTACTATATAAGAGCACTAAAGAAATTCATCATAAGGTAGAAGGTCATGAAGAGGGAATTGATGAAGGAAAACCGAAAAAAGGGTATAGTTTATCGCAAGCTATTGTACAAATTACTTTGATTAATATTGTTTTTTCTTTCGATTCTATTTTAACAGCAGTCGGAATGACCAATGGTGTTGAAGGAGCTATGATGATTATGGTTGCCTCTGTTGTATTGTCGATGATTATCATGATGCTATTCGCAAATCCTGTTGGTAAGTTTGTAAACAAACACCCTACTATACAAATGTTAGGATTATCTTTCTTAATATTGATTGGATTTATGTTAATTGCCGAAGGAGCACATTTATCTCATGCAAAATTATTTGGAGAAGAAGTAGGAACAATTCCTAAGGGGTATTTATACTTTGCAATCACCTTCTCATTGGTTGTTGAAATGTTGAATATGAGAATGAGAGGAAAATCTCAAAAAAAGGATTAAGGCATTTTTAAGAAATAAAAAACAAAACCGGCAAGGGCTTTCCTTGTCGGTTTTGTTTTTTTTTATACATTTGTCTTGAACACTTATGTTTATTAATTTAAAGAAACATATAGCCCTTTTAAGCATCTTTGTATTACTAATTCCTTCTGTAGTACAAATTTCGCATGCATTTGAGGAACATGAACACACGATTTGTACCTCTAAGTACGATCAGCACTTTCATGAAGATGATGTAGACTGTTCAGAAATACATTATCAACTAAAAGTTTTTAACCATGATATTTCTTCAGGTTATGAACTTGTTTCTTTAGATAATTTTAAATCACGATTTAACTTACAACCGCAATTTATTTCGGTTTCTCATGTTGTTAAAACACTTCCTAGGGCACCACCCTGTAATTTAGTTAATACTTAAATTAAATAAATTACAAATAAAATCTTAAATGAAATCAAAACGTATTATTTTGATTTTTTTGTTTTTGTTAAGCTTTAACATTGCAAAAAGTCAAAATTGTAAGCATACATTTTCTGGTTTGGTTGAGGATTTTCATGATAAATCTCCAATTGTAGGTGCAACGGTTATTATTAAAAACCAAAACAAGTATGCTACAACTAATTTTGAAGGGAAATTTTCAATTAACAATGTATGTTCGGGGAAAATAGTAGTCGAAATATCTCATGTTGCTTGTGAAACGCAAACTATAGAAATTAATATTTCTAAAGATATTTATAAGATTATTGATTTAGAGCATCATATCGAAGAGCTTAATGAGGTTACTGTAGCGGGAAGTTCTAAAATAGAGGCTACAACTATTCAACAATCAATTTCTAAACAAAAAATTGAAAGCTTTACTGATAAATCTTTAGGAGATGCCTTAAACACAATTAGCGGTGTGTCATCTTTAAACACTGGAAATTCTATAGTAAAACCAATGATACATGGTTTGCATAGTAGTAGACTTCTAATTGTAAATAATAATGTACGCCAATTTGACCAAGACTGGGGCGAAGAACATGCTCCTACTATTGATATTAATGCTGGTGGCCGAATTGAAGTTATCAAAGGCGCCAATACGTTAATGTATGGAAGTGATGCTATTGGAGGCTTGATATTAATTAAACCTCAAAATTATTCTGCAAAAGATAGTCTATTTGGAAGTACGTCAATGTCATTAAACACTAATGGTAGAGGTGGTAATATTAACTCTGAGCTAGTAAAAACCTATAAAAATGGATTTTACGTAAAGGTTCAAGCAAACTATAAAAGGTTTGGAGACTTTCAAGCAAGAGACTATCAACTATCTAATACAGGTGTAAATAACATCAATGCTTCTTTTAGATTAGGCTATAAAACTTTTGAAAAAGGTTTTGATGCTTATTATAGCTATGTTGACAATACCATTGGAATTTTAAGAGCATCGCATATAGGTAACGTAAACGATTTAGTTTTAGCTATTAATAGTGGACAACCTAATTTTGTGGATGATTTTTCATATAACATTAATAATCCTAGACAAGAAATAGTACATCATTTAGGTAAGATTGAAGCTTACAAACGTTTTAAAGGCTTAGGAAAATTATCACTTCAATATGATTTTCAAGTTAATAGACGAAAAGAATTTGATTTAAGACGTGGAGACAGAAAAAATATTCCTGTGGTAGATTTAAGATTATTCACTACTTCTTTACAGCCAAATTTAATGATTGATAGATACGAAAACTTAAAGTTAAATACTGGTTTGCTATTACGTTATCAACAAAATGACGCTGTATCAGGTACTGGAGTAAGTCCTTTAATTCCAGACTTCGATCGATACGAAGCAGGTATCTATGCAACTGGAACTCATAACTTAAATGAAACTACAGAATTAAGTGCTGGTTTTCGATATGATTTTTCTCGTATAGAAGCTACTAAACGTTACAGAGTTACAGATTGGGATGAAACATATAATTATGATGAATTATTTCCAGAGTTCCAATCAAATGCACCCGTAAGCGGTTCTAGGTATTTAACATTCCCTAAGTTTTCATTTCATAATTTTTCTGCAAGTTTAGGTTTCATAAAACGCTTTGATAATAACTATGAATTTACATTCAATTATGGTTTAGCGTCAAGAACACCGAACCCTTCAGAACTATTTAGTGATGGTTTACATCATGGTACAGCTAGAATTGAAATTGGACGATTAACACTTAACAAAGAAGTAGCCAACAAGTTTGTAGCTTCTTTTCAACGCAATAATCAAAATTTTGGTTTCAATATTAGTCCTTATTACAAACGTATAAATGATTTTATACAATTAATTCCAATAGGAACCACTACAACGATTAGAGGTGCTTTTCCTGTTTGGGAATACAATCAAATTAACGCACAAATATTTGGGGTAGATATTGATTGGAATAAAAAAATTAGCAACTCTTTCAATTATGAAGGTAGTTTAAGTTTACTACGAGGAGATAATTTATCAGACGATCTTCCTCTTATTCATATGCCAGGAGCTAATTTTTCAAATACAATAACATATCGAAATGAGAAGATAAATCAACTTAGTGTTGGTTTAAAGCATGAAACGGTATTTCAACAAAACAGATTTCCCGATTACAACTTTTTTACACTAAACCCTATAACACAAGAAAATGTTTTTGTAGACATTAGTTCTACACCACCTACATATTCTTTATTTGGTTTGCAAACATCGATGGTTTTTAAACCATTCAAAAAAACAACTATGAAAGTAGAGTTTAATATCGAGAACATGTTTAATGTTTCTTATAGAAACTATTTAAATAGGTTACGATATTTTGCAGATGAAACAGATAGAAATTATAATATAAAAATAAAATTCAATTATTAATATCATGTCAAATTTTAAATTAAAGTCTTTAAATACAATCAAATTATTAGCTATTTTATTCGTAGCTGGATTATCATTCACTGCTTGTTCTGATGATCACGATCATGACGATCATGACCATGAAGGTGAAGTTATTACAACTTTTACGTATACATTAACGAATACAACAAACAACGCCGATGTTGTTACTTTAACTTTCGAAGATTTAGATGGTGAAGGAGGTCAAAGCGGAACTTACACTATTTCAGGACCTTTAACTGCTAATGCTACCTATAATGGAGCTGTTGAGTTACTAAACAAAACGGTACCTTCAACTGATGATGAGTACAATATTACCAACGAAGTAAAAGAAGAAAGTGATGAGCATGAGTTCTTTTACTCTAGTTCAATTGCTGGAATAACTATTACTAAGACCGATAAAGATAGTAAAAACAATCCTTTAGGAGTTGAAACAACAGTTGCTACAGGAGCTGCTGGTACAGGTACTTTAACTGCTTTATTAAAGCACGAACCTACTAAACCAAATGACGGAACAGCTGCTGGTGCAGGAGGAAGTACAGATATTGAAGTAGTTTTTAATATTACAGTACAATAAAAGTTTTTCTCATATATAAAAAAAGCTCCTTTTCGTAAAAGGAGCTTTTTTTATTGAAAATAATCTTAACAATTTTATGACACTTCTCTTTAAGGTTACAATTTATTTTTTTTCTTTGTAAGTAACTAACTGTTCAACTTCAACTAAAATGTCAAAGTATACACTCCTATTGCTGTTCACATTTTTATCTAACACCTTACTATATTCCCAATCTGAAAAAGACGATTTAAAGAAAATTAAGAGTAAATTCTACTTATACAATGATATTGGAATCGACAGTTCTATTTACTACATGAATAAATTATTAGAAACCAAAGAAGTTGAGTATAAAGTTTTTGGCTATGCTGCTATTGAATATTTAAAAACTAGAGAAAAACATAAGGTTGATATTAATTTTTTTAAAGACAGTATTAGCAAATACCTCTCGCAAGTTCCTCAAGTAAAAGATAATTATAACATACTTTTTGACACGCACATATTAATTGGAAATACACATAAAAGAAGAGGTCTTTTAAATTCTGCTTTAGAAAACTATATCATAGCAGAAAACTACGCACTTTTATCGAATGATATTGCTAGAACCATTAAAATTAAGGGTAATATAGCGCTCATTTATCAAGGCATGAATGAACTTAAAAAAGCCATAAACAAAGGAAAAGAAACACTTAATTTAGTAGAAATAAACAAAGAAGAATTAAACAATAAATATTACGGCCTTAAGCGTAAACGAATATTTAATCTTGCCGCTATTTATTCTACACTATATAATAACAACCCTACTAATAATACATTTGCTGATTCTACGCTTTACTATTACAATTCTGTTCTTAATGATAAAAACTATAAACTCAACCCATATTACAAAGGAAAAGCCTATTATGGTTTAGGAATCACCTACTCTATCAAAAAAGATTATAATAAAGCAAGTGAGTTATTTGAAAAAAGCTTGGTGTTTTTTAAAAAAGCCAATTCAGATTTGTACATGTATAAAGGTTATTATAATTCAGGATATAATTATTACTTGTCAAAAGACTATGTCAAAGCTAAAAACAACTTCTTGGCAGCTATTAGCTTAAAAAAGGACACTGTTTTAGATGATGATTATATGAATATGCACCAACATCTTTCTGATATTTACTCTAACGAGAAAAATATAGATTCGGCAAAATATTACTTGGATTCGTTTTTATTAATTCATGACAAGTTATCTTCTCAAAAAGAAAAACAACGCAAAAAAGCTTACGAATTAGGTAAAGAAAATGATTTTAATAAAAAAATAGACTCTTTAACCACAAAAAATATCAAAAGAACCTATATATATAATGGTATTGTATTCATTTTAGTCATAATTTTAATTACCATTAGCTATTTTGTAATTAAGAATAAAAGAGAAAAGAAAGAAGCAAACAAAAGACTTAAAGAGTTGTTATCAAAAAAGAAAAGTACTAACAATGCAATGATAACTTCTAAATTCTTAAATATCAATGATTCTCAAAATGAACAAATAATACAGGGCTTATTAAAAATAGAAGAAACTCATTACTATTTAAAAGAAGATTTTAATTTATATAATGCCGCTAAAAAAATCGGTACTAACACTACATATCTCTCAAAGGTAGTGAAGGAACATAAAAAGATGAGTTTTAGTGAGTATACCAATGAGTTAAGAATTAATTATATTGTTGATATACTAACCCGTGATAAAAAGATTAGAGCATATACAACCCAAGCTATTGGAGAGATTGGCGGCTATAAAAATGCCAAATCATTTACACGTATTTTTAAGAAATATACTGGAATAACTCCCTATCAATTCATAGAAAAAATTAATAAGGAGTTGTAATTTTTTAAATACAAGCTGGATCGTTCTTTTTCACCAATAATTTAGTCGTTGGATCTAATATGAAACAATCTTCTTCTCCTTCTGTATCATATTTTAACTTTCCATTCTTCGCCATAATTTTTGATTTTTCACTTGAAGTTAATTCATATGCTTTTAGCGATTCGATAAATAAATGTTTCATAACGTTTGATTTAGATTTGATTTATTTCAATAAAGTTATGTTTTTTTAAGTATCGTACATCCGTATTTTAATCAAGTTGACAACACTATAAATAAATAGATTCAAAACATTGAAAAACAGCACTTTAAAAATAAATTATATGTGGCACTTTTTTTAAATAATCCCACCTTATTTTATAAATAGCACCTTAATCGCCTTCTTTTTATGCTTAGAAGTACAAATATTTGCTTGTCAAATTTATACAATGCGGAACCTGAAAAGCATACAAAAGAGTAAGGAAATCTAAAATTAATTAACCATGCTAAAATCAATTTTAAACTTAGGGGTGTCTTTAAACAAAGTAGAACAAAAAAATATTCATGGAGGTGGACCAGGAAGTCCATTTTGGTGCAATAATCCAGCTAACTGGGGTCCACATCCAAAAGCATGCTTAAGAGGTCAAGAACGTGTATACAATGCTGCTTTAGGTTATTGTGTTTGTAAATCTAAAGCTGTAGATATGTAAATCGTTACTTTTAAGGGAAATATCTATTCAAAAAAAACTTCCATTAATAGGTGAATCATTAATGGAAGTTTTAATTATTATACTAATTTCTTAGCATTCTTAACTTTCTGCTTGGTAAGTGCTATTTCTATTACCTCGCTCATTTCTGTTACATAGTGGAATTTCAATCCTTTCAAGTAACTCTGCTTTATTTCTTCAATATCTTTCTTATTATCTGCACACAGTATAATCTCTTTGATATTTGCTCTTTTTGCCGCTAATATTTTTTCCTTGATTCCACCTACAGGTAATACCTTTCCTCTTAAAGTAATTTCACCTGTCATTGCAATCTTACTCTTTACTTTTCTTTGGGTAAATACCGACACTAACGATGTAAGCATCGTAATACCAGCACTTGGTCCATCTTTAGGAGTTGCTCCTTCTGGTACATGAATATGAACATCATATTTATCTAATACCTCTGACTTTATACCAAATTCTTCAGCATTCGCTTTTATATACTTCATGGCAATTGTAGAAGACTCTTTCATAACGGTTCCTAAGTTTCCTGTAATTGAAAGCCCTCCCTTACCTTTTGATAAAATCGATTCAATAAACAAAATATCTCCTCCTACACTAGTCCAAGCCAAACCTGTTACCACACCTGCAGTATCGTTATTTTCATACTTGTCACGTTCTAATCTTGCAGGACCCAAGATAGTTTCAATGTCATCATTTGTTAAAGAAACACTATACTCCTCCTCCATCGCTATTGACTTTGCCGCATATCGTACAACTTTAGCCACTTGTTTTTCTAAGGTACGAACTCCAGATTCACGTGTATATCCTTCTACAATTTTTTCTATCTGAGTCTTGCCTAACTTCAAATGCTCTTCATTCAATCCATGCTCCTTTAATTGCTTTGGTAATAAATACTTTTTAGCAATCTCAACTTTTTCTTCTATTGTATATCCGGTAACATTAATAATCTCCATTCGATCACGCAATGCCCATGGAATTTGATTGATATTATTTGCTGTTGCAATAAATAACACTTTAGACAAATCGTAACCAACTTCTAAATAATTATCATAGAATTCTGTATTCTGCTCTGGATCTAGAACTTCTAACATTGCTGAAGAAGGATCTCCTTGATGACTTTGACCTAATTTATCAATTTCATCTAATACAAATACTGGGTTTGATGTTCCTGCCTTTTTAATGTTTTGAATTAAACGTCCCGGCATTGCTCCAATATATGTTTTACGATGTCCTCTAATCTCTGCCTCATCTCGAAGCCCTCCTAAAGACATACGAACATACTTACGTCCTAAAGCTTCCGCAACCGACTTTCCTAAAGATGTTTTCCCAACTCCTGGAGGTCCATACAAACAAATAATGGGCGACTTCATATCTCCACGAAGCTTTAAAACCGCTAAGTGCTCGATAATACGTTCTTTTACCTTTTCTAAACCAAAATGATCTCTATCTAATATTTTTTGAGCCTTTTTTAAGTCAAACTTATCCTCTGAGTATTCTCCCCAAGGTAATTCTAACATTAACTCTAAATAGTTACGTTGAACACCATATTCAGCCATTTGAGGATTCATTCGCTTTAATCGATTCAACTCCTTTTCAAAAGACTCAGCAACCTCTTTATTCCATTTTTTACTCTTCGCCTTTGTACGCATTTCATCAAGCTCCTGATCATGCGATACTCCACCTAATTCTTCTTGAATAGTTTTTAACTGCTGATGTAAATAATACTCTCGTTGTTGCTTATCTAAATCAGAACGTGTCTTTGATTGAATATCATTACGCAATTGTAGCTTTTGAAGCTCTTTATCTAAGTTTTTAAGCGTTAATAATGCACGTTCCTTCAAGTTGTCTTTCTCTAAAAGAACTTGCTTCTGTGCTACACTTAAATCCATATTAGAAGAGATAAAGTTTACCAAAAATGAATTTGATTGAATGTTCTTTATCGCAAAAGAAGCTTCTGATGGCAACATTGGGTTTTCTTTAATAACCTCTAGAGCCAAATCTTTAATAGATTCGATAATAGCATCAAACTCTTTTTGATCATCAATCTCTCTTTCATCAATAGCTTCATGTACCTTTGCCTTTAAATAAGGCTCTTCCTGAATAATTTCATCAATTTCAAAGCGTTTTTTACCCTGAATAATAACAGTAGTATTTCCATCAGGCATTTTTAAAACTCTTAAAATTTGCGCTACTACCCCTGTTTTATGAATATCGTCTAAAGACGGATTCTCCACATCACCATTCTTCTGTGCTACAACTCCAACTACTTTATCTCCTTCATTTGCATCTTTTATTAATTGAATTGACTTATCTCTTCCCGCAGTAATAGGAATTACTACTCCTGGAAACAACACCGTATTTCTTAACGGTAGTATTGGTAATTCAGAAGGAATTTCTTCCTTATTCATGTTTTCCTCATCTTCTGGAGTTAACAAAGGGATCAACTCAGAATTTTCGTTAAAAACATCTTGAAGCGACAAGTTGTCTAAATGTATAATTTTTGATTTACTCATAATCTTAATAAACTGTCATACTGACATTTTAAAAACATCGCAATCATTGTTTTTAAAATATCTTTAGTTATAAATAGCTTATAAACACTAAGTTTAAAAGCATTCACTTTGTTTTCTTCTACAATTAGGTCAATTCTTATGCCAAGCTTATTTTATTTTTTCCTGTAACTATTTTATTTTTATATCGTCATATAATAAACTATGCCATACACTATGAAAGCTAAACTTTATATCTTTTCTTTATTAAGCGTCTTACTTTTTGCTAGCTGTTCTTCTAAAAAGAACTCTGATGATTTTATCAATCAAGTATCGGGTCGATACTATTTCAACGCAGACGAAGTAATTGAGGTACATTTTGAAAACAAAGAACTATTATTAAAATGGAGGAATCAAAATTTAACTCCTCTAAAGGTAAATGATACTTCATTTTATGTACGTGAATTGAATGAGAAACTTTTATTCGACATACACAACAACCTAATTAAACTTGCAGAAAAACGAGAACATAAAGACGCTAAGTATGTATTTCAAAAGTTAAAAGAAGGTGAAAAAACACCGAGTGAATATTTAGCAGAAGACAATTATGAAAAAGCGTTAGAAGGTTACAAAAGAATTAAAGAGAAAGATAGTTTAAATCCGGTTATTCGCGAACGTGCTTTAAATAGATTAGGTTATAAATACCTTAGAAATAAGGAATATGAAAAAGCTATGAATGTTTTTAATATCAATATCACTTTATATCCTAAAAGTTCAAACACCTATGATAGTATGGGAGATGCTTACTTAAGAAAAGAAGACACTGTTCAAGCAATTGCATACTACAAAAAAGCATTGGCTATTAATCCTGAGAATCGAAGTTCTAAAAGAGCTATAAAAAGATTAACACAAAAAGAAAAGGAATAAATGGATGAATTAAAATATCCTATTGGTAAACCAGATATTCCAAATATAATTACATCAGTCCATCTTAATCAATGGATTGATGTATTAAAGAACTTTCCTTCAAGACTAAGCAATCTAGTAACAAATTTATCTGAGGAACAATTAAACACTCCTTATAGAAAAGATGGATGGACTATTAGGCAAGTAATTCATCATTGTGCAGATAGTCATCACAATTCATATACAAGATTTAAATGGACATTGACCGAGGATCAACCAGTAATTAAAGCTTATTATGAAGATCGTTGGGCTGAATTGACAGACTATATGGCACCTATTCACCTATCTATAGACCATTTAAAGTCATTACATGCTAAATGGGTGTATTTACTCAAAAACTTATCAGATACCCAATTAAATCAATTCTTTATTCACCCAGAAGGTAATGAAAAAGTTAGTTTAAAAGAGAATATTGGAATATACGCATGGCATTGTAATCACCATTACGCACATATAGAAAATTTACTAATCAAGAAAAATTGGATTTAAAGCTAGTGCTCATGTTTCAAAACACTAATATCACCTTTTAAAAACTCTTTCTTTTCTTCCATATTATGAGCATAACCAACTATAATTTCTTTACCGACGGTCATTGCTTTTAATACTTTAGCATTGTTTAATAACTTGATATCTTTTACACTAATATCATATTTCTTTGCTATTGAAGTAATTGTTTCCCCTCTTTTAACAACATGACTTAACGTAGGGTCAAAAATTTCATCCTCATCATCATCTTCAAAAACAATAGCTTCCTTAACTTTCTTTGGCAACTCCCTAGTTACCTTACCTGTTTTTAAATTAATGTAAGCTGGTTTGCCTTTGAGAGAAATCAAACTCCAACCTTGTGGTAATTTCAGTTTTTGAGAATAAATAAATGTAGCGTTGAATAGGAGAAAAATTAGCAATAGTTTTTTCATAATTTAAGTTTGGCAGGTCAAATATAATTTTTTTTCTCTTATATTAAAATAAGTGCTGCTATACCAACAAACACAACAATTTGAGCCCACTTAAGATATACTCCTATCTGAGCATTTTGTTTTATATATGTTGAAATTGATCCTGCTAACAGTGCTATTGATGAAAAAATAACAAAAGATGTAAGAATAAAAAGACCTCCTAAAACATAAAATTGAAGTACATTCGAAATGCTCTTAGAAAATAAAAACTGAGGGAAAAAAGCCAAAAAGAAAATAGTAACCTTGGGGTTTAACACATTCATCCAAAAACCAGTCTTAAATAATTGAAACGTTGATTTTTTTTCGACTCCTTCTGTTGAAAAAGCAATTTTAGCATCACTTTTATACACTTGAAATGCTAAATACAATAAATATCCAGCACCTAACAGTTTAATAATGAAAAACAAACTAGGATTTTGCTTAATAATTTCCGATACTCCAAAAGCCACTAAAGTAGTATGAATAATACAACCGGTCATTAAACCAGCTACTGTAGCTAATCCATACTTTTTGCCATTAACTATACTTTGTGTCAAAACAAAAATATTATCAGGACCAGGCGATATTGCTAACGTAGCGGTTGCAAATACGAAAGAAAGAAGGGTTTCTATCATTGTTTAGTTTTCTGCTAAAATAGCCTTATTGATTCTTTTTACCAAGCTTGGTCCTTCATAAATAAACCCTGTATATATTTGTACTAAATCTGCACCTGCTTTTAGCTTCTCTAAAGCATCTTTTTCAGAATGAATACCTCCTACTCCTATAATTGGAAAAGATTTATTAGAATGATCTGCTAAATACTTTATGACACGTGTACTTCTCTCTTTAACAGGTTGCCCACTCAAACCACCATTCCCAATTTCTTGTAATCGTTTATCAGAAACTTTTAACCCTTCTCTGTTTACTGAAGTATTCGATGCTATCACTCCGTCAATTTTTGTATCAGCAACTAACGTTATAATTTCATCTAACTGTTGATTATTCAAGTCTGGTGCAATTTTTAATAAAATTGGTTTGGGTGTTTCTTCTTGATTGTTTAATGCTTGAACTTCCGTGATAAGCTCCTTTAAATAATCGGCATCTTCCAATTTTGCATGACTACTTACATTAGGGCAGCTCACATTTAGCACAAAATAATCTACATGAGGATGTAAGCCTTTAAAACAAGCCACATAATCTTCTGTATAATTTTCTGGTTTGGTTAAAGTATTCTTTCCAATATTACCACCAATTATAAGCTTTCCTTTATTCTTTTTTAATTGTTCAATTGCCGCTTCAAGTCCTTCATTGTTAAACCCCATTCTATTGATAATTCCTTTATCATCCTTCAATCGAAACAATCTTTTTTTAGGATTCCCTATTTGCCCTTTTGGTGTTACAGTTCCAATTTCTATAAACCCAAAACCAAAATCTGCAAGCTCATTATATAAAACAGCATTTTTATCAAAACCAGCAGCCAAACCAACAGGATTTTTAAACGTTAATCCAAACAATGTACGTTCTAAGCGCTTATCATTTACCTGATACATACTTCTAAACAAAGCCGATACAAAAGGAATTTTTGATAGAAACTTAACTAACGAAAATGTAAAATAATGGATCTTCTCTGGATCAAATAAAAAGAAAATCGGACGAACAATAATTTTATACATATTACTTTTGTTTTAACCATTCTATTACTTCCTCCTTTTTTGAAAAATTTGGAAAGTTTTCTTCTACCAAAGAGCCTAGTAACTCTTTTGTTAATTCAAATTCCTTAATCATAACATCTAAAATTCCCAATGCTTCTTGAGTTTTATCAGTTTCAATGTAAACTGACAATAAACTATCAAAAGCTTCAAAAAATGAAGGATATTCTTCTGTAGTTTCTAAAAACAACTTTTCCGATAATTCATAATTCTTTTTAAGATAATAAATATTTCCTTTCATAAAGTTTAAAAAAGAATCTCCTCCAACCGCTTTGTCCAAATTATTTATTGTCTCTAGCGCTTTATCATACTTCTTTTTTAGAATATAACCATCTATAGAAACTAGATATAAACTTACATCATTAGGAAATTGATCTTCGTAACTCTTTATAGCATCTAGGTATTTATCTTCATCATTTAACTCTGCAGCTATCATAAGATTAACAATCTTATAAATCTTCTTGTTTTTTCCTTCATCACTCAAAGTACCAAACAACTCATAAGCTTCTTCAAACTTTCCTTCAGCTTGTAGTTTCTTTATTTTCTGAATTATGAACAAATCCGTTAGTGTGCCTTTTCCATTCTGCTTGCCTAACTTTGGAAATAATCCACTTTTAAATAATACTCCTTTGTAAATAGAACCAAAAGAATCACTTATATTCTCACCAGATAAAGCTATGTATGTATCTACTATTTTAAATTCTCCATTTATATATTTAAGTATGTGTTTATGATAATTCAACCCTTCTCCATACAATCGAAACAACAACTTATATCCTCCATCATCACTTTTCTCATATCCTAAATAATCATAAGATGCTCCCGCTTCTATTTCTCTCAATAAAATGTTTCCAAAATCGAAATTTTCTCTAAATCCAGTATAAAACTCTTTATTGAACTTTTGAATTCGTTTATTTTTCGACTCTACCAAAAATAATTCCGATAACGCCTGTATATCATATAGTTGATTCACATAACTTTTATCTAAGTTTGTGAGTGTTTCATCTATTTTTAGTCCTATCGAATCTATTTGACTTTCTAATTCTTTTTCACTTTTATCTTGCGCCTTTAATGAAAAGCATAACAATACTAAGACTATGATTAATTTTTCTTTTTTTAACACGTTAATTTAATTTAAAAATTTAAAAAAAGCCCCAATACAATTGGAGCTTATGGATTATCTTAAAACAGCATTTAAATTCTTTTCGAATGTTTGCTGCAATTTTTGCATGATTTTATCTATTTGCTTATCTGCCAATGTTTTATTTTCATCTTGCAAAACAAAACTAACAGCATAAGACTTCTTGCCTTCTGGTAATTTATCACCTTCATAGACATCAAACAGGTCTACATCCTTTAACAATTTTCTTTCAGATTGGAATGCTAAATTATAAAGCTCTTTAAACGCTACTTTATTATCTAATAATAAAGCTAAATCTCTCTTTACAGCAGGAAACTTAGGTAAATCAGATACTTTGATTTTCTTTTTTCCAACTAAACCTAAAATATTTTGCCAATTAAAATCAGCAAATAATACTTCTTGTTTTATTGAAAACTCCTTTAAAATAGCTCTTTTAACTACTCCAAATTCAACTAACTTTATCTTTCCAAGACTTAATGTTACTCCTTCTGAAAAGATATCAGATTTAACTGGTGAGGTCTTTATTCCAGAAATACCTAAACGCTCTAACATTCCTGTAATAATTCCTTTCAAATAAAAGAAATCAGAAGCTTGACTGGTAACTTTCCAACTATCTTTAACTCTATTACCTGTTACAAATAACGTTAAATGTTTATCTTCTTGATAACTGCTTTCATATTTATGATATGTTTTTCCAAACTCATAAAGTTTAAGCGCATTGTTCTTTCTATTAATGTTATAAGCAACACTTTCCAATCCACTAAACAATAAAGATTGACGCATTACCTTTAAGTCATTACTTAATGGGTTTAGCATCTCTACATTATGTTCCTCTTTTAAATTCTCAGATAATGCAACATAATCAGCTTTTGTTAAAGAGTTAGCCATTGTTTCATTGAACCCTAATGAGGTTAATTGATTTGCTATTATGTTTTCTATTTGAACATCTGTATTGCTATCAAATGAAATAGATGTATTTAATTTATGAGAAAACTCAATATTATTGTATCCGTAAACACGTAAAATTTCTTCAATAATATCTGCTTCTCTTTGAACATCTACTCTATAAGAAGGTATTGTTAAACCTAATCCACCAGCAGTTTCACTATTAATTTTAATTTCTAAAGAAGCTAAAATATTTTTAATTGTTTCTTTCGGAATTTCTTGACCTATTAATCTATAAGCGTTTTCATATGATAAAAAAACTTGGAAATCTTCTACTTTCTCTGGATAAAAATCCAAAATATCTGAAGACATTTTTCCTCCTGCATATTCTTCAATTAACAAAGCGGCACGTTTTAAGGCATACTTCGTTAAATTAATATCAATACCTCTTTCAAATCGGAAAGAAGCATCAGTATTTAAACCATATCTTTTCGCTGTTTTACGAACAGAAACTGGGTTAAAATATGCGCTTTCTAAGAAGATTGATGTAGTATGTTCTGTAACTCCCGATTTTAATCCTCCAAATACACCACCAATACATAATGGATTATCATCAGCATCGCAAATCATAATATCTTCAGAAGACAACTCTCTTTCAACCTCGTCTAGAGTAACAAATTTAGTTCCTTCTTCTAAAGTTTTAACAACTACTTTATTTCCTTTAATTTTTGAAGCATCAAAAGCATGCAATGGTTGCCCTAATTCATGTAAAACATAATTTGTGATATCTACAATATTATTCTTTGGGGCTAAACCAATTGCTTTCAATCTATTTTGAATCCATTCTGGAGATTCTTTTACTTCAACATCTGTAATGGTAATTCCACAATAACGAGGTACTAAATCTTTATCGTCTACTTCTATATCAATTTTATGTGTACGCTCATCTACGTGAAAATCAGAAACCGATGGAGATATTAACTCTAAGTTAGTTCCTTGTTGAATCAAACCAGCACGTAAATCCCTTGCTACACCAAAATGGCTCATAGCATCTGCACGATTGGGTGTTAATCCAATTTCAAAAACATAATCAATCTCTATATTAAAAACCTCAGAACAAGGTGTACCAGGTACTAAAGAATTATCTAAAATCATAATACCATCATGTCCTTTGCCTAAGCCTAATTCATCCTCAGCACAGATCATTCCGTGGCTTTCTTCTCCTCTAATCTTTCCTTTTTTGATCTTAAATCCTTCTCCTTTCTCATCATACAACATCGTTCCAATAGTTGCTACAGGAACTTTTTGACCAGCATCTACGTTTGGAGCACCACAAACAATTTGTACAGGAGATTCTCCTCCTAAATTCACAGTAGTTACTTTTAACTTGTCTGCATTTGGATGCTTAACACAAGTTAAAACTTCTCCTACAACCACTCCTTGTAAGCTTCCTTTGATACTTTCAACTTTCTCTATTCCTTCTACTTCAAGTCCTAAATCGGTCAGCAATTCTCCTGTTTTCTCTGCTTCCCAATCTATTTGTAAAAACTGTTTCAACCAGTTGTATGATACTTTCATAATCAATCTCTGAATTTAGCCCGCAAATTTACATAAAATAAAGGAAACAATCAGACCAAAACCTCTTCTTTATACTTAACTCTTTGTTAACCTTCTGGTAACACATAGCGTAAATTATATTTGTTCCTTTGCGCGCCCCCACCTATTTTTTTAACATAACTCAATATTTATGAGAAAATTATTACCCTTCATTTTACTGATTACAAGTTTATCAGTATTTTCTCAAATTCCTACGTATTACAATGATGTGAATTTGAATTTAACAGGTACTTCCTTAAAAGATGCCTTAGCTACTAAAATAACAAGTACGCATACTACTAATCTATCCTACACACCAGGTGTATGGGACGCTTTAAAACAAACAGATTTAGATCCAACGAATAATAATAAAGTTGTTCTAATATATGGTTATAGCGATACGGATGGAAATTATGTTACCGATAGAACTAGAGGAAAAGATAATAATGGTGGTAGTGCTGGATCACAATGGAACAGAGAGCATGTATACCCTAAATCATTAGGTAACCCTAACTTAGGTACATCAGGACCAGGTGCCGATGTGCATCATCTTAGACCTGCTGATATTTCTTTTAACTCACAAAGAAGCAGTAAAAAATTCGCTGCTGGTTCTGGAAATGCAGGAGATGTAGCTGGTGGATGGTATCCAGGTGATGAGTGGAAAGGAGATGTTGCTCGTATGATGATGTATGTATATTTACGTTATGGTAACCAATGTTTACCTTCTAATGTAACTATTGGTACAACAAACGCTTCTGATAGTAACATGATTGATTTATTATTACAATGGAATGCAGAAGATCCTGTTTCTGATTTTGAAAAACAACGTAACCCTATTATTCAAGGATTACAAGGAAACCGTAACCCATTTATAGACAACCCTGCATTTGCTACTAAAATCTGGGGAGGTCCACAAGCAGAAGATTTGTTTGGAAATGGTGGTGGTTCATCTGACACTCAAGCACCAACTGCACCAAGTAACTTAACAACTTCTAACACAACAAGCACTTCAGTAAGTTTATCTTGGTTAGCAGCTACCGACAATGTTGGTATTACAGGATACGAAGTTTTTAATGGAAGTACTAAAATAGCAACGGTAACTGCAACAAACTACCAAGTAACTGGTTTAACTGCTTCAACGGCATATACATTTTCTGTAAAAGCTAAAGATGCAGCTGGAAATACATCAGTATCTAGTAATACTGTAAATGTTACTACAACTTCAGGAGGAAGCTCTGGAGGAGGAAATGCAACGGAATTATTAATTTCAGAGTATGTAGAAGGTTCATCTAACAATAAAGCAATTGAAATAGCAAACTTTACAGGCGCTACCGTAAACTTAGCTAATTATTCATTAAGAAAGGCTACTAACGGAGGTAACTGGTCTAGTACGCTTACTTTAAGTGGATCTTTAGCAAATGGTCAGGTATATGTTATAGCTCATTCAAGTGCCTCTTCAACATTGAAAAACAAAGCGCAAAGAACAGATACTAACGTCTTATCTTTTAACGGAAATGATGCTGTTGGGTTGTTTAAAGGTAGTACTTTACTTGATGCTATTGGAAATCCTACTAGTTCTTCAAATTTTGCTAAAGACAAAACTTTACAGAGAAAGTCTTCTATAAATCAACCAAGTAACACTTACAATAGCAGTGAATGGAATGTTTTAGCTAAAGACACTTTCTCGGGGTTAGGTTCTCATTCAATTGATGGTGCGGTTTCAGATACCCAAGCTCCTACCACACCAACTAATCTAGCTGGAACTAATATAACACAAACTTCTGTTAACTTATCTTGGACAGCTTCAACAGATAACGTAGGAGTTACTGGATATGATGTGTATCAAGGAAGTACTAAAATTACTTCAGTTACTTCAACTAATTATAATGTAACAGGATTAACAGCTAGTACGAACTATACGTTCTCTATAAAATCAAAAGATGCAGCTGGAAATATATCAACGTCAAGTAGTAATCTTGGAATTACCACTAAATCTAATACTGACACTTCTGCTCCATCTGTTCCTGCAAACTTAACTGTTGCCAATGTAACAACTACTTCTGTAGATTTGAATTGGACTGCTTCTACTGACAATGTAGGAGTTACTGGATACGACGTATATCAAGGAAATACAAAAATAGCTTCTGTTACTTCTGCTAACTATGGTGTTACTGGATTAACCGCTAGTACTAACTATACATTTTCCATAAAAGCAAAAGACGCAGCAGGAAATATTTCTGCTTCAAGTACTACTTTAGGTGTAACAACCAAATCAGTTGTATTAAATTATTGTTCTTCTAAAGGAAACAATGCTAGTTATGAATATATAGATAATGTTGTTATTGGAGGAATTTCAAATACTACCGGAGCCAACTCAGGATATGGAGATTTTACTTCATTAACAGGTAACCTACCTTTCGGAACAAATAATATTATTGTAAGTGCAGGTTTTTCAGGATCATCATATACGGAATTTTGGAGAGTTTGGATTGATTATAATCAAAATGGAACTTTTGAAAGTAACGAATTAGTAGCCAGTGGTTCTTCTTCTAGCGCTGCAAATCTTTCTTACACTTTTACTGTACCAACTACTGCAAAAATAGGTAAAACTAGAATGCGTGTTTCTATGAAATGGAACGCAACAGCAACAGCATGCGAAACATTTTCATATGGAGAAGTAGAAGATTATACCGTAAATATTGGTACATCATCGAGAGGAACTAAAAACATTTTAGCGGAAGCAGAACTAGGAAATGAAAAGCCAATTTTCAAAGCTTCAGTGTATCCTAATCCAGCTTCTAATTTCATAAATATACAGTTTCAAGATCGTAGAAAGGCTAGCTATCAAATAACAAATACTATTGGTCAGCTAGTTAAGAGTGGAAGTACGGATACAAACATTAACATTAGCAATTTAGAATCAGGAATTTACTTGGTTCAAATCAATGATGGACAAAAATCCCTTACACAAAAATTCATCAAGAAATAGAGAATACATTTATTTTACATATTTCATAAAAACCTTATCAGATTGATAAGGTTTTTTGTTTTTTTTGAATAAAAAACACCTTTTAACTTAAAAGATTGTTAATAACATTTTTATAATTTACAATTTCTTAACCTTTACATAACATTGCAACTTGTTAAAAAACTGTTAATTTGCCTCGTTTTTTGTAATTAACTTAATATCAAATAAATGAAAAATCTACTACCCTATTTTTTCATGCTGGCATTGTCATTTTCGGCATTTTCCCAGGTTCCAACATATTACAATGATGTAAACATGAACCTTACCGGATCTGCTTTAAAAGACGAACTAGCTACCAAAATTATTAGCACTCATACAACTATTCTTACATATACTCCAGATGTATGGAATGCTTTAAAACAAACAGATATCGATCCTACCGACAATACTAAAGTTGTTTTAATTTACGGTTGGAATGATTCAGACTCAGACATTACGAACGATCGAACTCGAGGAAAGGATAACCATGGAAGTGGTTCTGGAGTATGGAATCGTGAACACGTATATTCTAAATCTTTAGCTAGTCCAAATCTAGGAACTACTGGTCCTGGAGCTGATGCACACAACTTACGTCCATGTGATGCTCAAAGAAACTCATCTCGTAGTAACCGTAAATTTGAAACTGGTTCAGGTAATTCAGGAATTACAGCTCAAGGAAACTGGTACCCAGGTGATGAATGGAAAGGTGATGTTGCTCGTATGATGATGTATATGTACTTACGTTATGGTAACCAATCTTTACCTACAGGAGTTGGAGTTGGTAGTACTGTAGCTACAGATCCAAACATGATTAACTTATTCTTACAATGGAACGCAGAAGATCCTGTTTCTGATATTGAAAAACAACGTAACCCTGTATTGGAACAAATGCAAGGTAACCGTAATCCTTTTGTAGACAACCCAGCGTTTGCAACTCAAATTTGGGGAGGTCCTCAAGCAGAAAATTTATTTAACAATGGTGGAGGATCAACAGATACGCAAGCTCCAACAACCCCATCTGCTTTAGTAGCTTCAAATATTCAACAAACTTCTGTTGATTTAGCTTGGTCAGCTTCTACTGATAATACTGCTGTTGCTGGATACAACATCTTTAATGGAAGTACGCAAGTTGGTAATACAACAAGTACAAACTTTACTGTTTCAAGTTTAACTGCCGGAACTTCATATGCTTTTACTGTAAAAGCTTTCGACGCTGCTGGAAATGTTTCTGCTGCTAGTAATACTGTGAACGTAACAACTACTTCAGGAGGGTCTGGAGGAAGCGGAACAGCTACAGAATTATTAATTTCTGAATATGTTGAAGGATCTTCTTATAATAAAGCTATTGAAATTGCAAACTTTACTGGAGCATCAGTAAATTTAGCTGATTACTCAGTTAAAAAAGCAACAAATGGTGGAGGAACTTGGTCTAATACTTTAGCTTTAAGTGGTACTTTAGCAAACGGACAAGTATACGTAATTGCGCATACTAGTGCTTCAACTGAACTTAAAAATAAAGCTCAATTAACCAATAGTTCAGTAATGAACTTTAATGGTAATGATGCTGTTGCATTATTTAAAGGAAGTAGTTTAATTGATGTGGTAGGAAACCCAAGTAGCAGTGCAAACTTTGGTAAGGATCAAACATTACAAAGAAAATCATCTGTTTCTTCTCCAAACACCACTTATGCTACATCAGAATGGGATGCTTTAGCTAGCAACACATTTACTGGATTAGGAGCACATACTATCGATGGAGGAAGTACTGCAGATACACAAGCGCCTACTGCTCCAACTAGTTTAGTTGCTTCAAATATTACTCAAACATCTGTGAACTTAGCTTGGACTGCTTCTACTGATAACGTAGCAGTAACAGGATATGAGGTATATCAAAATGATGCAAAAGTAGCTACCGTTACAACTACCAACTACGCTGTAACTGGATTAGACGTTGAAACAGCTTATAATTACTCTATTAAAGCATTAGACGCTGCAGGTAATCTTTCAGCATTAAGTAATAAAGTTTTCATTACTACTTTAGCTGCTCCTGATACGCAAGCTCCTACAGCACCATCTAGTTTAGTTGTTTCTAACGTTACAGAAACTTCTGCTGACTTAGCATGGACAGCTTCTACAGATAATATAGGTGTAACTGGATACGAAGTATTCCAAGGAAGTACAAAGATCACTACAGTAACTACAACAAATCATTCAGTAACTGGATTAACGGCTTCAACTAACTACACATTCTCAGTTAAAGCTATTGATGCTGCTGGAAATGTTTCTACAGCAAGTAATACAATTGGTGTAACAACAAAGGCTGCTGCAGATACACAAGCACCAACTGCTCCTTCTAGTTTAGTAGCATCAAATGTCACTCAAACTTCAGCAGATTTATCTTGGACAGCATCAACTGATAATATTGCAGTAACTGGATACGAAATATTCCAAGGAACAACAAAATTAGCAACAGTAACTACTACTAATTATGCTGTAAGTGGATTAACTGCTGCAACAAACTATACATTCTCTATAAAAGCAATTGACGCTGCTGGAAATCTTTCTGTAGCAAGTAATGTTGTTGGTGTAACAACCAAATCAAACAATCTTACTTATTGTGATTCTAAAGGAACCAATGTAAACTATGAATATATTGACAACGTTGCCATAGGAGGTATTTCTAATGCTACTGGAGCTAATGGAGGTTATGGAAACTTTACCTCTCAAGTTGCTAATATATCCGTAGGTAGTAACACTATAGTTGTAAGTGCTGGTTTTGCAGGATCATCATACACTGAAAACTGGAGAGTATGGATTGACTTTAACCAAAATGGAACATTTGAATCATCTGAACAGGTAGTTAGTGGATCTTCTTCTAGTGCAGGAAACCTTTCTTATAACTTTACAGTACCTTCAAATGCATTAACTGGAACTACTAGAATGCGTGTTTCTATGAAGTGGAATGGAGCTCCTACAGCTTGTGAAACATTCTCTTATGGAGAAGTTGAAGACTATACAGTGAACATTGGCAGTTCTACTCGCTTAATAAATCCTTTAGCTGGAGTTGAGATTGAAGGTGAATTAGGTAACGAAGAGCCTATCTTTAGTACAGAAGTTTATCCAAACCCAACAACAAATTATATCGCATTTAAGTTAAGAGATAACAGAGATGTTAATTATAAAATTATCAATTACATCGGACAAACTGTAAAACAAGGAAAGTTTGAAAGAAGTATTGATGTTCAAGATTTAAATTCTGGAATGTACATTATTGAAATTAATGACAACCAACGTTCGTTTACTAAGAAATTTATCAAAAGATAATTTCTAAAATAAATACATAAAAAAGGCTATCATAATGATAGCCTTTTTTCTTTATCTCTCTTTTTATTATACTTCAATTGTTTTCTTTTCTTCTTTAGCTGACGAAAACACATAAGTAAATAACCACATTAAGGTAAATGTCGGAATTACATCTAATCCTGGCATTGCTTCTTCAATAAAAGCAACAGCTCCAGCTATTTTACCTTTATTTCCCTTGTACATTTTTGTCATTAAATAGGCCGATGCTGGTGCCCAAATAATATCGGTTAATTCTCCTAACCCAGGAACTAGGTATGAGACGTAACCGAAAGCATCAAACACTAAGCTTAAAGCTAATTTTTGATATTTATTTTCTGTATTCATGTATGTTAGATTGTTTTTATCTCTTAAAATCAAAATTCACGCCAAAATTCTTGACTTATTTATTATGAAAATGATATGTTTGTTCAAAATACAAAAAACAAATGATTTTTTCTGATTTTACCAATCAAATTGAACTACTCAAAACCAAACCTTTAGGAGGCCTTAACTCACAGTTTAAAATGGCACCTAAAATGCGTTTAAAGTATTCTGAAGAAATCATTAAAAATAAAAACCCTAGAAACGCAGCGGTCTTAGCTTTGTTTTATCCTGATAATAACAATCATACTAGATTCTTATTAACAGAGCGAGCAAGTTATAACGGAACTCATTCTGCTCAAATAAGCTTTCCAGGAGGTAAATATGATCAAATAGATCAAAACCTTACAGAAACTGCTTTAAGAGAAACTTTTGAAGAAGTGGGCGTTAAATCTGACAATATTGAAGTTATTCGTCAACTTTCAGAAGCATACATCCCTCCTAGCAATTTTTTGGTAGCTCCATTTATCGGAGTTACTCATGAAGCTCCAACTTTTATTCCTAATAATGAGGTAGCAACGGTTATTGAAGTTTTAGTAAGTGATTTGTTAAACGATCAAAATTTAACTTCAAAAAACATGAGTACTTCATACATGAACAATATTGATGTACCATGCTTTAAATTAAACAATTACATTGTTTGGGGAGCTACAGCTATGATGTTATCAGAAATTAAAGATTTATTAAAATAAAGTCTATTATACAATTCTTTTGTAATTTAGCGTTTCGACTAATAAAAACCAATAAATAATGCCTTTATTAAAAAGGAATCCTTTCGGACATATTTTATGGGTAAAGAAGTGGTTAATCCGTATTTTGGGAATTATTTCTCACGGAAGATATCGCCGATTTAATGAACTTCAAATAGAAGGTTCAGAAATCATACGTCAATTACCCGATCAAAATGTTTTATTCATTTCTAATCATCAAACTTATTTTGCTGATGTTGCAGCAATGTTTCATGTTTTTAATGCAGCTCTTAAGGGAAGAGTTGATAATATCAGGAACATCGGTTATATATGGCAACCAAAGTTAAATGTATATTATGTTGCCGCTGGAGAAACAATGCGCTCTGGATTATTACCTAAAATTTTTGCTTACACTGGTTCAGTTTCTATTGATAGAACATGGCGTAGTGCTGGTAAAAATGTTAACAGACAGGTAAAATTATCTGATATTTCAAATATTGGTAAAGCCTTAAATGATGGTTGGGTAATTACCTTCCCACAAGGAACAACTACGGCTTTTAAGCCAATACGCCGCGGAACAGCACATATTATCAAAACCTATAAACCAGTTGTTGTTCCTATTGTTATTGATGGTTTTAGGCGTTCTTTTGATAAGAAAGGTTTACAGATTAAAAAACGTAATGTTTTACAATCTATGGTTATTAAAGATCCTTTAGATATTGATTATGACAATGAATCAATTGATGATATTGTTGAAAAAATTGAATATGCAATTGAACAACATCCTTCTTTCTTAAAGGTACTTACTAAACAAGAAATTAAAGAACTAGAAGAATTAAACGAAAAACGAAAGTTTTGGAGTTAATACTAACATAATTCAAAAATACTTATGGCTAAAGAATCAATTTTAAATAAAAAGTCAATCGACTTTTTAGAAAAGTACTTAAACAATGCCGCTCCTACAGGTTATGAATGGGAAGGTCAAAAAATTTGGATGGACTATTTAAAACCATATGTAGATGAGTTCATTACTGATACTTATGGCTCTGCTGTGGGAGTTATCAATCCAGATGCAAAATATAAAGTTGTTATTGAAGGGCATGCAGACGAAATTTCTTGGTATGTAAACTATATTTCCGACAACGGTTTGATTTATGTTATTCGTAATGGAGGAAGTGACCACCAAATAGCACCTAGTAAAATTGTAAATATTCATACCAAAAACGGTATTGTAAAAGGTGTTTTCGGATGGCCTGCTATACACACACGTAATAGAGCTAAAGAAGAAGCTCCAAAACCAGACAATATCTTTATTGATGTTGGTTGTGCTACAAAAGAAGAAGTAGAAAAACTAGGGGTACATGTTGGATGTGTTATTACATACCCAGATGAATTTCATATTTTAAACGAAGATAAATTCGTTTGTCGTGCTTTAGACAATCGAATGGGGGGTTTTATGATTGCTGAAGTTGCTCGTTTATTACACGAGAATGGTAAAAAATTACCATTCGGACTTTATGTAACCAACTCTGTACAAGAGGAAATTGGATTACGAGGAGCAGAAATGATAACGGAAACAATCAAACCAAATGTTGCTATTGTTACGGACGTAACACACGATACAACAACTCCAATGATTGATAAGAAAAAAGAAGGGCATTTAGAGTTAGGCAAAGGACCTGTAGTTGCTTATGCTCCTGCAGTACAACAAAAGTTACGTGATTTAATTATTGATGCTGCAGAAGAAAACGAAATTCCTTTCCAACGTTCTGCTTTATCCAGAGCAACCGGAACTGATACAGATGCTTTTGCTTATAGCAATGGTGGTGTTGCTTCTGCATTGATTTCTTTACCTCTTCGTTATATGCATACCACGGTTGAAATGGTACACAGAGAAGATGTGGAAAACGTTATTAAAATGATTTACGAAAGTTTATTAAAAATAGAAAACGGAGAAGATTTCTCTTATTTCAAATAATCTAATCATCCCGCTATATGCGGGATTTTTAATTCTTATGGATGAGTTAATTGACATTGTTGATGAAAACGGAAATTATACAGGGAAAACTTGCTTAAAATCCGAAGCACACCAATTGGGATACTTTCACCCTACTGTACATGTTTGGTTATACACTAAAAATCAACAAATATTATTGCAAAAAAGAGCCTTAACCAAAAAAGTATTTCCTGGATTGTGGGATATTTCAGTAGCAGGACATGTGGCAGCTGGAGAAAAAATTGACGTAGCTGCTCTTAGAGAAGTTTACGAAGAAATTGGTTTTAAAGTTGCTTCTGAAAATCTCCATAAAATTGGAACAAGAAAACATATGGTCAATCATTCAAACGGAATAATAGACAATGAGTTTCATCATGTATATATTTCTGAATTAACAGAAAATATCGATAATTTAATTATCCAAGAAGAAGAAGTTGATCAGTTAAAACTCTTTCCTTTAAATACCATAATAAACACCAAGGAACTGGATAATGTGCTACTTCCAAAGTATCATGAATATTATCAATTTGTATATCAGAAAATTATAGAACAATTAGAAAACTTTAGTTCCTAAAAACCTTTTTAACAAAAAATTACCAAGGCCTTAAAACATTTTTAAGACACTTCTATAGTTAATTTGTCATATAACTGAATAAGTTCTATGATTAAAAAACTATACCTTCTTATTTTCATTCTTATCGCCACTTCGATCAGTGCTCAAAACAAAAGACCAATTTTTTATGGACAAGTAATTGATTCTGTTGGTCCATTAGCCAATGTACATGTTATAAATATACATACCAACCAAGGAACTTTTACTAATGATAATGGTGAGTTTAGAATCTTTGCTCAAGAAAAAGACAGTTTACAATTTTCTTTTGTTGGATATCAAACAAAAAAGACAATCTTAGAACATACAAATTTCGGACTTAGTGAAAATAAGTTTTTTTTAGAAAAACAAACCGAAGTATTGGATGAAGTAGTTGTAAAGAAACACAATTTAACAGGTTCACTGGCCATCGATATTAAAAAGGTTCCTAAAGATCGAATAGATGATATGATGACGAGTTTAATGGAGGGCATTATGAATATTGATTACTCTACACCAGTTATTGAAAAGATTGACGAGATTGACAGAGCTAAAGCACCAATTGTAAACACTAGTCCTATTGCTAATGGAGCTACATTATTTAGTGGTTCTCTATTTACTTCCAAGAAAAAACTTGAACAAAAAATTAAAATAAACAAATTAAAAAGTAGAGATCGTTTTTATAAAAGGCTCTTTACAGAAGTAAACAAACAATATTTCATTGATGAGTTAAATATTCCAAAAGATAGTATTTATCAATTTATAGATTATTGTAATATTGGTAAAATTCAGAGGTTTATTACTGAGAAAAATATATTGGAACTCCTAAAACATCTTGAAGACCAAAGTGTAGCGTATTTAGAAACCATTAAAAGATAGCTGTGAAAAAACATTACTTACTACTACTTATTCTAATACCTATATTATTGAAGGCTCAAGAAAAAAGAAAATACTTTTATGGCACCTTAAAAACAAAATCTGTCGTAATTGCTAATGCACATATTATTAACTTAAAAACAGGACAAGGTGCCTTTAGCAATGATACTGGAAACTTTAGAATATTAGCTAAAGTACAAGATTCTTTAAGTATATCGTATGTTGGATTTAAAACAGAAACATTAATTGTTAAACCAATTCATTTTGGAATGCAAACAAACAATATTGAACTTACTAAAAGTTCTATTGCTTTGGATGAAGTGGAAGTAAAAAAACATAATTTTCTAGGAATTCTTTCGAAAGACATGGAACAAACCCCAGAAGATATTGCCATCGTAAAATCGAAAGGCGCTTTAGATTTTTCAAATATTGATTTTAAACAACCAACAATTAAAGTAATTGATGATTTTAGCAGAAAAAAAGCTCCTGATGCAAGAAAATTAACAGATCCAACTGCAAAGTTTGCTGGAGTAGGAACCACTATAGGAGGCCTTGATAAATATGCTCTAGAACTAAGAAAACAACGAAAAGAAATCAATTATAAAGAAAACTTTCCTAAAATGTTACTTTCTGAATTTGGTAGTTATTTTTTCTTTAATGAACTCAAAATTCCTAAAGATAATTATTATCATTTCTTAGAGTTTTGTAATTCATTTAATATTGAAGGCTTGTATAAAGAAAATAAAGTTCTCGATGTAATTAATATATTGCGTCGTGAAAGCAAAAAATACTTGCTCATAATAAATAAAGAAAATGAATAAAGCATTTATATACATAATCATTCTTTTATGTGCTTCAAAACTATATAGTCAAGAACATAGAAAATATATGTATGCCGAAATCAATGATAAAATTGGTCCAGTAGTAAATGCACACATTATTAATTTACAAACTGGTCAAGGTACCTTTTCTAATGACAATGGAGAGTTTAGAATTTTATCAAAAGAAAACGATTCATTAAAAATATCTTCTGTAGGATATAAAACAATAAGTTTCATTGTTCAAAAATCAAATTTTGGAATTGAAAAGAACAACATTTCTTTGCAAAAAGTTGCTATTGATTTAGACGAGGTTGAAGTTAAAAGAAATAATTTATTAGGAAATTTAACCTCAGACAGTAAACTAGTAAAGAAAGAAAAAGAAATAAATGCCGAAACTTTAAAATTACCTTATGCAGGTTCTAAAAAGCTCACCCCTGCTGAAAGAAAATTGTATACAGCTAAAGGTGGAGACTTTCCTTTTTTAATAGGTTTCGGAGCAATTGTTTCTGTTGACTATATTTTAAATTCTATCTCTGGTAGAATCAAAAAGTTAGAAAAAGGCTTACAACATGAACGACTTGAACAACGAGTAACTTATCTCAAAAGTACTTTTTCAAATTATATCATTACCGACTTAAAAATTAATGAAAGTGATTTATATCGTTTCATTTATTTCTGTTTGTCCGATGAAAACTTTTATACAAACCTCCAATTAAGCGAAGTAGTTATTATCAATTCATTAAAAGATAAATCTTTAGAATTTAAAAAGTTAAATCCTAAAGATTATAAGTAAAAATTCGAATAAAAATCGTAAATTTAGGAGTAACCGAATTTTGTTTTATTATGAAGACTCGATTATTTTTTTTATTTATTTTTTTAGGTTCGATCATATACGCTCAAGAAGAAAGAAAAACTCTTTTTGGTATAGTTTATGACAAAAATGGCGTGCTTGAAAATGCCCATATTGTTAACTTTTCTAATAATACAGCCACTTTTACTGATGAAAATGGTGAATATCGAATTTTTGCAAGACCAACAGATACTTTAAGATTTACTTCTATAGGTTACAAAACCATTTTTGTTGAATTAACCAAAAAACACTTTAATACTTATAGAAAAAGGGTAACCTTGGAAAAGCAAGACTATGAATTGGAAGAAATATTGGTTAGAAACAATGAACTTTCTGGTGATATAAGTAAGGATGTAAAAAAAGTAAAACACGATACTAGACAAAAAGAAATACAGGAAAAACTAAACATCAAATCCATTGACTATACCAACAATTACGATTATAATGATAGCAGATTGAGGCATAAAATAGTAAAAACAGATCCAACTAGAGATTTTGAGGGTGTTGGTACCACAACCTTTATTCCTCTAAAAAACACCAGCGCAATGAAAGCCTTAAGAAAAGAGCTTGAGTTCAAAGAAAATATGCCTGCTAAATTATTAAGTGAACTTGGCGAAGAATTCTTTTTTACTGAACTTAAGATACCAGTAGAGCGTTATTATCATTTCTTGGAATACTGCAACCCTTTAAATATTGAAAATTTCTATCAGAACCGAGAAGTTTTAAAAGTGATTAATATTTTTAGAAATGAACATGTAAATTACCTTAAAATCATAGAAAAAGAGTAATTTGGCGCAATAATTGGTACGCTATTAAACATGAAAAAATATTTTTCTTTACTCTTCATAATTCCTTTATTATCCTTTTCTGTTCATAAATACTACTTGGCATTAACAGAAATCGAACACGATAGTAAAAATAAATCTGTTCAAATGATTATGAATGTTTTTATGGATGATTTTGAATTAGCCCTAAATAAAGACTATCATTTAGATTTACAATTGGCCTCTAAACAGGAACCCAAAAACGTTGATACTTATTTTCAGAAATATTTACAAGCACATTTTAAGGTTCAAATCAATGGTAAAGAAGAAAACTACAAATACATTGGAAAAGAATATGATGGAAATATTATCTATTTCTATTTAGAAATTAACAATATTGAATCAGTTAAAAGTATTGAAATTCAGAATGATATTTTGGTTGCACATTTCCCTGATCAACAAAATCTGGTCAAAGCAAAAATTAACAATGAGAGAAAAAGCTTATTTCTCGACAAAAAAAATGATAAAGGTTTGTTAAAATTTTAACCTTAACACATCATTACATTTAATATTTCTGTAAATTCCCCGATAATTTAATCAAATTCAACATCAAACAAGAAATGAGAAAGTATACTTCATTATTATTTTCTGCTCTTTTTGTTTCCGCATCGGTATTTGCACAGGAAGCACCAAAAAAAGAACCGCAAAAAGGTCATATCGACCAAAATAAATTTCGTCAATTAAAAGACGTATTACCAACACCTAACGATCAAAGAACGGCATCGGGTGCACCTGGTCATCAATACACGCAACAAAAGGTTGACTATATAATGGATATTCGTTTAGATGAAGCGAATAACAAATTATATGGAGATGAGACAATTACATACCACAATAACTCTAAAGATCAATTAGAATACTTATGGGTACAATTAGATCAAAATATGCGTGCTCCAGATTCTAAGACTCCTTTAGCTGAATCTAAAGGTGCTAGTGGATGGCAAACCCCATCAAAATTTGTTGATGATAACATGGGTAAACCAAAAGACTTTGGTTATAAAATCGAAGCTGTAAAATATGCAGATGGTAGAGATTTATCTTATACGATCAACCGTACAATGATGCGTATTAACTTACCAAAACCTTTAGCTTCAGGAGGTACATTTAAATTCAAAATTAAATGGAACTACTTAATTAACAATTCAGTTGACGATGGAGGACGTTCAGGTTTTGAATTATTTAAAGATGGAACAAAAGCATATACAATTGCTCAGTTCTTTCCTCGTTTAGCTGTTTATAATAATGTTGAGGGGTGGCAAAATATGCAATTCTGGGGTCGTAGTGAATGGGCTTTAGAATTCGGAGATTATGATGTAAAAATCACAGTCCCAGCAGATCATATTTTAGATGCTACAGGTTCTTTACAAAACGAAAAAGATGTTTTAACAAAAGAACAACGTAAGCGTTTTGAAAAAGCAAGAAAGTCGTACAAAGATCCAGTATTTATCGTTACTCAAGCTGAAGCTGAAGCTAACGAGAAAGAAGGAACTAACAAGTCAAAAACTTGGCACTTTAAAGCTAATAATGTTCGTGATTTCGCTTTTGCATCTTCAAGAAAATACATTTGGGATGCTATGGCAGTAAAAATTAACGGTAAAGACATTATGGCCGTTTCATTATATCCTAAAGAAGGAAATCCATTATGGGAAGAGCATTCTACAAGAGTTGTTGCAAATACTTTAGAAGAGTATTCTAAAATGACTTTTGACTATCCTTACCCAAAAGCAGTGTCTGTACACGCTAAGCGTCAAGGAATGGAATATCCAATGATTTGCTTTAACTATGGTCGTCCAAATCCTGATGGAACATATTCTGATAGAGTAAAGAATGGAATGATTGGAGTAATTACACATGAGGTTGGACATAACTTCTTCCCTATGATTGTAAACTCTGATGAACGTCAATGGACATGGATGGATGAAGGATTAAATTCTTTTGTTGAGATTTTAGCAGAATTGGATTATGATCCAAACTTTAATACAGGTAATTTACCAAAAGATATTGTACGTTATATGAGCATCGACCAAGAGAACTTATCTCCAATTATGTCACAAGGAGACTATGTACACAACTTTGGTCCAAATGCATATACAAAACCAGCTGCTGGTTTATACATGTTACGTCAAACAATTATGGGACCTGAGTTATTCGATTATGCATTTAGAACTTACTCTAAAAGATGGATGTTCAAACACCCAACTCCAGCTGATTTCTTTAGAACAATGGAAGATGCTTCAGGTATGGATTTAGATTGGTTCTGGAGAGGATGGTTCTACACTACTGATTATACTGATATTGGTATTAAAGAAGTTAAACCATTGTACTTAACAGATAAGCCAAATGAAAGAACTAAAAAGTTACAAGAGCAATATCCTTCTTACTTTGCAAGCTTAGGAAAATTAATTTTCTTAACTACAAATAAAGACGATGCTAATAGTTCTGAGGTTGAAGCTTACATTAATGGTTTACCTGCTGATAAAAAGGCTAACCTTAAAAAGTTACCTAAGTACATGTACCAAGTTGAGTTTGAAAAGCCAGGAGGTTTAGTAATGCCTATTATCGTTGAATTAACTTATGCTGACGGTTCTAAAAAGCGTGAAACATTCCCTGCTCAAATTTGGAGAAAAGATGAGAATAAAGTTTACAGAGTATTCTCTTCTGATAAAGAAATTAAGAGTATCGTAGTTGATCCAGATTTAGAAACTGCTGATACTGATACATCAAACAATAGCTGGCCTAAACAAGAGGAAAGTAAGTTTGATAAATTCAAAAATAAAGTGAAAGGTTAATCACCAAAAACCTACTTATAAAACGCAACTAATTTTAGTTGCGTTTTTTGTTCATTAAAACATCGATTTCATCATGAGAATTTATAGCTTCTTATTCCTAATAGCATTTACATTTTTTTCTTGTAACAACACTCCTAATCAAACACTTTTAAAAGAAGGAAGTTATAGGGCTGTGTTACACGTACAAGATCATCAAGAGTTACCATTTACCTTTAAAGTCGTTAATAAAGAACAATTGGAAATTTACAATGCTGATGAAATCATCAAAATAAATGAAGTTAGTTATAAAAACGACTCTGTATACATTCAAACACCTGTATTTGAAGGATACATTGCTGCCAAAATTCAAGATAATAACTCTTTAACAGGATCTTTTGTTAAACCTACTTTAAACAGGGTTGTTCCTTTTTCTGCTGAGTTCAATAATACAACTAGATTTCCTAGTAAATTGAACCCTATAGCAATTATTAAAGGGAATTGGGAAACGGTATTTAGCCCAAATAACTCCGAAGATCAATACATCGCTAAAGGTATTTTTGAACAAAATGGGGCAAATGTAACTGGAACTTTTAGAACTACTACTGGAGATTACCGCTATTTAGAAGGAATCATAGATGGCGATTCTTTAAAATTATCAACCTTTGACGGAGCTCATGCTTTTCTTTTTACAGCTCAAATTACGGACTCTACAATGAATGGGAATTTCTATTCTGGAAATCATTGGAAAGAGCCTTTTACCGCCAAATTGAATAATTCATATGAATTACCCAATGAAAATACTTTGACTAAGCTAAATGACGGATACGATACCTTCAATTTTTCTTTTCCAGATAAAACGGGAAAACAGATTTCATATACCGACGATAACTTTAAGAACAAAGTTGTAATTGCCCAAATAATGGGAAGTTGGTGTCCAAACTGCTTAGACGAAAGTAGATATTATGTCGAGTACCTAAAAAAGAACCCTAATCCAAACGTTCAATTTATTGCACTAGCTTTTGAACTTGATAAAACACAAGATAAAGCATTTCAAAAGTTACAACGTTTAAAGAAACAAATAGGTATTACCTACCCTGTTTTATTAGCTCAATATGGAGGTTCTAATAAAAAAGAAGCTGCTAAGAAACTTCCCATGCTCAATCATATCTTATCGTATCCTACTACTGTTTTCATAGATAAGAAAGGAAAAGTTCGTAAAATACATACAGGCTTTAATGGACCTGCCACCGGGCAAAAATATATTGACTTTAAAAAAGAGTTTGAAGACTTTGTAAAACAACTTTCGGAAGAGTAAACTTAACGAAAGAAACATTCTTATAATTAACGCGTTGTTAACAGTTGGTCTACTCTTTGATTTTTACATTTGATTATAATATCAAATGCAATGACCAAACCAATAAAATTCATTCTTTCAGTATTACTCTTAATACTTGTTGTAAATCAAAGTATTGCACAAGAAAATACAGCTGTAAATCAAGTTAATCAGAACACTATAGTCGATACATATTACAAGCTAAACGTTAAAGCGTTTCAAGCCAATTCAACCATTGAAGATATTAATCGAATTTTTAAACTATTTACAGATGATTTTACTTATGTACATCCTAAATATGGTGGTACATATACTAGAGATGACCTATATCAGGGCTATATAAGAAATCAAAAAAATGGCATGTATAATGGAACAATTACGGATGTCAAAATATTTAGTAGAATTACTGGAGTAAATGCTATTGCTGTTAAAAGAATTTACATCGATAATGAAATAAAAGAAGAAAAAGATGCTAAAATGACTTTATTTGAGTTTAAAGAAGGAAAAATTTCAAAAATATTTGAATATTGGTAAAATCTATTCCTAACTAATATTACTCCAAATTCCAGCCTTTTTCTGCAATTGACTATACGTTTTTAGCAACTTCTCATTTTCTGGTTTTCCTAAAGCAGGATCCTCCTCTAATATGTGAATAGCGACTTGTCTTGCTTTGTGTAAAATTGGAGAATCTTTTACTACATCTGCAATTTTCAAATTTAATACTCCACTCTGTTGCGTTCCCATGATATTTCCAGGGCCGCGTAACTTCAAATCAACCTCAGCAATTTTAAAACCATCCGTTGTTTCTACCATAGTTTGTAAACGAGTTTTCCCATCTGAAGACAACTTATAACTCGATAACAAAATACAATAACTTTGTTCTGCTCCACGTCCTACTCTACCACGTAATTGATGTAACTGACTTAGACCAAAACGTTCTGCACTTTCAATAACCATTACCGAGGCATTAGGTACATTTACTCCAACCTCAATTACTGTAGTAGCCACCATTATTTGGGTTTCACCGTTCGCAAAACGTTCCATTTCATAATCTTTATCTGCCGGTTTCATTTGTCCATGCACAATACTAATTTGATATTTTGGAGCTGGAAACTCTCGAGAAATACTTTCATAACCATCCATCAAATCTTTATAATCCATAGCTTCAGACTCCTGAATTAACGGATATACTACATATACTTGTCTACCTTTTGCTATCTCATCTTTTAAAAACTTGAACACTCCTAAACGATTGCTATCATAACGGTGTACAGTTTTTATTTCTTTTCTACCTGGAGGTAATTCATCTATTACAGAAATATCCAAATCTCCATAAACAGACATTGCTAAGGTTCTCGGAATTGGTGTTGCGCTCATTACTAAAATGTGAGGAGGGACAGCCCTTTCTCCTTCATTTTGTGAAGACGGACTCTTCTCCCATAACTTTCTACGTTGAGCAACACCGAAACGATGTTGTTCATCAATAATAGCTATTCCAAGATTCTCAAACTGTACTTTATCTTCTAAAATAGCATGGGTTCCAATTAGAATATGCAAGGTTCCATCTTCTAAGCCTTGGTGAATTTCTCTTCGTTTTTTAGTCTTAGTAGAACCTGTAAGCAAATCAACCTTTATGGATGTTTCTTTTAATAAACCTGAAATACCATTAAAATGTTGAATTGCTAAAATCTCAGTTGGAGCAATAATCGTTGCTTGATAACCATTATCAATAGCCAATAACATCGTAAGTAAGGCGACAATGGTTTTTCCAGACCCCACATCACCTTGTAATAAACGATTCATATGTACTCCAGAACCAATATCCTTACGTATTTCTTTTAAAACTCTTTTTTGGGCATTGGTTAAATCAAAAGGTAAATGATTATTGTAAAAATTGGTAAACTTCTCTCCTACATGCTCAAAAACAAATCCCTTTAATTTCGACTTTCTGATAAGTTTTTTTTGTAATAACTGAATTTGAATAAAAAATAACTCTTCAAACTTCAAACGATACTGTGCCTTGGCTAAAAATTCCTGATTCTTAGGGAAATGAATATTTAAAAAGGCATCTTGTTTTGCTATAAAACGATGTTCGTCTAATAAATACTTTGGTAGTGTTTCTTCAATGCTTCCAAAGGCTTGTTGTAATAAATTTTGAATCATACTACGCATGACTTTATTACTAATCCCTTTATTACTTAACTTTTCAGTAGAAGGGTATACGGGTTGCATTGCCATTTGCAATTTACTTTTATAAGCCGCTACTGTTTCCATTTCTGGATGTGGCATACTAGCCGTGCCATAATACCAATTCAGTTTCCCATAAATTACATAAGGAACATTAACCTTTAGACTATCTTTAATCCATTTGGCTCCTTTAAACCAAACCAACTCCATAGAGCCTGTGGCATCGCCAAAAGTAGCCACTAACCTACTTCCTCTTTTTTGTTTTACTTCTTTAAGACCTATTACCTTACCAACAATTTGAACTTCAGAAGAATTTTGTTCTAGTTGGTTGATTGTATAAAACTGCGTTTTATCAATATATCGAAACGGAAAAAGGTGCAATAAATCTTTACACGTTCGAATTCCTAATTCAGAATATAGCAATTCGGCACGTGCCACACTTACGCCTTTGATATATGTAACAGGTTGGTTTAAATTCATGCATAACGAAAATACAAAAAGACATTAAATTCAACTATCTTTGCACTCTTAAATTCATCAAATGAGATTACATAGAAATTTAGTTTTTGCAGTTATTGATAGCATCCGTGATATTTTTAATGAAGGAGTCTATGCTGATAAAGCTGTAGAACAAGCACTTAGAAGAGATAAACGTTGGGGAGCAAGAGATAGAAAATTTGTGGCTGAGACTATTTATGAAATAGTACGTTGGAAGCGTCTGTATGCAGAAATTGCAAATGTAAAAGCACCATACGCTAGGCCTGATTTATGGAGAATGTTTGCTGTTTGGTGTGTTTTAAAGGGAATTCAATTACCTGATTGGAATCAAATTGAACCTACTCCAACTAGAAGAATTAAAGGTAAATTTGATGAATTATCTAAAATTAGAAAGTTTAGAGAAGCTATTCCTGATTGGATTGACGAGGTTGGATTACAAGAACTAGGAGAAAAAGCTTGGACTAAAGAAATAGCTGCTTTAAATAAGCAGGCTGATGTTATCTTAAGAACAAATACATTGAATATTTCTAAAGACAAACTTCAAAAAATACTTTCTTCTGAAGGAATCGAAACTGAATTTGTTAAGGGACATGATGATGCTTTAAAATTAGTAGAAAGAGCGAATGTTTTTAAAACACAAGCATTTAAAAAAGGATATTTTGAAGTGCAAGATGCTTCTTCTCAATTAGTAGCTCCTTATTTAGATGTACGACCAGGAATGAAGGTTGTAGATACATGTGCTGGTGCTGGTGGAAAAACATTGCATTTAGCTTCTTTAATGGAGAATAAAGGGCAAATTATTGCTATGGATATTTACGAAAGTAAATTGAAGAAGTTAAAAGTACGTGCAAGAAGAAACGGAGTTCATAATATTGATACCAAAGTAATTGATTCTACAAAGGTTATTAAAAAGTTACACGGTAAAGTAGATAGAGTATTGATTGATGCTCCTTGTTCTGGTTTAGGTGTTATTCGTAGAAATCCGGATAGCAAGTGGAAATTAGAACCAGAGTTTTTAGATCGTATCCGTACAACACAACAAGAAGTATTACAACAATATTCTAAAATGGTAAAAACTGGAGGAAAGTTAGTATATGCAACTTGTTCTGTATTGCCTTCTGAAAATCAACAGCAAGTAGATTTCTTTTTAGCTTCAGATGCTGGTAAGGACTTTAGTTTTGTTAAAGACAATAAAGTACTGGCTTCTGAGTCTGGATTTGACGGATTCTACATGGCACTTTTAGAAAGAAAATAATTGATGTTTTAATAAAACAAAAAGGTCAGAAGTTTTACTTCTGACCTTTTTTGTTGTTTCTTGTTTAACCAAGAACTTTATTCTTCTTTAATTCACTATCAAATGGCTGACTATACAGTCGTTTACCTAATGCTTTATGAATTGCATTTGCTACCGCTCCTCCTGCTGGTGGTAATCCAGGTTCACCTAGTCCAGTAGGTGATAATTCATTCTCAACAAAGTGCACCTCAACTTGAGGTGTTTCATTCATTCTAATCAATCTATAGGTATCGAAATTCTTATTCGAAGGAATTCCATCTTTAAACCCTAAATCACCATACATGGCATGTCCAATTCCATCCAAAACTCCTCCTTGCATTTGGTTAACTCCTCCAGTAGGATTGATTACAATACCACAATCTACAGCAGCCACTACTTTTGTTACAATTGGATATCCATCTTTCAATTCTACCTCAGCTACCTCAGCAACATGAGTATTATGACTATAATACGCTGCAAAACCTTGGTAAACTCCTTCTTTACTCTTACCCCAACCTCCTTTTTCTGCGGCTAGTTTTATAGTTTCTTCCATACGATCTCCTGAATACTGAATTCTTTCATCGGTCGTTCCTTTTACATTCTGCAATAATTCAATCCTTAATTGAACAGCATCTTTACCTAATTCTTCTGCTATTTCATCAAAGAAACTTTGTTCTGCAAAAGCTAAGAAATTAGTATAAGGAGCTCTCCAAGCTCCTGTGGTTACATCACTTTTATAGTTTTGTGTTGAAACCTTATAGTTAGGAATACAACCTGCTGGAAAGAAATGTGGTATTAGGCCATACATATTGCTATTTATAGCAGCTTCTTTCAAATGGTACCCAGTAATTTTACCATCTTTTAATGATGCGGCAATTCTATACTTTATAGCCGGTCTGTAAATACCTGTAGTCATATCATCTTCACGTGTAGAAACCACTTTAACTGGTTTTTTAATCGCATTCGATATTTCCGCAGCTTCATATACGAAATCAGCATACAAACGACGACCAAATCCACCACCCATTCTGGTCATATCTACTTGAATGTCTTTTAAATCTCTACCTAACATATCTGCAACTCCCTGTGCTGCATATTCAGGTGTTTGCACTGGACCAATCAAATGTACTTTCTCATTAGTAACATTTGCAAAGAAATTCATAGGTTCTAAACAGTTATGTGGTAAAAATGGTGAGTGATAAGTTCTTTCAATTACCTTATCCGCCTCTGCAAAAGCTTTGGTTACATTCCCATCCTCTCTTCGAACGTCAAAATTATTTCCTTCTAATATCTTATCTAAAACTTCATTCTGTTTATCAGTACTCTCTAATTCGCTTCCTGACTTCCATGTAGCTTTAATTGCATTTTTACCCTTTATTGCTGCCCAAGTACTATTTGCAATTACTACTACTTTATCTGTTGGAGACATGATAAAAGTCCAATTGAACTTACCTTTATCTAAAAAGCCTCTTACTTTTTCTCCAATAGTAATAACATCTACAACTCCATTAATTTTTTTTGCTTCTGTTGCATCAAATGATTCTAATTCTTGACCAAAGGCTGGTGGACGCAATACTGAAGCGTATACCATTCCTTCTTCTTTAAAGTCAATACCAAATAATGGTTTTCCAGTAACAATATTTTCTAAATCTACATTTACTCTATCTGTACCAATGATTGTATATTCTGAAGGTTTCTTCAACGTAACATTTTCCGGAACTTCTATTTTAGCCGCCTCTTTTACAACATCTCCATAACCTAATTGCTCTCCTTTTTCATTCGTAATAACTCCTTTTGAAGCCTTACAAGTAGACGCATCTACACCCCACTTAACAGCTGCAGCATTGATAAGCATTTGTTTAGTAGTAGCTCCCGTTTGCCTTAGAGCATCCCAACCTTGACGAATCGATTGACTACCTCCGGCTAACTGACGTTTATAATGTTTTGTATCTAAAGGAGCTTGCGCCACATTTACCTTATCCCATTCAACATCTAGTTCTTCAGCAATAATCATGGGCATAGATGTTTTTACTCCTTGTCCTATTTCTGGATTTGGCGAATAAATGGTTACATAACCTTCATCAGATATTTTAATAAAGGCATTAAAATCATTAAAATTTAATTTAGAAATATCTACAGGTGGTTTGGCCTCTGTTTTACATGCAGTAAATAAATTGAAGCCTACTAGTAATCCACCACTAGCTAAAGCAGAAGCTCTTAAAAAATTTCTTCTGCTAAATGTAAAACTGTTTTCTTGAGTTTTCATGATAAAATCTTTTAAGACATTTTTTCTGCAGCAATAGCTACTGCTTTTTCTATTCTGTTATATGAGGCACATCTACATAAGTTACCATGCATAGCTTCTCTAATTTCTTCTGTAGTTGGATTTGGATTGTCTTTTAAAAAGGAGGCAGCCGTCATTATTTGACCTGCCTGACAATATCCGCATTGAGGTACGTCTACTTCTTTCCAAGCTTCTTGCAAAGGATGGTCTCCATTTTCAGAAAGCCCTTCTATAGTCGTAATCGCTTCATTATCTATCATAGATACTTGTAACTGACAACTTCTCATTGCTGTTCCATCTAGATGAACTGTACATGCACCACATTGTGCAATACCACAACCAAACTTGGTTCCTACCATGTTTAATTCATCTCTTAAAACCCAAAGCAAAGGTGTATCAGCATCAACCGTCACTGTTTTGGTTGATCCATTTATTTTTAAAGTGTAAGTTGGCATTTTGGATAGTTTTTGTTTGTTCTTGTAAATTACAAAAAATAAACTTGCCAGCTCTTATTTTGATTCTTTTTAAGAAAATTTTAAAAGAAAAAAGAGAGCCAAAACGCTCTCTTTTATTCTAAATATTTTTTAAAAAACTAGAAACATTTTTATCTATTCGTTCTAATACATTCTCTGTATTTGCCTTCACAAATGTTTCTCCAGTTATCTGTTCATATAATTCTATATATCTATTGGAGATCTCAAAAATCTTTTCATCAGTCATTTCAGGAATTTGTTGTCCTTCCTTTCCTTGAAATCCATTTTCTATCAACCACTGACGTACAAACTCTTTTGAAAGTTGTTTTTGCTTCTCTTCTTTTGCTTGACGCTCTTCATATCCATCAGCATAAAAATAACGTGAAGAATCTGGTGTATGTATTTCGTCTATTAAAACAATTTTACCTTCCTTAGTCTTACCAAATTCATATTTAGTATCTACTAAAATTAGACCACGTTTTGCAGCCAATACCGTTCCTCTTTCAAATAAACTACGTGTATATACCTCTAATACTTTGTAGTCTTCTTCAGAAACAATTCCTTTAGCTAAGATTTCTTCACGAGAAATATCTTCATCATGCGCTCCATTATCAGCTTTGGTAGATGGTGTAATAATTGGCGTTGGGAATTGATCATTCTCTTTCATACCTTCTGGCATTGAAACACCACATAACATACGCTTACCTGCTTTATATTCGCGTGCTGCATGTCCTGATAAATATCCACGGATTACCATCTCTACCTTAAAAGGCTCGCACAAATGTCCTACTGCTACATTCTCATCTGGGGTTGCTATCAACCAATTCGGAACGATATCAGCAGTATCATTCATCATTTTGGTAGCTATTTGATTTAAGATTTGTCCCTTAAAAGGAATTTGACGTGGTAAAATAACATCAAACGCAGAAAGACGATCAGAAGCAATCATTACAAGCAAATCATCGTTTATATTGTAAACCTCTCTTACTTTACCTTTATAAACAGATTTTTGCTTCGGAAACTGAAAATTAGTTTCGTTAATTGTATTCATTATATAAAAAGTTGTGTTGTTGGCGCAAATGTAAGTTTTTTATTCCTCTTTTGGTATTCTTTTTATTTGCTTTATGTTGTCTGCAATCGGTGAAACCGTTACTACAGTATCTCCATTCTGAACATAAAAAATATAGCTAGTATTCTGACCTACTTTTTTGACTCTCATAGAAGTATCATTCTTAAAAACAAGTATACAATTGTTTTTAAAAGTTTTGTTTTTTAATCTTTTACTATAGCTAATAGACATTCCAATTCGAATACTTGGAAAAATAATCAACATCGTAAACAACATTGCACTATACAATGTTCTCTTATTTTGTATTTTTTCTAAGGCTTCCTTCTTATTTGTTTTTTTAAATATCCATGGTAAAAACTTTACCATGTAGAAATAATAAAAAATCATCAATACCACTACTAGAATAAATACTTTTAAATTACTCGTAATCAAACTAAAAGGTGATATTAAGGCATCTAAAATTGAGGTATATTCTATATAATGTATTCCGAGTACTCCATAAAATATACTTTCACTAATAATACCCACAACAACCAATACGACATAGGCCAATGATAGTATTTCCTGAAAATTTAACTTTTCAAACATAACTTCTATTCAGTTTCAATACCTTTATATGCAGTAATAATTTGTTTTACTAATCGATGACGAATTACATCTTTATCATCCAAGTAAACCTGTGCAATTCCTTTAATATCTTTTAAAGCTAATAAGGCCTCTTTTAATCCTGATATTTGCCTACGAGGTAAATCTATTTGTCCAGGATCTCCTGTAATAATAAAACGAGCATGCATTCCCATACGTGTTAAAAACATTTTCATTTGTGCATGCGTTGTATTTTGTGCTTCATCTAAGATTACAAAAGCATTGTCTAAAGTTCTACCTCTCATAAAAGCTAAAGGTGCTATTTGAATCGTTCCTTTTTCTAAATAAGCTTGTAACTTCTCATGTGGAATCATATCTCTTAAGCCATCATATAAAGGTTGCATATATGGATCTAACTTTTCTTTTAAATCTCCCGGTAGAAAACCTAAATTTTCACCAGACTCTACAGCTGGTCTTGTTAAAATAATTCTTTTGACTTCTTTTTCCTTCAATGCTCTAACTGCCAAAGCTACTGCGGTGTACGTTTTTCCTGTACCTGCCGGACCTACTGCAAACAACATATCATTGGTTCTCATTAAATCAACCATTTTACGCTGATTAGCCGTTTGCGCTTTTATGAGTTTACCATTGATACCGTGTACTAAAACATCATCTCCTTTTCCAGACTTACGAATTTCTTCTTCTTTACCAGTAGATGTTAAAATACGTTCAATACTATTTTCATCTAGTTTATTGTATCTATTGAAGTATTTGATAAGCATTTCTAAACGTTTCTCAAATTCATCTAAAATTTCTGCTTCTCCATACGCTTTTAATTTATTTCCTCTAGCAACAATTTTTATTTTTGGAAAGTAATTTTTTAATTGTGTTATTGTGCTGTTTTGTGCTCCAAAGAAATCATTTGGATTAATTTCTGTTAACTCAATAATACGTTCGTTCAAATTGATAAAAAATTTTAAGGTTAATATGTCTAAATTAACGAATATTTTCTTTGAATTATGTAGCTTTGTCTAAAATTTTAGCACAGTTTTTCACAAATTAATTAACAAATACTTTTAATGTCTCTAATTACTTTAACTACTGATTTTGGCTTGAAAGACCATTTTGTGGGCGCAGTAAAAGGAGCTATTTACTCGGAATTACCTGATGCTAAAATAGTTGACATTACACATCTCATATCTCCTTTTAATATTACAGAAACGGCATACATACTAAAAAATGCTTACAAAAGCTTCCCAGAAGGAACGATTCATATTATTGGAGTAGACTCTGAATTAAGTAGTGAGAATAAACATATTGCTTTAGAGTTAGATGGACATTACTTTATTTGTCCTGATAATGGACTCATTTCAATGATTGCTTCGGAGGTAAACCCTACAAAAATTGTTGAAATAAATATTCACGACTATCTTGAAAGTAGTTTTCCTGTATTAGATGTATTTGTCCAGGTTGCCTCTCATATTGCCAGAGGAGGAAGTTTAAATGTCATTGGTAAAGAAATTCAGAATTATAAAAAGATTGTTGAAATTCAACCAAAAATAAACCAAGACCAAACTATTATTGTCGGAGGTGTTATTTACATTGATAATTATGGAAATGTAATTACCAATATAACCAAAAAGTTATTCAGTACTATTGGGAAAGGCAGAACATATAGTATTAGAGCTGGTCGATATGAGTTTAAAAAAATTGTAAATCAGTATAATGAAATTGTTGATTTTACCGTACCTACCGAACAACGTATGTATGATGGTAACAAGTTGGCATTGTTTAATTCTGCTGGATATTTAGAAATAGCTATTTATAGGAGTAATTTAAATACCGTTGGAGGAGCTTCTACCTTATTAGGTCTTAAATATAGAGACTCTATAGCTATTGAATTTGAAAACGTTGTAAAGCCAGAATTTACAACCGTAACCTAATTTTGTATGTTTGTACGTATTGTAAAACTTAGTTTTGATCCTACAAAGATTGAAACTTTCTTAAATAATTTTGAAAATCAGAAACAACATATACGAAACTTTCCAGGGTGTCGTTTATTAGAGTTGTATAGAGATAAAACCAATACCAATGTGTTTTTTACGTATAGTTACTGGGAATCAGAACAAGATTTAGAAAACTATAGAAATTCTGAACTATTCAAGGGTATTTGGGCAAACACAAAAATATATTTTAACGACAAACCTGAAGCTTGGAGCGTTGATAAAGTAGCTAGACTACCATAATGTTAAATTTTCAATAACACTACCGCTAAAACAAAAACTATAATGTTCCCAATATTAAAAAAAGAATTTAACTCATTTTTTGCCTCACCCATAGCCTATTTGGTTATTGGTGTGTTCTTACTTGTTAATGGACTCTTTCTATGGGTTCTGAAAGACGATTTTAATATATTAAATGCTGGCTTTGCTGATTTAAACTCTTTTTTCTTCTTAGCTCCTTGGCTATTGTTATTTTTAATTCCTGCCATTACCATGAAAAGTTTTGCCGATGAATTTAATAGTGGAACTATTGAGATTTTAAAAACAAGTCCTATAACCAACTGGCAAATTGTACTTGGAAAGTTTTTTGCAGCATTCATATTAGTTATAATCGCTATTTTACCAACGCTGACCTATGTATATACAGTTTATCAACTTGGAAATCCTATTGGAAATATTGATTTAGGTAGTACGCTTGGTTCTTATTTGGGATTACTATTCTTAGTTGCAACATATACGGCAATTGGATTATTTACCTCTACCCTATCTAAAAATCAAATTGTTGCCTTTATACTAAGTATTTTTATCACTTTTTGTTTGTTTTATGGCTTCGACGCCTTAGGAAACTTATTTAGCGGAGGATATACAATAAAGCAACTGGGAATTAATGAGCATTTTAAAAGTATTTCTCGTGGAGTTATTGATACCCGTGACATTGTATATTTTGTAAGTGTCACCTTCTTATTTTTATTTATTACTAAAACCAAATTATCCTATGAATAAAGGCATACAACATATTTTATTGGTTTTAGTTGGAATTATAGTTTTAAACATTGTTTCTAACAAAACTTATCAACGATTCGATTTAACAGAAGACAAGCGCTATACATTATCTAACACAACCCTAAACATACTAAATAGTATTGATAACTTACTTGTCATAAATGTATATTTAGAAGGTGATTTTCCTTCTGAATTTCAACGATTACAAGTAGAAACGCGTCAATATTTAGAAGAATTACAAGCAGAAAACTCAAATATTCGTTTTCAATTTATTAATCCAGACAATATTCGTGAACGATTGATCAAAAAAGGAATGATTCCTAGTCAATTGACCGTTGAAGAAGATGGAAAGCTATCTAATGCTATTATTTTTCCTTGGGCTGAGATTGTATATGGAAATAAAACTAAAATTGTTTCATTGTTACCAAACACCAATGCTAAAACACAAGAAGAACAATTACAACAAGCTATTGAGAAATTAGAATACTCTTTTAGTAATGGTGTTCATACAATAACAAGAGAACATAAACCAACCATTGCGGTACTCTCTGGAAATGGAGAACTTGAAGATATTTATTTATACAGTTTCTTAAAAGAAGTAGGCACTAAATATCATTTAGCTAAGTTTACTTTAGATAGTGTAGCTACCAATCCGCAAAAAACAACTTCAGAGTTAAGAAAATATGATTTAGCTATTATAGCAAAACCTACCAAACGTTTTACAGCAGAAGAAAAATTAAGCATTGATCAATTTATAACCAATGGAGGTAAAAGTTTATGGATGATTGATAACAACTATTCCGATACTGATAGTTTATACAATCAGGGAAAAATGTTAGCTTTTCCTCGTGATTTAAACTTAACCGATCTTTTGTTTAGTTACGGTGTTCGTATTAACAATAAACTAGTACAAGATTTGTATTCGGCTAAAATTCCTTTAGCAACTGGTAATCTAGGAAATCAAGCCCAATTTCAACATTTAAATTGGTTTTATCATCCTTTAGTAAATGGAAACCCAAACCATCCAATTACTAAGAACATTCCTCCCGTACGTTTTCGTTTTACCACGCAAATTGACACGTTAAAAAACGACATTAAAAAAACACCTTTATACATAAGCTCTATACTAACAAAAAAGATTGGTACTCCAAGTATTATTGAATTACAGAGCATTGCAAATGCGCCTCAAGAAAATGAATATAAAAGTGGTCCACAGTTATTTGCTGTTTTGCTAGAAGGTAAATTTAACTCAGCTTATAAAAGTAGAATTAAGCCTTTTAATTATACAGATTTTAAAGAAACATCAACCGAAAACAAAATGGTGGTAATAGCTGATGGGGATATTGCTAAAAATCAAATTTTAAAAGGAAAACCTCATGATTTATCTAGAGATAAATGGACAGGTGAAACCTTTGGTAATAAAGAGTTCTTGCTAAATACTGTTGACTATTTACTTGATGATACAGGTTTAATTGAATTAAGAAACAAAACCATCCAATTAAACTTATTAGATAAACAACAAGCTTTTAATAATAAAGGATTCTGGCAATTCTTTAATATTTTAGTCCCTTTAGTAATCTTAGGTTTATTTGGTTTTGGTTTTAATTATTTACGTAGAAGGAAATACACTAAATAGCTAATAAATTTTGATGAATGAATTGATAATTTAAAGTCTGAATCAATTTGTTAGAATTTACAATTTTATACTTTAACTCTAAAGAATCATCAAACACTGGTGGTTCTTTTTTTATACTCAATCTAGCATATTTATAAAACTCTTCTCTTGTTGGGTGATGATTAGTACAAGCGCTAAACGTTTCATTCCATACATTTTCTTTTAGTATTTGTGTAATAATTGCAATACAATCATCTCTATGAATCATATTAACAAAACCATTAGGGTGAGGTATCTTTCGATTAGAAAACCAATTACCAGGTTGTCTATTATATCCTAATAAACCAGCAAAACGAATTACAGTAGTTACAAACTTAGTTGAACTTTTAAATATATTTTCAATCATCCCTAAAGGACTATTTTCATTCGCATCTTCTTCAAACACTTCCCTATTTAAACTTGGGTACACTGAAGTAGAACTAATAAACAAAACATTTTTTACTCGTGATCCTTCAATCTCTTTTACCAAATTTTTAAAAGCATCTATATCCTTAGAAGTAATTGCTACCACCAATGTACCTACATTCAAAAAGTCTTTAAAATCAGTTTCTTTTGAAGAAATGTCAACGATATGTGCTTCTATACCACTAGTCTTTAAAAGTGGTATTTTTTCTTCTTTTGTAGTAGAGCCTTTGATTTTGAATTCTTCTGTAATTAAATGTTGTGCTAATGGTAATCCCAACCATCCACAACCTAAAATACTAACATCCTTCATCACAACAATTATCGTCTTTTACTAATTTACAAGAAATCACCGCTAACAAGGCTCCTAAAATAGGTGCTAAAATATACAACCATAAATGTTCCAAATGACCAGAAACAATTGCTGGCGCAATAGATCGTGCAGGATTCATTGATGCCTTAGTCATAGGTCCTGCAAACATAGCTTCGAGTAATACAACCCCTCCAATTGCTATTCCTGCCATTACCCCTACTTCTTTACTTCCAGTAGAAACATTAATAATCACTAACATTAAAAAGAAGGTCAATAACAACTCAAGTATAAAAGCTCTCCAAGGAACTATGGAAGGAATCGTTGCTCCGTAAAATTCACTTTCTGGAAATAATACCCATAACATAACACTCCCTAATAAAGCGCCTAATAATTGAGCAATTATATATTTGGGGACTTCTTTCCATGCAAACTTTTTGGCATAGGCAAACGATATCGTAACAGCAGGATTAAAATGTGCTCCAGATATTTCTCCAAAAGCATAAATCATTGCCATTACAATTAATCCCCAAGTTATTGCTACTCCAATATGCGTTAAATCCGCTCCATTTGTTACTTCATTAATCACCATAGCTCCTGTACCACAAAAGATTAGTGCAAAAGTCCCTATAAATTCAGAAATATATTTTTTCATACCTGCAAATATCCGTTAAAAAAGAAAACATCATTTTAAGTTTTCGTTAACATTAAACGATAATATTCATTGTAATTTTATTGGGTAATTTTAAAACAAACCAATCATCATGAAAAAATTATTGTTAAGTTTATTTGTTGTGGCTGCTACAGCAAGTATGAACGCACAGGTTAAAACTCCAGCTTCTAGTCCTGCTTCTAAATTAGAGCAAACTGTAGGTTTAACAGATGTTACTGTTGAATACTCAAGACCAGGAGTTAAAGGAAGAAAAATCTTTGGAGATTTAGTTCCTTTTGGAAAAGTTTGGAGAACAGGTGCTAACGCTAACACTAAGGTTACTTTTAGTGATAATGTTATGATTGATGGAAAAGAATTAAAAAAAGGAACTTATGCATTATATACAAAACCTAATGCTGGTTCTTGGGATGTTATTTTTTACTCAGATACTAATAACTGGGGAACTCCTAGAGAATGGGATGAGTCTAAAGTAGCATTAAGTACTTCTGCTAAAGTACAACCAATGCCTATGAAAATTGAAACATTCACAATTTCTTTTGATGACATTACAAACTCTTCTGCAGTTTTAGGAATGTTATGGGAAAATGCTTATGTGGGTGTTAAGTTCTCAACTCCTACTGATAAAGGTGTTGAAGCTAGTATCTCTAAGATTATGAGTGGACCATCTGCTAATGATTACTATTCAGCTGCATCTTACTATTTTGATGAAGGAAAAGACATCAAAAAAGCTGTTAAATGGATGAACAAAGCAGTTGAGTTAACAAAAGATCAACCTCGTTTTTGGTATTTACGTAAGCAATCTTTAATCTTGGCTAAGGCTGGAGATAAAAAAGGTGCTATCAAGGCTGCAAAAGCTTCTTTAGCAGGTGCTGAAAAAAGAGGAAATGCAGATTATATTAAGATGAATAAAGATTCTTTAAAGGAATGGGGAGCTTTATAAAAATATGTACCTATACCTTGTAAATTATAAACCTACACTTTACTGTGTAGGTTTTTTATTTCACAACAATAACCCTAGTTTATTTTATTATAAGAATTTTTTATCTTAAAAAACTAACAATAACACAATTTAAAGTTAAATTCATTGTCTAATCAACAAACTAAACAATGAATTATTTACAGTCCCTCAAAAGGAAAACTATTTTTAGTTTTCTTCTTATCTCTTTATGCTCAAGCCTTATTTTTTCTCAAAACAATAACTACGACATTGGTGTCGGTATTTATGATGTAACAGGACAAATTGCCGAATCCAATTTCTTTGGTTACGGAGATCCCTTTCATAGAAATGCTGGAATCAAAGATCGGCAATATGCACGTGCATATATTATAAAAGATGCCAACAACAACTCTGTGGTATTTGTTTCTATTGACAAAGGAGCTACTTTTCAGTCTATCAACCTAGCTGTTTTAGACAAACTGAATCAATTTTATGGAAATCTTTACAATGACACAAATGTTATTATTAGTGCTACACACACTCATGTGTCTCCAGGGGGATTTTCGCATTATGAATTATACAATACAGCAACAGGAGGCTATTATTCTAAAAACTTTGAGATATTGGTCAATGGAATTTTTAAAGCTATTCAACAAGCCCATAACAATTTAGCTCCTGGTAGAATATATTATAATAAAGGTTCCTTAACTAATGCTAGTATAAACAGATCTTTAGTTGCTTATAATTTAAATACAGATGCAGCTAATTATCCAAGTATCGACGACGAAATGACCATTTTAAAATTTGTTCAAGGAAGCCATAATGAAATCGGAATGATATCTTGGTTTGGGGTACACCCCACCAATCTTACTAAAAAATACAAATACTGTAGTGGAGACAATAAAGGCTATGCTTCCTTACAATTCGAACGTTTGAAACAATCAAGCTATGGAAAAGGAAACAATACCTTTGTAGCTGCGTTTGCAAATACCAACCCTGGGGATATGTCCCCTAACTTAAACCAACCGCATCCAAACGATATTCATACCGATGCTTCTGGGCCAGGAAGTAACGAAGAAGAAAGTGCTGAAATTATTGGTAGTAGACAATACAATAAAGCTTTAAATTTATACAACAATGCCACTGAACAACTTTTTGGTTCTGTAAAAGCTGTAAGTAGATATAGCGATTTTTCGAACATTACTATAGCTCCTAAGTTTACGAATGGTAATTATCAAACCACTTGTAAAGCTGCTTTAGGAATTTCTTTTAGAGCTGGTGCAGAAGACGGCAGAAGTGGAATTGGTCGTGAAGGAGAAACTCGCTCGAACCCAACTTCGGGCTCTTCAAATGACGTATGTCATATGGAAAAACCAATTGATATCTTATTCAATTTAGGAGCAAATAACAACGACCCTAGAACTCCTAAAATTTTACCTACTAGTATCATGAAAATAGGACAATTCGGAATTCTTGCTGCTCCTGGAGAATTTACGGTGATGGCAGGAAGAAGAGCAAAAGCAACCGTAGCAGAAAACGAAAACACAGGAATTCAACATTTGGTATTTATGGGGTACTCAGATGCCTATGCAGGCTATGTGACTACAAGAGAAGAATATGCTTCTCAACAATATGAAGGTGCTAGTACACATTTTGGTCCGTGGACATTAGCAGCCTACAGACAGGAATTTGAAAGATTAGCTTCCGTATTGGTAAACCCAAACAGTAACCCTTGGCCCAATACTGAGCCAACTCCACCACAAAAAAGCTATATAGGACTTGATAAAACAGTACACATCTTTTTTGATGACAAACCCCTATTTAAAAGTTTTGGTAGTTTGTATTCAGATGCCAACTCCTTATACAATACAGGAGAAACAGTAGAAGTTGTTTTTTGGGGAGCTCATCCAAACAACGATACAAAAACAAATGGCACTTATTTAGAAGTTCAAAAGAAAATAGGTAATCAATGGATTACCAAATATGAAGATCGTGATTTTAATACCAAACTCATTTGGAAACGTAGTGGGGTTGCAAACTCAAAAGTAACCGTACAATGGAAAATTAAACCCGATACTGAAAGTGGCTATTATAGAATTGTTCATTCTGGCAATTGGAAGAATGGGTGGAATGGTAGTATTAACCCATATACTGGTTCAAGTAAAACCTTTTATGTAAACGCCACTGCTAGTAGAGCTAATGTTCAACAAAAACAAAAAACAATTTTTAATGCCAATGTTTTTCCAAATCCGAATAATGGAAGTTTTACCCTTATAAATGAGAGTAAATTAAATGGATACTACACAATTAGTAATACCCTAGGTCAAATCATACAAAAAGGAAATATATCTAATAAACAATACAATTCATTGTATCTAAAAGGAAGCAATGGTATATATCTTATAAAAGTTACATACACTAATCAGAGCACTTATACAGCTACTCTAATCAAAAAATAAGAAACTTATTTTCAGCAGTTTAAAGAAGCTATATGATATAGCTTCTTTTCTTTTTATAGCCTTCAATATTCAAAGTAGCCCCAATTTTACGTATCTTACTATAAACTAAGTAAACAGTCATGAAAATTAAGGGATTTATAGAAATTAAGAAACCTCGAGAAGAAGTTGTAAAATATTTTGCTGACCCTTCTTTTTTGGGAGAATATCAAGATGGTTTTATTAAAAAGGAATTAATTAGTGGTGAACAAGGTCAAAATGGAGCCGTATCTAAAATGTATTACAGACATGGTAAACATGATATGGAATTGACTGAGACAATTACCAATAATCAATTGCCCGATGTATTTGAAGCACATTACCACCATAAACATATGGATAACACCATGAAATGTTCATTCATTGAAATAGACTCTAATAAAACCAAATATGAATATGAGTTTGAATACACTCGAATAAACTGGATAATGCCTAAACTAATGGCTATTCTATTTCCGAGTGTTTATAAAAAACCAGCCCAAAAATGGATGCAACAATTCAAAGAATTCGTTGAAAAACAATAAATACATTACTCATAAAATACTTCAAAAATCTGGTAATCTTTTTATAGATTGCAACATAAAACATCATTGATAACATTAATCCTTTAAATGGAATTTCAGGAGAAAGTCATAACCTATAAAGACCGTATAGTTTTTATAAAACTATCGATGCCTTCGTTTAATAGAACCTTAAAACATTATGTTGAGGATGAAGCATGTTTTATGTTTGTTAACAAGGGAGAAGTAGCTGTAAGAACTCCTGATGACTATTTAAAACTTAACAAAAACACTGCAATGATTGCGAAGTGTTTAAACTATTTCTTTGAACCTAGCCAAAACAAAGAAGTTTGTAATGAAGGAATTGAATCAGTAGGCGTTTTCTTGTATCCATCATTAGTAGAAGATTTATTTGATTTGGATATTTCTTTATCCAATCACAGAAATGATTACAATGTAAAGCAGGTACAGGTTGATTTAATGCTTGATAATTTTAGGCAAAGTATTGATATTCTTTTAGACAACCCTGAGCTGGTAGACGATACCATGGTGAAACTGAAATTAAAAGAATTTATCCAATTATTAGTCAAATCACAAAATACACCTTCTCAATTAGATTTCTTAGCTGCCTTGTTTAAACCCAATGAAGTGGAGTTTAAGAAAGTCATTCAGCAAAATATATATGCCAACCTTACCATCAAAGAACTTGCTTTGTTAACCCATTTAAGCGAATCTTCCTTTAAACGAAAGTTCAAAGAGGTTTTTGATAAAAGTCCTAAAAAATATTTGACTGAGAAAAAAGTAAAACGTGCAGCGGAATTATTAAAATCTAGTAAAGACCGTGTTTCTGAAATAGCCTATGATGTGGGCTTTGATTCGGTATCCACATTTAATAGAAACTTCACCTCTTTTTTCGGAAAGTCTCCATCAGATTATCGTTTGAACTAAATTGAGTAGTTTTTGACCTAAACCGCATTTCTTGTGGTTTTAATCCTTATGATCTTTGTATCAAATAAAAATACAAGGTCATGAACACTACAAAAATTTTAAAAATCTATTTAATTGTTTCGGGGTTAATTTTAACTGCTATAGGTAGTTTAACCAGCTTTAATCCAATTAATATTAAAGCTAATGAAGGCATTAATATAGCAGGAAATCCAAGTGCTTTAAATGATGTTCGTTCATTTGGAGTTCTTTTATTGGCAACTGCAATACTTTTGTTTTTAGGAAGCTTTAAACGCTCCTTAACAAAGTCTGCAAACATTGCAGCTTTTCTTCTATTTCTAGCACTGGGTCTTGGTAGACTTCTAAGTATCTTTTTAGACGGAATGCCTTCTGATGGTATGGTAAAAGCAACTGGACTAGAAATCATTTTAGGACTAGTTGGACTTGTCTTATTTAAACTTTACAACAAACAACAATCTTACTAAAATTAAAAAAAATGAATACATCAATAATGATAACAGGGGCCAATGCAGGAATTGGCAAAGAAACAGCAAGACAACTTGCTATGATTAAAACAACTAAGGTTATCTACCTAGCTTGTAGAAATTTGAAAAAAGCCGAAATTGCAAAAAAGGTACTTGTAGAGGCTACTGGACGAGATATATTTAAAATCATACTCTTAGATGTGTCTAAACCAGAAACAGTAAAAAAAGCTGTTGCTCAATTAGAAAACCCTATAGACGCATTAATTATGAATGCTGGTGGAACAGGTGGAAAAACTCCTGAAAAATTAACAAAAGAAGGTGTTACTGAATTAACAGCAAGTAACTTATTAGGCCATGTAGTATTAGTTAATGAATTAATAAAAGAAAACAAACTAAATAAAGTAGCCTTATTCGCAAGCTCTGAAGCTGCCCGAGGAATTAAGAAAATGGGAATGAAACGCCCCGACTTAAGTGACAACTCTGTAGAAGAATTTGTATCTATCTTTGATGGAACAAAATTTAGAGGAGATTTTGATCCTTTCCAAGTGTATGGGTGGATTAAGTATGGAGGCACACTTTGGATGAGTAATATGGCTGATAAACATCCTAATATTAAGTTCATTAGTATGAGTCCTGGAGGTACTAGAGGTACTAATGGTATGGACGACTTACCTCTTTTAAAAAGAATATTTTTAAAGCACATAGGAATGAAACTCATTATGCCTTTAATGGGAATGTCTCACTCTGTAGAAAAAGGAGCAAAACGTTTTGTAGATGGTATTAATAATCCTAAGTTTGAAAGCGGAGTCTTTTATGCTAGTAAAGAAAATATACTAACGGGACCTGTAGTTGATCAAAGTACCATTTGGAAAGATTTAGATAATCCTATGATTCAAAATAACGCGGCGCTAGCTATTAATGAATTTATTTAAATACCCTCATAAAGTAAAAAACGGACAAGGTTCTCTTGTCCGCTTTTTATATGTAGTTATATAACTATCTTTTTATAAACACATTAACTATTGGCTTCTATCGTTTTACTAGGTAAAGTCAATTGAATAAGCATTGCTATAAACATCACCAACCCACAACCTAAGGCATTTAACCATAAATACGGTAACCAATCAATATACCAAACTCCAATAATTATTAACTGAGTAATAATTGCAGCAATAAAAACCGCGTTTCCTCTAATAAACTTAAAGAAGAAGGCTAACAAGAAAATTCCCAATACATTCCCATAGAAAATAGATCCAATAATATTTACTAACTGAATCAAATTATCAAATAAATTGGCCACACATGCAACGAGAATCGCTAATATTCCCCAACCTAAAGTAAACCACTTAGACATCTTTACAAAATGCTCATCTGAATACTCCTTAGTTACATTGCGCTTGTATAAATCAATAGCTGTGGTACTCGCTAAGGCATTCAATTCTGATGCTGTTGATGACATTGCTGCCGATAATATAACAGCCAATAACAAACCAATTAACCCTTTTGGAAGCTTCGTTAATATAAAGTGAATGAAAACGTAATCTTTATCATTGGTTTCAACTTGAGCATCTGCTTTTTCTATTATTACTTTTGCCTTCTCTTTTAAAGACTTATCTTCTTCATTATATTGTTGTATTTGTGCTACATTCTGCTCCGTTAAGCCCTCAAAAATCAATGTTTTCTTTTCGGCCTCTATAAAACGATGTCTTTCTTCCAATTTCGTATACTCTGCAATGGTTTCTGGACTAGAATTAGCAATTGCCTCACTTGCTTTTGGGTTAAAGTTTAAAGGAGATGCATTGAATTGATAAAACACAAAAACCATAACTCCTACCAAAAGAATAAAAAATTGCATAGGCACTTTTAAAAGACCATTAAAAATCAAACCTAATTGACTTTCTCTAACTGATTTTCCAGATAAATAACGTTGTACTTGACTTTGATCCGTTCCAAAATAAGACAGCATCAAAAATGTTCCTCCTAAAATACCTGTCCAAACTGTGTAACGATTGTTCAAATCCCATGAAAAGTCAAGTACTTGCATCTTATCGGAAGCTCCTGCAATTTCTAAAGCCTTAGAAAAAGTTATTCCATCTGGTAAGTACTGTAAAATGATATAAAACGCAATAAACATTCCGGCAAAAATGACAGCCATTTGTTGTTTTTGGGTCACACTTACGGCTTTGGTTCCTCCAGAAACGGTATAGATAATTACCAAAACACCAATAATGATATTCAGCGTAATTAAATCCCATCCCAATACCGCAGACAATATGATTGCTGGTGCAAAAATGGTAATTCCTGCCGCTAATCCTCTTTGAATTAAAAACAACATTGCTGCGAGTGTTCTAGTCTTCTTATCAAATCTTCCTTCAAGATATTCGTAAGCTGTATATACTTTGAGCTTATGATAAATTGGAATAAACACTAAGCAAATAATTACCATGGCTATTGGCAATCCGAAGTAAAATTGAACAAAGCCCATTCCACTATGAAAGGCCTGCCCTGGAGTAGATAAGAAAGTGATGGCACTTGCTTGTGTTGCCATTACCGACAACCCAATAGTCCACCACTTTGTTTCATTTCCTCCTTTTATATATTCTTCAACATTTTTGCTTCCTCTTGTTTTCCAAACTCCGTATAAAACAATAAATAATAACGTTATTGATAATACAATCCAGTCTAATTCTTGCATAGTTTAGTAAGTATATATGTTAGTTATTATATAAAAGAATACGATGTACAATACATTTGCTAATAACACCAAGGTGTATTCTTTTTTCCATATATACTTTTGAGGTTGCATAGTTAGTTGATTTTAAGGGTTATTGTTTTGGTTTTTCAAAAAAGCTATCTGCTAATGGAGCTTGACTGATTAAAGGTAGTGAAAATTGAATTGGGTCACGTGCCGGCTCAGTCGGATTACCATTATCATCTTTTTGGTACCAAGTTATAGATTTTGGTAATACAAAACCGTTAACATTTTCCCAATCATTGTAACGAATTAAATTAAACTTCTCAGATGGCTTTTTAGAAAAGTAAGTTACCGTATATCCTAACCAAGCCATTTCTTTAGTTTTAGGATTGTAATAGATATAATAATTATCATCTGGTGAAGTACCTACATTGGCTTCATAAGAAATTTTAATTCCTGGATATTGTACTCCTTCAAATTCTATTGGCTTTGCTTCTGAATAAACAATCCCATCATCTGCAAGTACAAAAGGCATTGCATAAAAATAGAAATATAAATTATAGTAAAACTCTTTATTCCCTTTAAATGCTGTAGAGTCTTGTTGATGTAACCAAATATCTTTTCCATCAAATCCTAAAGAATAATTCTTTGCATTAACTACCGTTTTTCTTGAAGCTAAATCAACTGTATGTTCTTCATCGTTTATTCCAAAAGAAAGTGTTTTTGCTGCTCTCCAATTCTTAATCCCACCATGCTTTTCAAACACTTCTCCTAATGCCGCTGGATACTTTACTTCTATCTTTTCTTCTTTTACAATTTCTTTTTTAGGTTCTTTTTTACAAGCAATAGCTGTAATTGCAATAGCTGTGAATAAAATTAGTTTTTTCATGGATAATATTAGTTTAGTTAGTTATGTCGTAATAACTGGATAAAATTACAGTTAAAAATAAAAACTCTTTGATGAGAAATCAAAGAGTTTTTAACACAGTTATTACAAGTTCTAGTACTTATCCGTTAAACTTTCCATAAAAGAAACAATATCAGCTATTTCCTGTACAGACAAATTGAGTTTATCTGACGGTAATGTCTGATTTTCTAAATGAAACCCTAGTCCTATTCCTCCTCCTTTATTGTAAAAATCGACCACTTCTTCTAAGGTTTGATAGGTTCCATTATGCATATAAGGCCCTGTCTTTTCACTATTTCTAACCGTAGGGGTTTTAAAGAAATGTTTACGCTCTTCCGTTTTAAACAAGTTATATCTTCCTAAATCACTATCTAATTGATTCTGCTTTAAATTAGGAACTCCAATTGATTCCAATTCACTTTCAGAATAATTCGGAGGCACCGTTCCATTAAAGACTGGTGGGAAATGACAGGTTGCACATTTAGCTTTTCCCGTAAACAGGTTAAACCCATTGATCTCATTGTTCGTTAAAGTACGCTCCTTCCCATTTATATTTTTATCAAACTTAGAATTAAAGGTGTTTAATGTTCGTATATAGTTAGCAATTGCATTTCGTATGGTAAAATCTGTTACTTTTCCATACAAGGTTTCAAATTTATCTTTATATACACTATCCTTTTTAACTACAATCTCCAGTTTATTTAAATCACTATGAAATTCATCTTTGTTATTCACTACTCCAACAATTTGACCTTCTAAACTTCCTGCCCTACCGTCATGAAAAAAAGCTTTCTGTAAAGATGCATAAGTCAAGGTAGGTGAATTTCTAGTTTGATTTTCAAAAGCAATTTTCCCATCTGTAAACGCCAATTCTTTGCTATGACACGTGGCACAACTCATTTTTTCCCCTCTAGACAAACGCTTGTCATTAAAGAGTTTTTTTCCTAAAGCTACTTTTTCATCAAAATTATTTTTCTCTCGATGGTGATAATCTGAAAAGAAACCAATATTAAACGTCTCTTTTGAAAACAATGATGTAATATTATTGTTAAAAGCCATAGTTAATGGAAAAGATACCTTCCAATCATTAGCTGTTTCTTTTAATAATACTAATTGATGATGTACCTGACTCTTTATGAATTGATAACGATTAAATGAGTTAAAGTCTCCTTTCAACACTTGCTTTGTTGTATTCAATTCTTTAACCCATTTTTTGAACAATTCCTTATTGGTAAAATTAGATTTATATTGTTGCAATATAAATTGTACTGTTTCATAATTAGTTTGAGCCTCTTCAAGCGATTGCTCGAGAACTGGTGAATCAAAACCTGTAAGTCCTAATAAAGAAACCCTTGCAACTGCATCTCTTAATAGCCATAAAATATGATACTCTTTTAGATACAACGTATTATTGACCGTTACTAATTGTAAGCGATTGATTGTTTTTAAAACAATCTTCTTGAGGTCTTCTTCATTGAACTCCTCCTCTCCAAAAATTGTTTCTTCAATTACCTGAAAGCCAAAAGGATTTCTAACTTTAATATCGGTTGCATCTTCTTCTTCAACTTTTAAAATGTTTGGAGCATTTAAACTCTTATAATTTTCTTTATCTACATAAGCTAAGATAGGTTCTACTAACTTAAACTCATGTCTTGCCAACTTATAATAATCTTGTTGTTGATTGATTTCTTCCGTTATTTTTAATTTTTGTAATGCATCTATACATTTCTCTAGATGTATAGTATAATACGATTGTAATGCCCCAAGTTTTGAAACCTCTTTCTTTTTCGTGTAGGGTTCTTTTTTAACATTATTGCACCCAATTATAAATACTAGAAAAAGACACATGATACCATGTGCCTTTATACGTTTAAAATATAGGTACCTCATTATCTGTCTAAACCTTGAATTACATATAACTGGCTTCCTTCCTTTCTTGAACCATCTACCAAATTAGCTGTTGGATCTGTAAAAGCGCTACCATCTGCAGGCTCCCATCCATGGTTTTGTGTAATTAATAAGAATGTTTTGTCTTTACCAATAGTTTCAGAAATATCGATCATCCCTGTAATTTCCCATGCTTTAGAGGTATTTCCATAATTCTGTGCAGCTGCCATTGTTTGATTACATTCTAATACTTTCTTTAACTCACCTGTATTTAAGTTATATTGATATAAGCTTGCATAGTGATTTTTATCTCCATCAAAGTACCCATTAGGATCCTCTTGAATATAAGCATAGTTTTCAGTTACTAAGATGTTATCTGGGCTATGAAATGCCTTGGCCTTTCCATCTAATTTATCTCCATCTAAAACACAAGTAATTTTAGCTTCACCAGTTGGATTCGTTGCGTTTAACTCTACTTTGTAAATACGACCATAAACAGTTCCTTTACCTACCAAACCATCTTTTTTACGCCCGGTAACACAAAAATAGATTTCACGGTTATTACTTGCAGCACCTCTTCTCCAATCGATATCTTCTAACCTAGAGAATCCCATTACTCCTTTCGCTTTTGCCTCTGCATCTAATAAATCAATATTTTTCTCTGTTAACTCAACAAAAGAAGCATTATATGAGGTACCTTCTTCCATATCCATTTCATAAGTGATACCAGCATCAGTTACTTTTAATCCGTATAACTTTCCTCCTTCTAAATCACCTCTATTTCCTACATACATTCCTAATTGACCAGAAGGCACTTCATTATCTGAATGATCATCTCCAATAAATACTACTGTTTTTCCAGCATAGGCATCCTTACCAATAGCTACCGCATTTTCTGTAGACCATTGTCCCATCGCTGTTAGCATTCTAGCAGTACTCGCCGATGCTTTCATATCATTTCCTTTTGAAGCAGTTTCAAAACTTACTTTTTTATAGGGATCTGTCACAAATACTCCTTTAGAAGCTCCTCCCCATTCTCCTCCTGATAAGTATAATGGCCCAAATCCATGCTCTTCAGGTGTTATTAAAGAACCAGAACATTGTGCTGTAGCAGCCGTTGCTAAAGCATTTACAATGTATTCTCCCGCTACTGGTTTAAATGTTTTATCTAATTTAATACGTGCAATTGCATAATCTGCTTCTATATTATTAATTAATGTAAAAGATCCGTCATTCTCCGCTAACAAACCTGCTCCATCTGCCATAGAACCGTATACAAAGTTTGGTGTATCTTCTAACTGGTCTTCTGAGGATAAGAGTGGGTATACTTTAACTCCAGAAAAAGCAGTTTCTAATTTTAAAAAGTTTGGTGTTTTCGAATGTGCCTTTAACTCGATACTTTTACCGTTGTTCTTTGGTGATTCTTCAGAAGATTCACAACCAGCTAATACGATTGATAAACAAGCTGTAGTTACTGCTAATCTTAATAAGTGTTTCATTGTGTTAATTTTGTAGTTTTCGTTTCTTTTTACATCTGCAAAACAACACTAGTAAGGTTAACTAAATTTTATTCCAATATTAAAAAGCATTCATCAAATAGTTAAGAAAGTTAAGTCAACATAAATTTCAATTCTAAACCTAAAAAACCTAACCAACTATAAATCAAACTTTTTTATTGTTAGCTTAAGCGCCGAATAAAAAGTTAGTTAACAAATAAAAAACATAGATTACAATTTTAATTAACATTTAAATACGGTATAAAAAAAAACGTCCCCCTACAGACGTTTAGTTTCGTTTTTACTTTGGTTAGAGTAAAACCTTCATTTTGTTTTCTTTTCATATCTATTTTCCCGAGCGACAAAAAGCTTTAGAAACTTTTCGACCTTATTGCTAAGGCTTTAATTTTTTAACCATGTCAAAAATATAACCTCTATTTTATAGGTTGGTAAGTGTTTCACTTACTTTTAGTAGGTGAAACACTTACTTTTTATGCTTTTCCGTAAAAATTAATTGTTTTATTTTTTGAAAATGAGAAAAGTCATAGGATTCTAACTTTTTTCGTATATTCGTTGTCTAAATGAAAACGAACAATTTACATATGCAATCACAATCTTGGAGAGAAGTATCTCTTTGCAAGTTCCGCGGGGCTATTACTGCTTCTGGTCGGAAACGGACGTTATATGTGAGTTTTTAATAATTATAAAGAATATAATTACTAAATAAAGTATAGTCAAAGCGTCCAAATTTAAATTTGGACGCTTTTTTTTAATTTTTAAATAAAAATGTTAAGCTAAAATAAACATAGAAGACTTTGAAAAGTTTAAACCGTAAACCATTGAGCTACAAATAGTTCAACCTCTCCTACTTTACCTGATTAATTTCGGGCAGCTACCCTATTACCTAAAAACAACTTAACTAATTGAAAATCAGTTAAATAACTCGTATTTTTCTTGGTATATATCTAAAAAAATCATATATTTGTACCATCAACAATTAAGATATAAAAACAACGATTATGGAATTTAATTTAGAAAACACTTATATGAGAAGCTTACCAATTAGAGGAGTTAAGTCGAGCATGGGAGTGTGTGAGGATGTTTTTAGTATACCGCGATTTTTAATGATTTGTTAGCGCAACATTAACTATTAATATAATATACAAAGGCATCTTAATTTTACTAAGATGTCTTTTTTTTGTCTCGACGCAAAACGTTAAAAAAAAGTTAAAGAAAATTTGGAAAATTCATTAATTTTTCTTATATTAATAGAACAAAATTGAAAAAAGATGAAAAAATTAAAATTGCACATTCTAAACGAAAAAGGACGTTTACTCACTCAAAAGAAACGCTTACTAATTTTACCTTCTAAACTACCCAATTTAAATGTAGTTTAGAATAAAAATCAACTAGCGTTATCCCAGAAAAAAAAAATTGAAACGCTTCCTTATTTAAGACAATGTAGAATTTCCTGAAGCCTGTACTCAATAGGCCTTGGTAGTTACGAGTCTTCATAAATTGATAGTTATGATCAATTTAATTCTACAAACCACCTGATTTTATCGGGCTGGATGGACTATGCCTCAACTTAAGCCTTGAGGAGTACAAACCAACATTTATTAATCAACAATATGCTGCAAAATGCGGCATGGGAAATTATTGTCAAACTTTTAAAAATTGAATTATGAGAACTTTAAAAACTATTCTAATCATGAGCATGTTAATGGTATTAGCAACAAGTTGTACCGATTTAACTGAAGATTTAGTACCAAACACAAAAGAAAACACTGAACTAGTTACTAGTAGAAGTAATGAGCCTGGAAATGGTGACCCTACAGATACTACTGACAACGGTGATCCCAATACCAACAACGACGGATCTACTGGTAGTGAAGATACCGGAGGTAGTGGAGATGGTGATGGAGGAACTGGTAAAGGTGAATAATCATATCAATCTAAAGTCCTTAACAAATGTTAAGGGCTTTTTCTTTAGATTTGTCTAAAATTTTAGACTTGCGACTTCTAGTAAAACTTTTTTTCCTATTTCTAATCAATTCCTCTTTAGGTGCAAACTCTGTTGTTGAACAATTTGAATCTCGTCTTGTTGAAAAAGACAGCATTCAGCTTTGGATTAAACAGTCTAAACAAAAACATTTACCACTTTATAAAAGAAAGTTTTATCTTTCAAAATGCTTAAATACCTTAAAGTTCAATGAAGACTATTCTAAAAGATTAAGTGAAATAGCTTATCAATATTATAGACTAAACGATACAATTAAATTTTTAGAACTCAATGAAAAGGCTCATTTATACGCACTACGAGTAAAAGATACTTTTACCATTGCTGATACTCATTGGAGTTATGCCGATTTTTATAATGAAACCGAAGTTTATGATAAATCATATGCTCACTATAATGAAGCTTATAAACATTTTAAACTACTCAATAAAGAATATGAAATGGCCAGAATGCTCTATGCCATGGCATTTATCAAAGGTAGATATAGAGATTATATTGGAAGTGAAATTTTAACTTTTGAAGCTATTAAGATTTTTAAAAAATTGCAAAATTTTAGAAGACTATATTCTGCTTATAATCATTTAGGGTTGCTCCAACAAGATATAAAAGAATATGATAAATCTATCTATTACTTTAACAAGTCAATTATTTATAGAGATAAAATAATAGAGAATAAAATCTATTATGCTACTAATAATAATATAGGAAAAAGTTTAACCGAAAAAGGACTCTATATTGAAGCAATGCAAAACTTTAATATAGAATTGAGTAAGAACTTAACTAAAAAACAATATGCTATTGTAATTCATAACAGAGCATATTGTAAATTACTCATGAATGACACAACTAATGTAAAAAAGGATTTTTTTAAAGCATTATTTATTAGAGATAGCTTAAAAAACAAAGTAGGTATAGTTACAAGTAAAATTCACATTTCTGACTACTATAAATTTATTAAAGACACTACCAATGCTATAAAGTATGCTAAAGAAGCTAATAGCCTAGCAAAAACAATTAAAAATGGAGCTGATTATTTAACTACACTAAAACAATTGGCCAACTTAGATACTAAAAACTATAAAAAGCACTATGACAGATACATAGAATTCAATGATAGTTTAATTAGCGCTGAGCGAAAAGTCCAAAATAAATTTACCCGAATTGAATTTGAAACGGATGAATATATTGCCGAAACCGAACGTTTGAATCAACAACGTATTTGGATTATTGTAACCAGTATTGGCGGAATATTAATTGTAAGCTTATTGTACTTTTTACGTGTACAAAAAGTACGAAATGAAAAGCTACGCTTAGAAGCAGAACAGCAAAGGGCCAATGAAGAAGTATATATCTTAACTTTACAACAACAAGCCAAACTTGAAGAAGAGCGCGTAAATGAGCGTAATCGTATTTCTGCAGAGTTGCATGATGGTATTTTGGGTAAGCTGTTTGGTACCCGTGTAAATCTTGGTTTTTTAGCCATGGGCATGCAACCTGATACACAACAGCAACACCAAGCTTTTTTAGATGAATTACAAGATATTGAAAAGGAAATTAGAGACGTTTCTCATAAATTAAGCGATAATTTTGATGATGCTAGTGTAAACTTTACCAATATTATAGAACAATTATTAAAAGATAAAAGCGTTATAGGTTCGTTTGAGTATCAATTCAATTTTGACAAAAATATTGTTTGGAAAAATATTAATGAAGTAACCAAAGCCAACCTATATCGTATTATTCAGGAGGCTTTGCAAAACATTATTAAGCATGCTAAGGCAAAAAATGTTATCTTAGACCTTTCAATAAAGAAAAAAGAGCTAATCATTTCGTTACAAGATGACGGAGTTGGTTTTAATACTGAAAAGAAGAAAAAGGGAATTGGTATCAAAAATATTAATTCGAGAGTAGCAAAAATTGGGAGTACTTTAGAAATACAATCTAAAGAAAATCAAGGTACTACTCTTACCATTAAAACACCTTTGCAAACAATCGATGGAAAATAAAAAGTATTGCGCTCTTATCATAGACGATCATCCGTTAATCTCAGCAGCTTACAAAAGTGCCTTTGCCTTTATTGAAAGTCAGCATGAAGAATGTTCTTTTCAAATCAATGTAGCCAGTAACTGTGACGATGCACGTAGTATTGTAGAAGATTTTTCTGCAGCCAATCAAAAGGTTGATATTATCTTCTTAGACATTAGTCTTCCCCCTTCTAAAGATGGAAAATTACTCTCAGGAGAAGATTTAGGCTTATTAATTAACGAGAAACTTCCTGAATCTAGAATAATTATTTCTACTACTTTTAATGATAATTACAGAGTACATAGTATTCTGAAAAACGTAAATCCTGATGGTTTTTTAGTTAAGAATGATATTACTCCTGCAGAATTGGTTATGGCGATTAAAGAGGTTTTATCAGATCCTCCATACTATAGTAAAACGGTTATGAAAATGTTGAGAAATCAAGTTTCGCACGAGTATTTCTTGGATGATGTAGATAGAAAAATTTTATACGAACTTTCCATTGGTACTAAAATAAAAGATTTACCAAATCAAATTCCACTATCCTTGGCTGCTATCCAAAAAAGAAAGAGCCAAATAACCCGTGTATTTGGTGTTGATAACTCAGGAGATAGAGACTTAATATTAGTCGCCAAAGAAAAAGGATTTTTATAATAAAAAAGGAGAATGTTTAGCTTTCTCCTTTTTTATTTACTTTATAATTGATAAAGTTATCCCATTTTCATCTGTATACTTGAGGAGTAATACATTCTCTTTTCCTCTTATCAATCGATATTGTTCTTCTTTCGCTACCTGAAAAGGAATGGTATTTTCCTTTTTTACCGTATTTCCATCAAAATGATACTTATAAACGGCATAGTTTAACTTTTCCTCTTTCCCTACTTTTTCAACTTTTCTATTCTTTGAAACAACTTTTAAAACACCGTTTTGTTCTTCTTGATACATATAATCTACGTTGTATTCGTTTTGCATATGACGTAAATTCATCAATGGCCATTTATTCATACTATTCAATCCTGAAGGGGCTTTGTCTTTTGTTATTTTATAAAAATTGGTTAGTACGGCATCTTTATCAACTTCTAACACAACCAAATCTCCCAAAGTATATTTTGATGACCAATTCTCTTGCCCTAACATTCCGAAAGAAGCAGAAACAATTGCTTTTCCAGTTGAAAATCCTTGTACATCTCTTACAAATCGTTCTCCAATGATCAAAAACTTATCTTCTTTCTCTACAATATCATAAAAGTATATAGACCCAAATTTCTTTTGTTTTGCTTGATCTTCAATTTCTAAATACTTTCTAAATTCTGGATTATTTCTATAGCTCAACAATTGACTCGATAACTTCTCTCCTTCTTTAGAGTATATTTCAATAAAATATCCTTCATTATAACTATTTGAATGGAATTTATGTCCTTTTTTGTAATATTCTCCAAACAAAACTACTCTTCCATCATTAGCTACCATTCCTTCTGTATAAAACTTCGGTGCTTTTTCATAATCGATAGCAACAGAAAAGTCTTCTTTTCCTGTATTAATATCCAATACAACTGTTCTTAAATCTGGTTGTCTGTCAAAATTACTTCCCCAAATTTTCTCAACAATGATAATCTTATTTTCATCCGAATATATTGGAGCAGCTTGTACTCTATTATTTATATCTGCTGGTGAATCATAAGTCCATTTTTTTTCAGTACCATCAACAAAGCTAAATCGATATCCCCATCTTTTCTTTTTAATGGTTTCAGAAAACAAAAATCCTTTATTTGTTACTGGATAATTCAAAATCCATTCTTCCATTTTTTGAATTTCCTTATAATAGCCCATCGCAAATGTCTGTTTTTTGTAAGGAATTATATATTCAAATGCTAACTTCTTTCCTTCAAAGTCGTAAAAAGTATAAGTTAAATTTTTAGTTTCTTTATTATACAACGAAACAGCAACATTAGTTCCATTATTTTTTACCTCAATTAATCTATTTGTTTTATTATCTAACAAAAAATTGACTTTGGTAACTTCCTTTAAGTCCTTATTAAAAAATGAAAGTATTCCTTCCTTTTTCTTTTTTCCTACTTCTTTTTTAGAAGTATAAAATGTATAATAGCCTACGTTATCATTTGCAGTTAAGGTGCCTGCATTACTCAATTCAAAATCCTTTATATTTTTAATTTGAATTGATTGACCACAAAGGTTGAAACTAATGAATAGTACAACTAACTTTAAAATTTTCATATTACAATTTATTATCAATGATACTTTGAACTACCTCTGGATTTAAAAGGGTGGATACATCTCCTAAATTACCCAATTCATTATGAGCAATTTTACGTAAAATACGTCTCATGATCTTTCCAGAACGGGTTTTAGGCAATCCGACGGTAAATTGAATTTTATCTAATTTCGCTATTGGTCCTATGTGTTCTGTAATAATTTGATTTATTTCTTTTCTCAAATTATCGTGATTTCTCCCTTCTCCAACATCTTTTAATATTACATATCCATACAATGCATTTCCTTTAATGTCGTGAGGAAAACCAACAATGGCACTCTCTGCCACGGCAGGATGTTCATTAATAGCATCTTCAATTGGTGCTGTACCTAAATTGTGTCCAGATACAATAATTACATCATCTACTCTACCCGTAATTCTATAATAACCTACTTCATCTCTTAAAGCACCATCTCCTGTAAAATATTTGTTTTCAAAAGCTGAAAAATACGTGTCTTTGTAACGTTGGTGATTTCCCCAAATAGTTCTTGCCATTGAAGGCCAAGGAAATTTCACACATAAACGACCATCTACTTGATTACCTTGCACTTCTACTCCATTTTCATCCATTAAAGCCAATTGAATTCCTGGTAAAGGTAATGTAGCATAGGTTGGTTTTGTTGGTGTTGTATATGGTATTGGAGAAATCATCATCCCCCCTGTTTCTGTTTGCCACCAAGTATCTACAATTGGTGATTTCTTTTTTCCTACATTGTCGTTATACCAATGCCATGCCTCTTCATTAATAGGTTCTCCCACGGTACCTAATACTTTTAAAGAAGATAGATCATATTTGTCTACAAATTCTAATTTTTCTTTAGCCAAGGCTCTAATAGCCGTTGGTGCAGTATAAAATTGATTGATTTTATGTTTTTCAACAATTTCCCAAAAACGTCCATAATCTGGATAACTTGGTACTCCTTCAAACATTACAGTAGTTGCACCGTTTGCTAAAGGTCCGTATACAATATAACTATGCCCTGTAATCCAACCAATATCCGCAGTACACCAATACACATCATTTTCTTTATAATTAAACACATTCTTAAACGTGTAAGCAGTATAAATCATATAACCGGCCGTAGTATGCATCATTCCTTTGGGACTTCCAGTTGATCCTGAAGTATATAAAATGAACAACGGATCTTCTGCTTCCATGATTTCTGGTTCGCAACTTGGTGAAGCTTTATCCAACAAAGGCTGTAACCATAGATCTCTTCCATTAACCAACTGAATATCAGAATTAATTCTTTTTGCCACTAAAACAGTATCTACACATGTACAGCTTTCCAAAGCTTCATCTACAATTCCTTTTAAATCAATTGTTTTTGCTCCTCTATAAGAACCATCTGAAGTAATTACCATTTTTGCTTCGCAATCGTTTATTCTTGTTGCTAGTGCCGTTGAAGAAAACCCTGCAAAAACTACAGAATGAATTGCCCCTATTCGAGCACAGGCCAGAACAGAAATAGCTAATTCAGGAATCATGGGTAGATAAATACAAACTCGATCTCCTTTTTGGATTCCATTTTCTTTTAACACATTGGCAAACTTACAAACTCGTTCGTGCAATTCATTATAAGTAATATGACTTGCAGCTTCTTCTGGATTGTTAGGTTCAAATAAAATGGCTGTTTTATCTCCCCTAATTTGCAAGTGCCTATCAATACAATTTTCAGTGATATTCAATTGCGCTCCTTCAAACCATTTTACTTCAGGTTTTGAAAAATCATAGTCTAATACTTTATTCCATCGTTTTCTCCAAACAAAATGCTCTTCGGCAATTTCTTCCCAAAACATTTCTGGATTTCTAACTGACTTACGATAAACTTGAAAATATTCTTCCAAGTTTTTAATATGATAGTTACTCATTTAAGCGGTAGTTTGATTTTAGTTTTGACTAAACTACTCTTTTTTTTTTTATGTATCAATCTTTTTTATACGAACAACATAAGATTCCCGATTAATATTTATATTTGATTTATATGGGGCTATTTTTTCTTTTCGAAACTATCATTCAGCATTGGTTTATAATTTCATTGTTTTTTATTATTGCATTACTTTATTCTTCTGTTGGTTTTGGAGGTGGCTCGAGTTATTTAGCAGTTTTAGCATTAACCGGAATTGCATATACTCAAATACGTTCTACTGCATTACTGTGCAATATCATAGTAGTTTCAGGAAACGTTTTTTTATACGTTCAGCAAAAGCAATACAACTGGAGAAAAGTAATTCCTCTAGTCGTATTTAGTATTCCATTAGCCTTTATTGGCGGCTTTCTAAAAATTAGCGAAACATTCTTCTTTGTTCTTTTAGGCATTACTCTACTTTTTGCCGCGATTACCATGTGGTTATCAAAAAAAATAACCGCATCTAAAGAAATTAATATTCAAAAGAATGCGGCATACGGAGGTGTCATTGGTTTTATATCTGGTATGGTAGGTATTGGAGGTGGTATTTTTTTAGCACCATTATTACATCTTACAAACTGGGATTCGCCCAAAAAGATAGCGGCAACAGCTAGTTTTTTTATTTTGGTTAACTCTATAAGTGGTTTAATTGGTCAATATACCAATCCGACATTTACCATTGACTGGAACTTAACTTCAATCTTATTGGTAACGGTGTTAATTGGTGGACAAATTGGTAGTAGATTAAGTAATAAATTGTTTACTCCAATTCAATTAAAAAAGGCAACCGCTATATTGATTGCCTTTGTAAGTATTCGAATACTGATTAAGTACCTGTTGTAGAAGTTATTGCTTTTTAGCTTTCATTTCTCTCCCTCCTTGAAACAAAGTCAAAGCATTGGTATTTCCCTGCTCATCTTGATGAAATTCTACACTGGCAGCAACTACTTTAAGGAAAAATTTCGTTGGCGATTCTGCAAACAGCTCAAACTGTGGTTGTCCTGTTGCTTGTGCAAACAGTTGTTGTTCTTTTGCTGTTATCGTAATTACAAAACCAGGTGTTAGTTCATACTTTCCTTCATATTTTTTTAAAACATTAGCGGCAACCTTAATTTCTTCTTTCTCTTTAGGTGCCTTTTTAGTACTAAAAATGCCTTTCTCTTTATTTATTCTATTTTTGAAAAGTACCCTCTTTTTTCCTTCTTTTTCTGAAAAAACATATGAAATTAATCCATCTTCAAAAGAAAATTCATTCACTGAAGTTGGAAAAATTTTAAACTTTTGTGAACTTCCGTCACGTTTACTATACAGTTGTTCTCCTTCTAAGGTTATATATCGAATTGCTCCATTATCAAACTCATAAGTTCCTACCCATTTATTCAATGCTTCTTTTGACAGAGTCACTTTATTGGTTTCATTAAACATAGGTTTCCCAATAGTTAACGCAGTTATTTCTAAAGCTAAATTCGTAGGTCGTTTACATCCACAATTAGAAAATGCTATTACATACACATCATGACTAGGAACATATACCCCCATCGATAAATATCCTGGAATTGCACCACCATGTTCAATAGTAGCAACATCATTTAATTCATCTAAACTCCAACCATAGCCGTAGTTTATTTTTTCTCCATTATTCAATGTATAATTCGTAAATGCTATATCTAAAGTTTCTTTTTTTAGTAAAGTATTCTTAGAAATTGCTATTTGCCATTTTAACATATCATCTACATTAGACATAATTGATCCTGCAGCATACGGAAGTGTTAAACTGATGTATCTAGCGTTCGAGTAAGTTCCATTTCTTTTTTGATATCCAGATGCTCTATTTTTAATCAGCTTTCTATGACTTCCATAATATGAAGCATTCATATTCAATTTCTTAAAAATTCTTTCTTCTAAAAATTTTGGATAGCTTATTCCACTTACTTTTTCTACTATATATCCAAGAATAAAATATCCAGAGTTATTGTATTTATATTTTTCTCCTGGATTAAAATCCATAGGTTCATTTTTAAAGAAATCTATAAATTTTAAAGGCTCTTTGTCTATAGTTGCTACTTCACCAAATTTTTGCATTGAAGTATAACTTTTAATTCCAGAAGTATGGGTTAACAAATGATGTACTGTTATCTTATTTCCTTTGGTAGGATAATCTGGTATAAACTTAGTGATATCATCTTGTAAGCTTAACTTACCCTCTTCAACAAGCATTAAAATTGCTACTGCCGTAAACTGTTTTGTAATAGATCCTACTTCAAAAACATTTTCTGGAGTCATATTTACATCCAATTCTAAATTAGATTTACCAAAGGCTTTTCGATATACAACTTTACCTTTTTTGGCAACTAACACAGAAATACCTGTTTCATTTTCCTTAAACTGTTCATTAAGAATTTTATCTATCTTGTTTTCTAAAGATTGGGCAAAACTAGTACTTGTAACTACAAGTAAGAGTAATGCAAAGGAGAATAGTTTTTTCATTGGTTAGGTTTTAGATTTTCTTGTTTGACGATTCTTTAAAATAAATGTTACAAACAAAAAAAAGCAGCGTATTGCTACGCTGCTATAATTCCCCTAAAAACATGGTGATTTAGCTTAGCCAAGCGTTCATCATCCATAACGTTTTTTCTTGTTCAGAAATAAAATCGCTCATCATTGAATTTGTTCCTTCATCATTAGCCTCATCTGACAAATCAAGAATTTCACGTTCTACTTTTAATAATTCGCTAATCGAATTTACCACTAATTTTACCGACTCTTCGTCGTTCGTAACATCTTTACCTACTTTTACTTTAGATAGACGCACATAGTCTTCAAAAGTGTGTAAAGGAGTTCCCTGTAAAGTTAATATTCTTTCAGCGATTAAATCTACTTTTTCTTGTGCATCTGTATATAATTCTTCAAACTTTACATGTAATTCAAAAAAATTCTTTCCTTTGATATTCCAGTGCACACCTCTTAGATTTTGGTAATATACTTGAAAATTGGCTAATAACAAATTTAATTCGTTAATAAGTTTTTCTGATTGTTCTTTATCTAATCCTAAAACCGTTGTATTCATCTTATATTGTAATGTTATTGTTAATATTATCACAAACAAAATTAATTGAATATTAAACCAAAAAACTATAACCGTTATTGATAGTTTTAATATCTTTATCGAAAATTATTATAGAATGACCATTACTCAACTTAAGTATACTCTTGCTGTGGCAGAATACAAAAATTTCACCATTGCAGCAGAGCACTGTTTTGTTACTCAGCCTACATTAAGTATGCAAATACAAAAATTGGAAGAAGAACTAGACGCCAAAATTTTTAACCGCTCAAAAAAGCCAATTGAACTTACTGAAGTTGGAAAAAAAATAATAGAACAAGCAAAAGTAATTGTTGATGAAAGTAATCGCATTGTTGATATTGTTCATCAACAAAAAGGATACATTGGCGGAGAGTTTAAACTAGGTATAATACCAACTGTTATGCCTACTCTACTACCTATGTTTTTAAAAACATTTAATAAAAACTATCCAAAAGTTAAACTTATTATTGAAGAGCTTACCACAGAAGAAATTGTAAGAAAACTAATGGATGGACATATTGATGCAGCTTTGGCCGCTACTCCTCTAGAAAATGAAGCAATTAAAGAACGTGTTTTATATTATGAACCTTTTGTAGGATTGATTCCAGAAGAGCATCCTCTATTTCAAAAAAGTAAAATAGAAATTGATGATTTAGAAATTGATGATATTTTATTATTAGAAGATGGACATTGTTTTAAAGACAGTGTAATTAATCTATGTAGAACTAATAAAGCGAGTTCTAAACAACATTTTCAATTAGAAAGTGGGAGTTTTGATACTTTGATAAAACTTTCTAAAGATGGTTTAGGAATGACCTTATTACCGTATTTAAATACGCTTGACTTGAATGAAAGTGACAAGAAGCATTTAAGAAATTTTGAGGCTCCATCACCAGCGAGAGAAGTAAGCTTGATATATCATAAATCGCAATTAAAAATGCAACTCATTGAAGCTTTAAAGAGTACCATTGATGGTGTTGTTAGAGGCGCTATTGCCTTTAGCGATGTAGAAATCATTAGTCCATTACATAAAAATTAAAAGTCGGCAAATTTGCCGACTTTTAATTTTCTATATTCTTTTGTTGAATTAACTTGTATAGTATGCTAAACTCTCCACAATAGTTTCTTGCGTTGTAGTGCAATTCAATTTAAAATCTTCGTAATCATTTAACAATACAAAATTGATCTTCCCTCCTACGTTCTTTTTATCATGAATCAAATATGCCAAAATAGCACTGTAATCCTCCTGAGTTATTGGAGCAATTCCAAAAATTTGTTTTAAACTCTTTTTTATGTCTTCTACCTTATCTTCTGAAAAACCTAATTCTTTATTTGAGATATAAGCTTCACATATCATACCAATAGCAATGGCTTCTCCATGTGTTAAGGCTTCTTTTTCTTCACTTTCTAAAAAATAAGATTCTACCGCATGTCCCATTGTATGTCCCCAGTTTAAAACTTTACGAACCCCCTTTTCCTTCGGATCTTCTAAGACTACTTCATTCTTTATTTCAATAGAACGATGAATCAAATCGACAATGTTTAAATCCGGGTTGTCTTTAATTTCATTAAACAATCGGACATCATGTGTCATTCCATATTTAATAATCTCAGCAGAACCAGATCTTATTTCTCGAGGAGTTACGGTATGTAAATATTCTGGATCTAGAACAATAAGTTCTGGATTCGCAAAAACTCCTATTTGATTTTTAAGTACTCCTAAATCCACTCCGGTTTTTCCTCCAACAGAAGCATCAACCATACTCAGTAAGGTTGTCGGAATATTAACAAAGTCTATTCCTCTTTTAAATGTAGAGGCCACAAATCCTCCTAAATCTGTAATAACTCCTCCTCCCAAAGTGATTAACAAACTTTTTCTATCTGCTCCCAATTCTGTCATAGCATTCCATACACCTACACAGGTTTCAATATTTTTATGTACTTCTCCTGCTGCTATTTGAATAACTTCTATGGTCTTCTCAGTTTCTAGTAATTGAATAAATCTAGGATAACAATATTCAAGTGTATTATCATCAACCAATATGAATAATGATGAGTAGTTATTTTGGTTTATTAATTTAGATAATTCATTGTACGCTTTACCTTCAAAATGAATTGGATAAGTGGCTGCCTGAATAGTTGTCATTTCTTAAAAAATTTAAAAGCGAAAATAATGAGAAAAAATCAAATTATTTGACCTCTGTCATTTATATTTGTCACGAAACAACTAAATAATTTTCAAAGGGAAATGAAACTTTTTGATAACACAGAAATAGCTTTTAAATTAAAGTCAGATTCCGAACTGGAACGTGCATATTTTTTATTTAAAATGATTCAAAATCAGCCTATGGTAAGAATAGGAACTGCGGTTACTAATTTTGCACTAAAGGCCCATTTGCCTGTTGAGGGATTAATTCGTTCTACGGTATTTGATCATTTTTGTGGAGGAGTTACTGAGGATGACTGTTTACCGAATATAGAAAAAATGTATGAAAAAGGTAACGTACATAGTATCTTAGATTATTCTGTCGAAGGTAAAGAAGACGAAGCACAATTTGACGATGCTTTACGTATGACCTTAAAAACCATTGAATTTGCTAAAGAGAAAAATTCAATTCCTTTTGCTGTTTTTAAACCAACTGGATTTGGTCGCTTTGCACTTTATCAAAAACTAACGGAAGGTAATTCGTTTACAGATGAGGAACAAAAAGAATGGGAAAAGGTTGTTGAACGTTATCATGTGGTTTGTAAAGCTGCCGTTGAAAAAGATGTTCCTTTGTTGATTGATGCAGAAGAAAGCTGGATGCAAGATGCAGCTGATGATTTGATAGAAGAATTAATGGAGTTATATAATAAAGATAAAGCTATTGTTTTTAATACACTTCAAATGTATCGCCATGATCGAATGGAGTATTTAAAAGGATTGTATCAAAGAGCTCATCAAAAAGGATATCATATTGGTATGAAAGTTGTTCGAGGTGCCTACATGGAAAAAGAGCGTGCTAGAGCTGAAGAACATGGGTACGAATCTCCTATTTGTAAAGACAAACAGGCTACGGATGATAATTATAACGAAGCTATTCGTTTTATGATGGAACATAAGAATATGGCCATTTTTGCTGGGACTCATAATGAAGAAAGCTCTTATTTATTAATGGAGCTGGCTAATGAATATAAAGTATCTTCAAACGATACTCGTATGTGGTTTGGTCAATTATATGGTATGAGTGACCATATTAGCTTTAACTTAGCACAACAAGGTTATAATGTTGCTAAATATGTACCTTTTGGTCCTGTGCGTGATGTGATGCCTTACTTAATTCGTAGAGCAGAAGAAAATACTTCTGTTGCAGGACAAACTTCTAGAGAATTAAATTTATTAAAAACAGAAAAAAAACGTCGTAAGCTGTAATGAATACAGTTGATGAAATAAAAGAAGCTATTCAAAAAAACAAAAAGAGATTAGCTAAAGAACTTCAAGAAAGTAAGGAGTTGGTATTTTTGATTAAAAAATCAATGTCAACTTCTCTTTCTAGTGAAGAAAAAGACAAGATTAAACATCAACTATTAGATATTTGTAAAGCAATACCTGCTTTTACAGTTTTTATGCTTCCTGGAGGCGCATTATTACTTCCTTTATTGATAAAATTAATTCCAGATATACTTCCAAGTGCTTTTCGTGAAGATGATAATGAATTAGAAGAAGAAAAATAATTCAACTTCCTTATTTTATTCATTTTTAAAATACTAATTTTGCAGCTTCAAAAATGAGCAAAATGCAATCAATTAGAAACATCGCTATTATAGCACACGTTGACCACGGAAAAACTACCTTGGTTGATAAGATTATAGATCAGGCTAAAATCTTAGACGAACGTAAAGAACGTACCGACTTATTATTAGATAATAATGACTTAGAGCGTGAAAGAGGAATTACTATTCTTTCTAAGAATGTATCTGTAAATTATAAAGATGTAAAAATCAACGTAATTGATACACCTGGGCACGCCGATTTTGGTGGAGAGGTTGAACGTGTATTAAAGATGGCTGATGGTGTTTTATTATTAGTTGATGCTTTTGAAGGGCCAATGCCACAAACGCGTTTTGTTTTAGGTAAGGCTATTGAATTAGGTTTAACTCCTATTGTAGTTGTAAATAAAGTAGATAAAGAGAATTGTACTCCTGATTTAGTTCATGAAAAAGTATTCGATTTAATGTTTGCTTTAGAAGCAACAGAAGAGCAATTAGACTTTACAACCATTTATGGTTCGGCTAAAAATGGTTGGATGAGTACTGATTGGCAAGAGCCAACAGACAATATCATTCCTTTATTAGATGCAGTTTTAGAAACTATTCCTGAAGCTCCATATCGTGAAGGAACTCCCCAAATGCAAATTACTTCTTTAGATTATTCTTCTTTTAAAGGAAGAATTGCCATTGGTCGTGTTTACCGTGGAGATTTAGAGAAAAACAAAGATTATATGCTTTGTAAGGCAGATGGAACTACGAAAAAAGTACGTATTAAAGAGTTACACGTTTTTGAAGGAATGGGTAAAGCTGAAACAGACAAAGTACGTAGTGGAGATATTTGTGCAGTAACAGGTATTGATGATTTTGAAATTGGTGATACTATTGCTGATATTGAAAATCCAGAAGCATTACCAAGAATTGAAGTAGATCAACCTACCATGAGTATGTTATTTACTATTAACAACTCTCCTTTCTTTGGAAAAGAAGGTAAGTATGTTACCTCTCGTCACTTACGTGATCGCTTATTTAAAGAGATGGAAAAGAATTTAGCTTTGCGTGTTGATGAAACTGATACAGAAGATAAATTTAACGTTTTCGGACGTGGAGTATTACACTTATCTGTTTTAATAGAAACAATGCGTCGTGAAGGATATGAATTACAAGTAGGTCGTCCGCAAGTAATTTTAAAAGAAATTGATGGTGTGAAATGTGAGCCATATGAAACATTATCTATAGATGTTCCAGAGGATGTTGCTTCTAAAGCTATCAATTTAGTATCTCTTAGAAAAGGAGATTTATTAGTGATGGAACCTAAAGGTGATTTACAACACTTAGAGTTTACTATTCCTTCAAGAGGATTAATTGGTTTACGTAATAAAATATTAACTGCTACCGCTGGTCAGGCAATCATCAACCATAGATTTAGTGAATATGGTCCTTATAAAGGTGATTTCTCTGAAGATTTAAAAGGAGCTATTGTTTCTTCTGAAACTGGTAAAGCAACCGCGTATGCAATTGATCGTTTACAAGATAGAGGTAAGTTCTTCATTGATCCAAACCAAGAAATCTATAAAGGTCAAGTAGTTGGAGAGAATTCTAAACAAGATGATTTAGCTGTAAACCTAATCAAAGGTAAAAAGTTAACCAACGTACGTGCCTCTGGTTCTGATGATGGTGTAAAAATTGCTCCAAAAATTGACTTTTCTTTAGAAGAGTGTATGGAGTACATTAGACCTGATGAGTATTTAGAAGTTACTCCAGAAAGTTTACGTATGCGTAAAATTAACTTTATAAAGTAATACTTCAATCTATCTATATAACATAAAAAACACCTAATTTTCATTAGGTGTTTTTTTATGTTTTTTATTATTACTTATTGTTTGGCAGGTACATTGTACTTAGCTGCTAAACGTTTTGCCTCTGGTAAATATGCCTTTAAGGTTTGAATTCTTCTTTCATTTGAAGGGTGTGTACTTAAAAACTCTGGTGGACCACTTTTACCTCCAGCACGTTGACTCATTCGTACCCATACTTCAGCTGCTTCTTCTCCATTATAACCTGCCATTAGCATAAATACTAAACCTAATTTGTCAGCTTCGGTTTCATGGGTTCTACTAAACGCTAACATTCCTACTTGAGATCCTATACCATATGCCATATTCCAAAGTTGTGCATTTTTCTTATTTTGAGTTCCTAAAGCTACTGCAATACCTCCTAACTGCTGTCCATATGCTGAGGTCATACGTTCTTGACCGTGTTTAGCAAAGGCATGTGCAACTTCATGCCCCATCACAGCTGCTACTCCATCTTCATTGGCACATATTGGTAAAATACCCGTATAAAAAACTACTTTACCACCAGGCATACACCAAGCATTTACTGTTTTATCTTCTACTAAATTAAACTCCCATCTATAAGCATCAGCTTCAGCTTTCATTCCATTAGCTCTCATAAACCTATCAACAGCACCTGAAATTCTCTTACCAACTCTTTTAATTTGATTTGTTTTTGCAGTATTCGAAGAAAGTTTGTTTTTCTCTAAAAACCCCTTGTACTGTGCAAAACTTGCTGGCAATACCTGAGCATCACTTACTATATTAATTCGTTTTCTTCCTGTAATAGGCACTGTACTACATTGAATAAACAATACAGTAACACATGCTAATGCAATTAATCTTTTCATCTTTATTGTCGGTATATTGTGTTGTATATCTTTTTAGACACTCTTTTAATGATTACGTCACAAAATTGAATAAATCATTATGCCATTAAAGTTACAAATTCTATCTTTATCATAAAAATGATAAGACATGAATCTTAAAAGCACTTCTCTTTTTCCTCAAAGTTTATCAATTCCAAGACCCATTATATTTTTAGCAAAAACACTTCAGTTTTTTTCTAACAATTTGGTTACCAAATTTGGAGCAAAACTATTTATTACTCCTATTTCATTTCCTGTTCCCAAAAGAGAACATGTTATGTTTGAAAGTGCTCAAAAACAAACCATCACCATAGATACTATTAAAAAAAACGTTCAGGTACTTTCTTATGGATATTCTACAAAGAAAGTTTTACTAGTTCATGGATGGGCTGGAAGAAGCACACAAATGTATATGCTTGCTGATAAGCTTTTAGAAAAAGGATATATGGTTATTTCTTTTGATGGACCTGCTCATGGAAAGTCTACCGGAAAAACCACTGCCATGCCAGAATTTTTAGATACCATTACCAAAATTGATAAGCAGTTTGGCCCGTTTGAAGCGGCAATTGGACATTCTTTTGGAGGCATGTGCTTATACAACGCTGTTTCAGAAGGCTTTGCCATTAAAAAATTAGTCACGGTAGGTTCTGGAGATAAAATATCTGATATTCTTTTAAATTTCACTAACAATCTAAAGCTACAACCATTGATTGCAAAAAAAATGAAGAATTTGTTTGATAAAAAATGGGACAGAGATATTGATTTACACGCTTCTAGCGTCGTTGCAAAAAAGGTTGATATACCAACTTTAGTTGTTCATGATTCAAATGATGGTGATGTTCTTGTAAGTAATGCCGTGAGTATTCGTCAAAATTTACAAAAAGGAAGTCTTTTTGTTACAAGGGGTTTAGGTCATACTAAAATTTTACGTGATCAAGGAGTTACTTCTAGAATTGTAAATTTTATCACCAAAAACGAATGAACAAATTTTTAGTTTTATCGGTTCTATTTTTATCAACATGTTTTTCTATTTCTGCTCAATCTTCAAAAAAAGAAAGCACTAAAAAATATAAGATAACCAAAACCAATGAAGAATGGAAAAAAGCTTTAACTCCTAAGCAATATTATGTTTTAAGAGAAGCTGGTACCGAACGTCCATTCACAAGTCCACTTAATAAAAACTATAAAAAAGGGATTTATGTATGTGCAGGTTGTAAAACTCCATTATATAAATCTGAACACAAATACGATTCTCGTTCAGGTTGGCCATCTTTTGATAGAGAAATAAAAGGAAATGTTGAATTTGATGTTGATTATAAGATTGGATATGCTCGTACCGAGTTAAAATGTAATACTTGTGGTGGTCATCTGGGACATTCTTTTGATGATGGTCCAAGAAATACCACCGGGCAAAGACATTGTATTAATGGGGTAGCTTTAGAATTTATTCCGAAATAATATCATTACAAAATATTGTAAATTAGAGCTGTTTAAAAAACAGTTCTTTTTTTATGGAAAATTCTTATTTAAATAGTGTATACAAACAAATTATCTATTATAAAGGTTTAGGTGATCAAACTTTTAGTCAGCTTAGTGATGAACAACTTTTTCATCAAGTGAATAAAGAAAGTAACTCCATTGCTATTATAGCTAAACATATTGCTGGAAACATGCTTTCTAGATGGACTAATTTTTTCACAGAGGATGGAGAAAAGGAATGGAGAAATAGAGATGACGAGTTTATTAACACATTTGCCTCTAGAGAAGAAGTATTGACATATTGGGAAAAAGGATGGAATATTTTTCTAAATACTATTCAATCTTTAAAAGATGAAGATTTAGAACGTATTATCTATATAAGAAATCAAGGGCATACCGTAACTGAAGCTATTAACCGACAAATATGCCATTATCCATACCATATAGGTCAAATTGTTTTTTTAGGAAAACTACTTAAAAATGACACTTGGAACTCATTATCCATTCCTAAAAACAATTCAAAAGCATATAATCAAGAGAAGTTTTCTGAGCAAAAAACTCGTAAACATTTTACTGATGATTTATAAGTAGGATTCTTAATTTTGCCTCTATGGAAAACTATCTTTTTACATCAGATCGATTAGGCTTTAGAAACTGGAAAACTTCAGATATTGATGAGTTATTCGAGCTTAATTCTAATGAAGAGGTAATGCGTTACTTCCCTTCTACTCAAACAAAGAATCAAGCAAAAGCTTTTATTCAACGAATGCGAGAACAATTTGATAAAAACAACTTCTGTTATTTTGCTGTTGAAACTATAGAAACGAAAGAATTTATTGGATTTATAGGTTTATCTGAACAGACCTACGAGATAGATTTTAACCCTTCTATAGATATTGGTTGGAGATTACATCCTCGCCATTGGGGAAAAGGGTACGCCACCGAAGGTGCTAAGGCTTGTTTAAAACATGCTTTTAAGACACTAAAAATTAAAGAAATAGTATCTGTTGCTCCTGCTATCAACATTCCGTCTATTACAGTCATGGAAAAGATTGGAATGACAAAAACAAAAGAATTTACACATCCTTTACTAAAAGAGTTTCCTAAACTGGAAAATTGTGTTTTATACGAAATAAAGAACTCATAGTTACAAACTCATGACTACCTCGTCTTCATATTAAACGATTGTTTAATAGGTATAAATGAGTTTGAAAACTTATGATGAAACTAACTAAAGGTAATTTCTTCGGAAACCATTATCAAAAAGTAATATACAACGGAATCTGTATAACAGATACTGAATATATTCATGATAAAGTGGATTGGCATTATCACGAAACGCCCTATTTTACCTATATTTTACAAGGAGAAGTATATGAAGAAAACAAAAAAGAAGGATATTATCTTTCTCCCGGTGATTTAGTTTTTCATAATTGGCAAGATGCTCACTTTAATACTAAACCTCCTAAATATACAAGAGGCTTCCATATTGAAATTAGCCCTGATTGGTTTGAAAACAATCATCTCCCATTTGAAAAAAATCAAGGGAGTATTCATATCCTTAATCCACTAGTTAAACAATTCATAAATAAAATTTTTATTGAATCTAAAATTCAAGACACTGAAAGCTTCTTAAGTATTGAAATGCTTCTGAGCGGTTCCCTTGATTTTTCACAAGAACAAAACAACACGCTTCATAAAAAACCTCCTTTATGGGTATTACAACTCAGAGATATTTTACATTCTAAGGAAATAGCATCTCTTAGTTTAAATGAATTGGCTACTCTGTTAAACATACATCCTGTATACCTATCTCGTAAGTTTCCTCAATACTTCAATTCAACTATTGGAAATTATATTAGGACTCAAAAAGTGAACAAAGCACTAATTCTAATCGCACAAAATAAATTATCTATGACTGAGATATGTTATGAATGTGGTTTTTTTGATCAGAGTCACTTTATCAATTCCTTTAAAAGAATATATCAGCAATCCCCTTTAAAAATTTCTAAAATTATTCAGAAGGTTAATAATTTACAATTTTAAGCATTACAGTTCATACATCTTTGTATTTATAAATATATAATTATGAGACTTTTAATACTACAATTTTGTTATTTTCTACTATTAACCAACACGTTTACCTACGCTCAAACCAACATAAAAGATTATGAAGGACATTGGGAAGGAACTTTTAAACATGAACATATATTTAATTTTGATGTTTCTTTGGAAGTACTTGGTAATAGAAAATATAAGCTTTCTATATCTAACCAAGATTTCAGCATACAGAAAAACATAATTTCTTCAAGCAAAAAAACAATTGAGTTTGCTCTTAATGAAACTACTTTTTTTAGTGGAATGATGGAGAAAAACGGATCTGAAATTAACGGATTTATTAGCTCTGGAATCTATTTTTATCATGTAACACTTACCAAAAATGAAAATAATACCTATAGTGGTAAATGGAATATCTTTTTATTAGAAAAGCTTCTTTCAAAAGCAATTTTTCTAAGTATAGAAAATATTCATAAGGGTTCTTTTGACGCCTATCCTTTTTTTGGAGACAAAAGGTTTGCTGGTACTTGGTGCATGAATGCTCAGAAACAAAATAACATTATAAGTTTTCAAGATTTTAGAACTGGTTTACATTTTAAAGGAAGCTTATCAAAAAATACGATTAATTTAAATATACTCCTATTAAACAAGGTGATTACTTCTGTTCAACTTAAAAAATCAAGCAAAGAATGGCAGTATCCAAATCTAAACTCACTACAAACCAAAGTAAAAAATAACTTACCACTAAAACGATTAGAAAACGACATTTTGTCAAACAAACTTCCTAATATTCATAGCATACTTGTTTCTAAAAACGGTAATATGGTGTACGAACAGTACTTTAACGGATATACTTCTCAAACACCTCATGATCAAAGATCTGCTTCAAAAAGTATTACTTCTGCAATTACGGGAATTGCTATAGATAAGGGGTTATTAAAAAATGAAAATCAATTACTTTACCAATATATTCCTAAACAATATCAAAGCACAAAAGATAGTCTAAAGTCACTAATTACTATAAAAGACTTATTAACCATGAGTTCTGGTTTAGATGTTAGTTCTAAAGCTTCTGAGCAAACGTATCAGAACTCTCCCAACTGGCTACAAACTGTACTATCTGCTCCTATGGTGTATCCCCCTGGAACCAAGGCGCAGTATGGTTCTGCAAATCCATTTTTATTGGGTATTATTTTACAAAAGGTATCTCCTACTCCAATACAGTTATATATGGATCAATATTTATTTAAACCTTTGAATATTCAAAACTATGCTGTGCAAAAGGATCTCACAGGCCAACCTTATTTTGCCGGTGGTATCTATTTAACTCCAAGAGACATGGTAAAATTTGGGCAATTATATTTACAACAAGGAAAATGGAATGGAGACCAAATAATCTCTAAAGCATGGATTAAAAAATCAGTAAAAAAATATCATCAACTTGATAATGTTAAAAACAAAAATGAATATGGTTACTTGTGGTGGCATCATAGTTATAACAGAGAAAACCAACATTATACTTCTATTGAAGCTCGAGGTAATGGTGGACAATACATAGTTATCGTTCCCAAATTAAAAGTAGTATGTGTTATTACTGCTGGAAATTATAATAGTAAACGAACACAGTTACCAGAAACAATACTTGAAGAGCATATTCTTCCCTCACTGACAAATTAATATTTATTATATTGACACATATAATAATATGATATCAATGACAAAGGAAAACATCACCGCATTATTAGAAGAAAAACATCAAGAATTATTTGATTGGATTCAAAATCAACCTGAAGATGCTTTTAACAAAGAACCTAATAATAAATGGTCAACAGGACAACATATTGTTCATCTGGTTGATTCTATTAAAAAGGTAAATCACGCGTTGAGTTTTCCTAAGTTTATTTTAAAGTATAAATTCGGAAAATCAAATAGAGCTGTTCGTCCATATGAAGATATTGTTAAAAGGTATCAGGAGAAACTTTCTAAAAACCAAGATAGAGCTAGAGCTTTTAACAGCAAAGTTACAACTCCCAACCTAGAAAAATATAACCAACTGTTAACCACACTTGAAATACAGAACAAAAAGCTACAGCATAAAACAAACAAATGGAAAGACAAAGATTTAGACAATCTTATACTCCCTCATCCATTAATGGGTAAAATGCCCATACGAGAAATAATCATGTGGACTGCCTACCATACAGAACACCATACCAAGTTGTTAAAACACTATAATTAGTAAATATTATCATCTTTACTTCCATTCATCGAAAAAAACAACCGTTTTTTTTATATTTTGGTTTCTTGCCCTATATTTAGATTATAGAGCACTGAAAACAAGCACTCTACAATAGTATTAACTATAGAAAGTAAGTTTAATTTAGCCCCCCGCAACTATGAGAAATTACTTATTTATAGATAGGAAAAATACGTCCTATCGAAATTCAAAAAAAGCAGAAAATCCTGCTTACAATTCTTCACCTAAGAAGGTGAGCCTAATGTTTCTTAAATCACATTTCTTATCATTTTACAATTTATTTAGGTTTTCATGAATTTTTAAACCCTGATAACCTTTGTTATCTGACACATTAAATCAATAGATTTTTCACTCCCCCTTAAATTTAAAAGTAAAAACTTTTAAACTGTATAAGCACGCGGTTATGTTAACGTACGTGCCATAAGGTAGCGTACATAAAAAAGAGAATATTGTTAGAAAATCGATTATTAAAATATATGTTTATTCTATTCGTATCCATACCATTTTCTATTCGTTCCCAGTCTTTAGATAATTTAATTCTGAATTCTGAATTAATTTATAAGGAAGCTAAGAGCACGCTCGATTTTTCACAAACGTTGCAAAGTGAAAACTTATTTCAGTTTTCGACGGAGTTAGATGACTCAAGAAATAGCAATAGTATTCTTATCAATTTAAAACAATTAGAAGCTTCACAGTTTTTACAAGATGTTGGGCTTGTATTTAAAGCCAATGCCAACTATAATTTTAGAAACATTTTAGAGTCTGAAACAAACATATTTACTGTTGGACGTGTAAACTTTGAACTTGAATGGAATATTCTTAAAAGCGGATTCGTACATAACAAAACCAAATCTAAACAGCTATGTAATGAAATAGGTATATTAAAATATCAAAACTTAAAAGCACAAAAAGTACTTTGGCGCAGACAGTTTAGAATTGACTACAGTTATATTTATAATAAGGAAGCTTTAAGCTTATTTGAAAAATTTCTAGACTTCGAAAATCAATATTTCGATTTCCTAAACAATGTTTATAGCAAAAAATTAATAAAACGAGAACCTTTAATAAAAGTTGGAAACCAAATTCATATCCTAAAAAAACAGATTGATGTTATTCAAAAAGAAAATAAAATTATAAAAGATAGTGTTTCTATAACCAATAGAAACGTAAACAAGCTTCCTTTGTTTATCTTAAGTATTGACAGTTTGCAGCTTCGAAATATGCGTCTAGATGAAACTCCCTATTTACAAGAAAATGTTGTTTTGAAGCATAGAGCTATTAATAAGTATTCTTTATCTATTTATGCAAGTCAAAACTATCTAATTACCACCTCAACAGATCAATATTATCCAAGTGTTGGTATTCGCTTTAAAGCTCCAATTCGTTTTAACCATAGAAAAAAAATCATCAAGCAAGAGCTAGATTTAGTCGATGCCAGACTTGCAGATAAAGAAGTGGGAAAATTAAATAGAGTAATTACTCAAGTAAATGCCTACAATGAAAAATTAAAAGACTTACAAAATCAATACAAGAACTGGGATGTTACGAATGAACGAATTCGAATATTAAAGGTTATTAAAGAGGAATTCGATAATGAAGAAACCGGATACTTAATTTTAGGATTAATAGAAGAACAATTTAAAATATTACAGAACATAATTCAAGTTAAACGTCAATTATACACGATTTTATCTCATGTATATGAATTACATAATAGTACAAATATTAACAGCTTAGTAACCCCTTATTATTACACTTTTCAAGAAACCAACCCCTCTTTACTAGTGCAATCAAATGAGAATTATTCGCTAAAATTTCAACTGCAAATATTGGAAGCTAAACAACAAAAAATAATTTATGTCCTTCATAATGACTTGAGCGCTAAAAATTATTTGACCAAAAACAATATTCCTTTCAAAACGGTATTTGAAAATGAAAAATTTACAACCGTAGTCCAATACCTTCAAAAAGAACTTAAAAGAATATTCTAATGAAAAAATTTAGTTACAAAAAAGGCAAGGCTATAATTAGAACATTAAAAGAGCCTAAAATAAAGAAGAAGAAACTCAACTTTGACAGAGTTTTATACTTCATTTTGCTGATTCTTTTAATTATTTGGTTAGGAAGTTTCATTTACAAAAAAACAGTTTGGGTTTATGGAAATGGGCAAATGCTTATGGAAAAAGTAGATGTAAACTTTACCAATGACATTCGCGTAAAGGAAATTTTCATTAATGAAGGGGATACTGTTCAACTAAACACGAACCTCTTTAACTATTTCCAAGATGATTTTGACAGTGATGCCTCTATTGTTTTGAAGAACATTGATAAAAAAGAGAAATATTCATCTGACTATGATGACATACTACGCCAAATACGCTTAAAATATGTCAAACTACAACATTTAATAAATCGATTGAAACTTATAGAGGCTCAAGAAAAACAAATCATCAAACTAGTACTGTTAGATGTTTATACTAAAAACAAAGTTGATGAAATCATTAACCAAAAACTAAAATTAAAAGGTGATATCGACCTTTTAAAGAATGAAATATACTTACTGTCACTTTTAAAAAAAGACACTCGTAATAAAGGAAACAACAACAATATAAACTCTGGGGATCAAAACTTTACAAACACCTATAACTCCCCTATTACAGGCATTATAGGACAAATATTAAAGAACAGCGAAGAAGTTTGTTACAAAACAGAAAATGTTATGACCATACATAATGTAGAAAAGGTATTTATCAAAGCCTATTTCAACATTAAGGATATTGCTAGAGTCAAAAAAGGAAGTTTAGTATATGTAGAGTTTCCAGACAAATCTCTTTCAAAAGGTATCATTAACAAATTATATATCTCTACCTACAAAGCACCCACTGAATTTCAAAAAAAATATGAGCCAACTGAACGAAACATTTTGGCCGAAATAATACCTCTAGATAAAGAAGAAATACCTGACTGGGGAAGGTATTACAAACTAAATCTTAAGGTAAAAATCAATAAAATTTAAAACTATACTTATGAAAACAAGATTACCTCCTTGAAAAGGTTTCCTTTTTAGAATAAACCTAGAATAACCTACTAAAAATAAAATAATGGACCTTATTAAAACAACCAATTATGACATCATTACCAAAACTACAAGACTCTCTACAATTATTAGAAAGCAAGTACCCGTTTATCGCATACAAAAAAAGTGAATTTTATCACAAACTAATTAAAAAAGAAGAAACCATTGCTGTGGTCGGTTTAGGCTACGTAGGACTACCTTTAGCTTTGAATATAGCAGCAAAATTTAGAGTAACAGGTTTTGATATTAACTCAAAAAAAATAAATAGCCTGAATAACAAAATTGATCCTTGTAAAGAAATTGACTTTGATGAGTTTGAAAACAAGGATATTCAGTTTACCTCAACTATAAGTGATTTAAAAAACGCTAAAGTTTATATTGTAGCTGTACCAACCCCTATAGATGCTTCAAAAGAGCCAGATTTAAAACCAATAAAAGCAGCTACTGCCACGATTGCACAATTCTTAAAGAAAGGAGACTGTGTCATTTACGAATCAACAGTTTATCCTGGCTGTACAGAGGAAGTTTGTGTGCCTATTTTAGAAAGAATTTCAGATCTTAAATTCAACAGAGAATTTACAGTAGGATATTCACCTGAGAGAATAAACCCTGGAGATACTCAAAGAACTTTTACTAAAATCAAAAAGATTGTCTCTGGAAGTACTCCTGAAACTTTAGAGTTAGTTGCCGATATATATGAAACTGTAGTAACAGCAGGTGTACATAAAGCTCCTAGCATTAAAGTTGCAGAATCAGCCAAAGTTGTTGAAAATGTACAACGTGATGTTAATATTAGTTTAATGAATGAACTGTCTAAAATATTTGCTGTATTAGATATTAATACAAAAGATGTTTTAGAAGCTGCAGGAACCAAATGGAATTTTCATAACTACTTCCCAGGATTGGTTGGTGGTCATTGTATAGGTGTGGATCCATACTATTTGATTAGTAAAGCTCGTAAAAACCATTACACCCCTAGATTACTTCAACAAGCCAGAGAAGTAAACGAAAGTATGGTTCCACACATTGCTAATAGAATTGAATATAGACTTCAAAATAAGAAACATTTGAAAGATGAATTTTCAATATTAGTGAAAGGAATCACTTTTAAAGAAAATGTGAATGACATTAGAAACTCTAAGACTGCTGAACTTTGCTTAGAATTACAAAAAAGAGGGTTCAAAGTTTTAATTCAAGACTATTTAGCAAGCTCTAGTGAAGTTAAAAAGAGATATGGGCTAGAAGTTAACAATAATACAGCTCATAAGTTTGATGTAATTATCCTAGCTGTTGATCATGAAAATTATAAATATTTAGCATACTATGATTATTTAAAAAACGGGACTAAAGACACCTTAATATTTGATATCAAAGGTGATAAAAAAGACAAATTTCCAGAAGAAGTTTATATGTCTCTCTAAAAAGTCATAAAAAACTAAAAAATGATCAACCTACTTAAATATAATAATAACGCTAGGAAAGTAGTGTATAATGGGTATTCGTTGCTCATGGTTTCTCATATTAATGAGTTAAAAAATGAGCAACTAGAATATCTGGATGGGTTTATTATTGACACAGAAGATAAACAACATGCCTTAGATATCTTAAAACAACTGCGTCTTTTAGAAAAAGTTAAAATTGGATTGCTACCTATATTTATAAATAGCATGTATAAACTATCTAAAAGTATTGAAATTCACGCAGACGGTACTGTAGATATTAGCATGTCATCTTCTTATATACAAAGAGTTTTAGTAATTAAAAAACGTATTAATCAACTAGTTGTTCCTGATTTAGATTCACATCAAGAGTTACTTCAGTACAAAATACTTGCTTTTTGTTTTACAAGAAATAAAACCATTAGTCCAATCACCTCTAGAAATAGTTTAATTGGATACGAATTTCCTTATATATCATTATTATTCAAACCCTCCGAAATGATTTCTATGTTAAGCATGCTTAACAAATTATCGGAAGACAAACTACTCACATCAAGTCTTTATGATTATGTTCATCTGTGCAAATCCTGTGCTAGTAGTTATGTTAATTTTAGAGAATGCTGCCCTAAGTGCGATTCAATTGATATTAAGCCTCACGACATGGTTCATCATTTTGTATGTGCTCATGTTGCTCCTGAGAAAGATTTTAAAGTAGATGATGGATTACATTGCCCTAAATGTGATAAACAACTCAGACACATTGGTATAGACTATGATAAACCCTCTACTATTTATTCTTGTAATACCTGTAATCATGAGTTTCAAAATACAAACATGAAAGCTTTATGCATTGATTGTGAAACAGAACATGAACTGGATGAATTACTTGAGAAAGCTATTCAAAGTTACAGTTTAACTCAAAAAGGAGAAAATCAGGTTATTTCCATTGAAAAGTCAGGAAATGATAAACAAGAATATAGTATTGGTAATGTAAGTCTTTCTTTGTTTAGAATATTACTTAAACAAGAAATTCAACGTGTAAAAACTACGAATTGTAGTAGTTATTTTGTTGAAATTTCATTCCAAAACTCTCAATTGCAATTGTTAAATGCTGATGTTAAAAAAGAACTTACAAAGGAAGTGGCAGGTATTATAAAATCATATTTAAAAGAAGCTGATATCTTAAACTCACAAAGTTTTAACTGTTACTATTTATTATTACCAGAAACAAGAGAAGATCAATTAGAAAGGTTAGAAAACATACAATATAATCTGTCTAAACTCTTGAGTGATAATATTGAAAATGTACAACAAAAGATTGAAATTCGATATGATAAAATAACACCAGAAAAGCAAGTACATAATTTCTTTACTCAATGATACTAAGTATTCATAATCTTTTGCCAGAATACGTTCACTACTGGTTTGTAGTAGGACTAGGTAAATTTATTCGAGTGTTCTGGTATTTTGTATTATTTGAATTCACTAGGTATATCATTGTTGATTACATTATTGCTTTTATTTATTGGTTACAACAAAAAAGTAGAAAAGAAAAATTTGAAGAAGCTAGACGACAGTTATTTACTGAAAACCCTTTTGTTTCTGTAATTATTCCAGGTAAAAACGAAGGTAGTCATCTTTATAAATTAACCAAATCTTTAGCGGAACAAACCTTTAAAAACTTTGAGTTAATTATTGTTGATGATGGCTCAGATGACGATACACCTATAATTGGTAAGAACCTCGAAAAACTAGGACTCATAGATATGTTTCTTAGAAATGAAATGAGAGGTGGTAAAGCGTCTGCTGCAAATTTAGCCCTACGCTATAGTAAAGGAAAGTACATTGTACATTTAGATGCTGACTGTTCATTCGATTGTGATGCTATAGAACAGGTACTCATCCCTTTTTATTTAGATAAGAGGATTGGTGCTGTCGGTGGTAATGTGAAGGTTAGAAACTATAGAGACAGTTTATGTGCTAAGCTACAGGCTATAGAATATCTAAAAACAGTTTCTGTAGGAAGAATAGTAACTTCTTATCTGGGAATTTATAAAATCATCTCTGGAGCTTTTGGAGCATTTCGAAAAGATGTTACCGACAGCATTGGTGGTTGGGACATTGGTCCAGGACTAGATGGAGATATTACTGTAAAAATTAGAAAATCTGGGTACCGCATTTACTTTCAACCTAAAGCTATTTGTTTAACCAATGCTCCTTCTAAGTTTAAGGTATTAACCAAACAAAGGTTACGGTGGGACAAATCTATTATTCGTTTTAGAGTAAGAAAACACAAAGATGTTTACTTCCCTAACTCAAATTTTAACTGGTCAAATTTCTTTTCATTAGCTGAAAATGTCTTTTACAACGTAATATTAGATATTCTTTGGTGGATATATATTATAGATATAATTGTCAATTACACAAGTCAATTAAAGTTTGTTATTCCCATGAATTTCACTTTATACTTTGTAATGTCTTATGTACAAATGTTTAGTATTTACCTCTATTCTGAACGTAGAAAAGAAGAGTTATACTTATGGCCATATGTTTCATTAATGTCTATATACACCGGTACGTATTTAAGAATTGTTCGCACCATTGCATATTATAAAGAATTCTTTTTCAAACGATCTTTTGAAGATCCTTGGAACCCCTACAAATCCTCTATCCAAGCTAAAAGAGCTGGGTTTTAACTAAAACTTAAAAAATATTATTTATGAACACAAAACTAGCCCCCCTACTCGCTTTAACAATTTTGTTAAGTTTATCTAACTGTAGCTCACCTTCCATAGAAAACAATGAGCCCAATCTTACTGAAAAACCTTTTATTATTAACAACAATAGTTCAGAACTTTCAAAAAGAATCACTTTTATTAATAGAACAGCAACTATCACTCCACTCGTAACGGGAGTGAATGCAAAAGGCAACTCTGGAGTAAACGGTACTCAAGAACTTTATTATTGGGAACATGTTGCTGAAGTTGCTCCTCTGGTAGTGAGTGGAGAAACATTAAGCGCAACTCATATAACGCTTGATAATAATAAGGCTTATGTAAGCTACCATAAACAAGGAGATACCCATATCGGTGCGGTAGAAGTAATTGATTTGACAAATGCTAATTTTCCACAAATCATCACACAAGCTAACTTTTTAAATTCAGATATCAATGCTGTTACTTCTGGAACTATAAGTGGCTCTTCAGCACTCAAAGTATGGTTAGCAATGTCTGATTCTAAACTTGGTGCACAACTTTATGAACTGGAAACTACCAATGGTATTTTCTCTGAAACTTTCCGAAGAAAAAACTTATCCAATGTTCTAAATGGAGCTGGCGTATCTGCTTCTGCAAATGGTATTGCAGTAACCAATGATTATCTTTATATAACTTCTGGAAAAACTCATGGTGGAACTGTTCAGCTTAACAAAAACACTTTAGAAGCTATTGATTCAGAAAGCTATAGTGATGCAAAATATATTGCTGTAAATGGTACCAATACCGGATCTAAAGTAGTTAGCTTAGTTACTGGTGATAATGCTAGTATTAAAGTAACCGATGTAGGCAACAGTTTAGAAACTACAAGTTTTGATATTGGATCTATTAAACATCAGAACGTTGTTGAAACTTACCGAGGAAAATCTACAATGGAATTCTCTCCTTTAGATCCCAACAAAATTTATATCGCCAAAGGTGAAGACGGTTTAGCTTTAGTAGATGTTACTAATGGAAACATTACTAACCAATCTAAAGGTAATATGGTTGTCGTTGGTAATACTAATGGTGTTACTACAGATAACGATTATGTATATACAGCCAACGGATCTGATGGTATTTCTATTTCTCCGCACCCTTCAACAAACAATGAAGATATTGAACCTATATTTTATTGGGACATGGCCGAAGAGGGAGCTTCTGCTAATTATATAATTGCTGATGGAGAGTGGGTTTTTGTGGCAAAAGGAGGTGGTGGATTTAAAATTTTAAGAAAACGCACTAAAGATGAATATAAAACTATTACCACTTATGGTAGTAGAGGAAAACCTGACGGACTAGAACCAGATAAAGTAGTATGTAGTACTTTACTTACGAATATTTATGCAAACGTTTTACCTGAAAGACAAAATGCAATGACAGCACATCCCGAATATTTTACCAACCCCGTGAAGAATTTGGTCATAAAGGAATCTACAGAATTAAGATTAACCTTTATTGATGAAGGTGCTGGATACAAAAATGTGCTAGGATATTATACCTATCAAGAAGGTAACAAACCATCTAGTCCAGATCAAGTAGACAAAATTGTTATTTTCCCCAATGCTTCTGCCGAAAGATCAGGTGGAGATTTAATTAGAGGAAATACCATGCGCCTATTAGGAACTTTCGAACCTGGAACTGTAGTTAGCTTCTTTTTAATTGCAAATGGTTGGAGAAATGGGAAAATTACAGATGGGTACTACTCACAACATACTGATATAGATTATAACTTAAGCGGAAGACAACAGAGTATAATATTTCATGATACAACTTGTAACTCGGTGGTTATTGCCTTTGAAGATATCTCTGTTCCAAATGGAGATAATGATTTTAATGATGCTATTTTTGAAATTACAGCCTCAAATCCAGCAGCATTAGAAGTAAATACTTTCAATCAAATAGGTAATTAATCATAAATTTAATCGGTTGTTTATATAAAGAAACTGCCTTACAATTAAGAAATTAATTAGTAAGGCAGTTTTGCTATATCATTGTATAAACTACTTGGTGTTTATTCATCGTCGTCATCGTCATCATCATCGTCATCGTCATCATCATCATCGTCATCGTCATCGTCATCGTCATCGTCATTATCCGAAATATCAAAATCAACTCCATTGCCTAAAGGTTTCGCTAGCTTTGCATCCGAATATCTATAAATCTGATAACCTTGAAGCTTTAAAAATTTCTTATTATTAATATTTGAATTTTTATAACCTTGTCTAAAAGACACAAAAGCATCTTCAAAATTATTACCTAATCCAGTATCTGCAAAATAATTATATAATGAAGGTACCACATCATTACGACTCATATATAAAACAATTACCTTAATTTTCACATTCTTTGCAGCCGCTATATTGGCTAAATCCTGAATTCTCTTATAATAATTAGAGTTTTCGTCAGTAGGAAAATTTTGGGCATTAGCTCTATAATTTACTAATACCAAACGATGTTTATTTCTTCTACGCTTTAAAAAATCAACAACATTCTCTAAAACTTCATCATTGCTATAATGTCCTGTAGCGTCATTAAAGTCAGAAATATATAAGTTACTTTTAAAGTTTTTAGAAATTGATGGACCAATGTTATTTAAAACATCTAGCATATCATTTTTGTAATAATCATAACTAACTCCATTAGCGTTATTATTCCAAAATTCATATTCTGTAAAAATACCATCACATCTAGAATACGGAAAATCAAGCTCCATTTGGTAGTTTTTAATTTTTACAATCGCTTCTTTACTAGCTGCAGTGAAAGAAACTTTTATATTGTAAAATAAGTGGGCTTGAGAGACAAACTGATTGAGTTTTTCCGTTTTAACTGAATTGTTTAAGATAGAGCTAACAGTGTAGAGCGTAATTTCTTTAAATTGATGTTTTTTACACCAGAGTAGCAATTTTGTTTCTTCTGTAAAATTACCAAGAATATCGTTCTCAAAATTGTTAATGTAAATACCTCTATAGTTAATAGGTTTGGTATTGTAACTATTTTTTTCTTCAAACTTACCTGCTAATAAACTTTTCTCATCTACTTGATTAGTAGTAACTTCGTCTAATAATTCGATATCTTCATTTGCATTGCAAGACACCAATAATAGGGCTAATAAAAGCCCTTTGAAAAAATTGAATAAATTCATGATTCCGGGGGGATGTTTAATTGTTAGTAAAAAATTTTGAACCTAACGGGAAAACATATGTAATTTACGAAAAATCAACCACTTACAAACATAAAGATTGATGTTTTTTTAAATATTTTTATCCTTAACAAATCAACCTTAATTAAAACCAGAAAACTACTACAAAATTGCTATATTTGTGCCTCTTAAAATGAAGCTGATACATGTTTAATAATTTAAGCGAAAAATTAGATAAGGCGTTACATACGCTAAAAGGACACGGAAAAATTACCGAGGTTAATGTGGCTGAAACATTAAAAGAAGTTCGTAGAGCTTTATTAGATGCCGATGTTAACTTTAAAATTGCTAAAGATTTTACCAAACGAGTAAAAGAAAAGGCCATAGGACAAGATGTATTAACTACATTAAATCCAGGACAATTAATGGTTAAATTGGTTAAAGATGAATTAACCGAATTAATGGGAGGGGATACTGTAGGTATTAACTTAGGTGGTTCTTTTACCGTTATATTAATGTCTGGTTTACAAGGGTCTGGTAAAACTACTTTTTCTGGTAAATTAGCTAACTTCTTAAAAACTAAAAAAACAAAACAAGTTTTATTAGTTGGATGTGACGTTTATCGTCCAGCAGCAATTAATCAGTTACGTGTAGTTGGTGAACAAATTGGTGTTGAGGTATATGCCGAAGAAGGAAACCAAAATCCTGTTGAAATTTCTCAAAACGCTATTAAGCATGCGAAAGCAAATGGTAAAAATGTTGTAATCATTGATACCGCGGGTCGTTTAGCCGTTGATGAGGAAATGATGAATGAAATTTCTAACATTCATAAAGCGGTAAATCCACAAGAAACATTATTTGTGGTTGACTCAATGACTGGTCAGGATGCTGTTAACACAGCCAAAGCCTTTAATGATGTGCTTAACTTCGATGGGGTTGTTTTAACAAAACTTGATGGTGATACTCGTGGTGGAGCTGCACTCTCTATTAAATCTGTTGTAAACAAACCAATTAAGTTCATCGGTACAGGAGAAAAAATGGATGCCATTGATGTATTCCACCCTGATCGTATGGCTGATCGTATTTTAGGGATGGGAGACGTTATATCTTTAGTAGAACGTGCTCAAGAGCAATACGATGAACAAGAGGCCAGAAAATTACAAAAGAAGATTGCGAAGAATCAATTTGGTTTTGATGATTTCTTAAATCAGATTCAACAAATCAAAAAGATGGGTAGCATGAAAGATTTAGTAGGAATGATTCCTGGTGCTGGTAAAGCTTTAAAAGATGTAGATATTGATGATGATGCATTTAAAGGAATTGAAGCTATTATCCACTCCATGACTCCTGGAGAAAGAAGCAAACCTTCAATTATAAATTCAAGTCGTAAAAAGAGAATTGCTAAAGGATCAGGTACCTCTATTCAAGAAGTAAACCAATTAATGAAGCAGTTCGATCAAATGAGCAAAATGATGAAGATGATGCAAGGCGGAGGCGGAAGAAAAATGATGCAAATGATGCGCGGAATGAAATAAAAAATTAAAAAAGAGAAGCTACGGCTTCTCTTTTGCTTTATACACAACAACAACTTAACAACACAACACACTAAAAATGATTTTACTAGACGGTAAAAAGACTTCAGCTGACATTAAAGAAGAAATTGCTCTAGAAGTAATAGAATTAAAAAACCAAGAAAAAAAAGTACCACATTTAGCTGCTATCATTGTGGGAAATGATGGAGCTAGTTTAACTTATGTAAATGCAAAAGTAAAAGCTTGCGAACGTGTTGGTTTTGAATCTACTTTGATTCGTTTACCTGAAGAAACTAGTGAAGAAGAACTTTTAAATGAAATTAATATCTTAAACGTAGACAAGGATATTGATGGATTTATTGTCCAACTTCCACTACCCGACCATATCGATGAGCAAAAAGTTTTAATGGCAGTTGATCCTGATAAAGATGTAGATGGATTTCATCCTATGAATGTTGGTAAACTAGCCTTAAATCTGCCTACATTTATTTCAGCAACACCTTTCGGTATCTTAGAACTATTGGAGCGATATAATATTGAAACATCTGGAAAAAACGTAGTTGTTATTGGTCGTAGTCATATTGTAGGAAGTCCTATGAGTATTTTACTTTCCCAAAAAAGAAACGTAGGAAACGCAACCGTTACTTTAACCCATAGTAGAACTAAAGATTTAGCAAAAATTACAAAAGAAGCAGACATCATCGTTGCCGCTTTAGGTATCCCTGAATTTTTAAAAGGAGATATGGTAAAAGACGGTGTTGTAATAATTGATGTTGGTATTACCCGTGTTGCTGATGCTTCAAAGAAAAATGGATTTCGTTTGGTAGGAGATGTTGCTTTTAATGAAGTATCTGAAAAAGCTTCGCATATAACACCAGTTCCTGGAGGAGTTGGTCCAATGACCATTGCCATGCTATTAAAAAATACTCTTTTAGCTTGCGAGAGAAATAGATAGTAATATTTCAATATTATTTCATATTATTGCAAAAAAATTAAACTAAATAATTATGAAAAAGATTTTATTGCTATTCATTTCTGCTACCCTATTGTTAACTTCTTGTTCATCAAATGATGATCTTGATATCAACATAACCTCTGAGGATTTATTAGGCACCTGGAACTTAGTAAAACTTGAAGCTGACTTAACAACTAGTACAACTTTTAACGGTACTACAGTGAAAGGAGATACTGAGTTATATGGAAAAGAATTCGATTTTACATTTAACTTTACAAGTAGCCCTAATGAGTATACCTCAGAAGGTAATTTTATCATTGTTACCAAAACTAGTTTTGGTGGTCAAACTCAAGTATTAGAAACACCAACAACAGCCGTTCCTAGCTTAAGTTCTGGAGATTGGTTACTTAAAGGAAATAAATTAATCTTTAATGAGTCAACACAAGCAGTTGAATTGACAATTAGAAGTTTCGAAGCTAATAGAATAGTTTTAAAACAAGTAATTAATGAAAGTCAAAGTCAATCTGGTACTAGTGTCAAAATTAAAGGTGACCTTATTATCGTATTAGAGAAATAATAAAAACAAAAAAGCTCCAAGATTAACTTGGAGCTTTTTTTTAAAAATATTCTTTAATATCTTTATTTGAAGTCAACTCTAATGCTTCTTTATTCTGTTGAAATAAACGTGCTGTATGAGGACCTCTCAGTATAATTGAATCACCAGTTACTTCTAACCAACTTCCTTCTCTTAATCCTAAAACTGAAATTGAATTGAATACGTGATATTCTTTTATACGCGTTTCTCTAGTTTCTCCCATATGAGTAGAATCGGGATTAGGATCTAAATAGTGCGCATTGATATTAAATGGTATGAATTCTAAGGTTTTAAAACTTGGAGGATATACAATAGGCATATCATTTGTATTCATCATAGTAACACCACATAAATTACTTCCAGCACTTGTTCCAAAATACGGAGTACCATTCTCAACAACCTCCTTCAAGTCCGAAAAAATATCATTTTTATAAACCTGATTTATCAGTTCAAAAGTGTTACCTCCACCAGTAAAGATCCCTTCTGCTTCTCGAATGGCCTCTTTTGCATTTTCATATTCATGCACTCCTTTCACCTTAATATCTATCTTACTAAAGGCTTTATTTGCTATACTAGTATATTCATCATATGTTATTCCTCCTGGTCTAGCGTAAGGTATAAACACAATGCTTTTAACTCCATTAAAAAATTCAGCAAGAGTAGGTAAAATATATTCTAAATAAGCACTCCCATGAACTGTTGAGGTACTTGCAACTATTAATTTCTTCATTTGTATTGTTTAATATCAAAGCTAACAATTTTAAATATATTAGCGCCTTCAACAATTCAAAATTTCATTTATGAAACTTAAATCCCTTCTTTCATTTTCCTTTATACTAATGCTACTCTCATGTACTAAAAATGAAATAAAACTGAACAATGCTCCTCAGTTAAATTTAGTTGGACAATGGAAAGTAACCCAATTAAAATTTACAGAAACTGTTAAGTCTTCAATACGAGGAATTACAAGTATAGAAAAAACAGAAAATATAGGAAGTAATTTTTCTCTAGTGTACACCTTCATAAATAGTCCTAATGAGCTAGATGCGCATGGTTTTTTCGATTTAGAAATAATTAACGAATGGGGAAAAATAGACTATTCAAAAGACGTTAAAGGTATTGACGGTATTTACCCTCCTGCAACTTGGTTATTGGAAAACAATGTAATTACGCTAAAAGTTCCTGACTTTACCCAAGAGATACAAGTAAAAAACTTTACCGAGAATAAGATCGAATTACAATACACCTACCAACGTAAAAACATGAACATCTTAAACTCAGATTACACCTCTAAAACAAGTATTTACCATCTTACTTTGAAAAGAATCTAAAATAGTTAATTGGAGAAACTTTTTTTTCTTTGAAAAGATCTAATACTTATCTTTAGAAGAAAATGTTCTTTTTATGCTTACTAAACTTGAAAAAACAACTCTTAGAAGTCAGTTATTTCGTCACTTAGATGGTATTGTTACCTGTCCTACAGCTTTTGTTTTGTTTGACAAAGGAGTTACCCAACACTTATTGAATCAAGAAAATGTTGAATTGAGTGAATTAACTTCTCTTTTTAAAGCCAACGAAGGTTATTTAAATGTAGCCCTCAGAACTTTATGTTCTCAAGGTTGGTTAATACAACATGTAAACAACAAAAACAATACAGTTACTTACCAATGTAACGAACAATCACAATACGCCTTTAAATACTTTCATTTGTATAAAAAAGCGTTCGAATTACTAAAATTCTCAGAGAATTTTAATTCGCGTAAGTTTGAATCTGAATCTTTTTACCAACTCGAAAAGTTATACAATGATTTTTCAAATAGTTTCAACGTATCAAAACCTAAATTACAAATTGAACAAGATATTTTAGCACAAATATCAATGCATATAGAAGGAATTATTGTGGGGCCAACTATTGTTCTACTTGGTATGAGTGGTATGTTTCATAAATACTTTATGCAAACAAAATTTAAAGCCGAAGAATTTCATAAAGATTCTGAAAGTTTTGGTAGATTACTTGATATATTAACTCGTTTAGGTTGGTTTACCAAAACCAATGATTCTTATGAATTTACCGATAAAGGACTCTTTTTTGCAAGAAGAGCGAGTGCTTATGGAGTTACTGTTTCTTATATTCCAACATTAAGAAAATTAGATAAACTTATTTTTGGAAACTCTGCATTTTTTAGAACTGAAGGTATTGGAAATGAAGAAATTCATGTAGATAGAGAAATGAATGTTTGGGGTAGCGGTGGTGCACATGCTGCATACTTTAGAATTATTGATGAAATTGTTATTGATTTGTTCAATAGACCAATTCATGATCAACCTAAGGGAATTTTAGATGTTGGATGTGGTAATGGTGCTTTTTTAAAACATCTATTTAACGTTATTGAAACACGTACCGCAAGAGGCAAACAATTAGAGGAGTTTCCGTTATTACTGATTGGAGTAGATTATAATGAAGCAGCATTACAAATTACACGAAGAAACTTAGTTCAAGCAGATATATGGGCTAAGGTTATTTGGGGTGATATTGGAAATCCTAAAGCATTATCAGAGGACTTGCAAGAAAAATATAGCATCAACCTGTCTGATCTTTTAAATGTTAGAACATTTTTAGATCATAATCGCATTTGGCAAGATCCTAAACCTGTAAAAAAAATAATCAATACTGCTTCTACGGGCGCATATGCCTATATAGGCAAACGGTTAAATAATAACCTGGTTATAGAATCTTTAAAACAACATTTTAATAAATGGAAACCTTATATTGATAAGTTCGGATTATTACTTATTGAATTACATACTTCTAATCCTGCATTAGTTGCCAATAATCTAGGAAAAACAGCAGCAACGGCTTATGATGCTACGCATGGTTATTCAGACCAATATATTATTGAGTTAGAAGAATATATGATAGCTATGAATGCTATTGGGTTAATACCTGAAACACATACTTCTAGAAAATTTCCAAATTCAGAACTAGCTACAGTTTCCATTAATCTTTTTAAACCTAAACAAAAAAAACCTTGTAAATAAAATTTTATTTACAAGGTTTATAAATTACTTTAATTAGTAAAGAGTATTAATGTTTTTTAAATAATTCTATGAGCATTTCCATAATCTCTTTATCCATTTTTTTTCCAGCATACGATTTTAAATATAAACCGAAAAACTTAGTCGTTTTTCCTTTATCTTTCTTTTCAATAACTCTCTTTTTCTCCTTTGTTCTAATTAAAACACTTTTCTTTTTATATTTTATATTCGAAACATCTATACTGTTCATTGGTAAATAAAACTCTCCATTATTAAAAAGACCTTTCTTCGTATAAAAGAACTTTTTAATTTTTAAAACATCATCTTTAATTGAAACCAATTTATAATAAGTTTGAAAAACTGACTTATCATAATGTTTTTCCAGTTCATTGTTAATTTTTTTCAACTGATACATTTCATTATAACCATCTGTCTGTGAATACAATGTTACAGTTAATAAAAGCATTAAAAATATCGTTGCTTTTTTAAAATTTTTCCTCATTTTTATTTATAATTAATTATTCTTTCAATTAGGTATTTATCAGACTCTCTTTTAGTCCAATTTGAACGCCTATCAAAAGTAATATAATTCCATTTAAACATTAGATTTTTGCTATCTATTTTTGAAAAATTAAAAGATAAAATATTACTTCCTTTTAAATACGAAATATTTTTAGACTTATATATATCAAATTTTATACTTGATATTTTATTGTTTTTATTCAAAAAAATAAGATCTTTAGAACTGTTTACATCAAAATAAAAGTCATCTCCTCTTATAACATCCAAACTAAATTTTACTTCTTTATCTTTATATAAAACATTATATATCCTAACGGTTTTTCCATTTTTGAAAAAATGTTTGACAGTTTTTAACATACCGTCTGAATTATAAATAAATTTATATAATAATCTATTTTTTATATAAACTAACTCTACTCTACTATCCTTATATTTTAATTCATATTTAAATAATATCGTTGATTCATTTTCACTTCTTTTAACCTTATAATTAATATACTTTAAACGGTTTCTTTTGTCATACAAGAAAACTACATTTTCGGTATAGTCATTTTCCAAACTAGAATTAACTTCTACACTTTCAACTTTTGCCTTTTTTTTAAAAACTGGTATATAATCATAGACTATTGCTATCTGACCATTTCTTTTTGTAAGTTCCATATTTAAAAATAGATCGTAAATAATTGAATGATTTATTGCTTCTATTTCTCTATTTTTATTCTTTTCTTCACCCAAAACATTTGAAACAGCTAGAAACAATAGACATATAAACAATACCTTTTTATCCATTTTTTTCATAAGTTTAATTTTCTTTTACAGATAACAAATTCGCAAATAATTTATATGCACCAGGAACACCTGCAGGAAGTTCTCTAAAGAAACTTAATCCGGTATAAATATAATTTCCTTTACCATACTTTGCCACCAATAGGCTTCCTTCTTTTGGTGATTCTCCTTTATCATTCATTGAAAGTATTGGTGTATATTCTTCACTCCACGAATTAGGAAAATACAACCCTCTTTCTTGAACCCATCCATCAAAATCAGTGGAAGTAATTTTATTAGGATATTGTAATACCATATGTTCTTTTGCTAACATACTTACTTTAGCCTTCTCATCTGTTACTCTGTCTCTCGATAATTTTAACTCATATGGTGCTTTAACATCTACCCTTCTATTTGTGTTATACTGAACAATAACATTACCCCCATTCTTAACATAATCAAGTAAATATTTTTGCTTAAACTGAAGCTCTTTTTTAGTATTGTAAGCTCTAATCCCGACAACAATAGCATCAAAATGACTCAAATCCTTATCTCCAATCTCTCTTATATTTATTTCTGTAACAGTATATCCTATTTGACGTAAACTTTCTGGAACTGCATCTCCAGATCCTTGAATATATCCAATATGAGATCCTTCTTTCTTAATATTTAATCGTACTACTTTTGCTTGTGAAGGCAACAGTACTGATTGCTTAGGGATATGCGTATAATTAATTTCTATCAACTCCTTTTCATAAGATTTTCCATTTACCATGGCCATAACTCTAATATAACCTTCTGATTCATTTGTAGTGGGTGTTACCATAAAATCAACTTTCTGAACATCTCCCTTTTGATCTATAGAGAAAGGAATTTCTTTTGGACTTACCTCCCATCCTTTTGGTACATCTAAAGTTACATTTCCCTTGGTTTTATTTCTTCCTGCTCTAACTTCTACAACTACTTTTCTAGGTGTTTCTTTAGCAAAAATTAATACTTTATCTGTTAGCTTAGTGGTAACTACAGGAAGTATCTCAAATGGTTCATAAATTTCTCCTTTATCTCTTTGAGAATATCTATAAACTACAGGTTTTATGAAAGAAATAGTTTCATTTTCAATAGTTACTGTGTACTTAATTTGCACCGGTCTTTTACTCTCTGGATTTCCTATTTTGGTTTTATCTTCTACACGATACATTCCTAAATCCCATGGAGACTTTAACCAATATGGAGCTGAATAATTCAAATCACCAATTGATATTTCCTCTTTAAAGTTTTGTTTTTTGTTAGGAACAAGGTCCAATTCTTTAGTAATCTTTTTTCCACTAGGCAAAATCTCTATAGCTGTCAATTCCATGGACGCTTTACTTCTGTTCAAAGCTTCAAAATTAAGAGCTACTGTGCTATTCGGTGTAGTACTTGAACTTGTTGCAGAAGCTTCTAAATATAAACCAGCACAAGCTTTTATAATTTCTTTTAACTCTTTTGATTTAATCTTTCTCCAGTGTATGTCCTTTAGTTTTTCAACTTTCTTATAAGCTTTTAATAAACTAGGTAAATGTTTTTCTGGATGTACAAAATTGAAGTTTTCTTCTATTTCATACAAAATATCTCCAATTTCACCTCCACCTTCTATACGGTTCCAAGTAGTATTAATTCCAGAAAAAATATCTTTTTTATCCTTTGGAAACTCTCCTTTTAAAAACTCTACCCATTCGGTTTGCGAACCTCTCGTAGTTAACCTTCCAAAACCTTGACATAAATGCTGACTACTTGCAATAGAAGCCAATTCATTATTAGATAAACCTTTTAATGGATAATAAACACCTACATCCATACGTAACATTTGCGATTTATCTGCTCTCGCAAAATTCTCTCTACTCCCATAAAACCACCATGATGTATTAAAAAATAGACGATTAGGTTGCCAAGTATCTGTATATTTTAATTGTTCTGGATACTTAGTTTTATCTGCCGCTAAGTCAAATGCTTCAACACTTAACATAGCCGAAGAGGTATGATGTCCGTGTGTTGTCCCTGGCGTTCTATGATTAAAACGATTGATGATAACATCTGGTTTGAAAGTTCGAATAGCCCAAACTACATCTGCTAAAACTTTCTCTTTATCCCATATCTTCAAAGTTTCATCTGGATGTTTAGAATACCCAAAGTCATTAGCTCTTGAAAAGCGCTGTTCTCCTCCATCTACATTTCTAGCTGCTAACAATTCTTGTGTTCTTATAACTCCAAGTAACTCTCTAATTTCTGGACCTATTAAATTCTGACCTCCATCACCTCTAGTTAAAGATAAATAGGCGGTTCTCGCCTTTTCATTATTTGCTAAATATGCTATTAATCGGGTATTTTCATCATCAGGATGCGCAGCTATATATAACGCTGAGCCTAAAAAATTAAGCTTCTGAATTCTCTCATAAATTTGATTGGAAGTTAGTTTTTGAGGCTTTTGAGCTATTATTGATGTAGTCATCAATAAAAATGAAATAAAAACAGTTATTTTTTTGTTCATTTTTTAGTTTTTGATTGCCTAACAAAAATAAGTGTTTTGTTCAGCTAACCAACTTAATTAACAAAACGCTAACATTTCTAATTCAAAAAATATTCGTCTTTAAAACCTATTAAATATAACTTTTCTTGTGCTCGTGTTACTGCAGTATACAACCATCTTAAATATTCAATAGATGGACCATCTGGTAAATAAGGTTGCTCTATAAAAATCGTTTTCCATTGCCCTCCTTGTGATTTATGACAGGTCATCGCATACGAAAACTTCACTTGAAGCGCATTGAAGAATTTATTCTTTTTAATTCCCATAAACTGCTTATACTTTGACTTCTCATGTGCGAAATCTTCTTTTACAGCTTCGTATAAACGATTAGATTCTTCGTAAGTTAAAGATGGACTTTCACTAGTTAAGGTATCTAATAATAAAACCGTTTCAAAAGGTTTCATATCTGGATAATCAATCATTCTTACTTCTACTTCAGCAAACTTAAATCCATATAAATCTTTAATAGAGTTTATTCGCATTACTTCACAAATATCACCATTTGCAATAAAACCAGCTGAAGAAGAATCTTTTAACCAAAAGTAGTTGTTCTTAACCACCATTACATAATCTCCAACAGAAATTTCGTTTTCTTGTCCCCTTATTTTAGTTCTAATTTGTTGGTTATACTGATTCGCTCTTTTATTAGATCTTACAATAATTGCGGTATCTTCTACTCCAATATCTCCATCATAAGCCTGTGTAATAGCATCCTGAATTTCATAACCATCTTGCAATCGAATAATATCAGGAAAGTTTACATCAAATTTAAAATGTTCCGAATCATTTTGAACTAACAAACGTAAATCCGTTGCATTCATCAATATTCCAGAATTTTCTTGTTGACGTACTACTTCATCAAGTTCTATTTCTGTAATATCCTTATTAAATTCAAAAGAAAGTTTATCCGCCTCTAATGCCGGACTCATACTTAACTTCACCGGTGGAAGCTGTGCCGTATCACCAATGAACACTATTTTACAGTTTTTGCCAGAATATACATATGAAATCAAATCATCAAGTAAAGATCCGTTTTCGAATAATTTCGCATTTTGTTTCTCATCTGAAATCATAGAGGCTTCATCCACTATAAACAAGGTATCGGTATGTTTATTGGGTTGCATTACAAAATTAACAGCACCACTACTTTGTTTTTTAGGAAAGTATATCTTTTTATGAATAGTAAAAGCTTGCTTCTTAGAATACCCCGATATTACTTTGGCCGCCCTACCTGTTGGTGCTAATAACACTGCTTTTTTACCTACTCTCCACAAATTATTAACTACGGTACTAATAATAGTTGTTTTTCCTGTTCCAGCATATCCTTTTAGCAAAAACAAGGCACGATTATTGTCCTCAAAAATGAAACGTGTTAAAGCATCTAATAATTCTTGTTGCTTTTCTGTTGGTTGGTAAGGAAACTTTTGTAATAATTCTTTGTAAAAACTAGGTGCAGATTCTATCATATTTCAAATAATGTACAAAGATAAATCTATTTATAGATTATTTGTTTTTATCATTCAAAAAAAATTGTAGATTTGCGAGTATCATATATTAAAAATTAAAAAAATGAATTTGTTATTAATGATTTTAGCAGCTGTTGGAGTTGCATTTCTATTAGCTTTTTTAATAGTAAAAGTTGTACCATTGAAAATGAGATGGTTAGTTTCTGTTTTATTATTAGTAGCTGCAGGTTTCTTAGCTTACAAAATTTATGGAGGTATTATGGAGCCTATTTACTTTAACAAAGATAAAAAAGTGCGCTATGCTAAAGTTATTGAAAACTTAAAGTTAATTCGTGATGCGCAAGTAAAGTTCAACGAAGCAAAAGGAACTTACGCGAAAGATAAAAACCAGTTAATTAATTTTATCAAAAACGACTCTTTAGCAATTACTGAAGCTAGAAACGAACAAAAAACGGTAGAATTAGGTGGTGGAATCACAAAAGAAATTTCTGTTAGAGTAATTGATACAGTGCGTTTTGAGCCTGCATTGACTTATTTTGAAGGAAAAGATTTCGAAGGGATGTTTAGCGTTCCTGGAACGGATGTAGAATATGAAATGGCTACTGGTTTAGTTGAGAAAGTAGCTGGTTTAAATGTACCTGTATTTGAAGCTAAAGTTAGCAAGAAGCCTATCTTAAAAGGAATGAACCCATCATTAATTAAGCAAGAATTAGAAGCTGTAGAAACTGATCAAATTAAAGGAGAATTTGTTTCTGTTGGTTCATTAACAGAAGTAACAACTGGTGGTAATTGGCCTCCATTCTACGATAAAGGAGAGAAAGTTGCAAAAGAAGACTAGAAAAAAAAGCGTTATTGCGCAACATAAAAAATTATCCATCCAATTTAGTTTGGATGGATTTTCTTTTTGTATTACAAACTATGATACCGAAGAAATTATTGTTTTTACTGAATATACATTTAACAAACCTATTTCTTCCCCAGAACTTTTATTAACCAATTTAATAGAAGCTTTTAAGACCGATGAAGATTTACAACATGAGTTTAAACAAGTTGAAGCTGTTCATCAAAACAATTTAAGTAGTTTAGTTCCTGAAACTTACTTCGACAGAAATAACTTAAAACCTTATTTAAAATATTCTGTTAAAACCTTAGCTACTGATTTTATTACCTATGATGATATTGAAAAGATAGCAGCAAAGAATGTTTATATTCCATATGTGAACATTAACAACTTCTTGTTTCAAAATTTTGGTGAATTTGAATATAAACATCATTCAACTGTTTTAATTGAAAAATTACTCGCTCTGAGCACCACTTTAGAGAAGCAGTTTTATGTCCATGTAGGCACTACTACTATGGATATCATTGTATGTAATAACGAGCAACTGTTTTTGTATAACTCTTTCCCTTATAAAACAAAAGAAGATTTTTTATATTACATTTTATTTACTGCTGAACAATTAGAAATGGATCCTAATGAGTTTCAGCTTTATTTATTCGGTGATATTGAAAGAAACTCTGAGTTATTCAACATTACTTATAATTATGTTAGAAATGTTGCCTTTATTAAAAGAAAGACTAACTTTTTCGATGGAAGTAGTGAATTTTCTCGTAATTCTAACTTTATACTAGCATCTTAACATGAGAATAATATCCGGAAAATATAAAAGTAAGCGTATTACCGCTCCAAAAAACTTACCCGTTCGCCCGACAACGGATATGGCTAAAGAAGCATTGTTTAACATTTTAAACAATCTTTATTACTTTGAAGGTATTTCAGTTTTAGATCTTTTTGCTGGTACTGGTAATATAAGTTACGAGTTTGCTTCGAGGGGTACTGTTGATATTTATGCTGTTGATGCCCACTATGGGTGTATCAAATTTATTAACCAAACTGCTAAAGATTTAAACGTCGATATTACCACTTTTAAAAGTGATGTGTACAAATTTTTAGAGAAAACAAATCTAACTACCGATCTTATTTTTGCTGACCCTCCTTATGATTTTGAAGAATCTCAATTTTTAAGAATAGCCGATTTAATCTTTGAAAAAGAGCTTTTAAATGAAGATGGATTACTAGTTATTGAACATTCAAAACAAACAGATTTAAGTCAGCATCCTCGTTTTAGTTATGAAAAACGTTATGGTGGTAATGTTTTCAGTTTTTTTGAATAGCCTAACGACTTGGACATTTAAACGATAGAATTGGTACGATTACCGAAAACTAACCGGTATCTCTAGTAATAACCTCTAATTTTATGACATAAATTTTAATTCGTTAATGCTTATGGACTTTAAAATTAGATATACAAAAAATAATGCTCTAAAACTTTCTGGAGAGCTGACCAAAATCAATTTAAGATTATTTGAACTTATAGCTTACCAAGCTTTGAGTAACCATAAAGACCTGACCATCGACATTAGTAATGTCACTATTATTGATAGAGTTGGAATAGAAAGTATTTTAGAATTGTATAAACACTCCTTAAAAAAGAAAAAAGCAATACTATTTTACGGTTATGGAGCAAGAGATATTATGGAGGAAATCCGATATAAAAATATTGCCTAATTAAAAAGCCATTGTAAGTTATGTTTACAATGGCTTTTATTTTTTTTATCGGATAATTCTTAAGAATACATCTTTTCTCTTAATTCTTTTACTTTAGGATCGTCTAAGTATTCATCAAACGTTGCATACTTATCAATTACTCCATTTGGAGTAATTTCTATAATTCTGTTCGCAACAGTTTGTGCAAATTCGTGGTCATGCGTTGTAAATAATACTGTCCCTTTGAAATTAATTAAAGAGTTGTTTAAAGCTTGAATAGATTCAAGATCTAAGTGATTCGTTGGTTCGTCTAATAATAAAATATTTGCACGAGTCATCATCATTCTAGACAACATACAACGTACTTTTTCTCCTCCTGATAATACATTACTCTTTTTTAATGCTTCTTCCCCTGAGAAAATCATTTTTCCTAAGAAACCTCTTAAAAACACTTCCTCTCTCTCCTCTTCGGTTGTTGCATATTGACGTAACCAATCTACTAAATTCAATTCTCCATTTTGGAAAAATTCTGAGTTATCAGACGGTAAATATGATTGTGTTGTAGTAACTCCCCAACTATACTTTCCAGCATCTGCTTTGTCGTTGTCAGTAATAGCTTGATAAAATGCTGTAGTTGCTTTAGAGTTCTTAGAAATAACAGCAACTTTATCTCCTCTATTTAAGTTAATATCAATGTTTGAGAATAATAACTCTCCTTCTACGTCTGTTTTAGATAATCCCTCTACATTCAAAATTTGATCTCCCGCTTCTCTATCTCTCTCAAAAATAATTGCTGGATAACGACGACTTGAAGGTTTAATTTCTTCTACATTTAATTTTTCAATCATCTTTTTACGCGAAGTAGCTTGTTTTGATTTAGCCACATTTGCTGAGAAACGACGAATAAATTCCTCTAATTCTTTCTTTTTATCTTCAGCTTTCTTGTTTTGCTGTGCTCTTTGCTTCGCAGCTAATTGAGATGATTCATACCAGAAAGTATAGTTTCCAGAAAAGTGGTTAATCTTTCCGAAATCAATATCAGAAATATGAGTACAAACCGCATCTAAAAAGTGACGGTCGTGAGAAACTACAATTACGGTATTGTCATAATTTGCCAAGAAATTTTCTAACCAAGAAATTGTTTCAAAGTCAAGGTCATTCGTTGGCTCATCCATAATTAATACATCTGGACTTCCAAATAAAGCTTGTGCTAATAATACACGTACTTTTTGTTTACCATCTAAATCTCCTACTAATGAATAATGTAAATCTTCTTTAATACCTAAGTTAGATAACATGGCTGCTGCTTCAGAATCGGCATTCCATCCGTTCATCTCTTCGAATTTTACTTGTAACTCCCCAATCTTTTCAGCATTTTCATCAGTATAATCAGCATATAAAGCATCTATTTCTTTCTTAATAGCGTATAGATCTTTATTACCCATTATCACAGTTTCTAAAACAGGAGATTCATCGAATGCATAATGATCCTGAGAAAGTACAGACATACGTTTCCCTGGTTCTAGGTGAACATTTCCAGAAGTTGGATCAATTTGTCCTGATAAAATCTTCAAGAAAGTTGATTTTCCTGCACCGTTAGCTCCGATAATTCCATAACAATTACCTTGAGTAAATTTAGTATTTACTTCATCAAATAAAACACGTTTACCAAATTGAACTGATAAATTAGAAACTGATAACATTATTCTTTTTTTAAATTCGGTGCAAAAGTAAACAATCTCGACTTTTTAAAAGAATTTGCAAGAAAATATTTAACACTTTAAATTTGCCTGATTTTAATTCTTTTAACAACGAATTAACACCTAAAAAGTAGCTAGATAGCTATTTTTGATTGTTATTTGTTGATTGAAGTTGAAAATAGTGTTAATGACTAGATACATAATACCCCTTCTGCTCCTAGTTTTAATAGGATGTAATAGTACCAAAGAGGAAAAATTCACTTCTTTTGGAGGTAAAATTATTAACCCAAAATCAAAGTTTGTATTACTTACAGACCATGATAAATTTACTGATACCATACCTTTAAGAAATGATAATACTTTTAATGGTCGTTACAAAGATTTTAAAGAAGGTTTATACTATTTTAAACACGGACTCGAATATCAATACGTTTACATTCAACCAAAAGATAGTATTCTTATTAGGTTAAACACATGGGATTTTGATGAATCTTTGGTATTTAGTGGTGATAACGCAGAAAAAAATAATGCTTTAATAGAGATTTTTCTAGAAAACGAGATTGAAGAAAAATATTTACACAAGGCATTTAAACTCAATCCTAATCTTTTCAAACAAAAAACTGATTCTATTTTAAAGATTAAAAATTACTACTTCGATAATTATGTGAGTAATTTTCCGGAAACATCCGATCGCTTTTTGAGCTTGTTAAAAATAGCTTTAACGCACCAACCTTATATCTTTTTAGAAAAATCAGCAATCAAGAACTGTTTAAAAGACACTCCAGAAAAGTTAGATTCGAATTATTATGATTACAGAAAAACAGTTAATCGCTCTCTAGATTCACTAATGTTTTACTATCCTTACAATCAATTAGTAATAAACAGTTTATACAATGATGTTTATAAAAAGGGAGGTAATAAAAACTCAGAAAATATTACTCTTGAACTTTTAAACAGCATTAACACGAATATAAAAGACGAACAAGTAAGAAATAGATTATTGTTTAATACAACGGTAAAGCATTTCTTTTCTGAAACTTGTAATTATAACAGTCAAAAAACATTATATACTTTTTTTAAGTTTAGTTCCAGTATTGAGGACAAAAAAGAGATCCAGCGTCTTATTAATGATACTAAACAAATAAAGAAAGGAGACAAACTTCCTTCTTTTAATTTAATCGCTCCAACTGGGGAAATGTTGGATATTTCGAAACTTATTAAGGGAAAAAAATCAGTTATTTACTTTAAAAATCATAAATTTTCATCAGATATTTATGTTTCTTCTAGAATGAATCATTTAATTAAAAAGAACCCAAATGTGAACTTTTTAATTGTAAATACTTGTAAAGATGGTGATTGTTTTACGAAAGACATTGACATTAAAAATCAAGTTCGACTAACCGAAAACAGTAAGGCTAAAGAATTCTTAACAAGTAAATTTTCAAGAATGATTATTGTAGATAAAAAGGGTATTGTAAAGAATGGCTATACTAGTTTAAGTTCAGAAAAATTGAACGATCAAATAGCTGATTTACAAAAACACTAAGATTCTTTCTTTCAAATCATTTTATTTAACGTACTTTTGCGCCGTCCAAAAAATCTCTGTAGAGAGATAACAATTAATTATTAAGGAATTCATAGATGGGGCATCTGTGAATTCAAAAAAATTCACATTATGTCTACATTTTTAGATTTAGGTTTACAAGAACCTATCAATAAGGCGTTGAACGATTTAGGATACGAAACGCCAACTGTTATTCAAGAAAAAGCAATTCCTCAAATCATTGCATCTACGGATGACTTAAAAGCTTTTGCTCAAACTGGTACCGGAAAAACAGCCGCTTTCAGTTTACCAATAATAGAACTTGCAGATCAAACAAATACCAATACTCAAGCCATTATCTTATCACCTACACGTGAATTAGCTGTGCAAATAGGAAAAAATATTGAAGATTTTTCTAAATACTTACCTAATTTAAAAGTAGCAACAGTTTATGGTGGTGCCAATATTGAGGAGCAAATTAGAAAGTTAAAAAGAGGTGTTCAAATTGTTGTAGGTACACCAGGAAGAACCGTTGATTTAATTAAGAGAAGAGCTTTAAAATTAGGAAATGTTCAATGGTTAGTTTTAGATGAAGCTGATGAAATGTTGAACATGGGATTCAAAGATGAATTGGATCAAGTTTTAGAAGCTACTCCAGATAGTAAACAAACATTGTTATTCTCTGCAACCTTTCCTAGAGAAGTTGAAGCTATTGCTAACAATTATATGACAAACCCTGTAGAAATTACTTCAGGGCAAAAAAATCAAGGTTCTGATAACGTAAGTCATGAATATTATTTAGTAAATGAAAAAACACGTTATCCTGCCTTAAAGAGAGTTGCAGATTTAAATCCTAATATTTACGCTATTGTGTTTTGTAGAACACGTAGAGAAACTCAAGAGGTGGCTAATAACCTTATTAGAGATGGATACAACGCTGATGCTTTACACGGAGATTTATCGCAAGCTCAACGTGATTCTGTTATGGAAAAATTCCGTAAAAAAAACATACAAATATTAGTAGCTACTGATGTTGCAGCTCGTGGTTTAGATGTTAATAACTTGACTCATGTAATTAACCATAAATTACCTGATCAAATAGAGAATTACAATCACCGTAGTGGTAGAACAGGTAGAGCTGGGAATAAAGGTATTTCTATTGCTTTAGTTTCTAGAAAAGAGCAAGGGAGATTACGTCCTATAGAAAGAATAATTAAGAAGAAGTTTGAACATACTCCAGTTCCTTCGGGGAAAGAGATTTGTCAAAATCAATTATTCCATTTAATTGATAAAGTTCAAAATACAGAAGTTAATACAGAGCAAATAGAAGGCTTTTTACCAAGTATTTATGAAAAGCTTGAAGACTTAAGTCGTGAAGAATTAATTCAAAAGTTCGTTTCATTAGAGTTTAATACATTCTTATCATACTACGAGAATGCTCCAGACCTAAACAATTTATCTTCAAGAGAAAACTCTAGAGGAAGGTCTTCTAATGAAAATATGACACGTTTCTTTATTAATATAGGTCGAAAAGATAGATTAAATCCAGCTAAATTAATTGGATTAATCAATGACCAAAAAATAGGAGATAAAATTGAAATTGGAGCAATTGATATTTTAGACACGTTCTCTTTCTTTGAAATTGATAAAAACTTTGAAGGTGATACTTTAGAAGCCTTTGCTGCAAACAGTCCAGATTTTAATGGTAGAAATGTAAACGTTGAAGTTACCAAAACTGATAGAGGTAGTGGTCGCGGACGCGGAAGAGGACCTAGAAGAGATGGCCGAAGAGATGGTGGTAGAAAAGGTCAATTTAGTGGAAAAAGAAGAAGTAACGACGAAAGCCCAAGCAAAGGTTTTGGAAGAAGACGTAGTGAAAATTCTAGTAAAAAAGGACAAAATCCTGAAAACTTTAGTAGAAGACGTAGAAGAAGATAATTCTTTGTTCAACAACATAAAAAAAAGCACCTGTTTTCAAAGGTGCTTTTTTTTTATACATTATACACTATAAGAAATTTACCTTAATCTTTTTCCATAATTTAAGCAATCCTAAAGCAGCAATTACGGTTAAAACTGACAGACTTAAAGCTAGTTCATAGTTTCCATATATCCAATTTCCTGTTGCAAACAAACTGCTAAATACTAAAACACAGCCAATAAAAACTGCCAATAAACCATCTGTTAAACTAGTGCTCCCCCCCTGCTTTTCCATTCTTACTCCTAGTTCTTTTGCTTTGTTTAATACAGGTGTCCATCCTTCTTTTTTAGGTTGTATTTTATTATAAAAATTAATTAAAGTTTGATCATCTTCTGGTTTTGTTAAAACAGTTACTAAAAGCCAAACCAAGGTAGTTAATAATACAACCAAAGGAAATTGCCAATAACTGGCGAACAATCCATTCTCTCCAAATAAATACTCTGAATTAAAATGGAATATTAATGAAAATACTCCTGAAGCGAACATTGCTGAAATTTCACTCCATGCATTGATACGCCACCAAAACCAGCGTAATAAAAAGATTAATCCTGTTCCCGCCCCGAACATTAATATAAACTTAAATATTTCTAAGGCATTTGTAAATGATAACGCTAAAACCGCACTACAAATCATTAAAACAACTGTAGATAGTTTACCGACATTTACCAAAGTTTTCTCTGTTGCGTTAGGATTTATATTTTGTTTGTAAAAATCATTTACTATATAAGAAGCTCCCCAATTTAAATGGGTAGAAATGGTACTCATATAAGCTGCTATTAAAGAGGTTAACACAACACCTGCCAGTCCTGTTGGTAAAAATGTTAGCATTGCTGGATATGCTAAATCATGTCCTAATTTACTATCAGAAACGTTAGGAAAGGCTTCTTTTATACTTGCCAAATCTGGAAATACCACTAAAGACGCTAATGCCACAATAATCCATGGCCATGGTCGTAATGCATAATGCAATATATTAAAGAAAAAAGTAGCGCCTATAGCATGATTTTCATCTTTGGAAGCTAACATTCTTTGCGCAATATACCCTCCTCCTCCAGGTTCAGCTCCAGGATACCAAGCACTCCACCATTGCACAGCTAATGGAATTATAAAAATAGATATAAGCAACTCCTTATCATTAAAATCTGGTAAAATAGATAACTTATCTGCTACATTTGGATGTGTCAGTAAATTTCCTAGTCCATCTACATCAGGGTGATTTACAGCAACCACTGCTGCTCCAATCGCGCCAATCATAGCTACAAAAAACAATAAAAAATCCGTATAAACCACTCCTTTAAAACCTCCAATTGCACTAAAAGCAACAGTAACAATAGATGCAATACCAATTGTTTGAATAGGTGATAGTCCAAGCATTACCTCACCTATCTTGATTGCTGCCAAAGTAACACCTGCCATTGCTAATACATTAAAAAACACTCCAAGATACAATGATCGAAATCCTCGTAAAAACTTAGCTGGTTTCCCTCCATATCTCAGTTCATAAAACTCTAAGTCAGTGGTAACTTTACTTTTCCTCCATAGTTTAGCGTATATAAAAACCGTTAACATTCCAGTTAATAAAAATGCCCACCAAACCCAGTTACCAGAAACTCCATTAGTTCTTACTATATCTGTAACCAAATTTGGAGTATCTGTTGAAAATGTTGTTGCAACCATAGAAACTCCAAGCAACCACCAAGGCATATTCCTTCCAGACAAAAAATACTCTGAAGTACTTTGTTTAGATTTCTTAGAAACCCAAATTCCAATTCCTAATGTAATACTGAAAAAAATAAAGATAAAGGCGTAGTCAATCGAGGTTAAATTCATGGAGTTAAATTTAGTTTTGACCAAAATAATCATTCAAATTAAATTATATTCACCTTTTAAAATAAAATTTATGATTCTTGTAATTCTTGCTGCCGGTTTAGGAAGTAGATATGGTGGATTAAAACAAATTGATGCTATTAGTTCTCAAAATGAAGCAATCATAGATTTTTCTATCTATGACGCTATTCAAAATGGTTTTAAAAAAGTTGTTTTTGTTGTTCGAGGTGAAATCTTAAACATCTTAAAGACTTCCTTTAAGTCTAAATTAAAGCATTTGATAGATATTGAATTTGTTTGTCAAGAAACTACTGATATTCCAGAGGAATTCAAGAATAACAACCGTATAAAACCATGGGGTACAGCTCATGCCTTGTTAGTCTCAAAAAAAGTAATTGACAGCAACTTTTGTGTTATCAATGCAGATGATTTTTATGGTCAAGAATCATTTGCTAAAATGGCAGCATTTCTAAAATCAACGAACCCTACTACCACTCAATATGCAATGATGGGTTATCAAATTCAAAATACGCTTTCTAAAAACGGATCAGTTTCAAGAGGTGAATGCACCATAGATAATGAAGGTAACTTAAAAAGTATCATAGAAAGGTCTCAAATCTCTACAAAACATAATCGAATCGTATATGTTGAGAATAATTTAAAAAAAGACATGAAAAAAAACACGCTTGTATCTATGAATTATTGGGGTTTTACTCCTAAGATTTTTGAGGAATTAGATCAATTATTTTATGGATTTTTGAAGCAACATTATTTAACTGAGAAAGAAGAATTTTACTTACCATCAGCCATTAATTTTCTTTTAAATGAAAACAAAGCCTCTGTAAAAGTCTTAGAAACTGCATCTGATTGGATGGGTGTCACTTATAAAGAAGATAAACCCCAAGTAGTCTCAAAAATCATTCATTATAAAAAGCAAGGAATATATCCTGAAAACTTATGGAACTAAATCAAAGATTATCATATATTTTCAATCTGTTTGATACAAATCATAGTTTTAAGAACTTTCAAACCTTTAGTTCGGGGCATATCAACGATACTTATTTAATTTATACCTACTCTACTCAACAATATGTATTACAACAATTAAACGGTACTGTCTTTAAAAATGCCAAAGATGTTATTCAAAATAAAGTTGCTATATCGCAATACTTAATTGAAAAAGGAAGTGAAACTATACAATTTCTTCCTACCAAAAATTCAGAATTTTACATTCTTGATAAGAACAATCAATTTTGGTGTTTGTCTAAATACATTCAGAATTCTCAAACATTTTTAAAAGCAACTTCGAATACCGTTGCTTTTCAAGCGGGATTTGCTACAGGTAAATTCTTAAATGATACTACCAATTTCACTGGTATTTTAATTGAAACTTTGCCCAAATTTCATTCAATGGAATTTAGATTTCAGGAATTTCAAAAAGCACTTACTCTTGCTATTAAAGAAAGGATAGATAAAGCTAAAAAATATATCGACTTTGTACATAAATACATAGATGAAATGCTTGTAATAGATAAGGCTCTTGAAAACAAAAGAATTCCTTTACGTGTAACTCATAACGATACTAAGATTTCTAATATTTTATTTGATCGAAATGAACATGCTATTTGTATGATTGATTTAGATACCGTTATGCTAGGTTGTATTCACTTTGATTATGGTGATGCGTTAAGAACAATTTGTAGTACGGCTAATGAAGATGAAACTGATTTAAAAAAAGTTGATTTTAATCTAGATTATTTTAAAAACTATACCATTGGTTTTTTTCAAAGTTTAAAAAACACCTTAACTCAAACTGAAATAGAATTGTTATCACATGGTCCGAAAATAATGACATTTATTATGGGCTTACGTTTTCTAACAGATTATCTAAATAATGATGTTTACTATAAAACATTATATTCAGAACACAATTTAGATAGGGCTATAAATCAATTCACTTTGGTAAGTAAAATAATTGAAAACAAGAACGATATAGTTCAATTTATAGAAAACCTACCAAACAAACCTTAAGTTTATTTTAACATTTTGTCGGTTCTGTTCAGATATCTAGGTTATATATTTGAGTATAAAAAATTATATACACATGAAAAAAATCAGTCTACTATTGTTACTTGGTATTTCTTTTCTTGGATTTTCTCAAGAAAATATAGGTTATCAAGAGCCCCCAAAAGAGATTTTAGAACTGGCAAATGCCCCCGGAACTCCTAGAATTAGGATGGACAACAATGCGGAAAACATTGTTTTCTTGTATAGTAGTAATTATAAGAGTATTGAGACGCTCTCTGAAAAAGAAATGCGCCTTGGTGGTTTACGTATAAACCCAAAAACGAATATTAATAGCAGACAAAGCTATTTTACCAATGTAAAAGTTAGAATTGGAAGAAACGGAACTGAAGCTGCTGTAACAGGTTTACCAGACAAAAGACGTTTGGCTAATTTTTCTTGGTCTCCTGATCAAAAGAAAATGGCTTTTACGAATACAACAACTTCTGGTGTAGAATTATGGGTATTGGATATCCAATCTAAAAGAGCAACGAAGTTAACTACAGCAACTCTTAATGCCAACATGGGAAGACCATTTTCTTGGTTTAAAGACAGTAGCTCTTTATTAGTGAAGTTTGTTTCAAAGAATAAAAAACCATTAATCGATACGAAATCAAGTATCCCCACTGGACCAACTATTTCTATCAATAAAAAAGGTAAAAAAGCACAGAATAGAACTTATCAAGATCTTTTAAAAAATAAAACAGATGAGCATAATTTTGAACAGTTAGCCTTATCTGAATTAGAAAAAGTTAACCTTGATGGTACTAAGAGTATGTGGATGAAAGGTGATATGTATAGAAGTGTTTCTTTTTCACCAGATGGTAATTACATTATGATTACTATTATTCAAAAACCATTCTCATATTTAGTACCTTACTATAGATTTCCTGCTAAAACAAACATTTACGATACCAATGCTAATTTCGTTACAACTGTTTTAGAGGTTCCTTTAATTGAAGACTTACCAAAAGGATTTATGGCAGTAAGAAAGGGAAAAAGAAATATAGGATGGCGAGGTGATAAGCCTGCTACTCTATTTTGGGCTGAAGCTTTAGATGGTGGTGATCCGAACAATAAAGTTCCACATAGAGATGAAGTATTTGAACTGAACGCTCCATTTAAAGGAAAAGCGAAGCCATTGATTAAAACAATAGGTCGTTTTTATAGTATGAGATGGGGTAATGATAATACAGCTATAGCACAAGATTATTGGTGGAACACTCGTAACACAAAATCATATGTTTTTAATCCTTCAAATACTACAGTAAAACCAATTACAATTGAAGACAGGAACTACCAAGATAGGTATAGTGATCCCGGTACTTTTGTTACTCAACGAAATAAATACGGTCAATATACTTTAGAAATGGTAGGTAACGAAGTTTTTAGAATTGGAGATGGATATAGTAAAAAAGGGAAGTTTCCTTTTGTAGATAAATTAAATTTAAAGACACAAAAAACATCAAGACTTTATCAATCAAAATTAACAGACAAAGTTGAGGGTATTTTATCTGCTCTAGATATGAAAAAAGGAACGGTTTTGGTTCGCTTAGAATCTAAAAATGAATTTCCAAATTATTTTATTAGAAACATTAAAAAGAAGAAAAAACCCGTTGCTTTAACAACTTTCAAAAATCCATTTGTAAGCATACAAAATATTCATAAGGAAGTGATTAAATATAAACGTGAAGATGGTTTAGAATTATCTGGAACCCTGTATTTACCAAAGAATTATGAGAAAGGAAAAAAATATCCAATGATTATGTGGGCATACCCTAGAGAGTTTAAAGATAAAAGCAGTGCAGGTCAAAGCACCTCAAGCTCAAATGAATTTACCTATCCTTGGTATGGTTCTCCTATATACTGGGTAACCAGAGGTTACGTCGTTTTAGATGATGCCTCTTTCCCTATTGTTGGTGAAGGAAAAGAAGAGCCTAATGACACTTTTATAAAACAACTGGTAGGAAATGCTAAAGCAGCTATAGATGCCGTTGATAAACTAGGCTATATCGATCGTAATAAGGTTGCTGTTGGAGGACATTCTTATGGAGCATTTATGACTGCAAACTTATTATCTCATTCAAATTTATTCGCTGCTGGTATTGCACGAAGTGGAGCTTACAATAGAACATTAACTCCTTTTGGATTCCAAAGTGAAGAACGTAATTATTGGGAAGCACCAGAAATATACTATAACATGTCTCCTTTTATGCACGCTGATAAAATGAAGACACCATTATTATTAATTCACGGAGAAGCAGATAATAACTCAGGAACTTATCCATTACAAAGTGAACGTTATTTTAATGCGTTAAAAGGACTTGGAGCCCCAGTAAGATTAGTAATGCTACCTAAAGAAAGTCATGGTTATAGAGCAAAAGAATCTATCATGCATATGCTTTGGGAACAAGATCAGTGGCTAGAAAAACACGTTAAAAATAGAAAGTAACTAAATTTAGTTTTCAATAAATAAACGCTTTTACATTACCGTAAAAGCGTTTTTTATGTCATCTTGTCATTTATACTCATTTGGTATTTTTTTTGACTAAAAGTCAACAGAAAATAATATCAAACAAAATATATACTTATGAGTAAAGGAAACATTAATGTATCGGTTGAAAATATATTTCCACTGATTAAAAAATTCTTGTATTCTGACCACGAGATCTTTTTACGTGAACTTATTTCAAATGCTACAGATGCAACTACCAAGTTAAAACATCTTATTTCTATAGGAGAAGCCAATGTTGAGTATGGTACGCCTCAAATTGAGATTAAAATAGATAAAGACAACAAAACACTTCATATCATAGATCAAGGTTTAGGTATGACTGCTGATGAAGTTGAAAAATACATCAATCAAATTGCTTTCTCTGGTGCAGAAGAATTTTTAGAAAAGTATAAAGACTCTAACAATGAAACTGGAGTTATTGGACACTTTGGACTAGGTTTTTACTCTGCTTTTATGGTTGCTGATAAAGTAGAAATTATTACAAAGTCTTATAAAGAAGAACCTGCTGCACATTGGACTTGCGATGGATCTCCTGAATATACTTTAGTTGCTCATGAGAAAACAACAAGAGGAACAGAAATAATTTTACATATTTCTGAAGATGAAAAGGACTTTTTAGAAGATCAAAAAATCTCTGGGCTTTTAACTAAGTACAATCGTTTCAACCAAATTCCAATTAAGTTTGGAACCAAAGAGGAAACACTACCTTTACCTGAAGACGCAGCTGAAGATGCAACACCAACAACTGAAACAGTAGACAATATCATCAATAATACTAATCCAGCTTGGACTAAAAAACCAGCTGACTTAGAAGCAGAGGATTATAAGACTTTTTATAGAGAGTTATATCCGATGCAATTTGAAGAACCGTTATTTCACATCCATTTAAATGTTGATTATCCTTTTAATTTAACTGGTATTTTATACTTCCCTCGTTTATCTCAAAATATGGATATTCAAAAGGATAAAATTCAATTATATCAAAACCAAGTATTTGTAACCGATAATGTTGAAGGAATTGTTCCTGACTTCTTACAAATGCTTAAAGGTGTAATTGACTCTCCAGATATTCCTTTGAACGTATCTCGTTCTTATTTACAAGCAGATGGAGCTGTTAAGAAAATCTCTGGATATATTACCAAAAAAGTAGCTGATAAATTGTCTTCTTTATTCAAAAAAGATCGTGAAGATTTTGAACAAAAGTGGAATGATATCAAAGTTATTATTGAATATGGAATGTTGTCAGAAGAAAAATTCTTCGATAAAGCTAAGAAGTTTGCTTTATATCCTACCGTAAATAATACTTATTTCACATTTGACGAATTAATAGAAAAGACAAAAGATATTCAAACTGATAAAGATGGTAATCATGTAATTTTATATGCTGCCAATAAAGATGCACAGCATAGTTATATAGAAGATGCTAAAGCCAAAGGATATGAAGTTTTATTACTAGACTCTCCTATCGTTAGTCATTTAATGCAAAAGCTTGAAACTTCAAATACCGAAGCTAAAATTCAATTCAAACGTGTTGATGCAGATCACGTTGACAACCTAATTAAAAAAGACGATACAGTAATTTCTAAACTTTCTGATGAAGAAAAAGAACAACTAAAACCTGTAATCGAAGGAGCTGTTAACAATTCAAACTATACTGTTCAATTAGAAGCAATGGATTCTTCTGCTTCTCCTTTTATTATTACCGTTCCAGAATTTATGCGTCGTATGAAAGAAATGCAAGCTTCTGGGGGAGGTGGAATGATGGGAATGGGTAATTTACCTGAAATGTACAATTTAGTAGTAAATACCAATCATGAACTTGTTAGTGATATTTTAAACGCAGATGAAGACAAACAAAAACAGTTAGTTTCTCAAGCGTTTGATTTAGCTAAACTTTCTCAAAACTTATTACATGGAGAAGAATTAACTAACTTTATTAAGCGTTCTTATCAGCTTATTAAATAATTATTCAAACATATTTTAAAACCTCTTTGTTTCTTCAAAGAGGTTTTTTTTTATGCTTTTTTTAGAACAATCATAGTATAAGCCACAGTATATTTGTTTTATATCTTTACTTTATGAAAACAGAACATATACTTATTCTTTTAATATGCGGTTTAGGTGTAATACATGGTTTTATTTTAGGTATTTACCTTTTATCTAAAAAGGACACTAAATCTATCTCTAATAAGATTTTAGGTGTTTTGTTAATACTGTTTGGTGTACGAATAAGCAAATCTATTTTTTTGTATTTCACTGTTGATTTAGACTATATTCTAATCACTTTGGGGTTAACAATTATTCTTTTACTTGGTCCTCTATTCTATTTTTATACCAAAAGTTTTCTAGTAAAGTCATTCAAATTCGAAAAAAAAATATTTATACATGGAATTCCGTTTGTAGTATTTTTTGTATTAAATAGTGCTCAACTTTTATCAAAAGACTTCTATGTTTCTTTTGGTATCTATCTTATCTATATACACTTTTTGAGCTATATTTTAGCATCTTACTTTTTTAAAAAATCTTTTCTTCGAAATGAAAATGAACTTAGTGTAACAAAAAGAAAATGGCTCAATTTTATTCATATCGGCATTATTTTTATTTGGGCTTCCTATTTCTTTTTTCTTTTAGGAGATATCATTCCATATATACTGGGCCCTTTAATTTATTCTATAGCAATATACTCTTTAAGTTTGTGGGCTCTTGTAAATAAAATTCTGTTAGAAGATAAAACCAAATATCAAAGTTCCTCATTAGACAATGTAAAATCAAAAGAAATTTTTCGGGAACTTGAATTTTATCTTCTACAAAAAAAGCCATTTTTAAATCCAGATTTGAAAATTAAAATGGTTGCTTCTGAATTAAAAGTAACTACCCATTCCCTATCTCAGTCTGTAAACGAAAACTGTAATCTAAATTTTCAACAATTCATAAATTCTTACAGAATTGAAGAAGCTAAAAAAATCCTTTCCTCAGCAAACAACAAAAAGAATACCATTTCATCTATTGCCTATGATTGTGGATTTAACAGTATTTCTGCATTCAACACTGCTTTTAAAAAAATAGTAAAACAAACCCCTTCACAATTCAGAGACCGATTTAACACCTAAATAATTATCTTATTCACATTATAAATCAAGGTTTTTAGTTCATAATTTAGTACTTCTGAATTATAATTTAGATAGCTTTTTAAGTGCGTTTGTGCTTTTTTCGCATCAAATAATCTAAATTAAAATATCATGAAAAAAATGTTTTGTTATGTTCTACTCTTTTTTCCTTTGCTATTAAGCGCTCAAACAAAAATCAATACTAAAAAGATTTTAATGGTAGTTAGTAGTTATGGGAAAGATTTGGGAGCCACAAGACCGGGCTATGAGTTTGACGAATTTTCTCAAGCTTATTTAATATTTAAAAACAATGGACTTTTAATTGATGTAGCCAGTCCTAAAGGAGGAGCCGTTGAACCCGATAAGTTTAACAAAGAAAAAGAATACAACAAACTCGCTTTAGAAGATATAAAGGCTAAAGAATTACTTAAAAATACGCTTCCAACAGCTAACATTAATCCTACTAATTACGATGCCATATATGTTGTTGGTGGTAAAGGAGCCATGTTTGATTTACCATATGATTCATCATTACAAGACATCATACTAAACTTATATAACAGAAAAGAAACAATTATTTCATCTGTCTGTCATGGACCTGCTTCATTCGTGAATATTAAAAAAGATGATCAATTTATCATTAAAGATGTTGAAATTACTGCATTCTGTAATGTCGAAGAGGAACTCTTTGGAAAAAAATGGGTAAAAGAGTTTCCTTTCAGTTTAGAAACCAAGTTAAAATCTAGAGGTGCAATTTTTAAACAGAATAACTTTATGCTTTCTGAAGTTGCTATATCTGGCAAGTTCATTACTGGTCAAAACCCTTTCTCTACAACAAAATCCGCTGAAGCCGTTGTCAGTTCTTTAGGTCTAACACCTGTTAAAAGAACTTTATATAAAGATGAAAAAAGTATCTATTTAGTAAATGATTTATTGCACAATAAGAAATCATTCTCTTGGGCAAAAAAAGAACTACGACAACACCACAACTTATATGATATTCAAATGATCGCTGTATATGGATACTATCAAATATTAGCTGCTAACAGCAACAAAGAAGTATTAAATTTAGGAACTCGACTTGTCGAATTGACTCATCCATATTATTTTAATGAACACTTGTATTATTTAGTTGCCAAAACCCATATTTCCTTAGGTAATAAAGAAAATGCTCAAAAGGTTTTAAAAGAACTAGTTTCAAAAAATCTGTTGACAGAAGAAGCTAAAAAATTGCTTAAAGAACTTAATGATCAATCAAACTAAATGAAAAGAACTTATAAAACCTTACCTCTAGTAATTACCTTTATTGGATTAATTTGTTTTCAACTGAGCTGTACTAAAAACACTTTAGCAACCCCAGAAAACAAACAACGTTTTAATATTGAAAAAACTAAAAATTTAGCTTCAAAACGTCTTGTAGACTACATGATAAACGAGCTAATGAAATTACCAAGCACGCCTCCAGGCATGTCTTTGGCTATCAGTAAAAATGACACTACTATTTATAAGAATGGATACGGCTACAAGAGTCTAAAAACTAAAGAAAAAGTTACTTCCAGTACTCAATTTAGAATGGGTAGCTTATCCCGAGTAATTACGATAACCGCTCTTTTAAAGTTAATTGAAAAAGATCAATTAAGCTTTGATGATAGTCTTGAGAAAGTACTTCCTACCTATCCAAAGAAAAAATATCCTATTTCGATAAAGCAAATAGCTAGCGGTTTATCAGGAATGCCTAATTATACCAAAGAAGATAAGTTTGAACAGACAAGTTACTCTAATCTTGATCAAGCAATAAATGTTTTCTCACATATTCCTTTAACTAATCAACCAGGAGAAAAATACCAATACAGCACACATAGTTTTACGCTACTCTCTAAAATCATGGAACAAGCATCTAATCAAAGCTATTCTAAGATTTTGGAAGAAAGCATATTTAATCCTTTAAATCTAAACTCAACAGGTATTGAAAATTTGAATGATAAATCTCCTAAAATGACTGGGTTATTCAAACCAAACAACGAAGGAGTTCATAAAGGGTACCTCACAGAAATCATCTCTCCGAAAGATTATAGTTATAGTTGGGCAGGTGCTGGAATGATTTCAACTCCTTCCGATTTAGTGAAACTAGGAAACTCTTACATTAATGGTTTTATAAAAAAAGAAACTCTTGATACTATTTTTGAAATACAAACTTTGAACTCAAAAGATACTATAAGACAAAGTATTGGTTGGGATAAAAATTGGGATATGGATGATAGAAAAGTATTTGAACAAGATGGATCAGCTGAAGGTACTAGAAATATTATCAGTGTATTTCCTAAGGAAAACTTATCGATCTCATTGATGACAAATGCTTTTAGACTTTGGGCTATTGAAGAAACAGCGCATACCCTAGCAATCCCATTTTTAACGGAACCATCACCTGTAAAACAACCTATAGGTAATTTTAAACTTGACATCAAAGAAGATGTAAGAGGCAACTGGGTAAAAAGAAACGGAATGCTCGTTTTAAATGGTGAAAATGATAGATTAATAATTCGTCATGAAGATCAGGACGATGAAGTATTCAAAATTATTTACCTTAATAGAGGAAACAAATACGCTGTAATTCACCCTGATGGAATTCTGTATTTAGAAATTGATTTAACTGATAAAAATGTTTCGGGAAAGGTCATGTATTATCGTGGTCCAAATCTCCATAAACCATCTACTGAACCTCCTTATTTGAAGTTTGTTAGCTTAACATAACTATTAACTAAATTTAAAACCTCTTTGCTAATTCAAAGAGGTTTTGTTTTTTTGTAGGTAAAGTCAACTAAAAAACAAACTATGAATAATGATTACAAAAGCTCTAAGTTTAAAGCTCTTTTAGACAAACTTCAACAAGAAAGCTGGCAATTAGAGCTCCTTATTACAGGTTTTGCTATTTTTGGTTTAATCAATCTAATCAACCCTATCGAAGCAGCTCATAATGAATCTGTTGCACTTCAAAACTATGGGCGATTTTATTATCCTGTAATCAAATTATCCTGTTTTATTCTCATCATTAATTTAATAGTACATGTTATTTTACGTGGACTTTGGATTGGAGCTATTGGATTAAGGTACGTATCTAATGATATAGATTATGATGAACTAAACTATAATGAACGTTTTACAAAATTTTTAAAAAAGAAAGTAGGTTCTTTTGATGGATACATTGCTAGACTAGAAAATTACTGTAGTATTCTATTTGCGGTAACCTTTCTAACTCTTTTTTACTTAATTTCTTTTTTCGCTGTTATTTTTGTAGTTATTCTGGCAGGAAACCTTTTTATTGAAGCAAACGTATTTTCTAAAACAATTGGTACTTTCTTTTTTGCCTTTTTTACCTTTGGTTTTTTAGGTTTAGCATTTATCGTTTTTATTGATTTTATAACCTTAGGATATCTAAAGAAAAAAGAATGGACTTCTTTTTTATACATGCCTATTTACAGAGTATTTAGTATTATTACTTTATCTTTTTTGTACAGACCCTTAGTTTATAACCTTCTTGATAATAAATTTGGACGTAGAATTGCCTTTATGCTTTTCCCTCTTTATATGTCTATTCTATATATCAGTACTTTAAACAATGTAAGATCTAACTATTTATCTACAAAGTCCTACTCTTCAATTAACTATTCTAGAAATAACAATTATCTTGATTTACTTGAAGAAAATGAATTTGTGAAAAATGTAGCTATCCCAACAAAAATCACCAGTAAACCTTATGTAACTGTCTTTATTCCTTTCAAGAAAAAAATAGAAGATATTCTTTTGCAAAGAAATGAGAATTTAATTCCAGAAGAAGATCAAAGAGGATTAAATAGTAGTTTTTTTAAAATTTTCAAAAGTAAAAGAAGAAACTATTCTTATAAAAGAGATAGTGTTTACTCTAAGTATTTAGCTACGTTCAATGATACCTATATGATTTCAATAGACAGTTTAGAAATCACTTCAGATTTTATTATCAACCAAACCAATAAACAACTTGGTTTTCAAAGTGTAATTCCTTTAAAAAAAGTTCAAGAAGGAAAACATTTAATTTCAATTCGAAGAAAGATAATGAACCCCAAAACAAAGGAAGAAAAAATAGAAAGAGTTGCACAAATTCCTTTCTGGTATTATAAAGATAATTAAAAATAATCTATGAAATTTTTCCACATATTGCTATTATGTTTTGTCTTCAATGGGTTTTCTCAAGGCAAAGAAAAAATGCCAATTACTATAGATAAACTGGTTAAAAGCTTTCAAAAAAAACATAGAATTCCAGGAATCTCTGTATCTATATCTCATAATAATAGTATACTATATTCTAAAGGATTTGGTTATTCTAATCTTGAAAATAAAACACCTATAAACCCTTCTAAAACAAAATTTAGAATTGCTAGTATGACTAAAAGTTTAACCGCATTAACTATTGCTAAATTGATGCAAATGGACTCTATTGACATATACAAGAGTGTTTATCTTTATTTGCCTAACCTTCCTAAAAAGAAATATGATTTTAGTATTAAAGATGTTGGTGGGCATTTAGCAGGGATCAAAAGAATACCTACTGGAGAACGGTACGATTGCGAAAACACATTCAATACCACAGATAAGCTGTATAAATCATTTGGGTTAGATGACCTTGCTTTAAAACCTAGAACTGCAATGAAATATAGTAATTACGGTTACAAACTTTTAGGTTTAATCATTGAGAAAAAGTGTGGAAATACACTTACCAATTGTCACAAATCTCTAATATTAGATAAATTGAATCTTAATTCAATTGTTCCAGATTCCAAAAATAGCCTAGAGCGTAATAACAGTTTTTATGTTGAAAAAAATGGCAAAAACATTTTGGCTCCATGTTTAGATTGTACACTAAAATATGCCCAAGGCTGTTATCTTTCTACTTCTGAAGATTTTATTAAGCTTATGCATGGAATATTGTATTCAAAAGAACTTTTGTCAAAAGAAAGTCTTAAAGAACTATTAATTCCACAAAAGACTATTGACGGTAAATACACTGGATATGGTTTTGGGTTTATATCTAAGAAAGATACAAATGGAAATTTCTTTTTTGGACATAACGGGGGCTATCCTGGTAGCAGGACTGTTTATAGAGTTTACCCAAAACAAAAATTAGTAATTACAGTTTTTACCAATAAAAGCGGTTATTTTAAGTTAACCAACTTAATAACTGACATTGCAAATGATTATATAAAGAGTTTAAATAATTAAACCTAGGTTTATATTAAATATAATACAGTAAACTTCCGCTAAGGTTTTCTTTTGGTATATTTGTTTGCAATCAAAAAATACAATCATGAAGAAAATCTTCTTAGCGATAGTAGTTACTACTGCTCTACTAGTTTCTTGTAAAAAAGAAAAAAAAGAAACAGCTTCTATTGCTGTAAAGGAAAACACTGAATTTAATCAATTATTAAAAGATTATAACGAAGGAAAACTAAAATTAAATCCGTTGAATGCAACGTTTGCTGGTGATAGTCGTTATAATGATCAGTTTCCTAATTTTCTGTCTGACGAATATGGTCAAAAAAGCAATAACTTTTTCAATGATTATAAAACCAAACTTACTCAATTTAAAGACACTGATCTAACAGAAAGTCAGCAGATGAGTAAAGCTGTGTTAGATTGGGATTGCAATATGGCTTTAGCACAAGCAAGCTATAAAAACGACTTATTAATGCCTATTAACCAAATGTGGACCATTAATTTAACAATGGGGCAGTTAGCCAGTGGAAGTAGTGCACAGCCTTTTAAAACTACTAAAGACTATGAAAATTGGTTAAGCAGATTAGATAAATACAATACCTGGTTAACATCTGCTAAAACTCGCATGCAGCAAGGAATTGAAGAAGGGTTTGTTTTACCTAAATCACTCATTAAAAAAGTAATTCCACAATTCGAAGTATTGGCTAATACACAATTAACAGATCACCTTTTCTACTCTCCTATTAAAAACTTTCCTGCTGATTTTTCAAATGAAGAAAAAGAGAAGCTCACTAAAGATTATACTATAATATTGAATGATAAATTGATTCCATCATTTAAATCAATATTTGAATTTTTAAAGACAGACTACCTTGCTGCGGGAAGAGATGATAGTGGTGTTGATGGTGTTCCAAACGGAAAAGAATACTACCAGCATGCCATTAAAAACTATACCACTACAAATATGACTGCAGATGAAATTCATGAATTAGGTTTGAAAGAAGTTGCTCGCATATTAGCTGAGATGGAAAAAGTTAAAGCTGAAGTTGGTTTTAAAGGTAGTTTAAAAGAGTTTTTTAATTACGTTAGAGACAATAAGGAATTAATGCCATATACTGAACCAAAACAGATTATTGACAATTTCAATGCGATTCATGAAAAAATGAAACCGCAATTAGAAAAGTTATTTGGTAATAAGCCTAAGACACCGTTTATTGTAAAACAGACTGAAAAATTCAGAGAAGCTTCTGCTAGTGCTGAGTACAACCCGGGATCACTTGACGGAACCCGTCCTGGTGTATTTTATACTCCAATTCCAGATGCTTCTAAATACAATGTATTTTCTGACGAAGCTTTATTTTTACATGAAGCAATCCCTGGTCATCACTATCAAATTTCATTAACTCAAGAAAATCAAGATTTACCAGATTTTAGAAAAACCTTATGGTATAGTGCTTATGGAGAAGGTTGGGCATTGTACACCGAAAATTTAGGAAAAGAATTAGGTTTGTATACAGATCCTTATCAATATTTTGGAATGCTTGGTATGGAAATGCACAGAGCTATTCGTTTAGTAGTTGATACAGGTATGCACGCTAAAGGGTGGAGTCGTGAAAAGGCTATTCAATATTCTTTAGATAATGAAGCTGAAAGTGAAGCGAGTATCATTTCTGAAATTGAAAGATATATGGCAAATCCAGGTCAAGCATTATCTTATAAAATTGGTCAGTTAAAAATTAGAGAATTACGTGATAAGGCTTCTAAAGAACTTGGAAATAAGTTTGACATTAGAGAGTTCCACGATCAAGTTTTAGAAACAGGATGTATTCCATTAGCCTTGTTAGAAAATAAAATTAATAACTGGGTAGTTAATAAGAAACAAGGGTAAAACACCTTTTATTTTACCAGAATCTTATCCTTTTTTAAAGAGTCAAATCCACCTTGAGAAATCTTGGTGGATTTTTAATTGTTTGTTCGGAAAACCAAACGTTTAATTCGGAAAGTATTTGCTCTTTTTCAGCAATTAACGAATTTACTTTGCAACTGAAATCAATTAACCAAAAAATAAGATTCAAATGAAAAAAATTATTACTTTACTTACTGCTATTTTTGCTAGTACTCTTGGTTTTAGCCAAATTGTGAACATTCCTGATGCCAACTTTAAAAACGCCTTAATAAACTACTCACATACTATCGATACCAACAATGATGGAGAAATTCAAGTTTCAGAAGCACATGCTTGGACTAATCCAATAGTTATTTCCAGTAAAAACATTTCTGACCTAACGGGAATTGAAGCATTTGTTAATATACCAATATTAGCTTGCGATGGGAATAATTTAACCAAATTAGATCTTAAGTATAACACAAAATTAACGATGCTATTCGCTATGGACAATGATATTGAGAAGCTTACTTTAACAAGTAATCCCCTCCTAAAAACACTTTATGCAAACAATAATAATTTGAAAAGTGTAAACATAGCCAATGGTAATAATGCTACTCTAACTACTTTTGATTTAAGGTTTAACCCAAACTTAAAATGCGTTCAAATAGATCGATATTTCACCCCTCTAAATAGTTGGAAAAAAGATACAAATACATCTTATAGCAACTATCCTTGTAAAGAAACCATCAATCCAATTTTACCAGATAAAACGGTTTCTGGACCAACTCCATTAGGTGGGTTTAAAATAAACACTTCTCAAGTAGTATATATACCAGACTCAAATTTTAAAAACGCTTTATTAAACAATACTCCTACTATTGACATTAATAATGATGGAGAAATTCAAGTTTCTGAAGCGCAAGCTTACGGTCCATATTTAAATGTAGGTGGTAAAAATATTTCTGATTTAACTGGTATTGAAGCCTTTACAAACCTAACATTTCTTGCCTGCAATGGAAACAATTTGACTAAACTAAATATAGACAAAAATATAAATTTAACAGTTTTATACTGTGCTGGAAATCAAATAGAAAAGTTGTCTTTAGTTAAGAATACACAACTAGAAAACTTAAGTAGTTGGAGCTGTAACTTGAAAACAATTAACGTTGCCAATGGAAGAAATAGCATTCTTTCTACCTTCAATGTTACCAACAATCCTAACTTAGAGTGTATACAAATAGATAATGGTTTTACCCCATATAGTTCTTGGGGTAAAGATAACACTGCAAGTTATAGTACTTTTCCTTGTGCAAATAGTATCAACCCAATTTTACCAGACAAAACTGCTATGGGACCAACACCTTTAGGAGGCTATAAAACACACGCAGACATCTCAATTTATCCTAATCCAACAAGTGAAATACTTCATATAAAAGGAGATAATATTGATAAAATAGAAATTTATAATCTAAATGGGATTAAAGTTTTAGAAACAACATCTTCCACTCTTAATGTATCTAAGCTTTCTACAGGTATTTATTCAATTCAAATGATAACCGCCAAAAATGAATCTATCTTAAAAAAATTCGTAAAGAAGTAAATTTGACATTAAATTTAGATTATTGAGTTAATCCAGAGTTTTAGAACTCTGGATTTTGTATTTTAGAATTTTTAATACGAATATCAATGAAAAAGTTATTCTTCTTATTATTTATTAGTGCTGTTAGTTTAGCTCAAACCAATACAGAAATTCACCTTTTTGATATCATATCTGAAAACGGTAAACTAAAAGTAATTAATGGTAAAAACATTTCTAATAACGAAGGGTATGATAGTCAACCTCATTTTTATAACGATAATATTGTTCTTTTTGCTTCTTCAAGAAATGGACAGCCTGATATTGCAAAATATAACGTTAGAGATCATGAAGTTTCATACATTAGTAAAACTCCTAATGGAGGAGAATATTCACCTCAGAAAATTCCGAATTCAAAAAATGTATCAGCAGTAAGATTAGATAATAATGGATTACAAAGATTTTATCAATACGACATTAAATCAGGAAAAGACAAAGCTCTTATTAAAGATTTAGTAGTTGCATATCCAATGTGGTATGATAAAAACACAGTTATTTCCTCTGTAATTGTAAACGATAGTTTACAGCTTTATGTGACTGACCTACGAAAGAAAACGAACATTTTTGTAGCTAAGCAAACGGGGAGATCATTTCATAAAATTCCAAATTCAAATTTGGTTAGTTTTATGAAGCAAAATGGAAAAAATTGGGAAGTTTGGTCATTAAACCCAAATACCAAAGAGACCAAAAAAATTACCAGTGTAGGAACAGCTCAAGATATTTGTTGGTTACCTAATGGTAATATTTTAATTCCTTATGAAAATACTTTATATCAATTTAATCCTTCTTCTGATAAAAGATGGTCTGTTTTTCATCAATTTAAAGATGAAAATATCAACAACATTTCAAGAATTACTGTAAATAGTATTGCTTCAAAATTAGCTATCACCGCCGTAGTTTCTCCTAGAGGTTTGGCACAAGAACAGTTAGAGGCATATAATAAAAGAGACATTGATGCTTTTTTACAACCTTATGCTAAAGATGTAAAAATATATACTTATCCAGACGAGTTGAACTACCAAGGTATTGATGAAATGAGAAAACGTTATGCTCCAATGTTTAAGAATACCCCTGATTTACATTGCAAAATAACGAGTAGAATAGTTAAAGGAAATGTAGTTATAGACGAAGAACTTGTAACAGCAAATGGCAACACTTTTAAAGCAGTCGCCATTTATGAAATTACTAATGGTAAAATTAGTTCGGTTCGTTTTGTAAAATAAATTATGTGTTATACTTCTTTGTAAAATGGTCTTTTAAGAAAAAGATTTGTAAAAAAATCATTACTGTAAAAAGGAAAGAAACATATAACACCGTATTAGAAATACTTATATTTTCAAATAAATTGGGCATTTGCACTTGTGGTATATAGTCTAATACTTTCTTAGGCATTTTTACCCAGTTTAATGAAGTGCCTCTTGATACATAAACAATCGAAACCACTAATATTGTTAATAACACTCCCCAAACTTTTTTGGAAATCAAAGGAGTCGCTTTAAATACTTCAGCGTTTTCAGTTTGCAAAATACTTTGCATAATATTAGCTGTAAAATCTATAGATGGTTCCTTTACATCTAATTCTTTCATATACTTTTTAGTAAAAGCATCTAATTCTTCAATATGTTTATTTTCTCCCATAATGATTAATTAATTCGGGTTCTACTTTTTGTTTTACAATAGATAACAATCTTTTTCTAGCTCGATGCAGTTTTACTTTTACATTCGCTTCTGAAAAATCCGTTATCTCGATAATCTCTTTTAAACTTAACTCATCAAAATAGAACATCCATAAAATTGAACGTTCATCTTCCGGAAGGTCTTTCATGCACTTTTCAATAATCAATGCGCGTTCTTTTCGTTCTATAGTATCTAAAATACCTTCTGTTGTTTGAATTTTATTGATGGTTACTTCATCTATTGTATCTGTATTGTATTTGTTCTTTCTCTTTTTTAGGCTATCTAAACAGGTTCTATAGGCTATTTTATAAATCCATGTAGAAAACTTTGATTCACCTTTAAACTTACTCAAATTCTTATAAGTTTTGATAAAAGTATCTTGAGAAACCTCTTCTGCTTCTTCCTTACTTTCTAACATCTTATAAGCTAAAGAAAATACCATCGTTTTATACTTATCTACTAGAAAAGCGAAAGCATTCGTATCTCCTTTTAGGATTTGTTCTATGTAAGCTTGATCGTTAATAATAGTTAGTTTTATATCTATGACATATCCCGCTCAAAAAAGGTTACATATTTTTTAAAAATATTTTTTTTATTTTTTTGTAACCTTTTTAAAAAGCAAACAGTCATACCTTCAAACAAATTAAAAATAATCATTTAAAATCAAAAATATGGAAGTAGCAATTGTATTTATGTTCTTGTTCGCAGTAATCTTCGGAATCTTTTATTTATTCTATTCAACAAGAAATAAAGAACGTTTGGCTTTAATAGAAAAAGGTGTAGATGCTAAAATATTTATGCAAGGAGAGAAAAAACGTTCAACTTTAACAGGAAGAGTTATTATTTTAAACTTAGCCTTATTAGCGATGGGAATTGGAGTTGGAGTTTTGTTTGGAGCGTTATTGAGTTCAATCTTTGGTTACAGTGGCCCTTGGGAAATGCGTCCTAGTAATGCTGTAGATTCAGAAGTATTCTTTGTTTCATCAATTTTTATTTGTGCAGGAGCAGCTTTATTTATTGGATTCAACCTAACCAAAAAATTAGACAATGAATAAAATACTACATTTAGTGTAATTCATAAAGTTAACACAATTTTAAAACCTAAGAGGATTCTCTTAGGTTTTTTTATGGCTCCTATATAATAAAATAAGAGTCATTTATTTATTAAAAGATAGCTCTACAGAAATTACTATCTTTCTAATCTTTTTACCAGTGACATGGTATTTATAACACTATGTATCTCTAATATTTTAGAATCTAAAAATAAATTGGACCTATAGCGCAGTTTAGTCAATTCATAATGATAACTGCTTTTGGTATTATCAATGATGTACAATTAAACAAAGAGTCAATTATATTAATTCATATAAACGTTTTTTGATTGTTCAATCAATACTATTGATTCTATTATACTAACAGATCTTTTTAATAGGTTTAAAGTATTTAAAAAGCAATATTCTAAGGACAACAAACTAACTTCCTTAATAATCTTACTCCTTTTTAATCTAAGAAGAAGATCCTTTCCTACATAAAACACCTTCAATAAACTTATCTTACTGAAGACTTGGTAAAAATATATATGAGTTACTTAAAAACAAAAAAAGCAGCTCTAAATAGAGCTGCTAATAGTATAAAAACTAAAACGTATTAGTTATTTCCTTTTTCTTTATCGTCTTTTGAGGCCTTGTTCCATATTTTAATTTCTTCATCTGCTCCTACTCCTTCTAATACTTCAACATTAACTCCATCCGAAATACCTAATTTTAAAGTTTTCTTTTCAAAACTATCTTCTCCAGTTTTAACTTCAACATAAGGCTCTTCTGTTTTCTTGTCAAATCTTAATAAAGACTCTTTGATAGATAAAATACTATCCTTTTTATCTAAAACAATATCTGCATTCGCACTATATCCAGCTCTTACGAAATATTGATCGTCTAAGGTTACATCGGCTTTAATCTTAAACTGTACTGCTCCATTTTCTTCTGTTCCTTTTGGTGCTATAAAATTTAAAATTGCTGGGAACTTTTTGTCTTCGATTGCTCCTAATGAAACATCAATATTAGATCCTCTAACTAATTTACCAACTTCAGATTCATCTACTTTTCCTTCGAAAATCATTTTAGTCATATCAGCAATAGTTGCAATAGTTGTACCTGCATTAAAGTTATTAGATTGGATAACCTGATACCCTTTCTTTACAGGAATTTCAACAATCATACCCGACGTAGTTGCTCTAATATTCGTGTTCGCTCCAGCAGATCCAGCAGATCCTTTTCTAATAATTTGATAATCATTTTGAGCGTTGCGTAAATCATTTTTTGCCTGGTTAAAAGACAATTCAGATGCTTCAAATTGTTGACTAGAAATAACTCCTTTATCAAATAAAGCTTTATTTCTTTCATATTGAGTTTTAGCATTATTCAACTGAATTTGTACCGAATTTATTCTTCCTTTAGCACTTTGTAATGATTGCTCATTAGGTACTACTCTTACAGTAGCAATTAAATCACCTGCTTTTACAATTGCCCCTTCTTCTAAATATACTTTATCTATAATTCCAGAAATTTGAGGTTTTATTTCAACTTCTTCTAAAGGTATTACTTTTCCTGTTGCTACTGCCTTTTTAACAATAGTCGTTTTAAATGGTTTTTCCGTTTCATACGTAATTACACTCTTTTGGTTTTTCTTTCCTAACCAAATCAGTATGATTACAAATAGTAGTAATACAACTCCTAAAATAATTTTTGCTCTTTTACTCATGATTAATTGATTGTTACTTTTTTATTCTTCTCTTAGTGCCTCTATTGGTTTAATTATTGTTGCCATATGTGCCGGTATTAGTCCTATTACAGATCCTAATATAACTAATATTAAAAAGGCTAACATGACAATTGGTATATTAACAGTTGGATTTACCAATGTTGGATCATCTCCACTACCTACGGTAATATCTAGAACATATAATATTGCTCCTCCGAAAACAATTCCAAGCATTCCTGCAATTGTTGTTAAGAAAACTGATTCCAATATAATTTGTCTTCGAATACTAATCGGTGTTGCTCCTAAAGCTCTTCTAATACCAATTTCTTTTGTACGTTCTTTAACTGTAATTAATAAAATATTACCAATTGCAAATACTCCCGCAATTAAGGTAGCTATTCCAACAAACCACGTTAAAAATTGCATCCCCTTTAAAAAACCATTTAACTTATCAATTCTATCTCCCAAATTAAAAGATCCAAAGGCTCTTTTATCATCAGGGTGTACTTTATGCAAGTTTTTAAGGGTTAATATTAAATCTTTTTCTAATTGAATAATATCATAACCTTCATTAGCTGTTACCGTCATCCAGTCAATATTATTCGCTGTATTGTATACTTTTTGAAATGTTGTAAAAGGAATATAAGCTGTATCTCCATCTAAATCAATTCCTGCAGCTATCTTATATACTCCAACTACCTTATAATTTATCTCTGCTATTTTTACATACTGCCCTATAGGCATTTCGTTCTTTTCAAATAACTGTTTATAAATATCTTCTGAAATAACACAAACCTTAGTGTTGTTATTGATATCATTTTGATTGATGAACCTACCATAAATTAAGTCTTTCTTTTGAATCTTATCTAAAATTGGATAATCTCCACTTACTTGAAATGCACCTGACTTAAAGTTTCTAACCACATTTCCATTCGTTTGATTTCTCGGAGCTAAAAACTTAATCTCGTCTTTATATTCTCTTTTTAAGGCTTCAATATCTTTAAAAGTTAAGTTAAATCTTCTTCCCTTTTGAAAACCTTTAAAAGGCATATCTGTTCGTTGTGTCCAAATAAAAACACTATTGGTAGCAAAATCACCAAAAATTCTTTTAAAGTTATTCTCCATTCCACGAGCAGCTCCTAATAAAACTACTAAAATGAATATTCCCCATAAAACTCCTATAATGGTAATACCAGTTCTAAGTTTATTTTTACGAATACTTCCGTAAATCTCTTGCCAAGTATCTGAATCAAATAAAAATTTCATAATTAATCTGCTCTTAGTGCTACAATAGGTTTAATTTTTGCCGCCTTCTTTGCTGGTAAATATCCAGCTAATAATCCCGATAATATTAAAATAATGGTTGCTCCTATTACAATACCAGGACTTACACTTGGGTCTTTTATAAAATATTCTTCTAAGCTATCTCCTATGGCACTTAAAATATAAGTTCCCAATGTTAAACCTAAATATCCAGCAATGGTGGTGATTAGAATAGATTCTTGAATTACCATTCCAATGATTGAAGAAGGCTTCGCTCCTAGTGCTTTACGGATACCAAATTCTTTTGTTCGTTCCTTAATCACAAAAATCATGATATTACTAATCCCAATAATTCCTGCAATCAAGGTTCCTGACCCTACGAAAATTACAATGAAATATAAAGCGAACATAAATTGATTGATTCCTTTGTTTGCTTCCGCCATATTCCTAACAGATAAAGCACTTTGATCATCTGGATGAATGTCCAATTTCTTTCGTAAATCTCTTTCCAAACGATTTCCAAATGCTATCGCTTCTTCTAAACTTAATTTTGGATCATAACCAATATTAATTTGATTTATATAATCATTATTTCCGTACAATTTTTGTGCAGTTGTTACTGGCATATAGGTTTGACGCTCCTCATTATCTCCTCCTTTATCTGAAAAGATTCCAATTACTTTGTAAGAAATACCATCTACATTAACTTGTTTTCCTAATGCTGGTTTTTCTCCAAATAAATCTTGCTTTACCAATCTTCCAATAACAATAACTTTCGATTTATTCTTTAAATCACGCTCGTTAATATACCTTCCTTCATCCATTATCGTTTTTTCTAAAAACTGATGATCTGGATGAACCGCTCTTAACCTGTAGTTGTTCTGATTGTTCTTATAAGCAATATTTACACTTCTATAAATCCTAGCAGTTAAATGTTGAATTTTATCTTCATAAGTTCCTTTAACATAGTTATAATCTTTATTCTTTAACTGTATTCTCCTTCCCGTTTGTAATCCTTTATATGGCTTTGAAGTTTTCCATACCCTTACAAACATTGCATTCGTAGCATCATCAACAAATGCGGTTTTAAATTGGTTTTGTAATCCAGAAACGATTCCAAACAAAAGAGTGAATAACAAAATTGCAAAGGCTACTGTAAAACCAGATAATACCGAACGTAGTTTGTTTTTATTTATACTTTGGAATATTTCTCTCCATCGATCTAAGTCAAACATAATTAAACGGCTTTGGCTTTGCTTTTAAACTTCTCTGTTAACTCGTCACTCATAATTACTCCATCTTTTAAACGAACAATTCTATTCGTTTGTTCAGCCACATCTTCTTCGTGTGTAATTACAAATACTGTAATACCATCATCGTTAATTTCTTTTAACAAATCCATTACAGAATCTGTTGTAGTAGAATCTAAAGCTCCTGTGGGTTCATCTGCCAAAATAACTTTTGGTTCAGTTACCAAAGCTCTTGCAATAGCAACTCTCTGTTTTTGCCCACCAGAAAGCTCATTAGGTAAATGATTTGCCCAATCTTTTAACCCAACTTTTTCTAAGTAATCTAATGCAGTTTTTAAACGCTCTTTTCTATTTATACCTTTATAGTATAACGGAAGCGCAACATTTTCTAATGCTGTTTTGTACGAAATTAGGTTAAACGACTGAAATACAAAACCTAAAAATTTATTACGAAGTACTGCAGCCTTTTTTTCATTTAAATCTTCAATTAATTGACCATTTAAATAATAATTTCCTTCATCATGATTATCTAATAACCCTACTATATTTAGTAAAGTAGATTTACCTGACCCTGAAGATCCCATAATAGATACAAACTCACCTTCTTTAATATGTAAGTCTAATCCTTTTAAAACATGAAGGGAATCTTTACCTATTGGATAGGATTTGTGTAGGTTTTCTATACGTATCATTCGTTAGTTATTTTATAGCAAACTGGTTATTATCTAACATTTTTTAATAGCTGAAGTATCAACTACTGTATACTAGACGCTTATTTTTTAATAATGTTACAAAACTTATTTATAAATTTGAATTTCATTTATCATTTAAACCTAAATGACTGATTTATATAAAGATAAAAAAATTATATTGTTCGACGGAGTGTGTAACTTTTGCAATGATGCTGTGCTAAAGGTTCTTAAGTATGATAAAAAGAATACTTTTTTATTTACATCCTTACAATCAGATACAGGAAAAGAAATTGTAAATCATTTACGTATTGATACTTCTAAAATAGATTCTATTATCTTATATGAACCTAATGTTTCATATGACATCAAATCTTCGGCTGCATTAAAAATTATGAATGATTTTGGTGGGATATGGAAACTTAGTCAGCTATTTTTCATCTTTCCTAGCCCCTTTAGGAATGTTATTTACGATTATATAGCTAAAAACCGTTATCGATGGTTTGGCAAAAAAGAAGAATGTATGATACCAACTCAAGAAATAAAAGATAAATTTATATAAAAAAATCCCACCTATGTTACATAGTGTGGGATTTAAAATCTTGGTATAAAGAACTTTTAAAATTGCACTCTTAATCCTAAATTAAAGTTTCTTCCTCTAGCTGTATATCCACTTACATCTTGGAAATTCTCGTTTAACACATTTGTCATACTTCCAAATAATGTAATTTTATCTTTCAATACTTTATGGTTTACAAAGAAATCTACTAAACTGTAAGCTTCTAAAGGATCACCAAAAGTAGCTCTCTCTCCAGTAAATCTATATGAAACACTTGTAAACGTTTTTGGTAATACCTGATAGTTTGCTCTTACTCCAAACTTTTGTTTAGGTAAGTTAATTATACTTGTACCTCCGTCAATATTAATAAAAGTATAGTCTGCAAGAATTGATAACTTTTCGATTGGGTTAAAAACAACATTTGCTTCAATTCCCTTTAAATTAAAAGTACCTAAGTTGTTTAAGTATCTACCACCGCTCCAAACAACTTTATCAGTTTCTTCTCTATAGAAATAAGTTGCGTTTACAGTTAAATTATCTAACACATCAAACTCAAATCCACCTTCCACTGTAAAATCTTCTTCAGGTTGTAATTGATCAACACTATCTGCTTTATTGAAGATTTCAGACAATGTAGGAGCAATAAATGCTGTACCATAAGAAGCAAATACTTTTAAATTCTTTCCTTCTAAAACTTCAAAATTATATGATGGGTTAATATTGTATACAAAGTGATTTCCATATTCATTGTGAATATTCATTCTTACCCCTGCATTGATATTAAATCCATCAGTGTTATAATTTGCAGATAGATAAGGATCATAAAAATGTTGCTCAGCAGTCCCTTTTCCTATATTACTAAAAGAAGCTTCTTGTAACATATCTTGAAATTGAGCTGTAACCCCTGTAATAACAGATAAGTTACTCATTACTCTATAACTATTAAATACATCAAACCCTTTTACTTCTCCATTAAATACACTTCCTCCAAATGAATTTGATTCTCTGTCAATATCAGTAACAAATGCACGTGCTTTTAATTCTCCTTTTACATATTTAAAATCTGTACTGAAAACCGCTCTGTGTTGTTTAGTTTCAGAAAAAAAATCAGCATCCCCAGCAGGGTAAGAAGAATCAAACTCATTGTTAAATAAATTGAAACTTCCTTCGATTCCAACTCTTAAGTTTTTTGTTACATTATATCCTAATCTTAATAATGCATTTTGACGGTAAAACTTATCTTCTTGATTTGGATTATTTTCATCTAAACTTTCAATAGCAGATAATCCAGAAGAGTTACTAGCATTTAAACCAAGTAAATAATCAAATTTACCTACAGTACCATTAAAATTGAAGTTTGCTTGTAATTCATCAATCGATGCTTTTGTGTGCTCTGCTGACCTATTACTTCCAATAGAAGTTGTTAAAGTACCTTGAAACTCTTTTTTAGAAGACTTCTTTAAAATAATATTGATTACCCCTGTTGCCGCACCAGAACCATATAATACCGAAGAAGCTCCTTTTAATACTTCTATAGATTCTATTTGGCTTAAATCTAACTGTCTTAAATCAAAATCACCTGCAATTGAAGAAGGATCATTTACATTTACTCCATCAATTAAAACAGCAACTTGCTTGTTTCTACCTCCTCGGATATATACACCAAGGTTTTGTCCACGGTTACTTTGGTTACCGTTAATTTCAACACCTGGAACTTCGTTTAAAATCTCAATTAAGCTTTTCCCCTGTCTTTCTTCGATCTGCTTAGCATTCAATTTATAAACTATTTTCCCAATATTCTTTTTGCTGGTCTTGATTTTGGTTGCAGTTACTACAACTTCATCTAACTTCTCAGCTTTCTCTTGCTCTTGTGCAAAAGTTTTTGTGCTAGCTAACCCCATAGCAATAGCACCAACAATTAATAATTGTTTTTTCATTGTTAATGATTTAATTTTACAATTAATCAGGTTAAATTTTTGTACGTAATAGGTTTAAGTACATTAACTTTTATCCCGAAAGTTTTACTTATTTTGATGATGGCAGGTCTCCTGACTTGCGTCTTGTAACTTACCTTCCCGTTTTAAACAGTGGTAAAAGTCTTAGTTACAAGCTTTGTAGCTTACAGTTGCGGGAACAGTTTCGGATTCTCACCGAATTCCCTTTTAATTCGACCTACAAGAAATTATAGGTACGAAACCAAAATCGGCGCAAATGTAGTTTAAAAATTGGTATTACAAAATAGTTTTGTAATCTTGCTTAAAACTTTTACAATGAAAAATTATCTTCTTTTCGCTTTGTTAACTTGTTTTGTATCATGCAAAAAAGTAAAAAAGGAAGAAAACAATGCACAAGAAAAAAACTCTTCTGAGATTAAATATGCTAAAGGGTTTGATATTATTAAAGATGGTTCTCTTACCAAGCTAATTATAAAAAAGCCTTATAAAGACTCTAAAGAGACTTTTGAATATATAGTTTCATACAACAAACAACCAAACAGTATTAAGGTTCCTGTTGAAAAATTAGTTGTTACCTCTACAACACACATTCCAATGATTGAGCTATTAGAAAAAGAAGATGCTATTATTGGGTTTCCTCATACCAAATATATTTCTTCAGAAAAAACCAGAAAACTAGTTGATAATGGTTCAATTGTAGAAATTGGAAAAGAAGCTTCTCTAAACACTGAAATATTATTGGATTTACAACCAGAATTAGTAGTTGGGTTTGCGGTTAGTAACATCAGTAAGGTTTACAAAACTATTGAATCTGCTGGAATACCAGTAGTTATGAATGGTGGTTGGCTTGAAGAAACCCCTCTAGGTAGAGCTGAATGGATAAAGTTTTTTGGTTTGATATTAGATAAAGAAAAAGAAGCCGATAGTATTTTCAGCGTTATTGAACAAAATTATCTAAACGCAAAGCAAATTGCTCTTAAATCGAATAAACAACCTACGATATTATCTGGTGCTATTATGAACAGCGAGGTATGGAATTTACCTGCTGGAGAAAGTTTTGTAGCTCAATATTTAAAAGATGCAAATCTTAATTATTTATGGGGAAAAACTAAAGGAAGAGGAAGCTTATCGTTAAGTTTTGAAAGTGTACTTGATAAAGGACAAAACGCAGATGTCTGGATTGCGCCTGGTTATTTCAACACTAAAGAACAAATGCTTCAAAGCAATACGAATTATCAGCAATTTTCGGCTTTTAAGAATGATAAGGTTTATACTCCTAATCTCAGAAAAGGAAGTACCGGAGGAACTATTTATTTTGAACTTGCACCCGTGAGACCTGATTTGGTATTAAAAGATATTATAAAAATAACACAACCTGAACTATTACCTGACTACCAGACCACTTTCTTTGATAAAATGAAATAATTATGAAATCTATATTTGCCTTTCTTTTCTTACTTCTATGTACCTCTTGTACAAAGAAAAACATCAGTATAAATGAAGTTTCTATTGTTGTGTTGGGTACCGTTCAAGATGCAGGGTCTCCTCAAATAACCTGTAAAAAAGAATGTTGCAAAGATTTATTTAGTTCTCCTGATATCTCAAGAAAAGTTACTTCTTTAGGTTTGATAGATCCTAAATCGAATAAAAAATTTCTTTTTGAAGCAACTCCGAATATTGCCACTCAAATTAGATTATTGGATGAGTTTGGGAATTTTGAAAAAGAAACTCCGGATGGAGTATTCTTAACACATGCACACATCGGACACTATGCAGGATTGATGTTTTTTGGTAAAGAAGCTATGAATGCTTCTAAAATAACTACCTATACAATGCCGAAAATGAAAAACTTTCTTCAAGAAAATGGTCCTTGGAGTCAATTAGTGACGAATAATAATATTGAAATCAAAGCAATAGAAAACGAAAAAGAATTTGCTTTAACAGATCACATTAAAATTACTCCTTTTACTGTTCCTCATAGAGATGAATTTTCCGAGACTGTAGGATATAAAATTGTGGGACCTAACAAATCTGCTTTATTCATTCCTGATATTGATAAATGGGAGAAGTGGGAAAAAGATATTATTCAAGAAATTCGAAATGTAGATTATGCTTTTTTAGATGCCACTTTTTATGATGGAAAAGAAATTAATAATAGAGATATTTCTGAAATTCCACATCCTTTTGTAAGTGAAAGTATGGCTAAGTTTGGACAACTTGAGAAAAGTGAAAAAGAAAAAATTATTTTTATTCACTTCAATCATACAAACCCTCTTTTAAACTCCTCAAGCAAGGCATATAAAACTGTTATAAACAATGGTTTTAAAGTTGCTAACATCAAAGACGTTTTTACTTTGTAATTGTTCTAAAAGTAAGGTTTATTCTTGGTCTGTGTACTTTTTTGGTAGGAGGTAATCGGTGTAACCAATGCGTTTGCGTTTCATCCTTCATTACTAGTAATGAACCATGTTGAAGTATTAGTGAAACTACCTCTTTGGACTCCTTATGTTTAAATGCAAATTTTCTTTCAGCTCCAAAAGTTAGCGATGCTATAGCTCCATTCTTTTTTAAATCTTTTTCTCCATCACTATGCCAGGCCATCCCTTCTGAACCATCATGATACAAGTTTAATAAACAAGAGTTATATGTTTCTTTGGTTTCCTTCTCAACTAACGTCTTTAATTCCAATAATTCTTTGGTAAATGGTAATGCAATTTTAGTTGTATTAGAATAAGTATACTCAAAACTTTCTGTTGCATACCACGCTACTTTTCTCTTAGTAACAACTCGTTTTCCAAAAATGATAGCCTCATCATTACGCCATTCAATTTCACTCAATAAATACTCATAATACAAATCTGATTGTTTTTTAGATAAAACAAGTCCGTAATAATTTACTGTTCCTTCTTTAGGAAGTAAATTTTTAGGTGTTTCATCAAATTGAGAAAATAAATCCATAGTGTAAAAATAAAAAACTCCTGCGTTAACAGGAGCTTAATAATATATCTAGTTTCTAAACTTATTTCTAGTAATAATATGTTTCAGTTTTTCTTTTAAATCTGCTCCTGTATCATACACCATTTGTTCATTAGAAGGAAAACGTGCTCTTTCTATTCTAATCAAATCTAAAAACGATTCTTCCAATGCTCTCTTATCTCCATCATAATTAGCATAACTATGTTCAAAAACAAACTCACTATCTAATGGGAATTGCTCTATCAACTGTTTTGAATTATTATCAATATATTTTACAACTCCTACTACTCTACTGCTCTTAAACTGTGTAAACCTGTATAATTTGCAACGAGCCGTAATGAACTTATCTACTTTGATTTTCTTTCCTAAACTATCTTTTACAAAGTTCCCTTTATCATCTAGTAAGTACTTATATCCATCTTTTATTTTACGTTCTTTAATAATCTCTTTTTCACGTATTTGCTCTGGTGACACTTCGATTCTTCTAAAATTTAATTCTAAATCGAAATCATATTTTACCTCTCGTACTCTTTGTGAATGATAAACAGTCCAAAAATCATTCAACCCATACGTATCAATGGCTAATAAATCACGTTCTAATCTTCTAGGAATGATCTGATTTGTTTCATTATATACCGATACAAAAACAAAATCAGTTCCTTTTACATGAGATTCTTCTAATAAGTTTCTTACATCTTTATAATTTGGAGCTATTCTATCTAAATTAGATAACTCTTGATACGCTCTGCGATAATTCATCTTGTTTCTCTTTCCTCCTTCATAAATAGCTCTTCCATTATCATATAAATAAGAAATATAATCATCTTTTGCTTTGATAATGGCATCGTCATAATTTACAAAGTCAAACTCGGCATATCTTCCAGATAGTAACTTTAAAGGTAATAGAGGTTTAATTCTTTCTTGCCTATATTTCAAATCTTGAAAAAGATTATAAATAGTTTTTAAATTGGCCGGATTATTTTCTTTTTGTAAAAACGAAATTCTTGCTTCATCACGTTCAGTAGCTTTCGCAAAAGCTTCTTCTAACATTACAATATATGGTTGGTTCTTTTCTTTCGTTTTATTTTTAGAAAGGTTTTCAACCGATAATGAAATGGCTTTTTCATAATCGCCAGTATTAATTGCCTTCTGCGTAGATTTTACACTACTACAAGACATAATAACTAAAGAGGAAATAAATAATAGTATAGTAGTTTTCTTCATAAGTATAAGTTTAGCTATGCTAGTCAAGTTCTGTGCCAAAAATACTTATTTCTAACTATTATTCTAACAATATTATAACTGCTTTTTCACCATCAAACTAAGACGTAATAACTTATTTGATATTCATGGTCAATTTATGGTACTTATATACCAAGTAGGCAATTCTAAAAAAAATTAAAGAAAGTCCCAGTTTAAAGCTTTTGTATACTAAAGGAATAAGTTGTATTACATAACTCATAGGGTGAGCTTTATTTCCATTATCCCAATAAACCATCATTGGTTTATCCAAAGAATAACCTCTATTAAATTCTATCAAACATACAGAAATATAAAATACACCTACAAAAAGATAAATTTCATATCTCATGGTATTTAATCGAGTATTTTTAGCAACAAAATAGTAAAATATAGCTGGTAAAAAATATAATCCTAAAGGGAATAAAGTTGTTGTTTTTGTAGCATCTTCAATTAAAGCAATAAGTACACCAGTTAAAACATTTAATAAGACAACTAAAAGAATTCCATAATATGAATCTGAAATACTTTTATCTAAACATTTTAAAGTTACTTTGGTATATATTTTTTTAGCATTCAACTTTAGGTGTTTTACTCTAATAATCTCGCCATTGCTTTTTGAATTACATTAATATTGGATTCTTGAGATGCCGGCTTAGCTCTTTTTTGCATTTGTACCATTTGACGTAACAAATTAACTCCTACTTTATCAAAATTGTACTGTTTATATTGAATTCCCTTAGCTACTATATCATTTGACAAATTTTCTATAGCCTTTGTGTTATCACTTTTAGCAATTTTATCAAATGCCTTTTTATACAATGACTGAATTTTTTTATTCTGACTTAAGAACATTCCAGACATTACATTACTTGCTATAAAACTCAATTCATCATGGTCGTTCTCTTCTAAATAAATTCTTGTAAGTGGCGTAGCAATAATCTTTTTCACTTCTAATGGTAAGGTTTTAGATTTTTGAATTGCTAAACTTTTATCTATGTAGTACATTCCAACTAACGATTTTCCTAATACAGAATATGATTTACTTTGCAACCCTTTCTCAAAAACTGATTTCAATTCAGGATCGGTTAGTTTACCCAATGTTTCAATAGCTGCGGCTTGTACTAATGTTTTAGAATCATTATTCGCTATTTGCATAATCTTTTGAATAACTCTTCTCTTTGTATGCTTATTAATCAAGTTAATATTCTCTAACGCTAATACCCTTATTTTATAGAAATCATCACTCATTGCATTGGCTATAGCGTTAAATGCTTTCTTATCATCCTGCTTTTTCGCTACTTCCAATAAAGCTTCTCTTTTGTGTGCATAATTCACAGCGTATTTTAATTGATGAATATACTCACTTAATACCTTATTCTCATTAATATCGCACAGTAATACACCATCTGCATTTACTTGAATTAAACTAGGTTGTTGCGTAAAAGGCAAGGTAAAAGAAGCATCTCTTCCTTCTACAAAAACATGATGTCTTGTTCTTTTTCCTCCTTCAAAAACATCTATCGCAAAAGGAAATTTAAACTCGTTTATTTGAGTTTGAATTACATTTACCGTTACCGTTTTTCTTAACTTATTAAAATCGTAAGAAATCTCTAACTTAGGATGTCCATTATTAAAATACCATTGGTTAAAAAACCAATTTAAATCTTTCCCCGAAACTTCTTCTAATGCAAGACGTAACTGGTGTGCTTCCGTAGCTTTATATTTGTAATCTGTTAAGTACTTATTTAAACCAGCATAAAAAGCTTCATCTCCAAGATAACTACGTAACATATGTAAAATAGCTCCTCCTTTATTATAGCTCACAGCATCAAACATATCTTCTTTATCATCATAGTAAAAACGAACTAAATGCTTGTCGTAATTATCTCCATTTTTATATGCCTGGGTATCTTCAAACAAATGTGCATCCGCCTCTTCTTTTCCATATTTGTGCTCTAGCCATAAGTATTCGCTATAATTTGCAAAACTCTCGTTTACTGTTAAATTACTCCAACTCTCTGTAGTAACTAAATCTCCAAACCAATGATGAAATGCTTCATGGGCAATGGTGTTTTCTTGTACATTTTCATCTATTAATTGCCCAGGCATTTGATACGCGCGTTCCCCATGAATAACTGCTGTAGTATTTTCCATTGCTCCACTTACATAATCTCTTCCTACAATTTGAGCATACTTGTTCCATGGATAATCAATACCAGTAATCTTTGAAAAGAATGCTAACATTTCCGGAGTATTTCCAAAAATATCTTTTGCATAAGGTGCATACTTCTTCTCTACATAATATTCTACTGGTATATTCTTATAAGTATCTTTAATTATTTCATACTCTCCTACTCCCATAAAAAACAAATACGGAGCATGCTTCTGAGTAAAATTCCAATAATCAGTACGAGTACCATTTACATTATTCGTTTGCTTTTCAAGCTTTCCATTAGATAAAGTAACATACTTCTTAGGAACTGTAATATATATTTCTTGTGATGTTTTCTGATTAGGAGCGTCAATGGTTGGAAACCAACAACTACTAGCTTCTGTTTCTCCTTGTGTCCATATTTGAGTTGGTTTATCCTTTTCTAACCCTTTAGGATTTATAAAATACAAACCTTTAGCATCTGTTATCGCAGCACTTCCCTTTTGCTTTACTCTTTCTGGCCTTGCTGTATATTTAATGTATATAGTAAACTCTTCGGTTCTTTTAAATTTGCGAGGTAAATCTATCTTTAATTCAAAATCATCATAAAAATAATCTAAATCTGTTCCATTCAAACTAATCTTATGAATTTTCATGGCTTTAGCATCTAAAGTCAATTTATCAGTTTCATAGAAGTGTGGTTTTAAAGTAATCCACTCTTCCCCGTTCAATTCCTTTTGATCAAAATTAAAATCAACTTTTAATTTTGTATGAATTATATCATGAATTTTATCTTTTTCGGCTCTATATATTTTTGATTGAGCATTGATAGCTATTGAAAGTAGGGTAAGTAATACAATAAGGGCTTTCTGAAACTTCATAAAATCTTTCTTTAATGGCTCAAAAATAATAAAATATGCTTGTTGGCTTGTTAATTGGGAGTTAAAAAGAAAAACACTCCAATTTTGAACCCATTCTAGTTTGCAAAACAATGTCAAACATTATGCCAACACAAAATAAAAAAGGTGGTTAGAATTGTATTCTAACCACCTTTTTTATTTATAAACTTTCAACACTAAAATGTGTATTCCGATAAAGGTTTTGGAAACTTTTCTGGATTTGCCGCTAGGTGATAACGAGGATCATCTACATCTTCCTCTATAACTTCCCTAAAAATAGGACTAGCCTTATATAACAAAACTTTACAATCTTCACTTAAATGTTTTAATCTTACTTTCTTCCCTGCTGCTTGGTATTTTTCTACCAATGCAAAAATTGCTTCGATTGCCGAATGGTCTGAAACTCTAGATTCAACAAAATCGATTTCAACAGTATCAGGATCATTTTTTATATCAAACTTTTCATTAAATGCAGTAATACTACCAAAGAATAAAGGTCCCCAAATTTCGTAAACCTTTGTTCCATCTTCTTTCATTCTTTTTCGTGCTCTAATTTTCTTAGCATTTTCCCATGCAAAAACTAGTGCAGAAATTATTACACCAACAAATACTGCTATTGCTAAATCAAACACAACTGTTACAGCTGAAACAATAATTAGTACAAATGCATCTGACTTTGGAATTTTATTCATAATTCTGAAACTTGACCAAGCAAATGTTTCAATTACCATCATAAACATAACTCCTACTAATGCCGCTATAGGAACTTGTTCAATATATTTATCTGCAAATAATATAAACGTTAATAGAGTCAATGCCATCATTACTCCAGACAATCGTCCTCTACCTCCTGCATTGATATTGATTACAGTTTGTCCAATCATACCACAACCACCAGTACCTCCAAACAATCCACTTACAATATTACCTGCCCCTTGAGCCACACATTCTTTATTTCCATTTCCTCTAGAATCTGTTAATTCATCAACTAAATTCATAGTCATTAACGATTCTATCAAACCAACAGAAGCAGCTAAAAATGCGTATGGTAAAATAAACGAAAGTGTCTCTAAATTAAAGGGTAAGTTCTGCCACAATTCTAAATTCGGCGTAGGAAACTTACCAGATAAACCATCTCCTCCACCTTCTCTAATATAAGATCCAACAGTACTAACATCAATCCCGAAAATTACTACAATAGCAGTTGTAATTAAAATAGCTGTTAAAGCAGCAGGTACTTTTTTTGTTAATTTAGGTAAACCCCAAATTATTGCCATAGTTAACAGTACTAAACCTAACATTGTATACAATTCTGATCCTTGCATAAAAATGTTTGTATATTCTTTTACTCCTTCTGAAGAAATACTTAATTCCTTATGTGAAAACATTTTAACTTGAGCAATAAAAATTACAATCGCTAATCCATTCACAAATCCCATCATTACAGGGTGTGGAATCAATCGAACAAAACGTCCTAGTTTTAGTACTCCAGCACCTACTTGAATAAGTCCCATTAAAATAACTGCACCTAACAAATAATAGTATCCCATATTATCTATTGGAGTATCGAATAACATTCCTTTTTTATGGCCTTCGGCAATCATACTCACAAAGATTACAGCAACTGCTCCCGCAGCACCCGAAATAAGCCCTGGTCTTCCTCCAAAAACAGCAGTAATTAAACCTATAATAAACGCTCCAGAAAGCGCTACTAAAGGATCTATTTGAGCTACGAAAGCAAAAGCAACAACTTCTGGTATCATTGCTAATGATACTGTAATTCCTGCTAGTGTATCATCTTTAATGTTAATCTTCTTACTTTTAATATATTTCATCATAATATTTCGGATCTTATGTAAAAGCTGGCAAATGTAAAGATAATTTTATTTATATAGTTTTATGTTTCATTAAGTTTAATTTTGTTGACGTATAATTTTAGCTTACTTTTGGATTTTGAAACTATCATATAAAACTTTGATAGCGACAAAAATGGAAAGCAAAATTTTACTTACCTCGAAAGAGATTGAAATTATTCTTCATCGATTAGCATGTCAGTTAATCGAAAATCATAACGACTTTTCTAATACCGTTTTAATTGGACTTCAACCTAGAGGTAGTTTTCTAGCCAATCGTTTAGTACATATACTAAAGGAAGACTACGGGATTTCTGATTTACAATTAGGTTTGTTAGACATTACTTTTTATCGTGATGATTTTAGAAGAAATGAAGAGCCCTTAGAAGCTACCCCTACTAAAATTGACTTTTTAATAGAAAATAAAAAAGTAGTTATTATAGATGATGTACTTTATTCTGGTAGAAGTGTACGATCGGCTCTAACTGCACTACAGGCATATGGAAGACCCGAGAATATTGAATTATTGGTATTAATTGATCGAAGATTTAGTCGTCATTTACCTATTCAACCAAATTATAGAGGACGACAAGTAGATGCTATCAATCAAGAAAAGGTAGTCGTTCACTGGAAAGAAATACAAAATGAAGATGCTATCATTTTAGAAAAAATTTAAATGTAGTATCAAAAAATAACAATACAACTATTACAACTATAAACCAATGAATCAGTTAAGTGTAGAACATTTATTAGGCATAAAATACCTTAACCCAAACGATTTAGAATTAATTTTTGAAACTGCCTCTCATTTTAAAGAAGTAATTAATAGACCTATTAAAAAGGTTCCTTCTTTACGTGACATTACAATTGCTAATTTGTTTTTTGAAAACAGTACACGCACCAAGCTTTCTTTTGAACTTGCCGAAAAACGTTTATCTGCAGATGTTATTAATTTTTCAGCAGGTCAATCTTCCGTAAAAAAAGGAGAAACACTTATTGATACTGTTAACAATATTTTATCTATGAAAGTAGATATTGTTGTAATGAGACACGCAAATGTTGGTGCGGGAGTATTCCTATCAAAACATGTAGATGCTAGAATAGTAAATGCTGGTGATGGAACACATGAACATCCTACACAGGCTTTGTTAGATAGTTTTTCTATGAGAGAAGCACTAAACACAAATAGTTTAAAAGGTAAAAAAATAGTTATTGTTGGAGATGTCTTACACTCTCGAGTAGCATTATCTAACATTTTTGCTTTACAATTACAAGGTGCTGAAGTAAAAGTTTGTGGTCCAACTACACTAATTCCAAGATACATATCTAGTTTAGGTGTTGGAGTTGAAAACAACTTAAAAAAAGCTTTAGAATGGTGTGATGTTGCCAATGTATTACGTGTTCAACATGAACGAATGGATATAAAATACTTCCCTTCTACCAGAGAATACACGCAGTTATTTGGTATTAATAAAGAAATATTGGATAATCTTGGCAAAAAAATTGTTATTATGCATCCTGGTCCTATTAATCGAGGTGTAGAACTAACAAGTGATGTGGCCGACAGCGACCAGTCAATCATACTTAATCAAGTTGAAAACGGAGTTGCGGTTAGAATGGCTGTTATTTATTTGTTAGCCCAACAAATAAAAAGATAATTATGAAAATTGATACTACAGAATCATATACATTAGTTACAGTAGAAGAAAATTCATTCAATGAGTTTTATCAATATTTTGAAAAACAATATGTTAATTTTCAGGAAAATCACTTAATTATTGATTTTTCTTCTCAAAAAAATGTTGTTGAAAAAAATATTTCATTATTTTTGAGTTATGCAAGTATGCATAAAAAAAATGGCATGTCTTTTGTTTTGATATGTACTAACATTGATATTGATGCTTTTCCTGAGGAATTTAATATCGTTCCTACATTGCAAGAAGCAGAAGATGTTATAGAAATGGAAAATATACAACGTGATTTAGGTTTTTAAAAACTTAAATTGTTTTAACCCCTTAAAAAAGCAATTTATGGTAAAAAAAATACTTTTATTAATTTTATTTATATCATTCTCTTTTGTAGGTTTTTCGCAAGAAAAATCAATAAAGGATGTTATTGTATCCCCTAATCCGTTTTCGAATAAAACAACTTTTTACTTTAAATCTAACAATAGTGAACAGATTATTTTAACAGTAAAAAACGTTTTAGGTAAAACTGTTTTCCACAAAACTTATAAAGTTCATGCTGGAAAGAATGAATTACCTTTTTATAGGAATAACTTAAAATCTGGAATGTACATCTATGCTATTCAAACGAAAGAACAAGTTATTTCAAAACGTTTTGTTATTAGATAAATGAGTTTACAACTTACTATCTTAGGTTGCCATTCAGCAACACCTAGGGTAAATGCTTTTCCAACAGCCCAATATTTAGAAATAAACAATCGTCATTTTTTAATCGATTGTGGAGAAGGTACGCAAAGTAGAATGCGTAAATACAAAGTAGGGTTCTCCAAAATTAACCACATTTTTATTTCTCACCTACACGGTGATCATTTCTTTGGTTTGATAGGCCTAATATCTACCTTTGGTATTTTAAATAGAGAAAAAGATTTACATATTTATGGTCCTGTTGGGATTAAGGAAATAACGGTATTACAATTAAAATTATCTAAATCGTGGACAAAATTTAACATTATTTTTCATGAACTTAATTCTAAAGAAAGTGAACTTATTTTTGAAGATGACAAGGTAGAGGTAAGAACTATTCCATTAGACCATAGAGTATATACAAATGGTTATTTGTTTACTGAAAAACCTAAACCTAGAAGGTTAAATATTGACAAAATTAAGTTATACGACGAAATTGATGTTTGTGATTATCATAATTTAAAGGCGGGTAAAGACTTCCAATTGAGCTCTGGTGAAATTATTTCTAACAGTGAATTAACTTTGGCTCCTTCTGCTCCGAAAAGTTTTGCCTTTTGTAGTGATACCTCATATAAACCTGATATCGTTCCAATTATTGAAAATGTAGATGTATTATATCATGAAGCGACTTTTTTAAAAGACAGAGAAGATCTTTGCGATAAAACTAAACATTCAACTGCAGAACAAGCAGCCAAAATAGCCAAAGCTGCGAACGCAAAGAAGTTAATTATAGGCCATTATTCAAGTCGATATAAAAACCTAGAAGACTTTAAAGAAGAAGCGAATACTATTTTTGACAATGTAGAATTGGCCGTGGCAGGAAACCGTTATTCGAACGAAAATATTCCTTTAAACGTACTTAGTACTGATTAGTTGCTAGTAAAACTAAAGTACAAGCTAGTTCAGCTTTAATATCGAATGCTCTTAATTTTTCTATCAGCTCAAAATTTTCTGTACCTGGATTAAAAATCACTCTATTCGGTTGTAATCTTATAATGTAATCATAGTAGTCCTTTTGTCTTTTTGGATTAAGATATAATGTTACTGTATCAATATTTGCAAAGTTCTCTTTTTCCTTAACAATTGTAACATTATCTACAACACCTTCTCTACCTCCAACAGCAACAACATCTATATTATTAGCTGTCAAACGTTTGATTGCTTTATTAGAATATCTCTCCGGTTTTAATGACGCACCCAGCACCAAGGTTACATTTTTCATTTGTTAATAATACGTTAAACTCTGTTAAACAAGGTAACAAATATAGATTAAAGTTAGTCTACTAGACATTAAAACTATTCAATTAAAAAATAAAATGAAACAAAAACTATTGATACTCTTTTTACTTGTAAGTAGCATATCTTTCGCTCAAATGTCAAAAAGTAATCTTCCGAAACCTGGGGTAATTTCGGGAAAAGTAATCGACCAAACCACAAAAGAACCACTTCCTTACGTTAATATAGTTGTCAAAGACCTTGCCAATAAAATTATAACTGGAGGAATAACAACTGATAATGGACTTTTTACAATTAAGAACATTCCAGAAGGTAAAAGTACTGTTGAAGTTCAATTTATAGGATATAAAACTTATAACAGAACTATTGATGTTACTAATAAAAACAGAAAGATAAATTTAGGAACTATTAGTTTAGAAGAAGATAGTACTACTTTAGAAGAAGTTGAAGTTAGAGCTGAAACATCTACTGTTACTCAAAAAGTGGATAGAAAAGTAATTAATGTTGGAAAAGATTTAACTTCTGCTGGTGCAACAGCTTCTGAATTGTTAAACAATGTACAATCTGTAAGCGTTGATAGTCAAACAGGAAATATTAGTTTAAGAGGAAACGAAAATGTACGTGTTTTAGTTGATGGAAAACCAACAAACATTCCTGCTTCTCAGCTTTTAAAACAAATTCCTTCTACTTCAATTAAGAGCGTAGAATTAATTACCAATCCATCTGCAAAATACAACCCAGAAGGTATGAGTGGTATTATCAATATCATTCTTAATAAAAATGCTAATATGGGATTCAACGGTTCTGTAAATACCGGAGTTGAAGCAGGTCATTATGTTCGTTATAATGCTTCTACCAATATGAATTACAAAACTGGTAAAGTTAATTTCTTCGGAAATTATGGTTACAATGGAGGAGATAGATACAATTTTGGTTTTGTAAATAGACCAGGAACTAACAATCAAGATTTCATCTTTACCAACAACAACCAATCTCATTTATTAAAAGTTGGTGCTGATATTTATTTAGATGATAAAAATACTTTATCATTTTATACAACTCATAACTGGTTTAAAAGTGATGCAGGTGGTAGGGCTATAATTACATTAAATGATGGTTCACTTTTTGAAAACTCTCCAAATGAACAATCTACGGATAGTAAAAACCAAGCTTATAATGTAAACTATAAGCGTGATTTCGAAAAGAAGGGACACAATATTGAATTTGAAGCAACGTATTCTAAAAATACTGCTCCAAATTTCTTAGAGAATGATTTCTTACAAGGAACACAAGATGATTATATCAATGATATCAATAACGAAAGAGAAAATACATTGATTAATTTAGATTATACAAATCCAATTTCAAAAAATGGTAAATTAGAATTAGGAGTAGAATATCGTCTTGATAAAACCGATAATACAAACTTAACTACACAGGTTGGTTTTGCTAATTCATCTTTTACTTATGACAGAGATATCTATTCTGCATATATCAACTATGGTCATAAATTCGGTAAAGTAACTATGCAATTAGGTGCTCGTTTAGAGCAATATGAAATCAAAGGAGTATTTAACCAAGTTGGAGAAGATACAGAAACTGTAACTGATGAAATATTTACAGTTTATCCTTCTGCTTTCTTTACTTATAATCCTTCTGATAAGAATCAATTTCAGTTAAGCTATAGTAGAAGAGTTGACAGACCTGGAATACAACAAGTAAACCCAATTAGAGAATGGAGTACACCTTTAATTACTTCTGTTGGTAATCCAGACTTAGTTCCACAGTTTACAAACTCTTTAGAAATTAATTATACAAGAAGAATTAAGGGAGGGTCATTAACTTTTGGTACTTTCTATAGAAACATTAATGATGTTATTAATAGAGCTACGTATCAGGATCCAGATGATGCTACAAACGTAAGACAAATCTTAACTTTTGCTAACTTTGATGATACTGACGCATATGGTTTAGAATTATCAGCGAACTACAAAGTTGCTAAGTGGTGGCGTGCAAATGCAAGTATGGATTATTATTCTCAAAAACAATTTGGAACAAATGATATTACAGATCCTATGGCTCCAAGAAGAGAAGTTACTGCTAATGTATTTAATGCTAGAATAAGCAATAGCTTTACCGTAAGTAAAAAGTTACGTTTACAATTATTTGCAATGTATAGAGGACCTGTAAAAGATATTCAATGGGATGTAGATCCAATGAAAATGGTTAATATCGGTGCTAATTACAGTGTTTTAAAAGGAAAAGGAAATATTACTTTTAGAGTAAATGATATATTCGATACAATGAGATTTAAGTTTAATTCTGAAACTCCATTTGTACAAAATGGTCGCTTTAAGTGGGAAAGTAGAACTACCTACTTAGGATTCAACTATCGTTTTGGTGGAGGTAAGAATAAGGCAAAACAACGTAGAAGAAGAGACAATAATGAAAAGTCTGGTGGTGGCGGTTTCTTCTAAACAACTAACTACTATATAAATAAAAACCAAGGTTATCTATAACCTTGGTTTTTTTTGTTACTTTTAGCGACTTAAATTAGAAAGTCCCCGAATATGAAAAAGTTACTATTAGCAATGCTATTAGTTAGTATGGTATTTTGTGCCTCTGCACAAAAAGTACAAGTTTTTGGTCAAGTCAAAGATTTTAAAAATAAATCTCCCTTATCTTATGTAACTATTACCTGTGCCACTTTAGATGGCAAAATTATTACAGGAACTACTACGACCAACCAAGGTACATTTAAACTCTTCAAACTTCCAAAAGCTAAACTCTCTTTATCTTTTCAGTTTATTGGATATAAAAAAACTCAGAAAAACATTGATTTAACAAAAAGTAAATCTCCTATTGATTTAGGCACTTTTTTATTACAAGAAAATGCTGAGCACTTAAGTGAGGTTGAAATTCAATCAAAGGTTGTTAGCGTTGCTCAAAAAATTGATAAAAGGGTGTATAATATAGATAAGAATTTATTAGCTGTTGGTTCAAATTCTTTAGAAATCTTAGAAACTATTCCTTCCGTTGATGTAAATCAACTCTCAGGAACCGTTAGCCTTAGAGGGAATGAAAATGTACAACTTCTTGTAAATGGAAAACCATCCAATTTAAAAACTGAACAATTATTAAAACAAATTCCTTCAAATACAATAAAACAGATAGAAATTATCACAAACCCTTCCGCTAAATATACTTCCGAAGGAATGAGTGGTATTATTAATGTAATTTTAAAAAAGAATACTAAAATAGGTTTCAATGGTAATATTGTTATTGGTATAAAACATAGTAAAAATACTCGTCCAGACATCATTCTAAATGCAAACTACAAAGTGGGTCGAATCAATTTTTATAGCTCTTATAATACTAGTTGGGGAGATTATGAAACCTTCAATAACATTGAAAGAACAACAACTAATTTATTACAAGACATAGACTTTTTAAACAACTCGAATCTTCATAGTTTTAAATTTGGAGCTGATATCGAACTTAGTAAACAAAGTTTATTATCACTATATACCAATCAAAATTTTGACAATAACAGTCTCTCCACGCATACTAAAACTACCCAAAACACTACTATTTTATTTGATAACAGACGTTTTTCTACATACAAACAAAAAGATGCAAGTTATAACATCGATTACGTTTACAACTTTGACGATACAGGGCAAAATTTAGAATTAGAGCTAAACTATTCAATTAATAAGAACCCAGAACACACAGTAAATTCAGAAATAACAAATCCCACTACAAAAGAGTATAATTATACCAATGATATTGAAGACACTAAAAAATTATGGCTCTTCAATATAGATTATACAAAACCTATTGAATCGGGCTCTATAGAATTTGGTTTAGAATATAGAAAACAAAACTTTTATAATCGTATCATCACTGATCAAGAAGCTCCAAGCACTAATACTTCAAACATACAACCTATTGGGAATACAAGCTTAAATTACGATAGAGATATTTACTCTGGGTATATTAGTTATACGCAAGAGTTTAATCAACTAGCTATACAAATTGGTTTAAGAGCAGAACAATTCAAGTTGGATGCTTTGTTTTTGAATACGCAACAAGGAACTTCTTCTATTACTGATCAAATTTTTAGTTTATATCCTTCAGCTTCTATCAATTATCACATTTCTTCAAAAGATGAATTACAATTAGCATATAGTAGAAGAGTTGATAGACCTTCGGCATATCAACTTACTCCAATTCAAGAATGGGCCTCTCCCCTTACGATTGCAAAAGGAAACATTAATATTACTCCACAATTCACCAATTCAATAGAACTTAATTATACAAAAACAATTAATAAAGGCTATCTATCAATAGGTACATTTTACAGAAGAACGAATGATAAAATTGGTCGTATATTACAAAGAGATATGGCTAATTCAGAGCTGTTAATTTCTTCTTTTACTAATTATGATTTTGCAGATAGTTATGGCTTTGAGATTTCTGGAAGTTACAAACTGCAAAAATGGTGGACCATAAGACCTTCTTTTGAAACTTATATTCAAGATTCTCAAGGCGTCTTAAACTCACACTTCGAAATGATCAAAAACACCATTATTAAAGGGAGAATTAGTAACTCTTTCAAAGTTTCTAAAAAGTTAAGTTTTCAACTCTCAACGATTCATAGAGGTAAGAGTCAAAATGTCCAATACACTATACAACCATACACTATGGTAAATATTGCCGGAAAACTAAAAATATTGAATGGTAAAGGTAATATCACTTTAAGAGGTACTGATATTTTTAACAATGTTAACTTCGATTATTCTTCTACAAATCCATTTCAGCAAAAAGGAAAATATATTCTCGAATATGATTCTATATTTTTAGGTTTTTCCTATAATTTTGGAAGTGGTAAAAACAAAAGAAAAAGTAGAAAATACAGAGATAGTAATGAATCACAAGGCGGTATGTTTTAATAAAAAAAGCCGAAGATTAAAACTTCGGCTTTTTCTATAATTATCATTTTTAATTACCAACGAATCACAACTGATCCCCAAGTAAATCCACTTCCAAAAGCAGCCAACACTACTAAATCTCCGTCATTGATTTTTCCTTTCTCCCATGCTTCAGTTAAAGCAATAATAACAGAAGCTGCAGTAGTATTTCCATATTTCATGATGTTATTAAACACTTTATCATCTGATAATTGGAATTTCTTTTGAATGAACTGTGCAATACGTAAATTCGCTTGATGCGGAATTAACATATCAATATCTTCTTTTTGTAATCCATTTGCCTGTAACCCTTCTACAATGGCCTCTGAAAAACGTACAACAGCATGTTTAAAAACAAACTGACCATTCATATATGGATAATAAGAAGTATCATCTGGGTCATTTTCTTCCATAATTGCATCTACCCATCTTCCTGTTGAAGGTCCAATCAAAGCTAATTCCTTTGCATGTTTCCCTTCTGAATGTAAATGAGAAGATAAAATACCTTTTCCTTCTTCTTCACTACGCGATAAAACCGCCGCTCCAGCACCATCACCAAAAATTACAGTCACTCCTCTACCTCTCGTAGATTTTTCTAAACCTCCTGAGTGATTTTCAGATCCAATAACAAGAATGTTTTTATACATCCCGGTCTTAATAAACTGATCTGCAACTGATAAAGAGTAAATAAATCCAGAACATTGATTACGTATATCCAATGCTCCAATAGTTGGCATATCTAATAAATCTTGAATTTGTACTCCTCCTCCAGGAAAATACAACTCAGGACTTAACGTTGCAAAAATGATAAAATCAATATCATCTTTTGTTAAACCTGCTCTTTCAATCGCAATTTTAGCGGCCTTTGCTCCCATAACTGAAGTAGAATCCTCCGTTTTAGGGTCAATCCAACGACGTTCTTTAATTCCAGTTCTTTCTTGAATCCACTCATCGCTTGTTTCCATAAACTGGGTAAGATCATCGTTAGTTACCACGTTTTCAGGAACGTAATAACCTAATCCTGTAATTTTTGAATTATACATATATTTTTATGTTGATTATTGTCGTTTACTAAATTTTAGCCCGTAAAAATAGCAATTAATTGATACCTTTACAAGTAACTACAGCTAAAGCAATTTAATGAAACTATGATGAATAGAAAAAAATTTCTTTCCCTTTCTGCGAAAGCCTCTTTATTTTTAGGATTATCTTCAACTATTTCTTGTAAAGACGAAGAAAACACTTCACAACTTCTAAATAAAACTGCCAAAGGAAGTGCATTTGCACTTACCGCTCCTAAGATTGATAAAGTCAATGTTGGAATTATTGGTTGCGGTAATAGAGGTCAAGTGCTCATACAAATGTTCGATTGGTTACTAAAAAATGACAAAGCGGATATCGTAGCTGTTTCTGATCTTAAAAAAGAAAAAACAGATAAACTAAACCAACATCTACAAAAAACACATAACAAGATAGCACACGCCTATTATGGGAATCCAAACGAATGGAAAAAACTAGTTGAGCGAGATGATATTCATTTGTTAATTATTGCTACTCCATGGGAAATGCATACTCCAATGTCGCTATACGGAATGGAAAATGGAAAACATGTTGCTTGCGAAGTACCTATTGCCTATACGCTAGAAGACTGTTGGAAACTTATTGAAACTGCAGAACGAACACAAAAACATTGTATGATGATGGAGAATTGTTGTTTCAACAATGAAGAATTATGGGTTTTAAATATGGTCAATCAAGGTGTTTTTGGAGATTTAACACATGCTGAAGGAGCCTACATTCATGACTTAAGAAAACACCTTTTAGATGAAAAATATTACGAAGATCAATGGAGAATCAAACATCATTTAAATAAAGACGGTAATTTTTATACGACACATGGATTAGGCCCTATAAGTCAATATATGGATATTGGACGTGGAGACACCTATGATCATGTAGTTTCTATGAGTTCAAGAGAAAAAAGCTTGAGTGATGCCGCAAAAAAAGCAAACATTGACAAATTTGCCAATGTAAAATGTGGAGATATGAATACAACAATGATCAAAACAAAACTTGGTAAAACCATTATGCTACAATTTGATGTTCACTCAGGTAGACCCTATGATAGACTAAATACTTTGGTAGGTACAAAAGCGGTTCATGAAGGTTATCCTTCTAAATTATACATAAACGAAGAAGAACTTGCTTGGTGGGGACATAAATGGTTGGATGAAGAACACTATAAAATGTACCGAGAAAAGTACAATCATCCGCTTTGGTCAAAGTTAAAATCTCAAATTTCTGATAATTCAGTTGGACACGGAGGAATGGATTTTGTAATGATCTATCGCTTAATAAAATGTTTAAATGAAGGATTACCTTTAGATATTAATGTATACGATAGCGTATTATGGAGTTCTATTACACCCCTCTCAGAATTATCGGTAGCACAAAATAGCAGCTCTGTTAAAGTACCTGATTTTACTGGCGGTACTTGGAAAAACAAAAATAAAACTGAAATGCTAAGGGAAATCTAATTTAGAAATATAGCTTCTTAAGGCCTTTTTTTACTTTAAAAAACAATGTATCTTTAGGTCAAGACTAAACAAACTATGAGTAAAGATTACAACAGTTCGGTTTTTAAAGATTTACTAGACCGTCTACAACAAGAAAGTTGGCAATTAGAGTTACTGATTTCAGGTTTTGCAATATTTGGTTTATTTTCTGCTATTGGTCCGATTGAAGCCAATTTTGAAATAGCTAAACACGATAGTAAACTTGCCGAAACCATTCTTTGGTATACAATTAAAATATCTTGTTGGATTTTAATATCTAATCTTCTCATACACGTAATACTTCGTGGTTTATGGATTGGAGCATTAGGGTTGCGATATGTTTCTGGTGATATTGATTATGATGAACTTAAATACGTACCAAAATTCACCAAACATTTACAAAAAAGAATAGGCTCTTTTGATAAATACATCGGTAATCTAGAAAATTATTGTAGCATTCTTTTCGCAGTCTCTTTTTTGTTTATTTTCTACTTTTTAGCTTGCCTATTTACTCTTTTAAGTATTTTGTTTACGGTATTTATCTTCATGGATACCGATTTAGATGGGATTTGGGAAAAAATTTCTGTTTTTATTGGTATTGCACTTATATTATTCATTTTAGCCGGGGCTTTCTTTACTTTCATTGATTTTATAAGTCAAGGTTTTTTAAAAAAGAAAAAGTGGATTGCTAAACTATACTTTCCTTTATACAGGGTATTTAGCATTATTACATTGTCTTTTTTATACCGTCCGTTAGTATATAATTTTTTAGATAATCGCTTTGGAAGAAGACTAAGCTTTATTCTAGTTCCTGTATATGTATTTGTGCTGTTTTCCTCGACATATTCTTATAACAAATCCAATTATTTAAAAGAAGACAGAAAGTCATCTGAAGTATATGCCAATCCATATAATTACGAAGACCAACTTATTGATAAAACCGATTTTATTAATACAGCTACCATTCCTTCTAAGGTTATAAAAGATTCATACCTTAATGTTTTTATTGTCTTTAATGAACGTTTAGAAGATAAAATTTTTGACTATAATAAAAGTTTAAAGCCTAAAGAAGATATTAGAGGACTAAAGTCAAGAATGTTTTTTTGGGATGATTTTACTCGGAATAGCGATAGTTTAATGAATCAATATCACAAAACATTTAATGAAATGTTTGCTATATATATTGATTCTATTAAATATTCAACAAAATTCATTGCAACTAAAAACAAGCGTAAAGATTTAGGCTATGAAACCTATGTCAATATTGATTCTTTGACTGAAGGAAATCATGTTTTAAAAATTACTCGTAAACGAATTCGGAATAAGGACACTTCCAACATTATTATTTCTAAAATTCCTTTTTGGCATTTTAAGAAGTAATATTGAAATGATTTAAAAATAGAACGTCTAACCAATAAGTTAACCTTAAAACTTATTCAAATGAAAACTTATATTACTTTATTTTTTTTAAGTCTTTCAGTTTGTTTGTTTGCTCAAACAGATGCTAAGATTTATGATATTATCAACAATGTATCGACTAATAGGATAAAAGCGGATATTTCCACATTAGCTAATTTTGGTACAAGACATACCTTAAGTGACACACTTTCTAACACAAGAGGAATTGGTGCTGCAAGAAGATGGATCAAGTCAGAATTTGATCAAATTTCTAAAGATTGTGGCAATTGTTTAGAGGTTTTTTATCAAAAAGATTTGGTCAAAAAAGGAACGAACGCTAGAATTACGAAAGATGTTTGGGTAGTTAATGTCGTTGCGATTCAAAGAGGTAAAAAAAATCCTAATAGCTACATCATCATGAGTGGTGATATAGACTCTCGAATTTCTGATCCTAATAATTTTACTGATGATGCTCCTGGTGCAAATGACAATGCTTCTGGAATGGCCGGAGCTATAGAAGCTGCTCGTGTTCTAAGTAAATATTCATTTGATAATAGTATTGTCTATGTTGGATTGTCTGGTGAAGAACAAGGCCTATTTGGAGGAAAAGGTCTAGCTACTTATGCCAAAGAAAAAGGATGGAACATTTTAGGAGTGATGAATAATGATATGATTGGAAACATTAAAGGAGTTGATGGGGTCATTGATAATAGAACTTTTAGAATTTTTTCAGAACCAACCCCTCCTACTGAAACGGAACGTCAGCGAAGAGCGAGACGTTTTTATGGAGGTGAAGTAGATGGTATCTCTCGTCAATTAGCTCGATATATTTATAAAACAACTAAAACGTATATGCCAGAAATGAACCCTAAAATGGTGTATCGTTTAGATCGTTTTGGAAGAGGTGGTCATCATAGACCATTTAATGATATAGGATTTCCTGGGATTCGCATTATGGAAGCGCATGAAAACTACACACAGCAACACCAAGATATACGTACAGAAAACGGAATAGAGTACGGTGATAAACTTAAATTTGTGAATTTTGATTATGCCAATAAATTAACCGCCGTAAACGCAATTAACTTGGCTAGTATTGCAAGTGCACCTACTGCTCCTACAAATGTAGCCATTGGAGGAATTGTACAACCCTCTGTAAAACTTAAATGGGACAAAGTTAATGGTGCGAAAGGCTATAAAATTTACTGGAGAGATACCACTTCTCCAACTTGGGATCATAGTAGATATGTTGGAGATATCAATGAATTTACTTTAGAAGGAATTGTTATTGATAATTTCTTTTTTGGTATTGCCTCTGTAGGTGAAGACGGACACGAAAGTATTGTTGCTTTTCCTAGTAAAATTATTAGATAACATGAGTAAAAACAGACCTCAGTTATATTTTAAAACCGATATTGAATGGAGAGAATGGTTACTTGAAAATCATCATGTAAGTACTGGTGTTTATTTAATTTTATACAAGGTAGAATCCAACATTCCAAGTATGCGATGGGAAGAAGCTGTAAAAGTTGCCTTATGTTTTGGTTGGATAGATTCAACAGTCAAAAGTTTAGGAAATGGTAAACGACAACAATATTTTTGTCCTCGTAAACCAAAAAGTGTATGGAGTGCATTAAACAAAAAATATATTAAAGAATTACTTACTAACAACCTCATGCATCAATCAGGGGTAAAATCAATTGAAATAGCAAAGCAAAACGGTTCTTGGTCTGCTTTAGACGATGTTGAGAATTTGGTGGTACCAGAAGATTTACAGCAAGCTTTTGATAATAACCCTACAGCTTATTCAAACTATCAAAATTTTGCAAAATCTTATAGAAAAGGCTATTTGTATTGGTTGTTTAGTGCTAAAAGAGTAGCTACAAGACAAAAACGAATAAAGGAGATTATTGAATTATGTAATGCCAATCAAAAACAAAAAGGAACATGGTAAAAGTTTTAATTACTGGAGGAACAGGGCTTATAGGAAAACAATTACAACAACTTTTAAAAAAACAAAATTATGAAGTTGTCATTTTAACTAGGTCTCCACAAAACAAAAATGAATTTCATTGGAACATTACCGAAAATTATATTGATGTAAAAGCCTTTACTGGAGTTACTCATATAATTCATTTAGCAGGCGCTGGAATTGCTGATAAACGTTGGACAACTAAAAGAAAAAAAGAACTAATAAATAGTAGAGTTCAATCTGCTAATTTATTATTTGAAAAAATAAAAGAATTAGACATTCCTCTAAAAGGTTTTATATCTGCCTCTGGAATTGGGTATTATGGAGCCAAAACTTCCGATAAGATTTTTACAGAAGACGATCAACCTGAAAATGACTTTATATCAAAAATTTGTGTACAATGGGAAAAAGCAGCTTCTAAGTTTAAGGAAATTAATATTCCTGTAACTATTCTTCGAACAGGTGTTGTTTTAACTAAATCGGGAGGTGCTCTATCAAAAATGAATACGCCTTTATTTTTATCTGCTCTTGGCAATGGCAAACAATATATTCCTTGGATTCATGTTGATGATTTATGTAATTTGTATCTCGAAGCAATTCGAAACACGCACTTTGAAGGTATTTTCAATGCTGTAGCTCCTGAACATCAAACCAATGAAAGCTTTACAAATACGTTGGGTACAACTATTAAAAAAACGGTATTCCCTATTAATGCACCTTCTTTTGTTTTAAAAACAGCATTAGGGGAAATGGCTTATATTTTATTAAAAGGAAGTAGGGTTTCTTCGAATAAAACTACCAGTTTGTATACTTTTATGTATTCTGATTTGAGCACTGCGCTAAACAACATTTATAATGAAAAATAAGCTAGAAAACCCTGTTTGGTCTTCGTTAAAAGAAACACACAAGAAATTTGCTATTCAGTATGATGAAGTAACTTTTTATGATCCTAATATATGTCCCTTTGGTGCATTTACGAATACCCAAAAAACAAAACATGCCTTAAACGAATATGCCAAATTAACTGATGCTTTTTTTCTAGTTTCTGAAAATAAAACTCCTACATATGATACTTCAAAAATCACATTAGACAAAAAAATAGAAGGAGTTCAAATGGTTTTAGAGAATTTACAAGAAATTGATATTACCGAAGAAATTGTTCCTTTAACTGAAAAACATGTAGATGCTATTTATCATCTTATTTGGTTAGTTATGCCAGGGTACTATAAAAAACGTACGTTTGATATGGGCAAATACTTTGGTATTTTTAAAAGTAATCAATTGGTAGCCATTGCTGGACAACGAATGCAAACAGATGATTTTATTGAAGTTAGTGGTGTAGTAACCCATCCTGATTTTACAAAAAGAGGTTATGCTAAACAACTTACACTACATGTAACAAAAGATATAATAAAAGACGGAAAACATCCTATTTTACACACAACCAAAGGAAATCCTGCTATTAAACTATATGAAAAGCTTGGCTATAGAATAACCAGAGATATGAACTGGTGGTACTTTACTAAAAAATAAAAGCTCTGAATAACTTCAGAGCTTTTATTTTTTATAGCTATTTTGTAAACTACATTTTTGTGGTAGTCATACTAATATTTTGCTTTATCTTTTGCCCCATTACATTCATATTCATATCTACATTCATTTCTGAAACATTTCCTGTTTTTCTATCTACACTGGCCTTTCCATTAAAATCTCCTGTACCAATTTCAGAAATAGTTCCTGTAATAGTAAGAACTACTTTATTAGCGTCTATAGAAGTTACTTTATATTCATAATTCAGTTTTACCCCTTGACTTGTTGTTTTAGACTCTTTCCAACTTGTACCTAATTCTACCGCTTCTTTAGGGTACACTATCGTATTCGAATTTTCTTTGAATGAATCAATACTAGCTGTACCTGAAATTAGTTTTACGTCTTTTACATCTGCTAACTTATCATAAGTAAACTCCATTGATGATGTTAAAATAGG